>NZ_JYJF01000034.1 GCF_000955975.1 Saccharothrix sp. ST-888
ACGCCACCGGCAGCAACGCGCAGATCGCCAAGGCCTTCGGCACCCACGAGAGCCGCTACGTCGACCAGCAGGAGAACAAGACGTTCTTCGCCAACGACGACGCCGCCTCGGTGCCGGCCTCGCTGGCCCAGGTGGTCCAGGGCGTCACCGGTCTGAACAACAAGACCGTGCGCACCACCCGCCTGGCCAAGCCGAACGGGGCGACCTCGCACGCGACCCCCAGCGGCTTCGGTCCGGCCCAGTACGACGGCGCGTACAACCTGAACAAGATCAGCGCCGACGGCACCGGCTCCACGGTCGCCCTCTGGGAGTTCGACGGCTACGCCGCCGGCAACCTGAAGACGTACGACAGCCAGTTCGGCCTCTCCGGCCCGGCCGTCAGCACCGTCTCGGTGGACGGCGCCAACTACGACAGCTCCCCTGGCCAGGGCCAGGGCGAGGTCGAGCTGGACTCCGAGATCGTGCGCGGTGTCGCCCCCAAGGCCCAGCAGCTGGTCTACGAGGCCCCCAACACCGACCAGGGCGAGCTGGACATGGCCGCCCAGATCGTGTCGGAGAACAAGGTCTCGGTCATCTCCATCTCGTGGGGATCCTGCGAGCCGGACACCACCGCCGCCTCCATGACCGCGGTGGACAACTCCTTCAAGCAGGCCGCCGCCCAGGGCATCAGCATCTTCTCCGCCTCCGGTGACGACGGCTCGCGCGACTGCACCCGCTCCACCAGCGGTTCCTCGGTCAAGGCGGTCGACTTCCCGGCCTCCAGCCCGCACAACACCGGTGTCGGCGGCACCAATCTGAAGGTGACCAGCGGCAACGGCTACTCCTCGGAGAGCGCCTGGAGCACCGCCGGCGGCGGCGTCTCCACCCAGTTCGCGCAGCCGAGCTGGCAGACCGGCACCGGCATCAGCGGCAGCATGCGCACCGTGCCGGACGTCTCCTCCAACGCCGACCCGGCCAGCGGCTTCGCCATCTACACCCAGGGCACCAGCTCGCCCGGCTGGCAGGTCTACGGCGGCACCTCCGCCGCGGCCCCGCTCTGGTCCGGCTACGCCGCGCTGTTCAACCAGAAGGCCAAGGCCGCCGGCCAGTCCGCGCTCGGCGAGGCCAACCCCAAGCTGTACTCGATCGCCAACGGCAGCGGTTACGGCTCGGCCTTCCACGACGTCACCTCCGGCAAGAACCAGGACTTCTCCACCAAGTCCGGCTACGACCAGGTCACCGGCTGGGGCACCCCGGCCGCCGACGGCCTGTCCACCGCCCTGCTCGGTGGCGGTGGCGGCACCACCCCGCCGCCGTCCGGTGGCTGCACCTCGGCGCAGCTGCTCGGCAACGCGGGCTTCGAGAGCGGTTCCTCGACGTGGACCTCGTCCAGCGGCGTGATCACCACCGACTCCGGTGAGGCCGCCCACTCCGGCTCGTACAAGGCGTGGCTGGACGGCTACGGCTCGGCCCACACCGACACCCTCTCGCAGACCGTGAGCATCCCGGCGGGCTGCAAGGCCAGCTTCAGCTTCTGGCTGCACATCGACACCGCCGAGACCGGCAGCACCGCCTACGACAAGCTCACCGTCCAGGCGAACTCCACCACGGTGGCGACCTACTCCAACGCCGACGCGGCCTCGGGCTACGTCCAGAAGACCATCGACCTGTCGGCCTTCGCCGGCAAGACGGTGACCCTCAAGTTCACCGGCGTCGAGGACTCCTCGCAGCAGACCAGCTTCGTCATCGACGACACCGCGCTCAGCATTTCCTGACCCCAATTCAGGAGAGCTGCCGGTACGGGGTACGCCCCCGTACCGGCAGCTTTGTTTCCGCAGTGTTTCGATATCCGAAAACCCCGGGATTCTTTTGCGTGACCACTGTCATACGCATAAGTGGATGACGTAGTCTCTCGACCGTGCGTAGGGTTCCCACCGAACTCGCCGGGTGGGGAAGGTGTCCGCATGGCCTCACAGCAACCGCAGTATGCCGGACGGCTCAGGCTGGTCGGCGAGCACCGGGCCGACCCGGACGGCGGGTTCGTGCCCGCGCCCGTCCAACCGCCGGGCAGAGCAAGGCCGGTGGCGTCCGCCAACTTCGCCGAGGCACTGCACACCGCCATCGAGGGCAGCGGCCTCAGCCTGGACCGGATCCGCACCGCACTCGGCCAACAGGGCGTCAGAATCAGTGTCACGACGCTCAGTTACTGGCGTCGCGGACGCAGCCAGCCCGAGCGCGCCACCTCACTGCGCGCCGTGCACCTCCTGGAGGAGCTGCTCGACCTGCCGCACGCCGCCCTCTCCAGCCTGCTCGGCCCGCCCCGCCCGCGCGGGCGCTGGGTCACCCCGGCCGCCACCGACAGCCTCCGGGTCGAGGACGTCTGGCCCGGCCAGCAGGAGATCTCCGGCGTCTTCGCCGAGCTGGACGCCCCGCCGGTCGGCGAGCTGGAGCGGCTCAGCATCCACGACGCCTACTACGTCGACGAACACCGGCGCGGCTCAATGCTGCGGCTGCGCCAGGTGGTCCGGGCCACGGTCAGCGGGGTGTCCCGCTGCCTGGTGGTACACATGGCGGACGAGGGGGCCACCGGCTGCCCGGAGATCACCTCGGTCCGGCACGCCAGACTCGGCCGGGTCCGCCGCCGTCCCCAGATCGGCCTGCTGGTGGCCGAGTTGATGCTGGACCGGCCGCTCGGCATCGGCGACAGCACGGTCATCGAGTACGAGGTCGAGATCCCGCCCGGCAACCCGACCACCACCTACGCGCGGCGCTTCGCGGTCCCGGTGCGCGAGTACGTCCTCCAGGTGCACTTCGACCCGGCAGCGATACCGGCGCACTGCGAACGCTTCGACCGCGACCCCGGCGAGGAGTCCGACCGGGAGCGCAGACAGCTGTGGATCGGCGCCTCGGCCAGCGTCCACGTCCTCGCACCGGACCAGCCCCCGGGACAGCTCGGCATCCGCTGGGAGTGGGAGTAGTCCACCAACCGCTTCGCCCTCCCGTACCGGTCGAAGCGCCCCCACCGCGCCCACCTACTCCTCCCGCACCAAGTACCTCGCCCTGGAGCAGACCAGGCCGAGCACCCGCAAGCGGTCCACCCCCTACGCGTACTGGAGCCACGCCGACGGCTATCTGCCCTACCGCTACCGGGGGTTGTCGAGCAGCGCCGACTCCTTCCCCGGCGCCGACAAGTTCGGGCCCGGCGCGCGCAACGAGTACGTCAGACGGCTCGGCGAGCTGCTGGTCGGACGCGGCGGCGGCCGCTTCTACGCCGAAGGCCCGGACGACAGCTGGGGCGATTCCGACCACCGGGCCACCAAGGCCTTCCAACTCGCCCAGGGCTGGGCCGGAACCGAGGCCGACGGCTACCCGGGCAAGGACACCTGGGAGTACCTCACCCGCCACAGGGGCAACGACATCCCGCCCGCCTGACCCGCGCGCTCGGAACGGGCGCTCAGGACGGACGCGGTGCGGGCCGCCCGGTGCCGTACCCGCCCGTCCCCGGCAGCCGGTTCAGCTCGGCGCCCTGGGCCCGCGGCCCTCCGTCGAGGGCCCTGCCCTGGTGCACGGCACCGCGGTGTCCGCTGTCAGCCCCGAGGTGTGACTTCCCTGCGGTGAGCCGAAGTTGGGCGCCCAGCGCGACGCCGAGCTGGAACCGGTTGTCCACCCCGAGCCGGTCCATCAGCGACCGCAGGATGTTGGTCACCGTCCGCGGGCTGATGCCCAGCCGGTAGGCCGCGCTGGAGTCGGTGTGACCCGCCATGAGCAGCGAGATGAGCTTGCGCTGCCGCTCGTTCAGGGCCACCGGACCGCCGGGCGTGGCCGAAGGGTCGTGCTCACCGGTCGGTGCCGTCTGCTGCATCCCGTTCACTGTTCTGACGCCGTGCCGCAGGGACGGCCGGATGTTGGTCGAGGCGTCCATCGTGCTCTTTCTCTGGTCGTTGTGGTGAATGGGCGCCCCCTTGGGGCGAACGGGCGCCGCAGGCTGCGGTACGAGGCGGTCGGATGCTCGCGCTCAGCCGCCCCACGAGGTGTCGCGGCAGTGGCCGATGGGCGGACAGATGTGCTTGCCGTGCCGGCTGTCGGCCGCCGCCGAGGAGGTCTTCGGCGCGGAGGTCTTCGGTGAGCCGGGAGCGGCTGCGACGGCGTTGGCGGCCGGAGCGGCCCCGACCAGCAGTACTGCGGTCACCGCCGTGGCGTTGACGAGCCGCTTGAGCGGGGTGAGTCGCTTCATGAGATCTCCCGGATCGGTTCGCGAACCCCCGGGTCCACGGGGGTTCTTCGGTCACGGGAGAAGCGTTGCCCGCGGCCTGTCCCGGCGGCCATGGGCAAGACGTCTCACCAAAGTGCCAATCACCAAAGTGACAGGTGGGCAGAAGGGGACAAAGCAGATGCCATGGGCGCTTTCTCCCCCGCCACGCACCGCAGGAGACCGCTTCGGGCGGGCGATCCCCGCCCCGGTAACGTGAACCCGTGACTACCGACCGTGCGCACGCCGTGGCATGGTTCCCGTGCCGCCCGAACCCGTTCGCCGGTTCCGGGCGGGTCGGCCGTCCTGGATGAGGCCGGGAACGGGGACGACACGGGGGGAAGTCCAGCATTGCCGGAGAGACAGGGTGCGGCCGCCGAAGCGGCGGAACTCCACCACCGGGAGCTGGCCCTCTTCCTGGACGTGCACCACAACCGCTCGCCGGGCGTCTTCTGGCCCGACCACGAGCACCCCGCCTACCGCCCCGCCGCCAGGGCCGCCGAGTTGGACCTGCTGGCCAACCGCCTCGGGCACCTCACCGGCTACACCGTCCACACCGTGCACGGTGCCGGCGAAGGCAGGGAGGTGCGGTACGAGGCCGTCGACTCCCATGTGATGGTCCACCAGACCGCCGGCGCCGGTGAGTGGTACGTCGCCGGATCCGCGAACGCCGTACCGGTCATCACCCTCCGCTGCCGGCTGCGGGCCGGTGAGATCCTCTACGTCCCGCCGCGGTGCACCTGGCGCGCCGAGCTCTCCCCGACCTCGCAGTACCTTCTCTCCTACCTGGGTCCCGCCGCTTCGCCCGGCACCGTTGCCGAAACCCCGGAGATCTCCTGATCCCGGAAGGCCCCGGCGGCCCGGCCCACCGCCGCCGGAAGTCGGCACCGGGCCGTGGCCTAGCCGATCTCGCCGTGCGCGCGCACCCAGGCGTGCATGGCGACCGCCGCGGCCGCCCCGGCGTTGATCGACCGCGTCGAGCCGAACTGCGCGATCGAGCAGACCGCCGTCGAGTGCGCCCACGCCTCCTCGGTGAGCCCGGGGCCCTCCTGCCCGAACAGCAGCACGCAGCGCTCGGGCAGTTCGTACGTCTCCAGCGGCACCGCGCCCGGCAGGTTGTCGATCCCGATGATCGGCAGGTCCCGCTCGGCGGCGAAGGCGGCCAGCGTGGCGACGCTGTCGTGGTGCCGCACGTGCTGGTACCGGTCGGTGACCATGGCACCGCGCCGGTTCCACCGCCGCCGCCCGACGATGTGCACCTCACCGGCCAGGAAGGCGTTGGCGGTGCGCACCACCGAGCCGATGTTGAAGTCGTGCTGCCAGTTCTCCACCGCGACGTGGAAGCCGTGCCGCCGGGTGTCCAGGTCCGCGACGATCGCCTCCCGGGTCCAGTAGCGGTACCGGTCCACGACGTTGCGCCGGTCGCCGCCGGCGAGCAGCTCGGGGTCGTACTGCGGGCCGAGGGGCCAGGGTTCGGGGTGCGGCCCGAGGCCGACCTCCCGGTCCTCGGGGACGAAGGCGTCGTCGTACTGCTCGCCCTCGTGGGGCACACCGGTGCTGCTGTTGCCGCTGCTCACGTCCCCGAGGGTACGGGGCGCCGGGTCCTGACCGCCCGGTCGAGGTCCGCGACGGCCGCCATCACCAGCCGGGCGCCCGCCCTGGCCACCTCGGTGCGGTCCGTCCTGGGCAGCTCGGCCAGCCTGCCGTCCCAGCGCTCGTGGGCCGACCGCAGCCCGCCGAAGTCCACCTGCTCCCCGACCAGCAGGGCCGCCGCCGCGATGGAGGTGGCGTAGCGCAGCTCCTCGGCGAACTCGGCCGCGCCGGGCACCGGCGGGGCGTCCCGGCCGGGCAGGTGCGCCTCCATCAGCACGGTCGAGCGGCCGAGCAGCCCGACCGCGGCCCGCGCCCGGTCGAGCTGTCGGCGTGAGAGGTCCGGCAGCTTGGCGGCGTGCGAGACCGGCTCGGCGTCCGCCCGTTCCATCGCCAGCAGCAGCTCGGAGCGCGCCTCCCGGAAGTCCAGCAGCGCGGCCCGGACCCGGCCGCCGCCCTGGGCCGGGTCCCCGTACACGGTCAGGACGGCCGCCGAGTAGCGCCCGGCGGCGGCCAGCCACTCGGCGAGGCGCTCGGCCAGCCTGGCGGTCTGCCAGGTGGGGAAGAGTGCGTACGCGACCAGCGCGGTCGCCCCGCCGAGCAGGGTCAGGGCGACCCGGACCAGCGCGGTGTGCACGGGGTCGCCCGGTTGCAGCCCGAGCAGGAAGACGACGTAGGAGGAGATGCAGGCGGTCATCACCGCGTACCCGGTGCGCAGGGTGAGGTAGGCGCCGCCGATGCACCCGACGGCGAGCGCGGCGGACAGCCACGGCCCGGGGTGCAGCAGCTGGACGACGGCGGTGGAGACGGCCACCCCGGCGACCGTGCCGGCCAGCCGGGCGACACCCCGGCTGTAGGTCTGGGCGAAGTCCGGCCGCATCACCATCGCGGCGGTGAGCGGCGCCCAGTAGCCGTGCTCCAGGCCGAGCAGCCGCGCCGCCAGGTAGGCGACGGTGACCACCCCGGAGAGCCGGACGGCGTGCTGGAAGACCGCCGATCGCGGCTGGAGCTGGCGGCGGACGGCCTGCAGGGCGACCGGCAGCAGTCGGACCATCGACGGCCGGTGCAGGCCGATGCCGATCGCGGGGCTGCTGATGGTGTCCTGGTCGTGCTTGTCGAGGGTGTCGGCGGCGGTGCGCAGCAGCGCGGCGAGCCGGCGAGCCGAGCGGCGGGCGGCGCCGGTGAGCCGGGGCCCCTCCGGGTCGGACCCGGCCAGCGTGAGGGTGGGGGTGGTCCGGGGCGAGCGCAGGGGTTCGCCGGTGCGGATCGCGCGGGCCACGGCGTCCATGGACTCGGCGGCGGCGGCCAGCACCTCGCGGGCCCGGTCGCGTTCGGGGCCTTCGGCGGGTGCGCCGACCCCGGGGTCGGCGAGGGCGGCCAGGGTGGGGCGGATCCGTTCGGCGATGCCGCGCAGGCCGCGCAGTTCGGGCGGGCGGTGCCTGGCCTGCCAGGGGGTCAGCGTGGCGGCCTCCCGGGCGAGGATGAAGGGGGCCGGGTCGACCCGGGCGACCGGGTCCTGGCGCAGCCGGCGGGCGTAGTCGGCGAGCGAGGCGTAGGTGTCGGCGAGGGCGTCGCGCTGGGCCCGCCAGCTCTCGATCGGCCACAGGGTGACGGCCAGCGCCTGGGCGGCGCCGCCCAGGGCGCAGATCAGTCCGTGCCCCAGCGCGGCGGGCACACTGACGGGCAGTTGGACGACGACCAGCATCACCGAGACGGTGGTGGAGGCGACCACACCCCCGCTCGGCCCGACCGACCAGGCCATCCCGGCGGCGAAGGCCCAGAGCGCGAGCAGCACCGGGAAGGCGCCGGGTACACCGGCGGCCAGGTAGCCGAGGAAGGTGCTGACCCCCAGTCCGACACCCGCGGCGACGGCCAGCGAGACCCGCGGACGGAAGCTGCGCTGGAAGGTGGCGGTGCCAGCGATGAAGGCGCCCATCGCCCCGGAGGTGGCGAGCCCGGGCCCGCCGAGCGCCAGCGTCGGGAAAACGACCAGGGCGGCGCCGAGGGCCCCGCGCACCGCCCGCCGCGGATTGCTGAGCGCACGGTCCACGGTCAGCCCGGTGCGTACGGTGTCGCGCAACGCCGCAGACCAGGACATGGCCGAAGTCTAGGACAGGGCCGTCCGCCGCCACCGGCGGCGAAGGCCGCGGCCGGCCCGCCCCACCCACAGCAGCGCGGAGGTCGGCAGGAAGACCGCGTCCGCCGCGATCATCGTCAGCGAGAAGAACGGCAGTCCGAGAGTGACCGCGATCCCCGCGTGCTCGACCATCATCAGCGCCAGCAGCACGTTCTTCACCCGCCGGTTGGCCAGCGTGAAGGGGAAGGCGACCTGCACGATCACCGTCCCGTACGAGAGCAGGAAGACCGCCGGCAGGCTGGCGCCGAGCACCCCGGACAGCCAGGGCCAGGGCGTGAAGTAGTCCAGGTGCAGCGGGTAGTGCGGCGCGGTGCCGTCCTGCCAGCGCGAGCCCTGCACCTTGTACCAGCCGGCGGTGGAGTAGATCAGCACCACCTGACCGGCTATCACCAGCATCGCGCAGTTGTGCAGCATGTTCGCCAGTGCGTCCAGCACGTCGCGCCACTCGCCGTTCGGGTACCGGCGGTTGACGATCCACCAGAGGGCGGCGACCGCCCACGGCACCCACAGCAGGCCCGGCGGCCCGGTCAGCAGCGCGAGCCCCAGCAGCACCCAGAGCCAGACCCCGCCGCCGGATCCCCTCCGGCGGGCGTCCAGCGACCAGACCTGGGCGCAGCGGGTGAACACCAGGTACACGGCCATCAGATGGATCACGTTGTCGCCGCCGTCGCCGACGAAGACGTTGCGGTTCTGCAGCGACAGCACGGTGACCAGGAAGAGCACCCCGCTCGCCCTGGTCCGCCAGCCCAGCGTGAACAGCACGGCGGCGACGATCGCCAGGTGGTAGACCAGCTCGAACCAGAGCCGGCCGTGGTGCCAGGAGAGCACCGTGAAGGCGTGGTTCTCGGCCAGCAGCCGGGCCGCCAGCTCGTCCGACCAGGGCGAGCGGTCGCCGTACAGCACCCGCCGGTTGGGCCACTCCCGCAGCAGGAACCCCGTCCAGGCCAGGCCGAAGCCGATCCGCACCACCGCCGCCTGGTACGGACCGACGGCCCGGCCGGTGAAGAGCTCGAAGGCCCGCGCGAAACGGCCCGGCGGGAGAGCGGCGGGCGGTGTCCCGGGCTGCCGGGGGATACCGGACAGCAGCGGCGGTCCGCTCCGCGGACCGGCCGTCCGGCGGAGCTCCGTCTCGTCGTCCTGTGCCCGGTGGACCTCGGTCACAGCAGGCCCCGGTAGTCGTCCTCGTCCACCGGCCACCAGGCCAGCTCCCGGTAGCCGATCCCGGTGGGTACCTTCTCCTGGCTCCAGGACGGCGGCGCGATGGTCGCCGTCCCCTCCCGGAACTGGATCTGCAGAATCCGCTCGCCCCCGGCGGTCCGCCCGAACCGCTGCAGCGCGATCCGCTTGAGGTACTCCTCCGCCGACTTGCCGCGCTCACCGACGGCGACGCCGTCCTGGGCGGGGTGGGTGGAGTCGTAGAAGTCCCAGGCCCGGCGCAGCAGGTTCTGGTCCACATGGCTGGGGGCCGGGTTGTGCCGGATCGCCGCGATGTCCTGCGCGGTCAGGCCGACCCAGTCGCGGGTGTGCACCCGGCCGCCGTCGGAGATGGTCTGCACCCGGGCGTCCACGCTGATGTTCTGCTGCAGCGGGTTCGGCGCGAACAGCTTCCAGTTCTGCTCGAACTCCGGGTACACGATGCCGTTCAGCTGCGCCTGGTACCGCTGGGAGAGCACGTTGGGCGGCGCGGACTGCAGAAAGAGCGCCGCCAGGAAGACCACGCTGCCACCGAGCAGCAGCGCAGCCGCCGCGCAGAGCACGGCCAGCGCCGGAAGCGACCAGGTGCGCACCACGCTGCGCTCTCCTCCAACTGCCTCAGGGCAACGGGTGACCGATCAGGGGTGCGGGGAACCACAGGCGCGGCGCCCGTCCCGAGTCCCCCGCACCCCGAAGGTGCCCGGCCACCCGCGCAGCCCCGAGGACGTTCACGGGTGCCCACTGTGGCAGGACGGGCCGACAGGCCGCTAGAGCACGAACGGATCCCGGCCGCCGCCGCCCACCATCGGACGGCCCGCCGCGTCCCAGGCGAACATCCCGCCGTCCACGTTGACCGCGTCCCGGCCCTGGGCCACCAGGTACTGCACGACCTGCGCGGACCGCCCGCCGACCCGGCAGAGCACGTACAGCCTGCGGTCCGGCTCGGGCAGCTCGTCGATCCGGGCGATCACCTCGCCGATCGGGATGTGCAGCGCGCCGTCCACGTGGCCGGCGTCCCACTCGTCCTGCTCACGGACGTCGAGCAGCAGTGCGTCGGCGGGCACCGAGGCGGCGTCCGTGGTGGGGAGCTGGGTGAACATCGTCGGATTCTCCTGGGGTTCGCGGTGGTCTCCACCATTGTCCGGCACGGGGGCGAGCAACCGGTCCAGCTCGGCCTGCCGCTCGGCGGCCTTGGCCAGCAGCTGCTCGGCGAGTTCGGTGAGCAGCCCGTCCGGGTCCTGCGGGGCCAGCATCAGCAACTCGCCCATCGCGCTGCGCTCCAGCCTGACCTGCTCCGTGGCGAGCTGCCCGATCTTGGCCTTCAGCCAGTCGAGGCGCTGGCGCAGCCAGTCCAGACGGTCCGGGGCGTCGGGCGCGGGCGCGGCCTCCGGCGCGGTGGACCACTCCTCGGCCAGCTCCTCCAGCGCCCCGGCGTCGCCGTGCGCGTACGCCTCGTTGACCCGGGCGATGAAGGCCGACCGGCGCTGCTGCTCGGCCGGGTCGGTGCTCAGGTCGGGGTGCGCGCGGCGGGCCAGGTCGCGGTAGATCCGCTGCGCCTCCCTGCCGGGGCGGACCCGGCGCGGCGGCTCCGGCTCGGCCAGCTCGGGCGGCAGGTCGGCGAGCAGCGCGTCCAGGTCGGGCAGTTCGTCGACCCGGCTGCGCGCGTCGGCGGCCCGGCGGATGTCCTCGGGGTGCCCGGTGCGGGCCGCCACGGTCTCCGCGACCAGGGCGTCCAGCTCGTCCAGCCGGGCGTACAGCGGGCCGAGCAGCTGATGGTGGATCAGCGCGAAGTTGTCGATCTCGACCCGCAGGGTCTCGACGTCGACCTCCAGCGTCAGCCAGGCCAGCTCGGTGGCGGCCACCAGCTCCTCCAGCCGCTGCCGCTCGGGGTCGGTCCACTGGACGGGGCTCTCTGCGCTCACCTGCTCGCCTTCATCCGCTCCGGAGGTACGGCCTGCCACCCTACCCGGGTGCCGACACCCGAAACGGTTGGTCCGATCGGATGAACCGGAGGTACGGGCCCGGCGCACGCCACGAGACACGCAACTGATACTGACGAATCTCCCCGATTCGCTATCAGCGGCAGCCCTCGCCGTGCTTCGCTGGAAGGCGCACAACCGGCAGCACCGGCACACACACCTCGGGTGCGCAGCGCGACGCCGGCCACGACAGCACAGGCACACAGGAGCTCACAACGGCCGCCCTCCGCACGACGGCCAGGCGGGAGCAGACCGAATCCATGGTGGACGAGCCCAACTCCACACCGAGCCCGGCCGACACCCCCGGCGACCAGCACCCCGGGGTGGTCGCCTTACTGCGCCTCGCCTCGGTGCTGATCGATCCGGACGGCCGGATCGCCCAGTGGAACCGGGCGGCGGAGGAGCTCTTCGGGCACCGGGCGGAAGTGGCCTGCGGCCGGACGGCCTCCGGCCTGCTCCCCGCCGTCGAGCCGCGCGCCGAGACGGCCGCTCCCCGCCCGACCGGGGCGGCCCGGCGCTGCGACGCCTTCGACACCCTGGACGACCTGACCCAGCTCGACCGCACCGCCTGGGCCGGGTCGATGACGGTGACCGACCGCGAGGACCGCCTCCGCGACATCCTCTGGTGGGCCTACCCGCTGACCGAACCGGCCGGCCGCAGCCTGCTCGCGCTGGCCGCCGACGCCCGTCCGCTGCGGGCCACCGGCCCCAGGATCGCCCTCGGCACCCGGCTGCTGTCGTACGCGGCCGCCCAGGGCACCCCGGGCGGCTTCCACCGGGTCTCCGCCGCCCTGGCCCCGGCCCCGGTCTCCCCCGCCGGGGCGGGTGGGGCCGACGCCCTGGCCGCCCTGCTCCCGGGCGGCTCGCCCGAGCGGCGGCACCGGCTGCTCGCCCAGCTCGCCGCCGCCGGACTGCCCGCGCTCTGGGTGGACGCGACCACCCGGCTGCCGGTCCTCCCGTACGAACCGGCCGGCTCCGGGGTGGCACACATCGCCGCCGGGCTCGGCCGCCGCTACCCGACCGCACAGCAGCGGGCGGTCCAGCCCAGAGCCACCCGGCGCCCGCCGGAGGCCGGCCGCCCCGGCACCGGGCCGGTGGCGATCGGCCTGCAACTGCTGCCGGCCGACGGCGCCGAGGGCGCCCGTACGCTCGGCGGCGCCCTGCCCGGCCCGCGCGAGGCCGCCGCCGCGCTCGGATCCGGCGCGAACGGCAACCAGACCACCGCTGCACCCACCGATACGGACGGTCCCCGGGTCGACCGGCCGAACGGCACATCCCCCGGCCCGTCCGGCCCGATCCCGGGAGGCCCCGCCATCGAGTCCGCCGCCAACGGCCACACCCCCCTGCGCGACGCCGAGTTCCCCGCCCAACCGGCCTCCCCCTCCTCCGTGGAGGTGCTGACCAGCAGCCAGGCCGGCGAGCAGCTGGCCCTGCTGAGTGACGTCGGCAGCAGCGTCGGCACCACGCTCGACCTGGACACCACCGCCCGCGAGCTCTGCCAGGTCCTGGTGCCGAGGGTCGCCGACTTCGCCTGCGTGGACCTGCTGGACGGGCTGATCTCCGACTCCGAACTGCCCGCGAACCGGCCCGACGACCGGACCATGCTGCGCCGGGTGGCCCGCGCCTTCAATGCCTCCTCTGGCCACTGGGAGCACGTGCTGGACGAGGGCTCACTGCTGGCCATGCCCCGCTCCACGCCGCCGGGGCTGGCCCTGCAGGAGAACCAGCCGGTCCTGGTCCCGGTGATCAACCCGGATGTCGCGGTGGACTACGCCGCCTCGCTCGGCGGCCCCGACCTGGTCCCGGTGGTGGTCGGCCGCTCCATGCTGGTGCTGCCGCTCTCCGCCCGGGGCACCGTGCTGGGCATCCTCAAACTGCTGCGGCTGCCCGACCGGGCCGCCTTCGACAAGAGCGACGCGGCGACCCTGCGCGAACTGGCCGCCCGGGCCGCCCTCTCGCTGGACAACGCCCGGCTGCACCGGGCCGAGGCGAAGGTCGCCACCACGCTCCAGCGCTCGATGATCCCGACCCGGCCGCCGAAGATCCCCGGGGTGCAGATCGCCCACCGCTACATGCCGGGCGACCGGCGGGCCGAGGTCGGCGGCGACTGGTTCGACGCGATCCAGCTGCCCGGCAGCCGGGTCGCCCTGGTGGTCGGCGACGTGATGGGCCACGGCCTGCACTCGGCCGCCGCGATGGGCCGGTTCCGCACCGCCATGCAGACCCTGGCCGCCCTCGACCTGCCGCCGGGGCAGCTGCTGCGCCACCTGGACAACCTGGCCCAGAAGCTCGGCGACGACCACCTGGCGACCTGTCTGTACGCGGTCTACGACCCGATCAACCGCACCTGCGAGCTGGCCAGCGCCGGCCATGTCCCGCCGGTGCTGGTGCACCCGGACGGCCGGGGCGAGCTGCTGGAGATCCCCGCGGGCGCGCCGATCGGCGTGGGCGGGGTGCCGTTCGTGGCGAAGCGGATCGACGTGAGCGACGGCTCGATGCTCGTGCTCTGCACCGACGGGCTGGTCGAGGTCCGGGGCGGGGACATAGGAGCAGGTCTCGCCGCCCTCTGCGGCAATCTGATCGACCCGAAGCAGACCCCCGAGGAGGCCTGCGACGTCGTCCTGGACCGGCTGCACTCGGAGGACCGGCAGGACGACATCGCCCTGCTGGTGGCCCGTTTCGACGGGGTGGCCCCGACCGAGGTGGCCACCTGGGAGCTGTCGGTGGGCGACGCGGAGGTCCACCGGGCCCGCACCCTGGTCCGCGAGCAGCTGGCCGCCTGGCGGCTGACGGCCCTCGCCGACACCGCCGAACTGCTGGTCAGCGAACTGGTCACGAACGCGGTCCGGGTGGCCAGGGACCACGTCCAGCTCCAGCTGATCCGGGTCGACAAACTGCTGGTCGAGGTGAGCGACGACAACCACAACCTGCCCTCGCTGGAGCCGGCCGAGTCGATGGACGAGTGCGGCCGGGGGCTGCACCTGGTGAGCAAGCTGGCCGAGCGCTGGGGCACCGCCCGCAAGGCCGTCGGCAAGGTCGTCTGGTTCGAGCTCGCCCTGCCCCGCCGCTGAGCCGGGACAGCCGATGGGCCGTGCACCGCCTCGGGGGCGGTGCACGGCCCGTCGGGCGCCCGGATCCTCGCCCGGCCCGGGGCAGCCCCCCACACCCCGGAGCAGCGCCTCAGGGCGTGAGCGCTCCCGCCGCCGTCCGGCGGGTGGCCTCGGTGGCGATCGAGGCCGCCGCGCCGACACCGCCGAGGACGCGCGGCCAGAAGTCCCCGAAGACCTCCACCGAGCCGGCGATCAGCATCGCCGTCACCAGCGCCACCAGGTGTTCGAGCCCCGCCAGGTTGGGCAGCAGGACCGCCTCCACGATCATCACCAGCGCCACCGTGCCGCCCGTCCACCAGGCCCGGCAGCGGAACGCGACACAGACCGCGAGCGCCACCACGGCGGCCGAGGGCCCGGTGTCCCGGACGTAGGCGTCCAGGTGGTGCAGGCCCAGCAGGTGGCCGGGGCCGAGCGCCACGCCGATCCGGGCGAACAGCGTGCCCGCCAGGGTGCAGACGTACGCGACGACCAGCGTCATCCGGCGGCCGAGCACGATCTCGGCGATCCCGAACACGAAGAAGACCTGTGCCAGCGCACCCCAGACCGGCAGGTCCAGCGCGGGCACGTAGAGCGAGAGCGGGGTCCGCAGCAGGGAGATGTCCAGCGGAAGAGCCGCCTTCACCACACCGATGTGGGTGACGAAGCGCTCCCCGCCGGGCAGGTGCTGGACGATGCCGAAGAGCATCACCAGCGCCGTCGCCGTGCAGGCCAGCGGAACGGCCGCGAGGCGCTTGGCCACCACCGTCTCCCGTACGACGGTGAACAGCACGCCCCACTCGGCGGCAGCCGCGCGCCTGGCATGTGCCAGTGCCCCGGTCTGCCCGCCGCCCGCCCGGGTCATCTGCTTCACGGCTGCGCTCCCCATTGCTCCCTGAGAAAAGAACATCGACTGTGTGCCCAGGATTCCGTGGGCCACTACATCCACAGTAGGCAGCGAATAAACGCTCTGCCTCAGCTTCCAAGGGGAATCGCGGGTCATCCTGTAGGGGGAGACAAACTGCCCGGCTACCGCCGCTCGGCCGGTAGCTTGTACCCGACCCTGTGTATTCGACTGTTCTCTGTCAGGTATTCGAGCAGGTCAGCGCGGTATGACCGGAGACGGTCCGGATGGGTGCCCTCCGCCCCCCGGCGGAGGGACTCCCCCTTCCCACTCCGCTCCGCCGCCGGCGGGTCAGGAGCCGTCCGCCGGAGCGGCCGCCCTCACATGTCGGCGACGGAACAGAGCGGGGAGGCTCGGTACGGTGATGAAGCCCTCGGCGCGCGCGCTGGCGATACCGATCCGGGGGATCTCGCTGCTCTTCTCGAACAGCAGATAACGCGGCTCCCAGATCGGGCGGTACTTCGCATTGGCCCGGTAGAGGGATTCGATCTGCCACCAGCGGGAGAAGAAACCGAGGACCGAACGCCAGAGTCGGAGTACCGGCCCGGCACCTAGCTTGGAACCTCGTTCGAAAACGGACCGGAACATCGCGAAGTTCAGCGAGACCCGTTCGATGTCGACCTCCTTCGCCCGCTGCAGGAGTTCGATCACCATGAATTCCATCAGACCGTTCTCGGTGTCCCGGTCCCGGCGCATCAGGTCCAGCGAAAGGCCCTTCTCGCCCCACGGCACAAAGCTCAGCAGTGCGCTCAGCTCGCCGTTCGCGTCATGGCATTCCAGCATCACGCAGCGGCCGTCGTCCGGGTCGCCGAGGCGGCCCAGCGCCATCGAGAAACCGCGCTCGGTGGCGCCGTCCCGCCAGTGGTCCGCCTTCCCGACCAGCTCCGCCATCTCGCACTCGGGGATGTCCTCGTGCCGGCGGATCCGCACCGTGTACCCGGCCCGCTTCACCCGGTTGTACGCCTGCCTGACCACCCGCATCGCCCGGCCGTCCAGCGAGAACTCGTCCAGCTCGACGATCGCCTCGTCACCCAGCTCCAGCGCGTCCAGACCGTGCCGGGCGTAGATCACCCCGGCCTCCTCCGAAGCACCCATCACGGCCGGCGCCCAGGCGTGCTCCCTGGCCTCGGCCAGCCAGGCGTCGATCGCCCCCGGCCAGGCCTCCGGGTCGCCGATCGGGTCGCCCGAGGCCAGCGAGACACCGCCGACCACCCGGTAGGCCACGGCCGCCTTGCCGCTCGGCGAGAAGATCACCGCCTTGTCCCGGCGCAGTGCGAAGTACCCCAGCGAGTCCCGCCCGCCCTGCTTGTCCAGCAGCACCCGCAGCTTCTGCTCGTCCTCGTGGGTCAGCAGCTCCTGCCCGCGCGGGCTGCGGAAGGCCAGGTAGACCACCAGCAGGAAGAGCAGCGCGCTCATCGCGTTGATGAAGGCGTTCACCCAGGTCGGCACGTTGATCACGTCGACCACGTGGGTCGAGGGCTCGATGGTGACCATCCGGGCGATCGAGTAGCCGAAGCGGTCCCAGAAGGTGGCACCCGAGATGGTGTTGGTGAGCTGGACCAGCACCGAGCCGACCGAACCGCCCACGATCAGGCCGCCGATCACCGCGGCCAGCCCGGTCTTCGGGTTGGAGCGGTCCCCCTTGGAGGTGAACTCCCGGCGCCCGACCAGCAGCGCCACCAGGAACAGCCCGGTGATGATCATGGAGAACCAGTTGAACCCGTGTCGGACGTAGTCCTCGCCCTGGTCGGACACGGTCATCAGCAGTACGAAGACCAGGAAGGTCAGCCCGCCCACGACGACATTGAAGATCCAGGCGGCCCGCTTGCGCCGCCGCATCGCCACCGCCAGGAACAGCGACAGCACCGCTGAGGTCAGACCGGCGGTCACCAGGTACGGAGTGAAGTACTCACCCTCGTTGTGCGATTCCACCTGGTTGCGGAACGGCACGGCCAGCACCGCCACCAGGTTCAGCACCGCCACCAGCCGCAGGTACCAGACGGTTGCCATGGCGGCCCTCGGCCGCCAGCGGGCCAGCAGGCTCGCCGATGCGCCGGAGCGCTCGGTGGGAACGGCAGACGGCTCCGGCTTCACTGTGGAGGACACGGCTCAATTCCAAACGATCAGTTGTGGGGGCGCATCCGCACCGCGCCCACGGCGCCGAGCCGGGCCGGTGAGGCCGGGTTTCGATCGGCTCTGTCCAGCAGGGGGCGCCGCAATCCAT
Organism: Saccharothrix sp. ST-888; assembly: GCF_000955975.1. GTDB lineage: Bacteria > Actinomycetota > Actinomycetes > Streptomycetales > Streptomycetaceae > Kitasatospora. The sequence goes on from NZ_JYJF01000034.1 coordinate 17,343, forward strand.
GGTTGCTCACCGAAGATGAGAATGACGTGAACCAGGTAGCCGATTCGGGCCCCCGCCGATCGGCGGGGGTCGCCTCCCTCCCATCAGGGCGCCACCCACTCCCACCTGCCCCTAGGCTCGAACCCGGCAGAACAACGGCCGCCACCCGCGCACCCCGCCCAACCCGAGGAGAAGAAGACCATGACGCCGATCCGCGTACTCATCGTGGACGACGAGATCCTGGTCCGCTCCGGCCTCGGCCTGATCGTCGGATCCGCGCCCGACCTGGAGGTCGTCGGCGACTGCTCCGGAAGCCAGGCCGAGGACCGGGTCACCGCACTGCGTCCGCACGTCGTGCTGCTGGACATCCGGATGCCCGACCTGGACGGCATCTCGGTGCTCCGCCGGCTGCGCACCCTGCCCAGCCCCCCGGCCGTGGCCATGCTCACCACCTTCGACACCGACGAGTACATCGGCACCGCGCTGCGCGGCGGAGCGGCCGGGTTCCTGCTCAAGGACACCGCCCCCGACCAGCTGGTGCACGCCGTACGGGTGCTCGCGGCCGGCGGCAGCGTGCTCTCCCCGACCGTCACCCGCACCGTGATCAGCGGCTATGTCGAGGGCGGCGGCCCGGACGCCGAGGCGTCCGCCCTCACCCGCGGGCTCACCGGCCGCGAGCTGGACGTCCTCGCCCTGCTCGGCGAGGGCCTGTCCAACGCCGAGATCGCCGACCGGCTCTTCCTGGGCACCGGCACCGTCAAGGACCACATCAGCGCCATCCTCGGCAAGCTGGGCGCCGCCAACCGGGTCCAGGCCGCCGTGGTCGCCAACCGGGCCGGCCTGGTCCGCACCCCCGAGCAAAGCGGCGAATGACCACCATCGCACCCACCGACCCCGACGGCGGACCCACCGGCACCTGCCCGGCGCCGGCGCCGCGCCGCACCCGGCCGGGGTGGCTCACCGCCCCCTGGCTGATGCTGCTGGTGCCGGTGCTGGCCTCCACGGTGGACTGCGTCCTGGTCACCCTGGACAACCCGTGGTGGCAGCGCATCCTGGCCGCACTGGCCACCCTGGCGCTGCTGCTGCGCCGCCGCTGCCCGGTCCTGGTGCTGCTGCTCACGCTGCCCGCCGCCTTCGTCACCTACATCTGGATCGCCCCGATCACCGCCGTCTACTCGGTGGCCTCCCGGCGGCCCCGGCCGTGGGTCGCGATGCTCTGCGCCTCCGTCTTCGCGCTGGTCGAGTTCTTCCACTGGCCGTTCGCCGACCACCTGCTGGCGTTCGACCGCGACAACGCGCTGTACGCGATCCAGTGCGCGATGCTCGGGGCCGCACCCACCGCGCTCGGCCTGCTCTCCCGCACGCGGCGCGAGCTGGCCCTCCGGCTGGACGAGCTGACCAAGGGCCAGCGGCGCGAGAGCAGGCTGCTCGCCGAGCGGGTGCTCTCCACCGAGCGGGCCCGGCTGGCCCGCGAGATGCACGACGTGGTCTCCCACCAGGTCAGCCTGATCAGCATCCAGGCCGGCGCGCTCCAGGTGAGCACCGGCGACCCGGCGGCCAAGGCCACCGCGGTCACCATCAGGGAGCTCTCCGTCCGCACCCTGGAGGAGCTGCGGCAGATGGTGGGCGTGCTGCGCGCCGCCGGCGTACCGCCCCGCGAACCGCTCGCCCCGCAGCCCAGGCTGGCGGACCTGCCCCGGCTGATCGAGGGCAGCGGGCTGAGCGTGAGCAGCGAACTCAGCCCCGGTGACCGGCCCTGGCCGGAAGCGGTCGAGCGGGCCGCCTACCGCACCGTCCAGGAGGCCCTGACCAACATCACCAAGCACGCCCCCGGCGCCCCCGTCGAGGTCCGCCTCGCCGCCCGGGGCGCCCGGCTGCTGGTCGAGGTCCACAACGAGCGCCCGCCCCGGCGGCCGGGGGCGATGCCGCTGCCCGGCGGCGGGCACGGCCTGGTCGGCCTGCGCGAGCGGGCCCAGCTCCTCGGCGGCTCCTTCAGCGCCACCGCCACCCCCGACGGCGGCTTCACCGTCCACGCCGAACTCCCCGCCGCGGGCGAGTAGGCGCGGCGGCTGCCAGGACGCAGGGCGCGAGTCGGCCCGTCGGCAGCGGATGACAAAAAACCCCGCAGATCCGAAGATCTGCGGGGTTTCGCTGTGCGCGAGGGGGGAGTTGAACCCCCACGCCCTTTCGGGCACTGGAACCTGAATCCAGCGCGTCTGCCTATTCCGCCACCCGCGCATGGGTGTTGTCGTTAGATGCTTTCCGCTCTTCCGACCTGCCGAGAAGCTTACCGTATCTCCGCTGGTCTTCCGTCCGGCTCCCTTGCGGGCGCCCCTTCCGACATGGAAAACATTAGCACGGCTGGCGGGCTGCCTACGAATCCGTTCCCGCAGGCCCCGCAACCGGAGACGGCCGCGTGCCCGCGAGTACCTCCGGACGGAGTGCGGGGAAGACGGGCCAGGGGTGAGGCGGCCCGTCTTCGGGTAGCCCTGGCTTGCCACCCCCGAACACCGTCCCGAAACCGCCCGTCGGCCGCTGTGCGAGGGCTCACGGCGGGGAGCCACATCCCCGGGGAACCGTACGGATGGGCCGGGCGTGGATACGATCAGTACGGAAGTACCGCCAGTAGGCCGAGCACCTGGCCCGACCGAAGCCCTTGGAAGGGGGTGCCCCGTGGGAGTCCTGAAGAAGTTCGAACAGCGGCTCGAGGGTCTTGTGAACGGCACCTTCGCCAAGGTGTTCAAGTCCGAGGTCCAGCCGGTGGAGATCGCCGGAGCACTGCAGCGGGAGTGCGACAACAACGCCACCATCTGGAACCGGGACCGCACCGTGGTCCCGAACGACTTCATCGTCGAGCTCAGCCCGCACGACCACGAGCGCCTCAGCCCCTACTCGGGGCAGCTGGGCAGCGAGCTGGCCGGCATGGTGCGCGAGTACGCCGAGGCCCAGCGCTACAGCTTCATGGGCCCGCTCCAGGTCGCCCTGGAGAAGGCGGACGACCTCGACACCGGCCTGTACCGGGTGCGCAGCCGCACCCTGGCCTCCGAGGAGCCGCCGCAGCCCGTCCCGCCGCCGGCCCAGGCCGGGTACGGGCGCCAGCCCACCCCGCCCGCGCCCGGCGCGCCATGGCAGCAGCAGAGCGCGGCCACCTACGGTGCGCCGCCCCCGCCGTCCGCACCTCCGGTGGTGCCCCCGGCGCCTTCGACGCCCCCGACCGCACCGCCCGCCGCGGGCGGCGGCAACGTGCGCCCGTTCCCGGGCTCGGGCGGCGGCGGCGCGGCCACCCGCCGCTGGATCGAGGTCAACGGCGCCCGCCACCAGGTGACCGGGAACGGCGTCGTGCTCGGCCGGTCCACCGAGGCGGACATCCGCATCGACGACCCCGGGGTCTCCCGCAAGCACGCCGAGATCCGCCCCGGAACACCCGCGATGGTGCTCGACCTGGGGTCCACCAACGGCATCGTGGTGGACGGACAGCACTGCCAGCGCGCTACGCTCCGCGACGGCTCCAGGATCGTCCTGGGGAGCACCACCATCGTCTACCGACAGGTCGAAGGGTAGAGCGGGTCACCTATGTCAGATCTGACCCTGACGGTCATGCGGCTTGGATTCCTCGCCGTGCTGTGGCTGTTCGTCATCGTCGCGGTGCAGGTGATCCGCAGCGACCTGTTCGGCACCAAGGTGAACCCGCGGTCCTCGCGGCGAGCCGCCGGCACCCCCGTCCAGACCGCCCCCGGCAACGGCCGGGCGGCCCAGCCGACGCAGACCGCACCGGCCCAGCCGCGGCAGCGCCGGGGTGCGCCCACCCAGCTGGTGGTGGTGCAGGGCTCGCTGGCCGGCACCACGGTGGCCCTGCAGGGCCAGACCATCACGCTCGGCCGGGCGCACGACTCGACCATCGTGCTGGACGACGACTACGCCTCCTCCAGGCATGCCAGGATCTACCCGGATCAGACTGGGCAGTGGACGGTCGAGGATCTAGGCTCCACCAACGGCACCTATCTGGACCGGCAGCGGCTCACCGTGCCCACCCCGCTCCAGCCGGGCATGCCGATCCGTATCGGCAGGACCGTCATCGAACTGCGGAAGTAGTAGCGCATGAGGGACAGCATCCCGTTCACGCCCGGCCGGGCACGCGGCTGCAACGCTGCCGCCCTGGTGCGCACCGACGCCCTGAAGGGGGTTCGTTCCGCATGACCGAGCGAATCGTCAGCTCCGCGCTTGGCGAAGCCGCCCTGAGGCGAATCGAGGCAGGGGCATGAGTCTGGTGCTGCGCTTCGCTGCCGGTTCCCACAAGGGGCTGATCCGGGAGGGCAACGAGGACTCCGGCTACGCCGGGCCGCGGCTGCTCGCGGTGGCCGACGGCATGGGCGGCGCGGCGGCCGGCGAGGTCGCCTCCTCCGAGGTGCTCGGCTCGATCGTCCGCCTGGACGAGGACATCCCGGGCGCCGACCTGCTCACCCTGCTGAAGGACGCGGTCCAGGGCGCCAACGATCGGCTGCGCCAGATGGTCGAGGAGGACCCGCAGCTCGAAGGCATGGGCTGCACCCTCACCGCCATGCTCTGGACCGGCCAGCGGATGGGCCTGGTCCACATCGGCGACTCCCGCGCCTACCTGCTGCGCGACGGCACCCTGAGCCAGATCACCCAGGACCACACCTGGGTGCAGCGGCTGGTGGACGAGGGCCGGATCACGCCGGAGGAGGCCGAGACCCACCCGCAGCGCTCCCTGCTGATGCGCGCCCTGGACGGCCGCGGCCAGGTCGAGCCCGACCTGTCGATCCGCGACGTCCGGGCCGGCGACCGCTACATGATCTGCTCGGACGGCCTGTCGGGACCGGTCAGCCACCAGACCCTGGAGGAGACGCTCGGAAGCTTCTACGCCCCGGAGCAGACCGTCCAGGAGCTGATCCAGCTGGCCCTGCGCGGCGGCGGCCCGGACAACATCACCTGCATCGTCGCGGACGTGATCGACGTCGGCGCGACCGACACCCTCAGCGGCCGGCTCGCCGACATCCCGGTGGTGGTCGGCGCGGTCGCCGACGCGCCGCCGTCCAGCGTGCACGACCAGGCCCTGCTGAACACCCCGGCCGGCCGCGCCGCCGGTCTCGGCCGGCCGCCGCAGGGCCCGCAGGGCGCCTTCGGCCCGGCCAGCGGCTACGAGCAGCCGGGCTTCGGCCCCGCCGAGGGCTACGGCGAGGCCCAGGGCGGCTACGGCGAGGCGTACGGCGCGTTCGGCGCGGCCGAGCAGCAGCCGTACCAGGACGACTTCGAGGACGACGAGGACGGACCGCGCCGCAAGGGCCGCTGGCTGAAGGTCTCGCTGGCCGTGGCGCTCGCGCTCGGCGTGCTCGGCGGCGGCGGCTGGTTCGGCTGGCAGTGGACCCAGGGGCAGTACTACGTCGGGGCCGACGGCGAGCACGTCGCGGTCTACCGCGGCGTCAACCAGAACCTGGCCGGACTCAGCCTGTCCTCGGTGTACGAACAGCACGACGACATCGAACTCAAGTTCCTGCCGACGTACCAGCGCACCCAGGTGAGCAACACCATCCAGGCCAAGAGCCTGGACGACGCCCGCGACCAGGTGAAGCGCCTCGGCGCCCAGGCAGCGGTCTGCAAGAAGGTCTCCGAGGGCGCCAAGCCCGCCGCCCAGGCCCCGGCCGCCGCACCGAGCCCCAGCCCCAGTGCAGCCGGCAGCGCCATCGGCGGCGCGGCCGGCCCGGCCCAGGACGCCGCCCATCCCGCCACGACCGGCAGCCCGGCCGCCGGCAGCCCCGGGGGCGCACCGACCCTCACCGAGCAGGAGCAGCAACTGGCCAACTCCTGCGCGACCCAGTGACCCGGCCCGTACGGGCCCACTCAGCCGTCAGGGAGCGGCCACTACGTGAGCACCTTTGACCTGAGCAGCAGTCACTCCGACAGCGGTCGGCGCAGCGGCGACCCGCGCGGGCGGTCCGGCATCCGCCCCCGGCGCCGCGAGAACACCACGATCACCCCGCAGGGGACGCCCAACCGGCGCAACACCGAGCTGGCCATGCTGGCCTTCGCGGTGGTGCTGCCGATCTTCGCGTACGCCAACGTCGGCCTCGCCATGGACAAGAAGCTGCCCGGCGGCATGCTGGCCTACGGCGCCGGAATGGGCACCCTCGCCCTGGTCGCGCACCTGGCGATGCGCCGCTTCGCGCCGTACGCCGACCCGCTGCTGCTGCCGCTCGGCACCCTGCTCAACGGGCTCGGCCTGGTGATGATCTGGCGGCTCGACAAGGCCGGCAAGCTGCTGCGCGGCAACTTCCCCGCGGCGGCCAACCAGCTGATGTGGTCCGGCCTGGGGATCGCCCTCTTCATCGGGGTGATCGTGCTGCTGAAGGACCACCGGATCCTCCAGCGCTACACCTACATCTCGATGGCCGTCGCACTGGTGCTGCTCGCCGCGCCCGCGTTCTTCCCCTCCCGCGCGGAGGACTTCGGCGCCAAGATCTGGATCCGCTTCGGCAGCTTCTCGTTCCAGCCCGGCGAGTTCGCCAAGATCATCCTGACCGTCTTCTTCTCCGGGTACCTGATGGTCAAGCGGGACGCCCTGGCGCTCGCCAGCCGCCGCTTCATGGGCCTGTACCTGCCGCGCGGGCGCGACCTCGGCCCGATCATCGTGGTCTGGCTGCTCTCCATCCTGATCCTGGTCTTCGAGACCGACCTCGGCACCTCGTTCCTGTTCTTCGGCCTCTTCGTGGTGATGCTCTACGTCGCCACCGAGCGCACCAGCTGGATCGTCTTCGGCCTGCTGATGTCCATCGGCGGCGCAGCCGTGGTCGCCACCTCCGAGCCGCACGTCAAGACCCGGATCGACGCCTGGCTGGACCCGATGGCCGCCTTCGCGCCCAAGCCGCCGCCGGGCTCCACCGAGCAGATCGGCCAGACCCTGATGGCCTTCGGCTCCGGCGGGGTCACCGGCTCCGGACTCGGCCAGGGCCGTTCCTGGCTGATCCAGTTCGCCGCGAAGAGCGACTTCATCCTCGGCTCCTTCGGCGAGGAACTCGGCCTCACCGGCATGATGGCGATCTTCCTGCTGTACGCCCTGCTCGTGCAGCGCGGCCTGCGCACCGCCGTCGCCGCCCGCGACCCGTTCGGCAAGCTGCTCGCCGTCGGCCTCTCCTCGGCCTTCGCGCTCCAGGTCTTCGTGGTGGCCGGCGGGGTCACCGGACTGATCCCGCTCACCGGTATGACCATGCCGTTCCTGGCCCAGGGCGGATCATCGGTGGTCGCCAACTGGGCACTGATCGCCCTGCTGCTGAAGATAAGCGACAGCGCCCGGCGCCCCTCCGCGGAACCGACCCAGGCCACACCGTCGTGAAGAGACATGCGATTGAATCTGACCCGGTGACCGTACGAAGGAGGCGAGGAGCCAAGTGAACAAGCCCATCCGCAGAGTCTCGATCTTCTGCCTGGTGCTGATCCTCGCCCTGCTGCTCCGGACCAACTGGGTGCAGGGCGTCCAGGCCGACGCCTGGGCGAGCAACACCCACAACGAGCGCAACGAGTACGACCGCTACGCCTACCCGCGCGGCAACATCATCGTGGGCGGAAACCCCGTCACCAAGTCCGACTTCGTCAACGGGCTGCGCTACAAGTACAAGCGCGCCTGGATCGACGGGCCGATGTACGCCCCGGTCACCGGCTACTCCTCCCAGGCGTACAAGACCAGCCAGCTGGAGAACCTGGAGGACGGCATCCTCTCCGGCACCGACTCCCGGCTGTTCTTCCGCAACACCCTCGACATGCTGACGGGCAAGCAGAAGCAGGGCGGCGACGTCGTCACCACGATCAACCCCAAGGCGCAGAAGGCGGCCTTCGACGGCCTGGGCGACAAGAAGGGCGCCGCCGTCGCCCTCGACCCGAAGACCGGCGCCATCCTGGCCCTGGTCTCCACCCCCTCGTACGACCCCTCGACCTTCGCGGGCGGGGACCCGGCCACCGACGGCAAGGCCTGGACGGCGCTGCAGAACGACCCGAACAAGCCGATGCTGAACCGGGCGCTGCGGGAGACCTATCCGCCCGGCTCCACCTTCAAGCTGGTCACGGCCACCACCGCCTTCGAGAACGGCATGTTCCAGGGCCCGGACGACAAGACCTCCACCCCGGACCCGTACGTCCTGCCTGGCACCAAGACCGAGCTGAAGAACGACAGCGACACCGAGCCCTGCCAGGACGCCACCCTGCGGGTTGCCATGGAGTACTCCTGCAACACCGTCTACGGCAAGATCGGCGCCGACCTCGGCAAGGACAAGCTGCGGGCCGAGGCCGAGAAGTTCGGTTTCAACAACGACAAGATCGACACCCCGATCCGCGCCGTCCCCAGCTACTTCCCCAAGAACTCCACCCCCGACGGCACCGCGATGGACGCCATCGGGCAGCACGACACCCGCGCCACCCCGCTGCAGATGGCCATGGTCGCCTCCGCGATCGCCAACAACGGCACCCTGATGCAGCCGTACCTGGTCGACGAGGAGCGCGCGGCCAACCTCACCACCATCTCCAAGCACACCGAGCACCAGTTCAGCCAGCCGATGAAGCCCGAGACCGCGCAGAAGCTCCAGCAGCTGATGGAGAGCGTGGTCCAGGACGGCACCGGCAAGAAGGCGCAGATCGACGGCGTCACGGTGGGCGGCAAGACCGGTACCGCCCAGCACGGCCAGGACAACTCCGGGCTGCCGTTCGCCTGGTTCGTCTCGTACGCCAAGGGCGCGGGCGGCCAGCAGGTCGCGGTCGCCGTGGTGGTCGAGGACGGCGCCGCGTCGAGCAACGAGATCAGCGGCGGAAGCATCGCCGCCCCCATCGCCAAGTCGGTGATGCAGGCGGTGCTCAGCAAGTAGGACCCCACGAGTGGCCCCTGTGCGGGTGGCAGGCTTGTCACAATGGGACGTGGCCGGTCGATACCGGTCTGGTCTCAGCTGGCTGCCTGCTCCGGCAGGCTCTGGTAGGACCGGTAGCGTATCCGCAGCAGCGGGTGTGCCCGCCGCTCGCCCACGGCCCGTGCCGTGGGGCCGTCGTCACAGAACCACCGTGACGGCCGGTAGCGTCCAACAGAGCGTGCGGGGACACCTACGTCACATCCTCACCACCAGGTGAGGGAGAGGGTCGGAACTATGGAAGAGCCTCGTCGCCTCGGCGGCAGGTACGAGCTCGGCGGCGTCCTCGGGCGCGGCGGCATGGCCGAGGTGTACCTCGCCCATGACACCCGGCTCGGCCGCTCCGTCGCAGTGAAGACGCTCCGGGCCGACATGGCCCGGGATCCGTCGTTCCAGGCCCGCTTCCGCCGCGAAGCCCAGTCCGCGGCCTCCCTGAACCACCCCGCCATCGTCGCCGTCTACGACACGGGCGAGGACTACATCGACGGCATCTCCATCCCGTACATCGTGATGGAGTACGTCGAGGGTTCCACCCTGCGCGAGCTGCTGCACTCCGGCCGCCGGCTGCTGCCCGAGCGCGCGCTGGAGATGACCATCGGGATCCTCCAGGCGCTGGAGTACTCCCACCGGGCCGGCATCGTCCACCGCGACATCAAGCCCGCCAACGTCATGCTCACCAAGCAGGGCAACGTCAAGGTCATGGACTTCGGCATCGCCCGCGCCATGGGTGACGCCGGCATGACGATGACCCAGACCTCCGCCGTCATCGGCACCGCCCAGTACCTCTCCCCGGAGCAGGCCAAGGGCGAGACCGTCGACGCCCGCTCCGACCTCTACTCCACCGGCTGCCTGCTCTACGAGCTGCTCACCGTGCGCCCGCCGTTCATCGGCGACTCGCCGGTCGCCGTGGCGTACCAGCACGTCCGCGAGGAGGCCATGCCGCCCTCCTCCTACGACCCCGAGGTCCGCCCCGAGATCGACGCGATCGTGCTCAAGGCCCTGGCCAAGGAGCGCGACTACCGCTACCAGAGCGCCGACGAGATGCGCGACGACATCGAGCGCTTCCTCGACGGCCTCCCGGTCGCCGCCGCCCAGCAGGCCGCCGCGTACGGCATGGGCGGCCCCGGCTACGGCTACGACCAGCACGGCTACCCCGCGCAGCACGACCCGTACGGCCAGACCAACCTGCTCCCGCAGCAGGGCGGCGGCCCGACCACCATGATGTCCCCGGTCGGCGGCCAGCCCGGCTACGGCTACCAGGACGGCTCCGGCGGCGCCGACGGCGGCTACGACGACGGCTACGAGCGGGGCGGCCGGCGCCAGGACCAGCCGAAGAAGAGCAACACCTCCTGGATCGTCCTGGCGATCGCGGCCGTCCTGGTGCTGGTCGGCGCCTACTTCGTGGTCGACGCCATGACCCGGCCGGGCGGCAACACCGGCAGCACCGGCAAGGTCGCCGCGCCCAACCTGGTCGGCAAGTCCCTGAAGGACGCCCAGGCCGCCGCGGCCGCCGTGAACGACAAGCTCCAGGTCACCGCGGCCGACCCGGTCGCCTGCCCGGACAGCAGCATCCAGAAGGACCAGGTCTGCACCCAGGAGCCGGGCGTCGGCACCCAGGTCGAGGTGAGCACTCCGATCAAGGTGCACCTCTCCAGCGGCCCCGCCACCGCCGCCGTGCCGGACGTCACCGGCCAGTCCCAGGACGCCGCGAAGGCCGCCCTGACCAAGGCGGGCTTCACGGTCGGCAACGTCACCTTCAAGAACGACGACAACGCGGCGCAGGACAAGGTCCTCTCCCAGTCGGTCACCGGCAACGCCGCCCCGGGCACCTCGGTCGACCTGGTCGTCTCCCAGGGCAAGAGCAAGACGGCCGTCCCCGGGGTGATCGGCCAGCAGACCGACGCCGCCCGGCAGGCCCTCCAGCAGGCGGGCTTCGTGGTGGAGGTCAAGACCACCGCGGCCACCGACCCCACCAAGGTCGACATCGTCGCCGACCAGAACCCCCCGGCCAACAGCAAGGCGGCCCAGGGCTCCACGGTCACCCTGACCGTCTACAAGACGCCGGAGAAGGTGCCGGTCCCCGATGTGAAGGGCAAGACCGTCAAGGACGCCATGGGCCTCCTGAAGTCGGCCGGCCTGCAGTGGACCTTCGCTGGCGCAGGCGGCGACAGCAACAACATCGTCGTCAACACCAACCCCGGCACGAACAACCTGGTGGACCCCAATTCCAGCGTCCAGCTGATCACCATGGCGGGTGACCCGCGGGGAAACGGCGGCAACGGGGGCACCAGCCCGAACCCCCCGACCAACCACTGATCACGGGCACCTGAACACCGCAGGGACACCGAAGGGGGCCGCAGCCGCGGCCCCCTTCGCGCTGCCCGCCTCACTCACCGCCTGCCGGAGCCTGGGCACCGCCGCCTGCCGGGTCCCGGGGCGGTGCCCAGGGTGCAGAGCATGTCCACCCGGCCGCCCAGGGTGGGCACCTCGCAGGCGGTGTCCGCGACCCGGACGCCCATCGCGGCCACCACCGCCCGCTCCACCTCCAGTTGCCGGGCCAGGCGGGCGTACGCCTCCCTGAGCTCGGCCAGCTCCCCCCGCGGCCCCGGCGTCGCCCGCTGGGCGATCTCGGCGGCCATCGCCTCCGGCCAGGAGACCGGCGCCTGAGCCAGGTCGAACAGGTGCCGACGGACCTGCCGCGCCACCTCGCTGTCCCGCAGCAGCATCGCCACGTTCAGCACCGCCCGGCGGGGAAAGACCAGCAGGCCGCGGCCCGGTGGTTTTCTAGGGGTCATATTGACCCCTAGAAAACCTCGCAGCCCGGCGCCCTTCAGCAGGGCCATACCGTTGCCCGCGAGCTCCTCGCGGTGGCGTCGGACCAGAGTCCGGACGGCCTCCTCGTCCACGTCGAAGTAGGCGGCCACCATGGACCGCGTCGCGTGCAGCCCGTCCGGCAGCAGCCCGAGCGCCCTGACCCGGTCGAGGGCCTCGGTGCGGTCCACCAGGCTGCCGCGCATGGTGCGGGATTCGAGAAGTACGGCTTCGTGGTCCATCGGCGCTCGCCTCACCCGTCGTCAGACACCTGTTCCGGCGAACTGCCAACGAAGCCGGTTGACGCCACGTCACCTCTCCGGCCGAGCGCACCGCATCACGCGCCCCGCGTGCACCGGCCGCCGCACGCCTCAGCGCAGCTCGGGCGGCGGGGTCCGCTTCGCGTCCATCCGATCGACCCTCAGCAGGCTGCCCCAGACCGCCATGCGGTACGTGGAGGTGTACACGGGCGTGCAGGTGGTCAGGGTGATGTACCGGCCTGGAGCGCTGTAGCCGGAGCCGGCGGGGATCGGGGCGACGATGCCGGTGTCGTACTTCGAGGTCTGGGGCAGCGTGTTGTCGACCCGGTAGACGTACCAGCTGTCCCGGGTCTCGACCACGATCGCGTCGCCCCGGCCGACCCTGTCGAGGTCGTGGAACTTGGCGCCGTGGCCGTCCCGGTGCGCGGCGAGGGCGAAGTTGCCGTCCTCGTCCCAGGGCATCGCGGCCCGGTACGGCTCCTCGTAGACCCCGGCCACGCCCTCGTCGAGGACCTCGCTGCCAGTGCCCATCCGGATCAGCGCCTGGTAGCCCCGGCCGAGCGCGGGGACGTGCAGGAAGCCGACACCTTCCCCCGCCTCGTAGACGGGAGGCGGGGCCTGGGCAGACGTACCGGACGGGCCGGACGGGCCGGACGGGCCGGACGGGCCGGACGGGCCGGGGACGGCCGGGGCGGACCAGCTGCCGCGCAGCCGGTCCGCCTGGAGATGGGCACGCCGGTCGGCGATCAGGTCCGTCCACCACAGCGAGTACCCGACGAACAGGGCCAGCACCAGCCCGCCGGTGATCAGCAGCTCGCCGACCAGGCCCAGCACCGCGGCCCACCGGCCCCGGCGGCGACGCCGCCGCTGCTCGGCTCGTGAGGGTCCGTCCAGCACGATCTCCACGCCGCCGCCTCGTCCCTCGGGTACGGGTGCCTAGCCGCCGGTCAGCGCAGGAGGCTGCCCCTGACTCCTCGGCCGTTCCTCGACCATCTTGCCAAAGACGATCAGCCTTCCCCGGGCACTGAACTCCGGCGTGCATGTCGTCATGGTGAGGTAACGACCCGGTTGGCTGAACGGTGATCCCTTCGGCACCGATTGGAGTACCGAGACGTTGGACGGCGGCGTCTCCGGGATGCCGCCCGCCACCTGGTAGGTGTAGTAGGAGGCCGCGGTCTCCACCACGATCTTGTCCCCCGGGACCAGCTGCCCGATCTTGCGGAAGGGCTGGCCGTGCGTGGTCCGGTGGGCGGCCACGGCGAAGTTGCCGGTCTTGTCGGAGGGCATCGCGGTGCCGATGTAGTGCCCGACCAGGCCCTTGTCGAGCACCTGCTGCTTCCCGGTGCCCTCGGCGATCGGGTACGTCAGACCGAGCTTCGGGATGTGGATGATGGCGAAGCCCTTGCCCGGTTCGAACGCCCCGGCGGGCTTGTCGGCGCTGCCCGGGGCCGGTGCGGGCTGCGGCTCGGCCCACTGCTGTTCCAGCTGGTTGCGGGTGCCGTTGGCGGAGGCGTCCGCCTCCACGTTGGTCCACCACAGCTGGTACGCGACGAAGAGCAGCATCACCAGGCCGAGGGTGATGAACAGTTCGCCGACCAGCCGGGCGGCGACCACCCGCTTGGACTCCTTCGGGCGCGGCCTCGGCCCGGTGGGCCGCCCGGCCGCCCGGCGCCTGCCGCTGCCGGAGCGCGCCGCCGTACCGCCCGCGGCCCGCCGCCGCCCCGCCCGGCCGCCGTCCGGCCCGGCGTCCGGCTCCGCCGGATCCGCGCCGGGTACCGGCCGCAGCTGCAGCGTCTGCTCGGCCGGTGCCCCGGGGTACCCGCGGGCCGGCTCGTAGCCGCCCCACGCTCCCGGGTCCGTGTCCGGCCCTGGTCCGGAGCCGGTGTGCGCGCCCCCCTCCGGGCGCAGTGCCGTCACCCTCTCAGCTCCGGCCGATCACCGGGGCGAGCCCGGCCGAGCGGCCGACCGCCTCCGGGTAGCCGCACTCCGCCAGCCAGTTGGCCAACATCCGGTGCCCGCCCTCGGTGAGCACCGACTCGGGGTGGAACTGCACGCCCTCGACCAGGTGTTCACGGTGCCGCAGTCCCATGATGACGCCGCTGTCGGTCTGCGCGGTGACCACCAGGGTGTCCGGGACGGTGGCCGGTTCGACCGCGAGCGAGTGGTACCTGGTCGCGGTCATCGGCGAGGGCAGGCCCGTGAAGACCCCGCCGTCCTCGTGCGTCACCTGCGAGACCTTGCCGTGCAGCAGCTCGGGTGCCCGGTCGACCACCGCGCCGTACGCCACGGCGATCGACTGCAGCCCGAGGCAGACGCCGAACAGCGGCAGCCCGACGGACGCGCAGTGGTGCACCATCTCGATGCACACCCCGGCCTCCTCCGGCGCTCCCGGCCCGGGGGAGAGCAGCACTCCGTCGAAGCCGCGCTCGCCGTCGCGGCGCACCGCGTGCTCGACCGTCACCTCGTCGTTGCGCACCACCTCGCAGGTGGCGCCCAGCTGGTACAGGTACTGGACGAGGTTGAAGACGAAGCTGTCGTAGTTGTCCACCACGAGGATCCGGGGCGAACTTCCGGCGGAGGTCATACGCGCGCTACTCCTGAAGTGCGGGTCCTGCCGGCCGGCAGGGGAAGAGCGGGGGAGCGGGACCGGTCAGCCGGCCCCGCCTTGGTCCACCGTGACGTTCCCGAAGGGCAGCAGCGGTTCGGCCCACGGGAAGACGTACTGGAACAGGACGTAGACCAGCCCGAGCACGAGCAGCACCGAGAGGACCATCCGGACCAGGGTGTTCCCCGGCAGATGCCGCCAGATCCAGCCGTACATGCCGCTCCTCAGGGTTCAGGTCGGTGTCAAGACTAGACCGCACCGCCTGCCGGACAGGCCATATCACCGGAGTTGTCCGGTCCTGCTCCCCCGCGCCCACCGGCTGTCGCCGCCGTTCGCGTTCTAACCGTTCGCCGAGTGCAGATCGACGCTGCCCGCGTACCCGGGCAGGGTCAGGTTGGCGCTCTCCTGCACCTTCCAGCCGAGCCCGTACGCGGCGACGTACTGAAGGTAGTTGTTGATCGTCGGATCGCCGTTGACCGCCGCCCGCAGCGCGTCGGTGCGGCCGACCGCCTTGATGACGTACGGCGGGGAGTAGACCCGGCCCTGGAGCAGCAGGGTGTTGCCGACGCAGCGGACCGCACTGGTGGCGATCAGCCGCTGGTCCATCACCTGGATCCCCTCGGCACCGCCGCGCCAGAGCGCGTTCACCACGGCCTGGATGTCCTGCTGGTGGATCACCAGGTCGTTGACGCCCGGGTCGGGGACGCCCGGGATGCGCGCGGTGGCGTCCGGCGGTGCGTCGTTCAGGGTGACGGTCAGGCCGGAGCCCTTCACCGGGTCGAGTCCGGCGGACCGGCGCAGCGGGTCCAGCTGGGCCGTGTCGGAGGGGGCGACCCGCTGCTTGGCGAGGGCGTCGGCGCGGTGCTGGAGATCGGTGAGCTGCGCCTGAGTCTGCTGGTTCTGGGTGCTGCGCTGGAGTATCACGTCGCTGAGGCGCAGCAGCGAGTTGTCGGTGCGCAGATCGGTGCCGCGGGCGGTCTCCGCGCTGATGTAGAAGAGCAGCCCGGCGAGGGAGAATACTGTACAGGTGAGGGCACGTCCGACAATTCGGGCACCAGGGCGGCGGCCGGTGGCGGAGCCCCGGGGAATCGTGAAATTCGGCACCGTACCCTTATCTCCTTCAGACCCGGCGAGCCACTACGCTAACGGACGCCGGTGGCATGTGCGGAGCGCCCTGTCCGGTACGTCCCCAGGTTCCCCTGGCGGAGGTCCGGACCGATCGCTCCCCCGTACAGACCGGTCCCACCGCCGCCCGCCCCGCTGCACCCTGCGCGGTCACAGCGCATCGACAGGAGAACCCCTCGTGCCGAAGTCTCGACTCCGCAAGAAGTCCGACTACACCCCGCCGACGACGGCAACGGTGAAGATCAGTTCCGGGCGCAGCTGGGTGGCACCGCTGATGCTGGCACTGTTCCTGATCGGCCTGGTGTGGATCGTCACCTACTACGTGACCAACGGCAGCTGGCCGGTCCAGGCCTGGGGCAACTGGAACATCCTGGCCGGCTTCGGCTTCATCGCCGCGGGTTTCGGCGTCTCCACCCAGTGGAAGTAAGCCCCTTCTGACCCGCCTGTCCGCACCGCTCCCGACCTCGGGCCGGGGGCGGTGCTTCTGCCTGTCCACAGCCGGTTCGGGTCATCGAACCGTACGTTTATCCACACGGTTATCCACACTGGGGAAAAGTCGACCCAGCCTGTGGATAACTTGTTCTCCGCAGCCCCGGAAAAGCGTGTCGGAGAGCCGACAAAAGCACAGCTGGACGCGCGTAGAGACGGTATCCCCAGCCAGCCCTCCACACGGGCTGTGCACAGTCCCGCGCACGCTGTGGACAACCGGGTGCCGCACCGCGGTGCAGCGCTCCGCCTCACATCCCGATCCGGGCCGTCCCGACCAGGACCAGCGTGACGACCAGAGCGAGCATCCCGGCCAGCGTCAACCCCTGTACCAGGCTGCGGTGCGCCCGGGGGGCGTACATCAGGCCCACGCCGGTGACGGCCCCCGCCACCAGGCCGCCGATGTGCGCGCGCCAGTCGATGTACGGCACCGAGAAGGTGATCACCAGGTTGAAGACCAGCAGCGCCATCAGCGGCGCCAGCGGCGTCCGGGTGACCCGGAACAGCACCGCGGTGGCGCCCAGCAGGCCGAAGATCGCCCCGGAGGCCCCCATCGAGTACAGCCGGTCCCCGGAGACCAGGTAGGCGAAGGCGTTGCCCGCCAGCCCCGAGACCGCGTACAGCCCCACGAAGCGGAGCCGGCCCAGCATCCGTTCGAGGTTGGGGCCGATCACCCAGAGCGAGACCATGTTCATCACCAGGTGCAGCAGACCGGTGTGCACGAAGGCGGCGGTCACCAGCCGGTACCACTGGTCGGGCCCGGCGGCGACGCCGTACGGCTGGTACCAGTACGGCGGGACCAGGCTGTGCAGGGAGAGCGTCTCCTTGAGCTCCGGGCGCAGGTACTCGGTCAGCAGGAAGACCGCGACGTTGATCCCGATCAGGCCCTTGGTGACCAGCGCGCCGTCCTGGGTGTGCGTACCGCCGAAGCGGGTACGGACCCTGGTCTGCGCGGCATCCTGGCGGGTGCTCTGCACGCACTCGGGGCAGTGGAAGCCCACCGAGGCGTTCACCATGCACTCCGGGCAGATCGCCCGCCCGCAGCGGGTGCAGGTGATGCCGGTCTCCCGCTCGGCGTGCCGGTAGCAGCGGGAAAGACCCGAGGCCGCCTCGGGCTGTGGTCGGGCCGACTCGTCCGGGAGCATCCGTGGTTCCCTCCTCAAGGGCGATCCCGGCGGCACCACCGCGAACGGGGTACCGCCGGGACCGTCAAGGCTACTGCCGGGGCAGGGCCCCTCCCAGCGTTTCGGCCGGTCGACTCAGCGGCGGGTGATCTCCACCGACTCGATGACGACGTCCTCGACCGGGCGGTCGCCGCGGCCGGTGGGGGCGACCGAGATCTCCGCGACCACCTTGCGGCTGAGCTCGTCCTCGACCTCGCCGAAGATGGTGTGCTTGTTGGTCAGCCAGGCGGTCGGCGTCACGGTGACGAAGAACTGCGAGCCGTTGGTCCCCGGGCCCGCGTTGGCCATGGCCAGCAGGAACGGGCGGTCGAAGGCCAGGTCCGGGTGGAACTCGTCGGCGAAGCGGTAGCCCGGGCCGCCGGTGCCGGTGCCCAGCGGGTCACCGCCCTGGATCATGAAGTCGCTGATCACGCGGTGGAACACGGTGCCGTTGTACAGCGGGGCGTTGGACTTCACACCGGTACGGGGGTGCGTCCACTCGCGGCTGCCCTCGGCCAGCTCCACGAAGTTCGCCACCGTCTTCGGGGCGTGGTTCGGGAAGAGCTTGATGACGATGTCGCCGCGGTTGGTCTTCAGGGTGGCGAACAGTTCCTCGGCCACGGTGTGCCTTCCTACTCTGTGCAACTGATCTTCAGATCATCCCATGTGCGGTTCGGCCACCTCCCACGCGCCCGTCCACCGCTCCGGCGCACAACTCCCCCGGCCCGCCGCCGGCGACCCGCGTACGGCCCAACCCGGCGCGCCAGTGGGACAAACCAGCATGCATGATCTCCAATCAGGTGGAAATGTGCATACAGGACGCCATCCAGGAGGAGAAGCTCGTGACCCACTCAGCTCGTGAGACAGCCGGCCGGACCAGGGACACACTGGCGCCCTATGCCACCACCGCCAGGGAGACCGCACTGCACTACGCGGACGAGGCCAAGCACCGGCTCGGCCCCGCACTGGAGGCCCTGGGCCCCAAGGTCGGCGCAGCGGGCACCCAGGCCAGGAGCGGTGCCGTACACGCCTCCCAGGCCGCCCGCGTCCAGTACGTCAAGCACGTCGCCCCCCAGCTGGAACAGGCGTTCTCCGCCCTGCCGCCGCAGGCCCAGCAGAACACCCTCAGGGCCGTCCACCGGGCCCAGGAGGCCGCGCTGGCCGCCCGGCACTCCGCCGGCCGGGCCGCGGACCACGCCAGGACGAACGTCGCCCCCCGGGTCTCCGACGCCGTCGACGGCGCCCGCGCCGCCATCGTCCCGGTCGCCCATGAGGCCCAGACCCGCACCGCCGCCGCACTGACCGCACTGCAGGGCAACGTCAGTTCCACCGAGATCGCCGAGATCGCCGCCAGGAACGCCAAGCGCTCCGCCAGGTGCCGACGCGGCTGGACCACCGGCCTCGCCGTCACGGGCACCCTGGCGATCGGCGCGGGCGTGCTCGCCTGGCAGTGGTGGCGCCGCCAGAGCAACCCCGAGTGGCTGGTCGAGCCCCCCGGCAGCACCCGCGGTCCCGCCTCGGCCGGCGCCACCACCGGCGCGGCGGCCGGCGAACCACAGCTCAACGGCTCGGGCCCGCGGGAGCAGTCCACCGACCAGCCGAACGGCCACCCCACCGACCAGACCCCCGACCCCAAGCCCGGACCGCCGCCCGGCAAGCCGGCCCCCGACGACCACCCCAAGCCGCACGACCCGCGCAAACCGCACTGAGCAGCCGGAAAAACAAATCGGCCGCTGACCTGATCCCAGGTCAGCGGCCGACTGCACGGTGGAGCTTAGGAGATTCGAACTCCTGACATCTGCCTTGCAAAGGCAGCGCTCTACCAACTGAGCTAAAGCCCCGTGCGGTGTGCTGCGGACTAGCGTACCCGGTCCCGCCGAGAATCTTCAGCAGGTATCCGTACTGCGGCAGCAGACCACGGGTGAGCCCCGGCCATCGGGCCGGGGGCCACCCCGCGGAGGACCGTGCACGGCCTCCGAAAGATCGTCCGGTGTCAGCGGGCGCCGGCCGGGACCGGGTCGGTGGCCTCGGTCCACAGGTCCTGCTCGGCGCGGTCCGCCTGGACCTGACGGTAGACAAAGAAGCCGCCGAGGGCGACCAGGGCGACCAGGAGAAGCTTCTTCACCGCGGGACCTCGTCCTTCTTGCTTGCTTGGGGCGGGCTCAGCAGGGCTCCCCTCACGGAGGGATCGCTCGCGAGTCCTCTGATGTACGAGCACGAACCAGCGGCTGGGGTCGCAGACCGCCTTGCGGCCGATGATACACACCGGTAACCGCTCACCGAGCGGCCCCCGCCAGGTCCAACCGCCCGATCCGCAC
Organism: Saccharothrix sp. ST-888; assembly: GCF_000955975.1. Lineage (GTDB taxonomy): Bacteria > Actinomycetota > Actinomycetes > Streptomycetales > Streptomycetaceae > Kitasatospora. The sequence continues at coordinate 36,993 of NZ_JYJF01000034.1, forward strand.
GCCTGATTGACGCCGCACCCCGGGCCGGAGCGCCGACCTGCGACACGCCCGCCCGCAGGTGCACCCGGCCGGGCGGCCGGCGCCCGGTCCCGCCGGGCCCCAGCGGGCCTGGTCACGGGTGGGGCGCGGCACCGCCGCCACCGGCAGGACCCGTCCGGGGTTCCTGACGGGCCGCCCTCGCCCTCCAGGCCGCGGCCTCGGGGCCGCGCAGCCCCGGAATGCGCACCGCCCTGTCCGGTGGCCGCACAGCCCGGGAATGCGCACCGGAAGACCGGCCACCACGTCCCTGCCCGCCGTCGTCCCCGCGTCTCCACCCGGGGGCCGCTCGGAGTTGCACGAGGCCCGACCAGGCCCTTCAGGGACGCCGGCGGCCCGTTCTCGGCCGTCCGGGCGGACGAGCGCCGAGCCGGCCCAGCCCGCTCCGCAACTCCGCCAGGTCGAGCCGCAGTTCGCCGACGTCCTCGCCGACCTGGCACAGCCGTACGCTCATCGCCCCCAGCAGCTCCCGGTCCGCGAGCACCATCCCCTCGCACCCGGCCACCCGTTGCTCGACTGCGGCGACCCGCTCGTGGAAGCGCTCGGCGATCTGCCCCACGACTCGCTCCACCGCCCGATCCGCGGCCTGCTCGGTGACCCGCTCGACGACCCGCGAGCACCAGCAGCCACCGGACTCGGCACACGGTGCCTCCGGGCGGTCCGCCGCCAGGTCCACCAGGTCCACCAGGTCCAGCAGGGACCGCCGGACGCTCCTGGCGACCTCGCTGTCCTGCAGCAGCATCGCCACGTTCAGCACCGCTCGCCGCGGGAAGACCGCCAGTCGCCGTTGCTTGAGTTTTGTAAGCTTCAGGTTGAAGCTTACAAAAGTCTGCAGGTCAGAGCCCCAGAGCACGGTGAAGCCGTTGCTCTCCAGCTCCTCACGGTGCCGCTGGATGACCGAGTTGAGGGCCCGTTCCCCGACCTCGAAGTAGTCAGCGACCATCCGGGTCGTCACGTGCAGTCCGTCGGGCAGCAGCGCCAGCGCCTTGACCTTGTCGAGGGCCTCGGTACGCCCGCTCAGGTTTCTGCGCAGGGTCCTGGACTCGAGCAGGGCAACTTCCATGGACATGGGGATGCCTCCATGGTCGGAGTGAAGTGTCGACCGCCCCTCACCCGGGGCGCGCGGGACTGGAGCATCCGCCAGCAGGGAGCAGAGGTCGCGTTACGTCCACGGATCCGATGACCGGTTCTGTCGCCCGGCAATCCCCAACTTCACAGCAGTTTCGAGTCGTCCCACCCAAGTTGCCTCTGCGCACCCGGTACAACGAGTCCGGGGCCGAGTGGTCACCCGGAAGATGGCATCGCCCCGGGAACGTCAGAAGGCCCGGAGTGGATATCCACTCCGGGCCTTCTGCGCCGGTGGGCCTAACAGGACTTGAACCTGTGGCCTCTTCCTTATCAGGGAAGCGCTCTAACCGTCTGAGCTATAGGCCCTTGCCGCACTGAAAGATTAGCGGACCGATGGCCGATCTCCCAAATCCGTATCCGCGGGCACCCCGGCGAGCCACTCCTCGCGGGTCGCGGGCAGGTGGCTGAGGCCGCCGGGGGCGGTGCGGACGGCGAGCACCTGGTTGATCCCGATGCGGTTCTCCTCGAAGGCGAGGGCCGAGGCGGCCATGTACAGACGCCAGACCCGGGCGCGGCCGCGGCCGACCAGCTGGACCGCCTCCGTCCAGTTGGCCTCCAGGTTCGCCACCCACTCGCGCAGGGTGAGCGCGTAGTGCTCGCGCAGCGACTCGACGTCCCGGACCTCGAAGCCGGCCTCCTCCAGCAGGGAGACGGTGCTGCCGACCGGAGCGAGCTCGCCGTCCGGGAAGACGTACGAGGAGATGAAGGGGCTCGGTACGTACGGCTCGCCGCGGCGGCCGGGGCGGCGGGCGATCTGGTGGTTGAGCAGGCGGCCGCCGGGGGTGAGCAGCTCGTACAGGCCGCTCGCGTAGCGCAGGTACTGGGCGGCGCCGACGTGCTCGGCCATGCCGACGCTGGAGATGGCGTCGAAGGGGCCGTCGGGGATCTCCCGGTAGTCCTGGAGGCGCACCTCGACCCGGTCGGACAGGCCGGCCGCCGCGACCCGCTCACGGGCCAGCGCGACCTGCTCCTTGGAGATCGAGACGCCGACCGCGGTGACGCCGTACCTCCCGGCCGCGTGCAGCAGCAGCGAGCCCCAGCCACAGCCGACGTCCAGCAGGCGCATCCCGGGCCGCAGGCCGAGCTTGCGGCAGATCAGGTCGAGCTTGGCCTCCTGGGCGTCCTCCAGGCTCTTGCCGTCCGGCGTCCAGTACGCGCAGGAGTAGACCATCGAGGAGCCCAGCACCAGGCGGTAGAAGTCGTTGCCGACGTCATAGTGGTGGCTGATCGCGGCGCGGTCGCGGCTGCTGCTGTGCACCCGGCCCTGCTGGCGGGCCTCCTCCGGCGGCGGGGTGGGCTGGAGGCCGAGCGAGCCGGTGCGGACGGCCACGCTCAGCAGATGGCGGCCCTCGGGGCCCAGCAAGTCCCGCGGGCCCAGCGCGAGGGAGTGGATCTGCGGCAGCTCGACGAAGTGCGCGACCGCGCGCATCACGTCGTAGAGGTCGGTGCCGGGGGCGAGGTCGAGGTCGCCCGAGACGAACGCGCGGGCCAGCCCGAGCTCACCCGGCTGCCAGATCAGCCGGCGCACCGCACGCCGGTTGCGGAGCACCACCAGGGGTGCTCCCGACGGGCCGGCCACGCTGCCGTCCCACGCCTGCACCCGGAGCGGGAGACCGGCCCCCAGCAGCCCCTCCAGTGCCCCTACGAGTTGCGTTGCCACCTCAGCCATCGAGCGCCTCCGACCAGCCGTAACTGCCCACCCTGTCGCCTACAGCGCCCACCCCCGGACACGGCCGCCAGCTAACCCACAGCGGCTGTCACGGGTTCGGACGGCACGCCGGGGTCGCCGGGGCTGTCACTCGAACGCCAGCGGGCCCTGAAGATTGCAACAGACTTCAGGGCCCACTGATTCCGGTCGGGCTCAACCCGACGAAGTTTGTCCGACGGTGCGTCAGTCCTCTTCCGCAAGCGTCAGTTCGATGCCGCCGGTGAAGCCCGCGGCCGTGTTGTAGATGAAGGCCGAGAGGGTGGCCAGCGCCGTCATCAGAACCACGTCCACCACCGCGATCAGGGTGGTGAAGATCATCACGCGGCCGAAGCCGACGTAGTCCATCAGGTTGAAGCCACCCGAGGTGTCCGCACCGGTGGCCTCCTTCAGCGTGCTGCCCAGGGAGTCGAAGACCCCGAGGCCGTCCAGGGTCATCCACAGCACGGCGGTCGCCACGATGATGATCACACCGACCGCGAGGGAGAGCAGGAAGCTCACCTTCATGACCGACCACGGGTCGGCCTTGGTGATCCGCAGCCGGGCCTTGCGCACCCGGCCACCGGCCGAACCGGCCGCCTGGCCGGCCGGACCGACGGTCGGCGGAGCAGCGGGTCGGCGCGGGGCGGCGGTCGCCCGGCCCGAACTCGGCTGGCCCTTGGCGTACGTGGTCGGCGTCGAGAACCCGCCGGACCCGGCCGCACCCTGGGACCCGCCGACCGACGGCATCACCGAGGTGGACGAGGCCGGGGGAACGGCCGCCGACTGTGGCACACCACTGAACGGCGCCCCGCCCTGCGCGGCGCCCGGCAGGCCGCTCGCGGCACCTCCCGCAGCACCTGTGGCTCCACTCACCCTGGTCCTCCCAGTCAACCGCCAGGCCGGCGGTCCGCCCTGGTCACGTCGTGTCCGACGCCCGGCCAGGGTGGCCGGGCACCGCTCGACCGGCGCCCACCCCCGAGGGGCGGGCGCCGGTCAGCCGGGCGTGCGGTCAGGCCTGCTCGGCCGGTCCACCCGCCGTGGTCCCGTCAGCGATCTCCGTCGAGGTCTCCACAGAGTCCTCGTCCTCCGAGATCTCCTCGTCCTCGGCCTCCGCGTTGCGGGCCATGCCCACCACCGCGTCGCGCTTCCCGAGGTTGATCAGTTGGACGCCCATCGTGTCACGTCCGGTTTCACGAACCTCCGAAACCCTGGTCCGGATCACACCGCCCGAGAGGGTGATGGCCATGATCTCGTCGGTCTCCTCGACCACCAGCGCTCCGACCAGCGAGCCGCGGCCCTCCACGATCTTCGCTGCCTTGATGCCGAATCCACCACGCCCCTGGACACGGTACTCGTCCACCGAGGTCCGCTTCGCGTAGCCGCCGTCGGTTGCGGTGAAGACGAACGTCCCCGGACGGATGACGTTCATCGACAGCAGTTCGTCGTCCTCCCGGAAGGACATGCCCTTCACCCCGGAGGTCGCCCGGCTCATCGGCCGCAGCGCCTCGTCGGTGGCGGTGAACCGGATCGACTGCGCCTTCTTGGAGACCAGCAGCAGGTCGTCCTCGGCGGAGACCAGCTCGGCGCCGATCAGCTCGTCGTCCCGGCCCTCCTCGTCCTGCCGCAGGTTGATCGCGATCAGACCGCCGGAGCGCGGCGAGTCGTAGTCCTTCAGCGGGGTCTTCTTCGCCAGCCCGGCCCGGGTCGCCAGGACCAGGTACGGCTTGTCCTCGTAGGTGCGCACCGCCATCACCTGGGCGATGTGCTCCTCCGGCTGGAAGGCCAGCAGGTTGGCGACGTGCTGACCGCGGGCGTCCCGGCCGGCGTCGGGCAGCTCGTAGCCCTTGGCGCGGTAGACCCGGCCCTTGTTGGTGAAGAACAGGATCCAGTTGTGGGTCGTCGTCACGAAGAAGTGGTCGACGATGTCGTCCTGCTTCAGCTGCGCGCCGCGCACGCCCTTGCCGCCGCGCTTCTGCGAGCGGTACAGGTCGCTGCGGGTGCGCTTGACGTAGCCGCCACGGGTGATGGTGACAACGATGTCCTCCTCGGCGATCAGGTCCTCGATCGAGAGGTCGCCGTCGGAGGGGATCAGGGTGGAGCGCCGCTCGTCGCCGTACTTCTCGACGATCGCGGTCAGCTCCTCGGAGATGATCTCGCGCTGGCGGGACGGGGAGGCCAGGATCGCGTTGTACTCGTCGATCTTGCGCTGCAGCTCGTCGTGCTCGTCGGTGATCCGCTGGCGCTCCAGGGCGGCCAGGCGGCGCAGCTGCATCTCCAGGATCGCGTTGGCCTGGAGCTCGTCGATCGACAGCAGGCCCATCAGGCCGGTGCGGGCGGCGTCGGCGCTCGCCGAGGCCCGGATCAGCGCGATGACCTCGTCGATCATGTCCAGCGCCCGCAGCAGGGCGCGCAGGATGTGCGCCCGCTCCTCGGCCTTGCGCAGCCGGAAGGTGGTGCGGCGGACGATGACCTCGACCTGGTGGTTGACCCAGTGCCGGATGAAGGAGTCGAGCGACAGCGTGCGCGGCACCCCGTCGACCAGGGCCAGCATGTTGGCGCCGAAGTTGGTCTGCAGGTCGGTGTGCTTGTACAGGTTGTTGAGCACGACCTTGGCGACCGCGTCCCGCTTGAGCACGATCACCAGGCGCTGCCCGGTCCGCGAGGAGGACTCGTCGCGGACGTCGGCGATGCCCGCGACCCGGCCGTCCTTGACCAGGTCGGCGATCTTCAGCGCCAGGTTGTCCGGGTTGACCTGGTACGGCAGCTCGGTGATCACCAGGCACTGGCGGCCCTGGATCTCCTCGACCTCGACCACCGCGCGCATGGTGATCGAGCCGCGCCCGGTGCGGTAGGCGTCCTCGATGCCGCGGCGGCCGACGATCAGCGCGCCGGTCGGGAAGTCCGGGCCCTTGATCCGCTCGATCAGGGCGTCCAGCAGCTCCTCGTTGGTGGCGTCCGGGTGCTCCAGCGCCCAGAGCGCGCCGGAGGCGACCTCGCGCAGGTTGTGCGGCGGGATGTTGGTGGCCATGCCGACCGCGATGCCGGTGGCACCGTTGATCAGCAGGTTGGGGATGCGCGCGGGCAGGACGGTGGGCTCCTGCGAGCGGCCGTCGTAGTTGGCGGCGAAGTCGACGGTCTCCTCGTCGATGTCGCGCATCATCTCCATGGCCAGCGGCATCATCTTGCACTCGGTGTAGCGCATGGCCGCCGCCGGGTCGTTGCCCGGGGAGCCGAAGTTGCCGTTGCCGTCGACCAGCGGCATCCGCAGCGACCACGGCTGGGCCAGCCGCACCACGGTGTCGTAGATCGAGGTGTCGCCGTGCGGGTGGTAGTTGCCCATCACGTCGCCGACGACGCGGGCGCACTTGTAGTAGCCCTTCTCGGGCCGGTACCCGCCGTCGTACATCGCGTAGAGCACGCGGCGGTGCACCGGCTTGAGGCCGTCGCGGACCTCGGGCAGCGCACGGCTCACGATCACGCTCATCGCGTAGTCGAGGTAGGAGCGCTGCATCTCCGTCTCGAGCTCGATCGGCTCGACCCGCAGGGTGCCCTGGGTGGTGTTCTCCGGCTGCTCGTCGCCGTCCGGACGGTTGTCGTCGACCACTGGTGGTCAGTTTCCTTTCACGCGTGACTGGTTCGTGGGACCCGCTCGGGGGTCACACGTCCAGGAAGCGGACGTCCTTGGCGTTGCGCTGGATGAACGACCGGCGGGCCTCCACGTCCTCGCCCATCAGGACGGAGAACAGGTCGTCGGCGCGGGCCGCGTCCTCCAGGGTGACCTGGAGCAGCAGGCGGTGCGCGGCGTCCATGGTGGTGATCCGCAGTTCCTCGGCGTTCATCTCGCCCAGACCCTTGAAGCGCTGGATCGCGTCGTCCTTCGGCAGCCGGCGCCCGGCCTCCACGCCGGCCGCGATGACCGCGTCGCGCTCCTTGTCGGAGTAGACGTACTCGAAGTCGTCCTTGCCCCACTTGATCTTGTACAGCGGGGGCATGGCCAGGTAGACGTACCCGGACTCGACCAGCGGCCGCATGAAGCGGAACAGCAGGGTCAGCAGCAGGGTGCGGATGTGCTGTCCGTCGACGTCGGCGTCCGCCATCAGGACGATCTTGTGATAGCGGAGCTTGGACTCGTCGTAGTCCTCCTGGATGCCGCAGCCGAAGGCCGAGATCAGCGCCTGGACCTCGGTGTTCTGCAGCACCTTGTCGATCCGGGCCTTCTCGACGTTCAGGATCTTGCCGCGGATCGGGAGGATCGCCTGGGTGCGCGGGTCGCGGCCCTGCTTGGCCGAACCGCCTGCGGAGTCACCCTCGACGATGAAGATCTCGCACTCGGCCGGGTCCTTGGACTGGCAGTCGCTCAGCTTGCCGGGCAGCGAGGCGCTCTCCAGCAGGCCCTTGCGGCGGGTCAGATCGCGGGCCTTGCGGGCGGCGACCCGGGCGGTGGCGGCCTGGATCGACTTGCGGATGATGTCCGCGGCGTCGGTCGGGTTGCGGTCCAGCCAGTCGTTCAGCTGCTCGTGGACCACCTTCTGGACGAAGGTCTTGGCCTCGGTGTTGCCCAGCTTGTCCTTGGTCTGGCCCTCGAACTGCGGCTCGCCCAGCTTGACCGAGATGATCGCGGTCAGACCCTCGCGGATGTCCTCGCCGGAGAGGTTGTCGTCCTTCTCGCGGAGCAGCTTCTTGTCCCGCGCGTAGCGGTTGACCAGGCCGGTCAGCGCCGCGCGGAAGCCCTCCTCGTGGGTGCCGCCGCCGTGGGTGTGGATGGTGTTGGCGAAGGAGTAGACGCCCTCGGTGTACGAGGCGTTCCACTGCATCGCGATCTCCACCGAGATCGACTTGTCCTTGTCCTCCGCCTCGAAGTCGATCACCGTGGGGTGGACCGGGTCACCCTTGCGGGAGTTGAGGTGGGCGACGAAGTCGGCGATACCGCCGTCGTACTTGTACGTGACGGAGAGCGGCTTGCCCTCCTCGTCCAGGTGCTCGGGACGCTCGTCGGTCAGCGAGATGGTCAGGCCCTTGTTGAGGAAGGCCATCTCCTGGAAGCGGCGGGAGAGCGTCTCGAAGGAGTAGACGGTGGTCTCGAAGATGTCGCCGTCGGCCCAGAAGGTCACGCTGGTGCCGGTGCGCTCGGTGGCCTCGTGCTTGACCAGCGCGGCGGTCGGGGCGCCCATCTTGTAGTCCTGCGACCAGCGGTAGCCGTCGCGGTAGATCTCGACCGCGAGGCGGGTGGAGAGCGCGTTCACCACCGAGACGCCGACGCCGTGCAGACCGCCGGAGACCGAGTAGCCGCCGCCGCCGAACTTTCCGCCCGCGTGCAGCACGGTGAGCACGACCTCGACGGCCGGCTTCTCCTGGCCGGGGACGATGTCCACCGGGATACCGCGGCCGTTGTCCACGACCCGGACCGCGCCGTCGGCCAGGATGGTCACGTCGATGGTGTCGGCGAACCCGGCCAGCGCCTCGTCGACGGAGTTGTCCACCACCTCGTACACCAGGTGGTGCAGGCCGCGCTCGCCCGTCGAGCCGATGTACATGCCGGGGCGCTTGCGGACGGCGTCGAGGCCTTCCAGCACCTGGATGTTGCTACCGGTGTACGAGCCCTCGGCGGCCTGGTCGATGGATTCTGGGGTCTGGCTGGAGTTGCCGGAATCGGCCACGAAGCGCCCTCTCTGGCACAGCGCGGGCCGCACCCCCACCCGGTTCCCGGGCGGGCCTGCGACCACGGCGTTTCGACTCGGTTGCTACGAGCAACAGTGTTTGGCTCTTAGTCTACCGGTAGGACTGACAGAGATGGGCGTTTGGCAGCCCCTGAGGGCAGATGTGCCGCCCTGAATCCCCTCTGCACATGTCCCGATACTCGCCAGGGGGGCTCAGGGGCCCTACGCGGGCCACCAGCGGTTCCGGAATGCTGCCGTCCGATCACTGCACCGAGTCGGCGGGCGCGGCACTGCCGACCGGGTCGACCGGGAGGCGAGGAGGCGGAGGCCAGCGGAGGCCGACGGGGGGCCGGGGCGTGACCGCTACCCCCAGGTGTCACCCGGACCCCGGCTGCCCGGAGCCCGCAGCCGGCCGTAGCCGCGCTTGGGCGCATCGGGACCGAGCACCTTGATCACCCGAACCGTGCCATGACCCAGCTCGTGATTCAGACGTGCCACCAACTGCCTTGCCAACAGGCGAAGTTGGGTCGCCCATGCGGTGGAGTCACACTGCACCGTGAGCACCGCCTCGGCCTCCGCGTACTGCTTGGGCACGCAGTGCGCCGCGATGTCAGGCCCCACGATCTGCGGCCAACGGCCCATCACCCCGCCCACCGCGGCCGGGGCCTCCCAGCCCCGCTCGGTGATCAGCCGGTTCAGCGCCGCCCCCAGCGGCACCGGGTCGCGGCCGTCCGCGCGCGCCCCGCTGCGCAGCCCGTGCCGCTTCGCCTCCCGCTTCTCCCGCACCTGCTCGCCGCGCTTGCGGGCCTGCTCCTTGGCCGCCCGCAGCGCCACCCGGGCCAGATCCACGCCCGACGGCTCCGGGGACCTCGGATCCTGATCGCTCATCGCGCGATCTCCTTTCCCCAGGCTGTGGACAACGAAGTCCTCCAGCTTACGGGGCTGCCGGGGTGATCGACGCCTCAGGAGTCGCGGGCAGTCCTCGGGGCATCCGGGCGGGCCGGCATCCGGGCCCGCGGGCGGACGCCGCCGCCCCGTCTGCTCCTGCCAGGGGTCAGTCGAGGCGGGTGACGGTCCCGTCGGCAACGGCGTAGCGGGCGCCGGACAGCGCCTTCGGCACGTCCTCGGGGACGGCAGCGGTCACCAGCACCTGCTCGCCACCGGCGACCAGTTCGGCCAGCCGGTCGCGGCGGCGCGCGTCCAGCTCGGCGAAGACGTCGTCCAGGATCAGTACCGGCTCGCCGCCGTCGGCCTTGAGCAGCTCGTACGAGGCCAGCCGCAGCGCCAGCGCGTATGACCAGGACTCGCCGTGGCTGGCGTAGCCCTTGGCGGGCAGCGGGCCCAGCTTCAGACCGAGCTCGTCACGGTGCGGACCGACCAGGGTCAGCCCGCGGGCCACCTCCTGCGGTCGGGCCTCCTGCAGGGCCGCCAGCAGCTGCTGCTCGGCCTCCTCGCGGCTGGTCGGCAGGGTGCCCTCGAAGGAGCTGCGGTACTCCAGCACGGTCTCCCCGCCGCCCGGGGCCAGCTGCTCGTACGCCTGCGCCACCAGGGGCTGGAGCGCGGCCACCAGGTGGATCCGGAAGGCCGTCAACTCGGCTCCGGCCCGGGCGAGGTGGCCGTCCCAGACCTCCAGGGTGGAAAGGTCGGCGCCCTTGCCGCCGCCGGAACGGCGGGCCGCGGCGGCGGTCTTGAGCAGGGCGTTGCGTTGCTTGAGCACCCGCTCGTAGTCCTGCCGGACCCCCGCCAGCCGGGGAGCGCGGGCGGTCAGCAGCTCGTCCAGGAAGCGCCGGCGCTCACCCGGGTCGCCCTTCACCAGGGCGAGGTCCTCGGGGGCGAACAGCACCGTGCGCAGCAGGCCCAGGACATCACGCGGGCGGACGTTGTCGGAGCGGTTGATCCGGGCCCGGTTGGCCCGGCCCGGGTTGATCTCCAGCTCCACCAGGGTGGTGCGGCCGCCCTGGACGATGCCGGTACGGATCACCGCCCGTTCGGCGCCGAGCCTGATCAGCGGGGTGTCGGTGGCCACCCGGTGGCTGCCCAGGGTGGCGACGTACCCGATCGCCTCGACCAGGTTGGTCTTCCCCTGGCCGTTCGGCCCCACGAAGGCGGTCACGCCCGGGTCGAGGGGCACCTCGACCCGGGCGTAGGACCGGAAGTCGGCGAGCGACAGATGCGCGACATGCATGGGTGTGGACTGCGCTCGCCTTCCGGGAACGTCGAACTGCTGCTTACTTCGACTCGACCGCGTGACCACCGAACTGGTTGCGCAGCGCGGCGATCATCTTCATCTGCGGCGAGTCGTCCTGGCGGGAGGCGAACCGGGCGAAGAGCGAGGCGGTGATGGCCGGCAGCGGCACCGCGTGGTCGATCGCGGCCTCGACCGTCCAGCGGCCCTCGCCGGAGTCCGCGGCCCAGCCCTTGAGCTTGGCCAGGTGCTCGTCGTCGTCCAGCGCGCGGACGGCCAGGTCGAGCAGCCAGGAGCGGATGACCGTGCCCTCCTGCCAGCTACGGAAGACCTCGCGGACGTCGGTGACCTCGGGCGCCGCCTCCAGCAGCTCCCAGCCCTCGGCGAAGGCCTGCATCATCGCGTACTCGATGCCGTTGTGGACCATCTTGGCGAAGTGGCCGGCGCCGACCTTGCCCGCGTGCACCGAGCCGAACTCGCCCTCGGGCTTCAGCGCGTCGAAGATCGGCTGCACCCTGGCGACGTGCTCGGCGTCGCCGCCGTACATCAGCGCGTAGCCGTTCTCCAGGCCCCAGACGCCGCCGGAGACACCGCAGTCCACGAAGCCGATGCCCTTGGCGGCCAGCGTCTCGGCGTGCTTGATGTCGTCGGTCCAGCGCGAGTTGCCGCCGTCGACCACCACGTCGCCGGGGGAGAGCAGCTCGGCGAGCTGGTCGACGGTGTCCTGGGTCGGGCCGCCGGCCGGAACCATCACCCACACCACGCGCGGGCCCGCGAGCTTGGTGACCAGCTGCTCGAGGCTGTCGACGTCGGCGAGTTCCGGGTTGCGGTCGTAGCCGATGACGGTGTGGCCGGCGCGGCGGATGCGCTCGCGCATGTTGCCGCCCATCTTGCCGAGACCGATGAGGCCGAGCTCCATGACAACTGTCCTTCACTGTGGTGTTGTGCCTGGCAGCGGCGCCGTTGCCGCACAGCCTGAGCCTACGCCGGGACGCACAGCGCCTCCCCCGGTCGGGGCTGACCAGGGGAGGCTGTGTCGGGTTCTGCCGCGGGGTGTCCACAGGCTGTGGACCGGGCAGTGGACCGACCGGAGTTGTCCCGATCGGATCCACAGCCTGTGGGGGACGACCCCCACGCCCCGGCCGGGGGCGTCCGGACGTCAGCCGGAGAGGCGCACCGGCATGATCAGGTACTGGTACGCGGCGTCCGCCTCGGCGTCCACCGCGGCCTTGCCGCTGAGCAGGGCCGGCTTGGTCGAGGTGGTGAAGCTCAGCTGGGCGTACGCGGAGTCGATGGCCTTGAGGCCCTCCTCCAGGTAGCCGGGGTTGAAGGCGATCGAGATGTCGTCGCCCTCGAGGTCGGCGTCGATCCGCTCGGTGGCCTGGGCGTCGTCGCCGGAGCCGGCCTCCAGGGTGAGCACGCCCTGCTCGAAGTTGAGCCGGACCGGGGTGTTGCGCTCGGCGACCAGCGAGACGCGCTTGAGCGCCTCCAGGAAGGGCTGGGTCTGGATCGCCGCGATCGCGTTGAACTCGGTCGGGAACAGCGTGCGGAACTTCGGGAACTCACCCTCCAGCAGGCGGGTGGTAGTCCGGCGCCCGGCGCCCTCGAAGCCGATCAGACCCTCGCCCGCGCCACCGGACGACAGCGCGATGGAGACGCTGTCGCCGCTGCCCAGGGACTTGGCGATGTCCTGCAGGGTCTTGGCCGGGACCAGGGCGACCGCCGAGATGTCCGACTGCTCGGGCTTCCACAGCAGCTCGCGGACGGCGAAGCGGTACCGGTCGGTGGCGGCCAGGGTGATCCGGTCGCCCTCGATCTCGACCCGGACACCGGTCAGCACCGGCAGGGTGTCGTCCCGCCCGGCGGCCACGGCGGCCTGGCTGACGGCCGAGGCGAAGACGTCACCGGGGACGGTGCCGGTCGCGGTCGGCATCTGCGGCAGCGCCGGGTAGTCCTCCACGGACATGCTGGGGAGGGTGAATCGCGAGCTGCCGCAGACCACGGTGACCCGCATGCCGTCGGTGGAGATCTCCACCGGCCGGTTCGGCAGGTTGCGCGAGATGTCGTTCAGCAGGCGACCGGAGACCAGGACGGTGCCGGCCTCCTCCACGTCCGCCTCCAGCTCGACCCGGGCCGAGACCTCGTAGTCGAACCCGGACAGGGCCAGGCTGCCCTCCTGCGCCGTCAGCAGCAGGCCGGCCAGCACCGGCACCGGCGGCCGCGCCGGGAGGCTGCGGGCAGCCCAGGCCACCGCCTCCGCGAGGACGTCACGCTCCACCCGGAACTTCACCGGTAACCGCCTCCTGGACTTCGCTGTCGCTTTGCGCTCTTGATCGTCTACTGGCACCTGACCGCCGGGCCCGAGCCCTCCGGTTTCCGGTTGCCGGAGAACAGTCTGACGTACTCCACCGACAGACGAGGCAATCGGGCCAAGTCAAGTCCGAACAGCTGTCGGGTTCGGAGTATCCACAGATTTCGGCCCACCCCACTGTTGATCAAGGTGAGGGGTCTATAGGTGTAGTGGTAGTAGTAGGGCCTGTGGATACCGTGGATAACCCCGTTTTCGCAGGTCAGACCCGCTTTTTTATCCACAGTCGGTGTGGATGGAGCCTGTGGACAACCAGGGCCTGCTGTGGACGACGGAGGGTTACCCACAGGGCACTCTGAGTATCCACAGGTTATCCCCAGCGCTGTCCCCAGATCATGGACCAGTTATCCACCGGGCACTGTCAACTTCTCGTGACGCCTTTCACACCGGCAGATGAACAGCTGCTGCACGTTGTCGAACTGTGGATGGCTCTGTGGACAACCTGGGGATAACTGCCCTCTCCCTGGGGACAACCGGTGGACAACCCATCCGGCCCACTGACGGCCAGCCAACTGTCCACAGCCTGTGGATAACTGTTGTGCACAAGTCCACAGGGGTCTGACCTGCGTCGAAGAGCGTAGCGGTGACGGCCCTGTGGAAGAATTCTGGATAACTCGGGGCTCCCCAGCCTGTGGACGGGGGAAAACCACCCGATCCTGTGGATTACTGCTCTGCGGCTCCGACCCGTTCGAATCAGTGGTCAGATGTTCGTCGCGGCAGTCCACCTGGCGAAGCGTCGACCGGTGGAATCCTGCCCCGAGATCGAGGCCATTACACCTTCCCGTGCACAGCGGCCGCACGCCTCGCCGCCTTGCCCGCCGCCCGCAGGTGGCCCGCCCGCACCCCGTGCATGGCCCGTGCGTGGCCCTGCGGGGGCCCTGGGCGGTCCAGCCGCCCGCGGGCACGCGAAAGGGGAGCCAGGTGGTCCTGACTCCCCTTCAAACGGGCCGCAGCGAGCCCGTATCGGCCTGTGCTCCCGCTAGCTCTTGATGCGGTTGGTCAGCTCGGTGACCTGGTTGTAGATCGAGCGCCGCTCGGCCATCAGCGAGCGGATCTTGCGGTCGGCGTGCATCACCGTGGTGTGGTCCCGGCCGCCGAACTGGGCGCCGATCTTCGGCAGTGACAGGTCGGTGAGCTCCCGGCACAGGTACATCGCGATCTGCCGGGCCGTCACCAGGACGCGGCTGCGCGAGGATCCGCAGAGATCGTCCACACCCAGGCCGAAGTAGGCGGCGGTCTGCTGCATGATGACCTGCGCGGTGATCTCGGGACCCGCGTCCTCGTCGCCGCCCGGGATCAGGTCCTTGAGGACGATTCCCGCCAACTCCAGGTCCACCGGCGCCCGGTTGAGGTTGGCGAAGGCGGTGACCCGGATCAGCGCACCCTCCAACTCCCGGATGTTCCGGGTGATTCGGGACGCGATGAACTCCAACACGTCTGCGGGAGCATTGAGTTGCTCCTGGATCGCCTTCTTGCGCAGGATCGCGATCCGGGTCTCCAGCTCCGGCGGGGTGACGTCGGTGATCAGCCCCCACTCGAAGCGGTTCCGCAGCCGGTCCTCCAGGGTGATCAGCTGCTTGGGCGGCCGGTCCGAGGAGAGCACGATCTGCTTGTTGGCGTTGTGCAGGGTGTTGAAGGTGTGGAAGAACTCCTCCTGGGTGGACTCCTTGCTCGCCAGGAACTGGACGTCGTCCACCAGCAGGATGTCCATGTCCCGGTACCGCTTGCGGAACGCGTCCGCCTTGCCGTCCCGGATCGAGTTGATGAACTCGTTGGTGAACTCCTCCGAGCTCACGTAGCGCACCCGGGTGCCCGGGAAGAGGCTGCGCGAGTAGTGCCCGATGGCGTGCAGCAGGTGGGTCTTGCCCAGCCCCGACTCCCCGTAGATGAAGAGCGGGTTGTACGCCTTGGCGGGTGCCTCGGCGACCGCCACCGCCGCCGCGTGCGCGAACCGGTTGCTGGCGCCGATCACGAAGGTGTCGAAGAGGTACTTGGGGTTCAGCCGGGCCGCGGGCTCGTCCTTGCGCGAGCCGCCTGCCGGCGGCGCGCCGGGCGGTGCGGGCACACCGGGACTCGGGGTGCGCTCGGGCACCCCGCCGCCGGTGGTGGCCGGCGGTCCCGCCTGCGGGCGGTGGTCCGGGAGCAGCAGGCCGGGATCGGCCGGGACGGCCGACGGCCGCTGGGGACCGGGCGGAATGCGCCGGGAGGCGGCGGACGGGCGCGGGCGCTCGCCGGGGCCGGTTCCGTACGCGCCGCCGAAGAGGTCGCCCTGCGCGGCGGTGCCCGACTCCCGGGACGGGGACTCGCCGTGCCGCTCGACCCGGCCGCCGTAGCCGTTGTCCCAGCCGGGGCGCTGGTCGGAGCCGTCCGACCACTCGGACTGGTCGCCGCCGTAGGGGGCTGGGCGCTGGTCGTAGCCGGCGGTGTCGTACCGGCCGGTGCGCTCGTAGCCCTGCGGCGCCTCGGTGGCCGGGGAGTCGTACCGGCCGGAGTAGTCGGGGCTGCGGAAGCTCTCGGGGGTGGGCCAGCGGCCGGCCTCGGGCTCCTGCTCGCGGTACGGCTGCTGCCACTCCTGGGCCGGGCCGCTCTGGCCGGGCTGGGTGCTCTGCTGTCCGGGGGAGGTCTCGGCGGGCTGGGGTTCGGCCGGTGCGGGGGTGGCGGCCGGTGGGACGGCGTTGGCGTCGACCATCACGGCGATCCGCACGGGGCGGGCGAACTCGCGGCTGAGCTCCTCGGTGAGCGGCGGCAGCAGCCGGCCTTCCAGCACCTGCTTGGCGCGCTCGTTGGGCGCGGCCAGCAGGGCGGTGTCGTGCATCATCCACATCGGCTGGGTGCGGCGCAGCCACATCTTGTCGCTGTCCCCGACGCCGGAGTCGTTGACCAGCCGCTCGACGACTCTCGCCCAGACCACGACGAGATCGCTGTTGACATCAGCCACTGGTGCACGCTTTCTCGTTCCCCGGGTCGGGGGTGTCAAAGGACTTCGGGTGCCGGTCCGATCCGATGAACAAACCCGACAAGTCCTGCAACGGTAGTCAGCCGACAGGGCTGATTCAAGTTGTTGTCCACAGGCTGTGGGTGAACGTACTCCGGGTGCGTGGACGGGCGCTCAAAGTCGTGGCCGCAGTCGTGGCGGGCCGGGTGGTGCGGGCTCGCAACGGTGCGGACGGGGGCCGGAGAGCGGGCGGCGCAGGTGTTCCGCCATCATGATCAGCAGAACCCGGGGGCGGGTTCGGGGGGTGTGGGCGCTGGTGGGGCCGGAGCGGCCGGTTTGACCCTCCGCCCTCGTGCCGCGTACCGTAACCAGGTCGAGTTGTCGATGGCCGCTGCCGCATGTCCGCGGGTCTTCCCGCTTCCATAAGGCGCGCAGCACGGGCGCCGTGGATTGCCGCAACCCCCAGCCGACCTGGGATGTTGCGGGCAGATTTCTCTCATAGGAGAGATCGCGCGGACGCACGGTGACGGCCAAGCGACCTCCCGTCGCCCTACGATTCATCTCAGGAGCCCCCGAGTGAGCAAGCGCACCTTCCAGCCGAACAACCGTCGTCGCGCGAAGACCCACGGCTTCCGGCTGCGGATGCGTACCCGCGCCGGCCGCGCCATCCTGGCTGCCCGCCGTGGCAAGGGCCGCGCCAGCCTGTCCGCCTGATCCGAATCCGAGGTCTGCAGTGCTGCCCTCCGAGAATCGGCTGCGGCGGCGCCAGGACTTCGCGACCGCAGTGAAACGCGGTCGTCGGGCCGGTCGGCCCCTGCTGGTCGTCCATCTCAACAGAGATGCGGCGGTCGCGGGGCGAACCGACCGGAACAGCGACTCCCACCCGCACGTCGCCGAGGGGTTTCCTTCGGCGCGTGCGGGTTTCGTCGTGAGCAAGGCCGTCGGTCCTGCGGTCGTCCGCAATCTTGTGAAGCGGCGACTGCGTCATCTGGTCCGAGAGCGTCTGTCCCGGTTTCCCGCAGGTAGCCTGATAGTGGTACGTGCGCTGCCCCCGGCCGGGACGGCCTCGTATCTGGATCTGGAGCACGACCTGGACGCGGCGTTGCGGCGGCTGCTCCGGGCTGAGCCGGCCGATGCCGTGCCGACGGGAGCAGGGCGATGAAGTACCTGCTGATGGGGCTGATCAGGCTCTACCAGTGGACGATCAGTCCACTGCTCGGTCCGGTCTGCCGGTACTACCCCTCGTGTTCGCACTACGGGTACGAAGCGGTGCGGGTGCACGGCGCGGTCAAAGGCAGTGGCCTGACCGCGTGGCGCATCCTGCGCTGCAACCCATGGTCGCCCGGTGGGGTCGACCATGTACCGCCGCGCAAGCACCCGGTCTGGCACCGTCGGTTGCGCGATCTGCTGAGCCCGAAGAGCGGGACCGCCGGGCCTGAGCCGGTGGCCAAGCCCGATGTCCAAGGAGTCTGACCGGTGACCTGGTCCTTCCTCAACCCTCTGTACTACGCGGTGTCCTGGATCATTGTCCAGTTCCACTCGCTGTACAGCCACGTCTTCGACCCCAACGGCGGGTGGGCGTGGGGCCTGTCGATCGCCTCCATGGTGGTCGTCATCCGAATCTGTCTGATTCCGCTCTTCGTGAAGCAGATCAAGGCGACTCGGGCCATGCAGGCCATCCAGCCGAAGATGAAGGCCATCCAGGAGCGCTACAAGAACGACAAGCAGCGCCAGTCCGAAGAGATGATGAAGCTCTACAAGGAGGCGGGTACCAACCCCTTCTCGAGCTGCCTTCCGATTCTGGTGCAGGCGCCCTTCTTCACCGCCCTGTACGGGGTGCTGGCCTCGGTCGCAGCGGGCAAGACGATCGGCGTCATCAACGCCAACCTGCTGGCCAGCGCCAAGCAGGCGCACATCTTCGGTGCCCCGCTGTCGGCGAAGTTCGTCGGCTCCGAGACCCTGAACGTGCAGATCGTCACCGCGGTCATGATCGTCTTGATGTCGCTGTCGCAGTTCATCACCCAGCGCCAGCTGATGACGAAGAACATGGACCTCACGGTCAAGACGCCGTTCATGCAGCAGCAGAAGATGCTGATGTACGTCTTCCCGATCATGTTCGCCGTGATGGGCATCAACTTCCCGGTCGGTGTGCTGGTCTACTGGCTGACCACCAACGTCTGGTCCATGGGCCAGCAGCTGATCGTCATCCGCAACAACCCGACGCCGGGCAGCAAGGCCTTCCAGGAGCGCCAGGAGCGGCTGAAGAAGGCCGGGCGGCTCAACCCGGACGGCACGGTGAAGAAGGCCGGCCTGTCCGCACTGCTCCCCGGTGGCGCCGGCAAGACCGCTGCTTCGGCCGAGGAGGCCGTCGAGGACGCGGTGCAGGTGCGCCGGCAGCAGCCGCGCAAGCAGACCAAGGCACAGCGCCAGCAGACCGGGACGCAGCAGCCCGGTGCCGCCGCGCAGACCAGCCTGACCAAGGAGCCGGAGACCGAGGACGCGGCGAGGGCCGAGTCGGGTGCCGCCGAGCCCGCCGAGCCCGCTGTGGCCAAGTCGGCCCCGGCGAAGGCGACGGCCGGCAAGCCGGGGGCGGGCAAGCAGGGCCCGCGTCAGCAGCCGAAGCGGGGCGGACAGGGCGGCCAGCGGCCGAGGAAGAAGTCCTGACGGCCCCCTAGGGCCTCGGACACGGCTCAAGATCTTCGTTTCTCGGCCCACCCGAGGGCCCATTCCTGAAGGAGTCCATCAGTGACGGAAGGCACCACCTCTGCTGTCGAGGCCGAGGCTGCGACCGGTGCGGGCGCTGCCGACAGCCTCGTTGCCCGCCTGGAGCAGGAGGGTGACATCGCGGCCGACTACCTGGAGGGTCTGCTCGACATCGCAGATCTCGACGGCGACATCGACATGGATGTCGAGGGCGACCGTGCTCTGGTGTCCATCGTCGGCGAGGGCAACGACCGCTCCCTGCAGCGTCTGGTCGGCCACGACGGCGAGGTGCTGGAGGCTCTGCAGGAGCTGACCCGGCTGGCGGTGCACCGGGAGACCGGTGAGCGCAGCCGCCTCATGCTGGACATTGCCGGGTTCCGGGCGCGCAAGCGGGCCGAGCTGGCGACGCTGGGCAGCAAGGCGGCCGAGCAGGTCAAGAGCTCGGGTGAGCAGGTGAAGCTCCGCCCGATGACCCCGTTCGAGCGCAAGGTGGTCCACGACGCGGTGGCCGCGGCGGGTCTGCGCAGTGAGTCGGAGGGCGAGGAGCCCCAGCGCTGCGTCGTCGTCCTGCCGGGCTGACGTCGCAGGCGGCCTGTCGACCGACCCCGTCCGCCTCGTGCGGGCGGGGTCGTCGTCCCTTCGGGGTCGGCATGCGCACACGAGGGCAGGTGTGCCGTGGCTGACACAGGTCGGGTTTCACGCGCTGTGTTTCACGTGAAACGAAGCCCACATGGAACATTGGGAGTGCGGGTCGGTGGAGACGGTGAGCGGAGAAGCTGAGATGGCGACGGACGGCGTGGCGGCCGAGGGTACCCCGGCAGAGGACGGCCAGGACGGTCGGCAGGAGCTGCCGGAGGCACCGGCCGCAGCGCAGCAGATCTTCGGTGAGCGGTTCCCGGTCGCCCTGCGCTACACCGAGCTGCTGGCGACGGCAGGGGTGCAGCGAGGGCTGATCGGTCCGCGCGAGGTGCCCCGGCTCTGGGACCGCCATGTGCTGAACTGCGCGGTGCTGGCCGAGCTGCTGCCGGCCAATGCCTCGCTCTGCGATGTCGGCTCGGGTGCCGGACTGCCGGGCATCCCGGTGGCGATGGCCCGGCCGGACGTCTCGGTGACGCTGCTGGAGCCGCTGCTGCGGCGCACCACCTTCCTGGAGGAGGTGGTCCGGGAGCTTGGTCTGGACAATGTGACGGTGCTGCGCGGCCGGGCTGAGGAGATGGTCGGCAAGCTCTCGGTGGACATCGTCACCGCGCGCGCGGTGGCCCCGATGGACCGGCTGGCCGGCTGGGGACTCCCGCTGCTGCGTCCGTACGGGCAGATGCTGGCGCTCAAGGGCGACACGGCGGAGCAGGAGCTGGCGGACTCGCGGGCGGCGCTGACCAGGCTGGGTGCGGTCAAGTGGTCGGTGATCTCGGTCGGTGAGGGCACCCTGGAAACCTCGACCCGGGTGGTCCGGGTGGAGGCGGGGGAGAGCCCCGGCGGGGTGAAGGCGGCGACCCGCAGGGCCAAGGCGGCCCGGGCCGGACGTACCGCCAAGCCCGGCGACGGTGCCCGGGGGGCGGGGCGTCGGCGGCGCTGACGTCCGTCGGGCCCGGAGACCTTTCCGGCGAGGTGGTACAGAGCGGGTGGCCTCGATGGGCCGCCCGCTCTGCTGCTTCCGGGTGCCCTCGGTGGCATCGCCGTCACCGGTCGGAGTGTCGCACCGTCAGATTTCCGACATTGCGGGCATGGTGTTTCACGTGAAACGTCGCTCCCTGCTTTCTGGAATCCTCGGTCGCAGCCGGGCGGCGACTGTTGCCGCTCCGGTTTCACGTGAAACACTGATCCCCATGCAGGACTCGGAGACCATCGACCAGATCGATGACACGCCCATCGCGCGCGCAGCCCGGGCCGCAGTACGAGCCGCCGGGCGGGCCGGTGAAGGACTGCCCAGACCGCCGGCCACCCGGGTGATCGTGGTGGCCAACCAGAAGGGCGGGGTGGGGAAGACCACCACCACCGTCAACCTGGCGGCGGCACTGGCGCTGCACGGCCTGCGCGTGCTGGTCGTCGATCTCGACCCGCAGGGCAATGCCTCCACGGCGCTGGGTATCGACCACCATGCCGAGGTGCCGTCGATCTACGACGTCCTGGTGGAGGGCAAGCCACTGGCCGACGTGGTGCAGCCGGTGGTGGACGTCGAGGGACTGTTCTGCGTCCCGGCCACCATCGACCTGGCCGGCGCCGAGATCGAGCTGGTCTCGCTGGTGGCCCGGGAGAGCCGGCTGCAGCGCGCCATCGCCGCCTATGAGCAGCCGCTGGACTACATCCTGATCGACTGCCCGCCCTCGCTCGGACTGCTCACGGTCAATGCGCTGGTGGCGGGCCAGGAAGTGCTGATCCCGATCCAGTGCGAGTACTACGCGCTGGAGGGGCTCGGCCAGCTGCTGCGGAACGTCGAACTGGTCCGCGCGCACCTGAACCCGACGCTGCACGTCTCCACCATCCTGCTCACCATGTACGACGCCCGTACCAGGCTGGCGGCCCAGGTGGCGGAGGAGGTCCGGACGCACTTCCAGCAGGAGGTGCTGCCGACGGCGATCCCCCGCTCGGTCCGGGTCTCCGAGGCCCCGAGTTACGGGCAGACGGTCCTCACCTACGATCCGGGCTCCACCGGTGCGCTGTCCTACCTGGAGGCGGCCCGTGAGCTCGCCCTCAGGGCGGTCGGTGCGGCGGAGCCCGACGGCGTGGGGCACGGTGCGGCGGAGCACGGCGCGGTGGGACAGCAGCGGAGCGCGAGCGATGCGTCGGCTGTCCCGATGGCACAGCACGGCACGATGGAGGACAACCGGTGAGTGGTGGGCGCAGGGGGCTGGGACGAGGGCTCGGGGCACTGATCCCGGCGGCGGCTCCGGCCACGGGGTCGGCCGCCGCTGCGGCCGAGGGTTCGCCCGCAGCGGATCCGGCGGTGGCCCCGGCCCGGACGGGCGAGCCGGCTGCGGTGGTGTCCGCCGGTGCGGTCTCCCCGACCGCGGTGCCGCTGCTGCCGACCGGACGGGGTACGGCGGCGGCGAAGGCCGCGGCCGGCAGCGCGCTGGAGCAGGCCGGGTCGGCGCACCGCAGCGTGCTGGAGGCCGTGCTGAGCGAGGCGGTGCTCAGTCCGGTCGCGGGCGCCAGGTTCGCCGAGCTGCCGTTGGACACGATCCGTCCGAACCCGCGCCAGCCGCGCGAGATCTTCGACGAGGACAAGCTGGCCGAGCTGGTCGCCTCCATCAAGGAGGTGGGCCTGCTGCAGCCGGTGGTGGTCCGTCAGGTCGAGGACGGCCAGTATGAGCTGATCATGGGTGAGCGGCGGCTGCGGGCCTCCCGGCAGGCCGGTCTGGAGCTGATCCCGGCGATCGTCCGGGCCACCGAGGACGACAAGCTGCTGCTGGACGCGCTGCTGG
>NZ_JYJF01000330.1 GCF_000955975.1 Saccharothrix sp. ST-888
CACCGACGAAGGCCCGTTGACCGCCGCGATACCCACCTCGGCCGTCAGCAGCGGCAGGACCTCGCCCTCGGACGCCTGCACCGCCACCATCGCACCACCCGAAGGCAGCGCCTGCATCAGACGGCCACGCGCCGCGACCAGAGCCGCAGCATCAGCCAGCGAGAGAACCCCGGCGACGTGCGCGGCAGCCAGCTCACCGATCGAGTGCCCCGCCAGGAAGTCCGGCCGAACACCCCACGACTCCACCAGCCGGAACAGCGCCACCTCGACCGCGAACAGCGCGGGCTGCGTGTACTCGGTCCGGTCCAGCAGACTGTCCTCACCCGCGAACATCACCTCGCGCAGCGGACGGTCGAGATGCTGGTCCAGGTGCGCGAACACCTCGTCCAGCGCATCCGCGAACATCGGGAACGCCCCATACAGCTCGGCGCCCATCCCGGCCCGCTGACTGCCCTGCCCCGTGAACAGGAACGCCGTCCGTCCCCCGGCCACCGAACCCTGCACCACACCCGAACCGGACTCACCGGCAGCCAGCGCACCAAGCCCCCGCAGGAACTCCTCACGCCCACCCGCCACGACGACCGCGCGGTGCTCCAGCCCCGCCCGACCCGTCGCCAA
>NZ_JYJF01000331.1 GCF_000955975.1 Saccharothrix sp. ST-888
TCAGCGCAGTCGGGCGAGGAGGGCGTGCTCGACGAGGGTGATGAGGGCGCTTTTGGCGCTGTCGCGTCGGCGGGCGTCCAGGGTGATGACGGGGGTGTCGGGGCCGAGCTGGAGTGCTTCGCGGACTTCGTCGCCGGTGTGGGGCTGGTGTCCGTCGAAGCCGTTGAGGGCGACGACGAAGGGGAGTCCGCTGTTCTCGAAGTAGTCGAGGGCGGGGAAGCAGTCGGCGAGGCGGCGGGTGTCGACGAGGACGACGGCGCCGATGGCGCCGCGGACGAGGTCGTCCCACATGAACCAGAAGCGGTCCTGTCCGGGGGTGCCGAAGAGGTAGAGGATCAGGTCTTCGTCGAGGGTGATGCGGCCGAAGTCCATGGCGACCGTGGTGGTGGTCTTGCCGGAGACGTGGCTGATGTCGTCGATGCCGGCGCTGGCGCTGGTCATGACGGCTTCGGTGCGCAGGGGGTTGATCTCGGAGACGGCGCCGACGAGGGTGGTTTTGCCGACGCCGAAGCCGCCTGCCACGACGATCTTCGCGGAGGTGGTGGCGCGGCTGGCGGCGGCCGCGTTAGAGCTTGCGAAGTCCACTGAGGACCCTTTCGAGCAGCGTGACGTC
>NZ_JYJF01000332.1 GCF_000955975.1 Saccharothrix sp. ST-888
GGCGTGGACGGCACCCCCCGCACCGTCCCACCCTCCGGCCACATCGCCGGCGTCTGGGCCCGCACCGACACCGAACGCGGCGTCTTCAAAGCCCCCGCCAACCAGAACCTTCGCGCCGCCATCGACATCCCCACCCTCCTCACCGACCAACAACACGGCGAACTCAACGACAAAGGCATCAACTGCCTCCGCGTCTTCCCCGGCCGCGGCCTCCTCGTCTGGGGCGCCCGCACCCGCTCCAGCAGCCGCGACTGGAAATACCTCAACGTCCGACGCCTCGTCTCCCACCTCTCCGACTCCATCCGCCAATCCACCACCTGGGCCGTCTTCGAACCCAACGACGAACGCCTCTGGGCCACCCTCCGCCACTCCACCACCAGCTACCTCACCGACCAATGGCGCCAAGGAGCCCTCACCGGCCGCACCCCCGACGAAGCCTTCTACGTCATCTGCGACCACACCAACAACACACCCACCACCACCGACAACGGCCAAGTCATCTGCGACATCGGCATCGCACCCGTCCGCCCCGCCGAATACGTCCACTTCACCATCACCCAGATCGCCGGCCAACCCGGCCACACCAACTGACCCCACCACACCCGGGA
>NZ_JYJF01000333.1 GCF_000955975.1 Saccharothrix sp. ST-888
CGTTCCTGTTCACGGGGCAGGGGAGTCAGCGGGTCGGGATGGGCGCCGAGTTGTATGCGGCGTTCCCGGTGTTCGCCGGGGCTTTCGACGCGGTGTGTGCGGAGCTGGACGGGCACTTGGAGCGTCCGCTGCGCGAGGTGGTGTTCGCGGGTGAGGACGGTCTGCTGGATCAGACGGCCTACACGCAGCCCGCGCTGTTCGCGGTTGAGGTGGCGCTGTTCCGGTTGGTGGAGTCGTGGGGTGTCCGGCCGGACTTCCTGGCGGGGCATTCGATCGGTGAGCTGGCTGCTGCGCACGTCGCCGGGGTTCTCTCGCTGGCGGATGCTGCCGCGCTGGTGGCGGCTCGCGGCCGTCTGATGCAGGCGTTGCCCGCTGGCGGAGCCATGGTGGCGGTGCAGGCGTCCGAGGCGGAGGTCGTGCCGCTGCTGGGCGCCGAGGTGGGTGTCGCGGCGGTCAACGGGCCGTCGTCGGTGGTGATTTCCGGCGCCGGGCAGGCGGTTCTCGAGGTTGCGGAGAAGCTGGCCGCTGATGGCCGGAAGACCAAGCGGCTCATGGTCAGCCACGCGTTCCACTCGCCGTTGATGGAGCCGAT
>NZ_JYJF01000334.1 GCF_000955975.1 Saccharothrix sp. ST-888
CTGCTCGCCCGGTTCATCCCGGAGCAGGCAGCGACGCCGGGGCACAGCGAACCGCTCGACCGGAGCGGTTCCACGAGACCGTGGAAGGGAGGTACCACCATGTTCGACATCACTGAGGACGGCGACTACTCCGCCGAGCGCTCGAAGATCTGAGCCACTGTGCGGTGCCCGGCCTCGGCCGGGCACCGCACACTCACTTGTTCCCCCTGCACCCCGGTTCCCGTTAGGACATGATGACCAGTCACCCCACACTGGAAGTAGTGGGCCTGCGCCGCACCTTCAGTGGCTCCGCGACGCCCAAGGTGGCGTTGGAGCACGTGGACCTGCGGATCGCCGAGGGCGAGATCGTCGGGGTGCTCGGTGTCAACGGAGCCGGCAAGACGACTCTGATCAAGATCCTCTCCACGCTGCTGCTCCCCACCGCGGGCACCGTCCGGGTGTGCGGACACGACGTCGTCCGCGAGGCCAAGCGGGTCCGAGCCCTCACCTCGATGGTCCTGGGCGGGGAACGCGGACTCTACGGCCGACTCACCGCCCTGGACAACCTGCACTTCTTCGCCATGCTCTCCGGCCTGACCCGGGCCGCGGTCA
>NZ_JYJF01000335.1 GCF_000955975.1 Saccharothrix sp. ST-888
GCGAGCCGGGCGTCCAGACGGCGGTCCCAGTGCACATGCGAACCCAGGCCCACCGGCACCCCGTACGCCAGCACCTCGACCACACCACCCAGCGTGTCACCGTCCTTGTGCGCCCGGTCGATCTCCGCCACCATCGCCGCACTCGCCTCCGCGTCCAGGCAGCGCACCGGGTCCTCGTCCAGACGGGCCTCGTCCGAAGGCAGCGGCAGCACACCGGCCGGAGCCTTGGCAGCGGCCAGCTCCACCACGTGCGACACGATCTCGATGCCGCAGGTCTCCCTGAGGTAGGAACGCGCCACCGCACCCAGCGCCACCCGGGCCGCCGTCTCACGCGCACTCGCCCGCTCCAGGATCGGACGCGCCTCGTCGATCGAGTACTTCTGCATCCCCGCCAGATCCGCATGCCCCGGACGCGGCCGGGTCAGCGCCTCGTTGCGCGCCAGATTCGCCAGCACCTCCGGATCCACCGGATCGGCCGACATCACCAGCTCCCACTTCGGCCACTCGGTGTTGCCCACCATCACCGCCACCGGACTGCCCATCGTCAGCCCGTGCCGGACACCACCGAGAAACGTGACCTCGTCC
>NZ_JYJF01000336.1 GCF_000955975.1 Saccharothrix sp. ST-888
GGCCCGCCAGCTCGGCACCCCCGCCTGCGCGGGCAGGCCGACGCCGTTCAACTGCTCGGTGGTCATCGCCCGTTCCCCGCTTCCTGTCCCGCCTGCGGCGCAGACGTAGGGAGACCGGCCGTGCCGCGCACCACACTTGCGGTGCGAGCCGGACAGAGCGAATGGGGATACAGGGTCTGGATCTGACAGGCGGCCAACGCGCGGGGCCCGGCGAGGTGGCTGGTCATCCTCGCTTGCCCGCTTTCTGGGGTTTCTTTACGGCCGTAGAGATCTTGGTCGATTTCGGCAAGGCGGCGTCGGGCTTCCGGGACGAGGTGGGGGCTTCGGTGCGGGGGTGTAACGGGGGCGGGGTTTCGACATCCGGGATTGCGAGGGTCTCGGCGGGGGCGGTGGCCGGGCGGCGGGTCGCTATCACCAGTGTGCCGATCAGGACTCCAGCGGCGCCGACCGCGGTGTCCAGCTGGACGGGGGGGCGAGGGCGGCTCCTCCGGCTCGGCCGCCGCGGCCAGCGGGACCAGCCGGACGCCGGTCTCCTTGCTGCTCGTGTTGGCGAACGCCACCAGCGACTTGGCGACCGCGTCGG
>NZ_JYJF01000337.1 GCF_000955975.1 Saccharothrix sp. ST-888
CGCAGGACCGGGCGGCGGCTGTGCTGACCGCAGCCGGATTCGACCTGGTGACCGCACGGGGAGCGGTGGCGCGACTGCTGGGCGCACCGCACCCGGACGTCGACAGCGCGGCGCTGGCCTCGATCGGGGTCGACCTGGATGCGATCAGGGAGGCCGTGGAGGCGAGCTTCGGGGCCGGCGCGTTGGACGCCGTGCCCGTCGAGGCGAAGCGGAGGGCGGGCACGCCCCGGTTCACCGACCGGGCGAAGCGGACACTGTCGCTCGCGCTCCAGGAGTCCGTCCGGCAGGGCGGTGGCCGGATCGAGGCCGGGCACATCCTGCTGGGTCTGCTGCGCGAGGGCGGTGGTGTCGTGGTGCTGGCGCTCCGGGAGCACGGCCTGGATCCGGCGGCCGTGGAGCAGGAGGTTGTCCGGGCACTCGGCGCGGAGGCGGCCTGACCGTGGGTCCGGCCCTGCCCCGACGGGTGGTTGGGGCCGACCGGGCACCGGGAGGCGGCGACTGGTGCGTGGCGTGGATGCGCGCCGTCGACTGGCCGGTTCCGGACGCTCTCCGCAACGGTCGGACC
>NZ_JYJF01000338.1 GCF_000955975.1 Saccharothrix sp. ST-888
GCGGGAGACGGCGCTGTCGGCGTTCGCGCACCAGGACGTGCCGTTCGAGCACCTGGTGGAGGTGCTGAACCCGGCCCGGTCGCTGTCGCACCACCCGCTCTTCCAGACGATCCTGGCGCTGCAGAACGCACCGATGGGCGAGCTCCGGCTGCCCGGCCTGCGGGCCGCCGGCTACGCGGTGCCCACCGGGACCGCCAAGTTCGACCTCGGCTTCAACCTGAGCGAGCGGTTCGGCCCGGACGGCGGACCGGCCGGAATCGTCGGTGTGGTCGAGTACGCGACCGACCTGTTCGACCGGGAGACGGTGGCCGCCCTCGCCCGGCGCTGGACGCTCGTGCTGGAGGCTGTCACCGCCGACCCGGACGGGTCGATCGGTGCGGTCGACCTCCTCAGCGCCGACGAGCGCTGCCGGCTGCTGGAGGAGAACAACGCCACCGCGCTGCCCGTCGGCACGGAGACCCTGCCGGAGGCGTTCGCGGCGCAGGTGGCGGCGACTCCGGACGCGGTCGCGTTGGTGTCGGCAGGTGAGGAGTTGACGTATCGCGAGCTGAATGT
>NZ_JYJF01000339.1 GCF_000955975.1 Saccharothrix sp. ST-888
CTGGGGTTGGAGGGGCCGACGCTGTCGATCGACACGGCGTGTTCCTCGTCGCTGGTGGCGCTGCACCTGGCGGCGCAGTCGCTGCGGCAGGGCGAGTCCACCATGGCGCTGGTGGGCGGTGTCGCGGTGATGTCGACCCCGGACCCGTTCGTGGAGTTCAGCCGGCAGGGCGCGCTCGCGCCCGACGCCTGCTGCCGCCCCTTCGCCACCGCCGCCGGCGGCACCGTCTGGGGCGAGGGCGTCGGTGTCCTGGTGCTGGAGCGGCTGTCGGACGCGCGGCGCAACGGGCACGAGGTGCTGGCCGTGGTCCGCGGTACCGCCGTCAACCAGGACGGCGCCTCCAACGGACTGACCGCGCCCAACGGCCCCTCCCAGCAGCGGGTGATCGAGCAGGCCCTGGCCAACGCCGGTCTCGCCACGGCCGACGTCGACGTGGTCGAGGCGCACGGCACCGGCACCACGCTCGGCGACCCGATCGAGGCCCAGGCACTGCTGGCGACCTACGGTCAGGACCGCCCCGAGGGGCGGCCGCTCTGGCTCGGCTCGGTCAAGTCG
>NZ_JYJF01000035.1 GCF_000955975.1 Saccharothrix sp. ST-888
CAGGAGACGGTCGACTGGAAGGGCCGCTTCCGCACCCCGCTGCAGGGCTTCACCTCCACCCCGCGCCCGCTGGACGACGTCCCGCCGTTCGTCTGGCACAGCTCCATCCGCTCGCCCGAGATCGCCGAACAGGCCGCGTACTACGGCGACGGCTTCTTCGCCAACAGCATCTTCTGGCCCAAGGAGCACTTCCAGAAGCTCATCGAGCTCTACCGCACCCGCTACGCCCACTACGGCCACGGCACCCCCGAGCAGGCGTACGTCGGCCTCGGCGGCCAGGTGTTCATGCGCAGGAACTCGCAGGACGCGGTACGGGAGTTCCGCCCTACCTGCGCGCCACCGTACTGCCCACCGGCGTGTACGCGGCCTCGGCGGACTGGGGCGACGCCGAGCACGAGCTCGCACCCAGGATCGCCCGCGCGGCAGGAGAGTCGGCCTCGGCGCTGCTCGCCCGACCGTTCGCCGACCGCCCGGCGCAGGAGCCGGTGGTCCCGTTCGAGCAGCAGCTGGCGGCGCTGCGCGCCGGGTAGCACCGGGTCGGCAGCCGACGCCGCTGCGCGCCGGAGCCCGCGCCCCCGGCGTGGAGCCGGTCTTGTCCGCCCCAGGGGCGCTCGGTAGGTTGCTTCCGGGCGCCCCTTCGGGCGCTGCGGACGGGGTGGAGCAGGGGAGCGGCTGGTGGCGGACTGGGTCGGGCGTACTGCCGGGGAGATCGCCGGGGCGGTGCAGCGCGGTGAGGTGACGCCCCGTCAGGTGGTGGCCGAGCACCTGGCCCGGATCGAGCGGGTGGACCCTCGGATCGGGGCGTTCCGCAAGGTCCTCGCCGAGCAGGCGCTCGCCGCGGCCGACCGGCTCGCCGACCGGGACGACCTGGCGTCGCTGCCGCTGGCGGGTGTCCCGGTCGCCGTCAAGGACAACCTGGCGGTGGCGGGTGAGGCGACCCGGAACGGTTCGGCCGCGACCCCCGACACACCGGCGCCCGCCGACCACGAGACCGTCCGCCGCCTGCGGGCCGCCGGAGCCGTGGTCATCGGCCTCACCGCGGTTCCCGAACTCTGTGTGTTCGGCACCACCGACAGCGTGTTCGGCACCACCCGCAGCCCGTGGGACCTCTCCCGGAGCTCCGGCGGCTCCTCCGGCGGCAGCGCCGCCGCGGTGGCGGCCGCGATGGTGCCGATCGCGGTCGGCAACGACGGCATGGGCTCGATCCGCATCCCCTCCGCCAACTGCGGGGTGCTGGGCCTGAAGCCCGGCCACGGCCTGGTGCCGGCCGACCTGGGCCACGACGGCTGGTCCGGCATGTCGGAGAACGGGCCGATCGCCACCTGCGCCGCCGACGCCCGGCTGCTGCTGGCGGTCCTCGCCGGCGGGGGGCCGGCACCTGCTGCCGGCACGGACCCGGCCGCGCGCGCTGAGGACGGTCCGCTGCGGATCGCCCTCTCCGTCCGCTGCCCCACCGCCGGAATCCCGGTCGACCCGCAGCTGGTCGCCGCCGTCCGCGATACCGGCCGGCACCTCGCCGGGGCCGGGCACCGGGTCATCCGGGCCGAGGTGCCCTACCCGTGGTGGCTGGGGGCCGCGTCCGTCGGCCGCTGGCTGGCCGGGACGGCCGACGACGCGCGTGGACTCCACCCGCAGCTGCTCAACCCCCGGACCCGGCGCCATGCCGCCCTGGGCCGGGCGGTCACCCGGGCCGGACTCGTCCGCCAGGCCCAGCGCAGCAGCTGGCAGACGCAGCTGGACCGGTTCTTCGCGCAGTACGACGTGCTGATCACTCCCACCCTCGCGCGGCCCGCGCCGCCCGCGTACCGCTGGCACACCCGTGGCTGGCTCGGCAGCGTCCTGTCCAATATGCGGTACGCACCCTTCAGCCACCCCTGGAACCTCGCCCGCTGGCCCGCGCTCGCGCTGCCCGCCGGGCACCACCCCGACTTCGCCGCAGCCCTGCCGCTCTCGGTGCAGCTGGTGGCACCGCCCGGGGGCGAGCAGCGCCTGCTCGCGCTGGCGGCGGAGCTGGAGGAGCGCCGCCCCTGGCCGCGTACGGCGCCGGATCCGGCGCGCTAGCCGCACGAGGAGCACGGTGCCGGAGCCGGCCGGGCCCCGCGGCGGCCAGGACCTCGGGAGTCCCACCGGTGTCACGGCTTCCCGTCCGACCCGCGTGGGCGTACCGTGGCGACACGGTGCCGTATGTCGTCCCCGCGCCCGCGGGAGGGGTGGGCGGCCTTGCCGGTCCGGTGTCGTCGCGCAGGCGGTGGAGGCGACCGATGGGCGATCCGAAGGCATTCCTGAACAATCCCCGCCGACACCGTGAGCGGCGGGCGGTGCCCGAACGCGTCCAGGACTGGGCGGAGGTCTACCGGGAGCGGGCGCTGCTGCCGATCATCGGCGGGCAGGCGGCCCGCTGCATGGACTGCGGCATCCCGTTCTGCCACAGCGCCTGCCCGCTCGGGAACCTGATCCCCGACTGGAACACCCTGGTCGCGGCCGACGACTGGCAGGCCGCGAGCGCCCGGCTGCACGCGACCAACAACTTCCCCGAGTTCACCGGACGGCTCTGCCCGGCGCCCTGCGAGAGCGCCTGTGTGCTGGCCATCGACTCCGACGCCGTCACGATCAAGAACGTCGAGCTGGAAATCGCCGACCACGCCTGGGAGTTCGGCTACGAGCAGCCGCAGCCGCCGGAACGGCTCTCGGGTTGTACCGTCGCGGTCGTCGGCTCGGGTCCCGCCGGGCTGGCCGCCGCGCAGCAGCTGACCCGCGCCGGGCACACCACGACCGTCTACGAGCGGGCCGACCGGATCGGCGGACTGCTCCGCTACGGCATCCCGGACTTCCGGCTGGAGAAGCACCGCCTCGACCGCCGGATCGAACAGATGCGGACCGAGGGCACCAGGTTCCGTACGGGTGTCGCGGTCGGCCGCGAGCTGCGCGCCGACGAGCTGCGGGCGCGCTACGACGCGCTCGTGCTGGCCGTCGGTGCCACCGCCAGTCGCGAACTCGCCGTACCAGGGCGTGAACTGGCCGGTATCCACCAGGCGATGGAGTACCTGCCGCAGGCCAACCGGGTGGTGGCCGGTGACGGCGGACCGGCGGTCTCGGCCGAGGGCCGACGGGTGGTCGTCGTCGGCGGCGGCGACACCGCAGCCGACTGCGTGGGTACGGCGCTGCGCCAACACGCCTCGGAGATACGGCAGCTGGACATCAACCCGCGTCCGCCCGAACTGCGTGCCGAGGGCCAGCCGTGGCCGGTGCACCCGAAGGTGTACCGGGTCACTACCTCGCACGAGGAGGCGCGGGAGCTGGCCGCCGAGCCCGGCGACCCGCGCGAGTTCGCCACCACCACCGTACGGTTCGAGGGCGGCGCCGAGGGGCAGGTCCTGGCGGTGTGCCTGGCCGAGGCCGAACCGGGCGACCGGCGGCCCCGACCGGGCACCGAGCGGGTGATCGCGGCCGACCTGGTGCTGCTGGCGCTCGGCTTCTCCGGCCCGGAGCACGGCACCGACCTGGTCGACCAGCTCGGCCTGGGGCTGGACCCCGCCGGGAACTTCGCCCGCGACGGCGCCTTCGCGACCGGCACGGACGGCGTGTTCGTCGCGGGCGACGCCGGGCGCGGGCAGTCCCTGATCGTCTGGGCGATCGCCGAAGGCCGTTCGGTGGCCGCCGCCGTCGACCGCTACCTGACCGGCTCCACCGCCCTGCCCGCGCCCGTCGCCCCGACCGACCGCCCGCTCACCGTCCGGTGAACGAACCCACGGGGGTGGGCAGCGGGCGGGGAGGTCAGCCCTTGCACAGGCCCCGGGTGTAGTCCACGGTGGCGGTGTCCTGGGAGAACTTCCACTCGGGGCTCAGCAGTCGGGCGTCGAGCTGGGCGGCGGCGGTCGGGTCCTCGACGATGTAGCCGAAGTCCTGCAGCCAGGCCGGGTAGAGGTTCTTGGAGCCGATGTAGAAGGCGGCGCCGTCGACCGAGACCAGCTTGTGGTGCAGGGCGAAGGGCTTGCCGTCGGCCCAGGTGGCGGTGGGCGCGGCGCGGAACGAGGCCAGCTGGAGGTTCTGGCACATGGTGGACTTCGCCGCCTGGGCCGAACCGCCGTTCAGCTTGCCGAGCCGGGCCAGCAGGGTGTCGCTGATCTCCGACAGGGACTTGATCTGCGAGTAGCCGCCGCTGCCGACCGCGCCCCGGTTGGCCGGGTCGCTGACCACGATGCGCACCTTGACCCCGGCGGCCAGCTTGGCGGCGAGGGTGTCGTAGAGGCGGACGTCGTAGCGGGGGAGCGGCGGGCAGGTGCCGTTCACGTCCTGCTGGGAGATCTCGATGTGGCTGTCGGCGCCGGCGATCAGGGCCCGCAGGGCGTTCTCCTCCGGGTTGACGGTCTCGTAGTCCCGGTCGCCGTTGGTGTTGTCGTGCAGGTTGACCGGGCCGCAGGCGGTGTCGCCGCCGGCCGTCGGCGCGGGCCGGTAGGTGGAGAGCGGGTCCTTGTCGCGGATGCCGACGCCCAGGCCGCCGACGGCGATCACCGGGGTGCTGCCGGTGGCGGGCGCGGCCGAGGGGTTGCGGTCCTGCTCCATGGTCGGCATGCAGGCGGCGCCGTTGGAGGACGCGAACCAGGCGGCCGAGAAGACCCCGGTGTTCCGGCAGGTCCAGGTCCACAGCGTGTCCAGGTAGCGGCCGGCCGAGCCGGCGGCGGGACCGGTCAGCGCGAGGTCGACGTCCGACACCGGATGGGTGGTGTCGATGTAGTCGTCCTTCCAGCCGTTGATGCCGCCGGTGACCACACTCTGCCCGTCGACCACCAGCAGCTTGGAGTGGTTCCAGGAGAAGGCGGTCTTCGAGGTGGTCATCGAGGCCACCGTCAGCGTGATGTCCGGCGCGGCGCTGCCGAGCCTGCGCACCAGCTCGTCGCGGTAGGAGGTCGGCAGGACGTTGATGTTGTACAGCGGCGCGGCCCCGACCAGGATGCGCACCTGGAGCTTGTTCCCGGCGGCCGCCGCCGACTTGAGACCGGCGACGATCGCGTCCTCGAACGCCCCGTTCGGGAACGGGGCGAGGGTCGAGATGTCGACCGTACGGGTCGCCCCGGCGATGTTCTCGGTCATCTTGGCCAGCAGCGCCCGAGTCCCGGGCCGGTCGGTGCAGTTGGCGTCGCCCCAGCAGCCGGGGGTCTGCAGCAGCCAGCCGCCCGGGTCCCCGGCCGGGGCGTCGAGGGCGTTGCCGCTGGTGCGCTGCCAGACCGAACCCTCAAGGCCGGGGGAGACCTGGCGCAGCGCTTCCTCGACGGAGTCCAGGTGCGGGGTCGCCGATCCGGTCGCCGACCGGGCGGCCGCACCGGTCGCGGGCCGGGCGGTGTCCGCGAAGGCGGGGCCGGCGGCAGCGGGTATCGCGCCGAAGATGGCGGCACCGGCCAGGACCGTCCCGGTGAGTCGGCGAAGGCGTCGGGGCTGATGGCGGAGCAAGATGTGATCCTTTGGGAAGCGATTAACTGTGCATTTACTGTACGGTAACCTGATATTTCGTCAGAACCCGCCGAGCGGCGGGTTCATGTCATGCCGCTCCGATCACCAATCCGCCTATGGCCATGAGTAGTTGACGGAGTGGCCCGCCATCCGGCGGGGGTCGGCGCGCCCCCCAGGGGTCCGAGCGGTCCGCCACCGTGTCACCGATCGCACACCCGGCAGTCACGGCTCCACCTCCCGGCGTGCGGGATCCTTCGCATCTCCCCGTCGGCGGGCACCGCGCGTAGACAACGCGCATAGAGCGCCCTTGACCGGCTCTGTTACCCGCCAGTACGGTCTGGGGCACCGTGCCCGGAAGAGCGGCGACGGGCGAACCGCGCCCACCCGCTCGGGGGTAGAAGGAGCAGTGCTCAGATGGTCGGAAACACCCTCAGAAACCGGTCCCAGAAGCTCGCCATCCTCGCGGTCGGCGTGGTCGTGGGCGGGGCGGTGGCCGGTGGCGGCTTCGCGGTCGCCGACTCGTCGGCGCCGAAGAGCGACCGGCAGATCACCAACATGACCGACGAGGTCAGCAAGATCAAGGCGTACTACGGCGACACGGTGGACGCCAAGGGCGAGCACTGGGCTTCGCCGGACAGCAACTACGCCGCCCAGGTCAAGTCGATCGAGAACAAGGCGCAGAAGTACCTGGAGAGCAAGATACGGCACGACCGCGGCGCCAAGAAGGCGATCGTGCTCGACGTCGACGACACCTCACTGTCGACGTACAACTACGAGTTGGAGACGACCTTCGTCTACAACCCGGCCAGCAACGCGCAGTACATCGCCACCAAGACCATGCCGGCCGTGTTCGGGATGAACACGCTGGCGACCTGGGCGAAGCAGCACGGCTACACCGTCTTCTTCGTCACCGGGCGTCCCGAGACCCAGCGTTCGGCGACGGCGGCCAACCTCGCCGCCGTCGGGTTCCCGGCCGCCGACCAGGAGCACCTGTACCTGAAGAACCCGGTGACCCCGCCGCCGTACCTGCCCTGCGGCAAGACCTGCACGACGATCGAGTACAAGTCGGGTACCCGGGCGCACATCGAGAGCCTGGGCTACCAGATCGTCGCCAACTTCGGCGACCAGTACAGCGATCTGTCGGGCGGTCACGCGGAGAAGACCTTCAAGATCCCGAACCCGATGTACTACCTGCCCTGACATGACGTCGGCCGTGTGAACGGCGGCAGTGCGAAACGGCCCCCTGCTCCTGCCCGCTCCGGGCGGGGCAGGGGGTTTCGGGCATCCGGCTCCGGCTTCGGCCCCGTGGCCCGTGACGGTGGCCGCGCCTGTGGCTGTGGCCGTGGCCCGCGGCCCGGTGAGGTGCGGCCGGGTCGGTCGTGGTCGAGGGACGGCGCGTGCCGCGAGGGGTCTGCGAGACGTGCTCCTTTGCGCCCCTTGCTCACCCGCGTGGGTCATCGGTGCGTGACCGGCGCCTTCCTATCGTGAGGGGGAGTTCGTGCGCGTCACGCTCCTTGTAACGCGTGCCCGCACAGAGGGAGTTCAACCCATGCGCCGTGCCGCCACCGTGCTCGCAGCCCTGCTCTGGCTGCTGGCAGGGGCAGTTCCGCCACCGGCCAGTGCCGCGACCGGACTTCTGCTGCTCAACGGCGATGCCTACGACAACCCGCCGAGCCACCGCTGCATCGTCCACGACGGCGCACCGCTGACCGTCGAGAACCGGCTCGACACCGCCGTGATCGTCTGGTCGACCACCGACTGCACGGGGACCGACAACTGGGTGGTCGCCCGGGACCAGGTCTTCACCCTGCCCAACGGCCGCGCCGTGTACACCTGGTACGACCGGTCGTAGCAGGCCCGCAGTACGGGTCCGGTCCGTCGACCCCGGGGGGAGGGAGCCTGCGGACCGCCGTGTCACCGGGGCCGTCCCCGACCGGGCCGTCGCACCGCATGCAGGACCAACTCCCTGACGCACCGCCTCCGTGGCCCGGCCGCCGGGGCGCCGGTCGGGGCACGGCGAAAATTCTCCCGTTCAGGTGCGACCGGATCGGCCGCCCGACCCGTCCTTGGGTTCGGGGCCCGTAGCCGAGCGGGTCGGCCGGACCGCTGAACCGCAGGGGCGGCGGGTTGTGAGTGGGGAGTGAGATGGACGATTTCCGTGAGGTCCTGAGCGACGAACTGTCGCTCGAACCGCCACCGCCCCTCCTGGGCGGGATGATCGAGGAGGCCGCGCGTGCCGGGCGGCGCACTCGCAGGGTGCGGATGTGGACCGCCGTCGCGGGGTCGGCCACCGCGATCGCCGTCGTGGCGGTCCTGCTGGGCGTGGTGACCAACAAGGGGCCGGCCGCCGGTGGCGGGCCGGCCCGGCTCGACGCGGCTGCGGGGAGCGGCGCCCCGGCCGTCCCGCAGACCTCCGGTGCCGCCTCGGCAGCCGCACCGTCCGCTGCGCCGTCCACGGCTCTCCCGCCGACGTCCGGAGCGTCACCGACCGTCAACCCGGCGTCCTCGCGCACCGGTGTCCCGGGTACTCCGCCGGATGACGGGAAGGTCCCGGCGACGGCGCCCGGCCTGCTGCAGCAACTGCTGAGCCTGCTGCCTCCCGGCCAGACCAGCCACTACGCGGGGAACGGGGGCGACGAGCCGCTGGTGCAGACGTACCTGACCACGGCGGCCGGCACCGGGATGATCAGGCTGAGCGTGCACCCCATCGCGGGGCGGATGGTCTGCGACGGGGGAACGCCGAAGTGCGTGACCGACGCCGCCGGCCGGATCGTGCAGGTCTACCACATGGAGGGCAACTGCGTGCAGAGCACGGGGTTGCTGGCCGACCGGGGTGACGGCACGGTGGTGCAGATCGACCTCGGCAGCTGCCTGAACTACCAGGACGACCGCAACAGACCCGGTGTGCAGGCCCTGACGGTGGAGCAGGCCATCGCGATCGCCGAGAACCCGGCCGTCAGCACGCGTCTGGACCGCACGACGGTCCTGGCCGGTGCCGCCCGGTTCCCGGACCTGCCGGCCTTGTTCTGACCCTGCGGCGGCCGGGGGCGGTACCCGGTACCGGGATCCCGTCCCCACGAATGACCGCCGCACAGTGACCGACCAGCAGCGCCACGGCCCCCCGTGTCATCGACGGGCCGTGGCGCCAGTATCGTTTCCAGGCCGGTGAGCCGGTCGGAACGGGGGGAAAGCTCATGCGTGGTGAGCAGGAGTTCATAGCCTTCGCCGAGGCCAACGTCGTGCGGCTGCGGCAGATCGCCTATCTGATGTGCCGTGACTGGCACCTCGCCCAGGACCTCACTCAGAGCACGCTCACCAAGATGTACGTCGCCTGGAACCGGATCGGCCGCAAGGGCCCCGACGACCCGTTCCACTACGCCCGCAAGGTGCTGCTGAACACCTTGCTGGACCACCGCCGCCTGCGCAGCAGCAGCGAGGTCACCGTCGAGCAGCTGCCGGATCGGACCGCCGACAGCGA
Source organism: Saccharothrix sp. ST-888 (assembly GCF_000955975.1). Taxonomy (GTDB): domain Bacteria; phylum Actinomycetota; class Actinomycetes; order Streptomycetales; family Streptomycetaceae; genus Kitasatospora. Next base: position 8,927 of record NZ_JYJF01000035.1, read on the forward strand.
CCCCACCGCCGTGCGGCTGACGCTGCTGGACGCGCTGGGACGGCTGGCCCCGCGCGACCGCGCCATCCTCCTGCTGCGCTACTGGGAGGACCACAGCGTCGAGACGACCGCCGAGATCCTCTCGCTCAGCCCGTCGATGGTGAAGTCGCGCAGCATGCGGTCCCTGGCGGTACTGCGGGAGCAGCTCGGCGGCGACCGCCGCCTGTTCTTCGACGACGCCGGGCGCGACGCCGGGCTGAGGTTCCGGGCGGCGGCCGGGACCCACTGAGCGATTCGTCCACGGGCCCGGGAGCCCTCGCACTCGCCCCACCGGGATGCCCGGCCGCGTGAGTGCGAGGGCTCCCGGGCCGTTTCGCTGCCCGTTGCCCGCCGGACCGCCGCCGGCTGTGGCTCCGCCTGCCGCACCGCCGCCCGCTGTGGCTCTGCCCGCCGGCCGCTGGAGCGCGTCGCGGGCGGCTGCGCCGTGCTGCCCCTCCGGACGCCCCGTCAGGGTGCGGAACAAGCCACCCGGGCGTCGGCGCGGGCCGTGTGCCCGGGTGTCGCGGGGGGACGACGGGACGGGTGGGACCTGCGGGGAACCCGGCCGGAACGGTGTACGAGGGTGAACGAACGGGTCGTACACCTATTCCAGGTACGAACAGTCCCTGGCAGGGCGGGCACAAGCCCACGTGTACGGACACGCGTACGCCGGGGCGGGTGCGGCGCGCATCCGCCGACCGCCGCAGCGCCGCCCCGCGCCCCCGGAGCGGACGGCATCCGGCCAAAGCCCCGGAAAGCCTGGCATGCCCGGGCCGGGCCACTCTAGGCTCCGCTGCGTGAACGAGGCGTTGCGCCAAGTAACGCCACATGAATCGTCTTTGACGCCCCGTCATCTCTCGGATCAGCAGTCGGCCCGGTTCCGGTGGCCGCCGGCCCGAGCCGGTCCGAGAGCCGTGCGACGACCGGAGCGCGACTCGCGACCGAGGAGATCTGTGGTGGACATGCGGTACGAGGCGTATTCCTACGCCGACCCGCTCTTCTACGACTCGCCCGTCCGGTGGGCCGCCCATGAGGAGTTCGCGGCCGTGACCGAGCCCCTGCCGCCCGGCTGGGTCCGGCAGGACCGGGACATCTGGGTCGTGGTCCAGCCGGCCGGGGTCGCACTGCCCGACCAGGGCTGGAAGATCCACGTCTCCGCCTGCCTGGACAACGCCGAGCGGGTGCTCGACACGGTCCGCTCGTACTGTCAGCGGGTCGGCGTGCCGTTCAAGTACCTGCGCAGCCTGCCGATCCTCCAGGTCCAGAACTCCAAGTACGCCAACCGGGGCGGCAGCGGGAAGTTCTGCACGCTGTACCCCCTGGGCGAGGACGGGCTGCGGCGCTGCCTCACCGAGCTCGGGGCCGAACTGGCCGGGGAGCCGGGCCCGTACATCCTGAGCGACCTGCGCTGGGAGGACGGCCCGCTCTACCTCAGGTACGGCGCCTTCACCGAACGCTGGTGCCGCGCCGACACCGGGGAACAGGTCCCGGCGCTCGCCGATCCCGAGGGCCGGCTGGTGCCCGACGTCCGTGCCGCCGTCTTCGAGGTGCCGTCCTGGGCGCCGGTCCCCGACTTCCTCGGGCCCGCCCTGGCAGCCCGCAGGGCCGGCGGCGGTCCGGCCCTGCCCTACCGGGTCGAGCGGGCCCTGCACTTCTCCAACGCGGGCGGCATCTACCTGGCCCACGACCGCTCGGACGGGACAGCGGTCGTCCTCAAGGAGGCCCGCCCGCACGCCGGTCTCGACCAGCGGGGAGCCGACGCAGTCACCCGGCTGGGGCACGAGTACGACATCCTCGCCCGGCTGGCCGGCATCCCCGCCGTGCCCGCGCTGCACGGCCGGCTGACCTCCTGGGAACACCACTTCCTGGTCCAGGAGTACATCGAGGGCACCACCCTGAACGAGTGGCTGGTGCAGAACTACCCCCTGGTCCACCCGGATCCGGACGAGGCCGCCGTCACCGACTACGTCCGCCGGGCCCTCGACATCCTCGACCAGGTGGAACGCGGGCTCGCCGCTATCCACGCCCGGGGCGTGGTCTTCGGCGACCTGCACCCTCGCAACCTGATGCTCCGCCCGGACGGCTCCGTCGTCTTCATCGACTTCGAACTCGCCAGCCCGATCGAGGAGTTCGTCCGTCCCGCGCTCGGTGCCGCCGGATTCGCCGCCCCGGCCGGCCGCACCGGAGTCGACCTGGACCACCACGCCCTGGCGGCCCTGCGGCTGTGGCTGCTGCTGCCGCTCCAGCAGCTGCTGGCACTCGACCCGGGCAAGACCGACGAACTCATCGACGCGGTGGAACGCCGCTTCCCCCTCCCGGACGGCTACACCGCCCCGATCCGCACCCACCTCGTCCGGCGGGAGCCACCGCTGCCCGGCTACGAGGAGATCGGCCACCGCCGCGCCGAACTCACCGCGCTGCTCACCGCGGAGGTCCCCGACTGGAAGGCCATCCGCGGCTCACTGGCCGCCGGGATCGCCGCCACCGCGACCCCGGACCGCGCCGACCGGCTGTTCCCCGGCGACGTCGCCCAGTTCACCCACGACTCGCTCGGACTCGCCTACGGCGCGGCCGGCGTCCTCTACGCCCTCGACGCCACCGGATGCCGGATCGACCCGGAGCACCTGGACTGGCTCACCGAGGCCGCCGGGCGAAGCCCCGTACGGCCCGGCCTGTACACCGGAAGCCACGGCGTCGCCTACACCCTGGACCTGCTCGGGGCCCGCGCCGCCGCCCTCGACCTGCTGGACCGGCTGAACGGCGGGCCCGGCCGACCGGCCGGCGCCGACCCCGTCCAGGGGCAGGCGGGTCTCGGCCAGGGGCAGGCGGGCATCGCCCTCACCCTGCTGCACTTCGCCGAGGCCGCCGTCGACCCCGCACTGCTCGACCGGGCCATCGCCCTCGCCGAGGCCGCCGCCGACACCCTGACCGGTGCCGTACCCGGGATCGCCGCCGCCGCGCCCGGCCTGCTGAGCGGCCCCACCGGAGCGGCCCTCGCCCTGCTGCGGCTGTACGAGCACACCGGCGACGTCCGGCTGCTGGACCGGGCGGAGGCCACCCTCACCCATGACCTGGAGCGCTGCGTCCTCGCGGCCGACGGAACCGTCCAGGTGCGGGACGGCCTGCGGGTCCTGCCCTACCTGGAGGGCGGCAGCGCCGGAATCGGCCTGGTCCTGGACCAATTGCTGACCCACCGCCCGGACTCCGCGCTGCGCGGGCACGCACCCGCGCTGATCCGCGCCGCAGAGCCCGAGTTCATCATCCAACCCGGCCTCTTCAACGGGCGGGCCGGCCTGCTCGGCCACCTCGGACTGCTCCGCAACACCGGCGACCGCGCCCGCTGCGCCGCCCACGCCGACCGCCACCGCAAGCTGCTGAGCTGGCACCAGATCTCCTACCGAGGCGAACTCGCCTTCCCAGGTGAGCAGCTGCTCAGGCTCTCGGCCGACCTGGCCACCGGCTCGGCCGGCGTCCTGCTCGCCCTCGGCGCCACCATGGCCGGAACCCCGTTCCTGCCGTGGACCGCGCCCATCGGGCGCCCCGGTCCGGCGTCCGCGCGCTGACCGGCCCAACAGACCCCCGGCGACCCCCGCCGGGAGACATCCCGTCCGCACACAGGAGGAAACCATGGAGATTCTGGACCTGCAGGCCCTGGAGGCACCCGAGGCTCCCGTCGAGGAGACCGCACCCAGCACCCTGAGCGTGCTCAGCTGCACCGTGAGCACCGCCAGCACCATCCTGTGCCTCTGATAACTGCCGATCAGCACCCGTCGCCGGCCAGGGGGCTTTCCACCCCCTGGCCGGTGGCCCGGGTCCGGCGCCGACCGAGGGCCCGCCCTCCTCAACCACCCGGTCACAGTCGCCGGCTTGCGCCGTTCCCCGCTCGCGCAGCTCCCCGCGCGCCCCTGAAGTGCACGGCCGTCCGCCCGGGGCCCGTCTTCAAATCCACGTCCGTGCCACAGAGCGGAGCCGACCGCCGATGCCCCTCAAGAACGGCCGCGCCGGCGACCTCCTGCTGCGCGCCACCCTGCGCGGCAGCGCCCTGGCGACCTCGCTCCTGCTGCTGGCCATCCTGGTCGGCACGGTGGCCACCGTCGCACTGCCCGCCACCCTCGCCGCCGCCGTGGACGAAGCCCTGGCCGGCCGCACCGGCCACGCGACCTGGGTCTTCCTGCTCACCCTCGCCGTCCTCACCGCCGCCGAGACCGGCTCCGACCTGGCCGAGCCCTGGACCGCCGCCGCGAACACCGCCGGGCTGAGCCGGCGCCTCGTCCGGCACGCCCTGGCGCTGGGCCTGCCCGGCAGCCGAAGGTTCGGCACGGGCGACCTGGTGGCCCGGCTGGTCGCCGCCGCGCCGGAGGCCGGCGGCGCGGCGGCCGCCCTCGGCTACGCCGCCGTACAGACCGCCGCCTCGGTGGCCGCGCTGGTCGCCCTCGCCCTCATCGATCCGGCACCCGCCCTCGTCGTGCTCGCCGGAGCACCGGTCGGCCTGATCGCCGTCCGGCTCTTCGTCCGCCGCGCCTCGCAGGCCGCCGCCGACTACCAGCTCGCCCAGGCCGACCTGCTGACCCGGCTGCTCGACGCCCTCGCCGGGCTGCGCACCATCAGGGCCGCCGCCGGGACGGACCGGGAGATCGCCAGGATCCTGCGCCCGCTGCCCGACCTCGACCGGGCCGGCCGCGCCCTCTGGGCCGACCAGCGCACCGTCCTGTGGCGAACGGCGTTGCTGCTGCCCGTCCTGCAGATCGGCACCCTCGCCGTCGCCGGGACCGAGGCGGCCACCGGCCGGGTCACGCCGGGCGAACTGCTGGCAGCCGTCGGCTACACCACCCTGGCCCTGGGCTTCCTGGGCAGCGCGCAGTCCCTGCTGGCCTTCGCCCGGGCCCGGGCCGGCGCCGCCCGGCTGGCCGAAATACTGGACACCCCCGCGATGCCGCCCGGAAACCGCGAACTGCCCGATGGGCCAGGCGAGTTGGTCTTCGACGAGGCCACCGTACGGATCGACGGCGCGACCGTGCTCGACCGCGTCAGCTGCCGTGTCCCAGCCGGGGCGACCGTCGCCCTGGTCGGTCCCAGCGGCTCGGGAAAGTCCACACTCGCCGCCCTCGCCGGACGCCTGATCGACCCGGACGAAGGACGCGTCCTGCTGGACGGCGTCCCACTGACCGAGATCCGGACCGGCCGGCTGCGCCGCGCGGTCACCTACGCCCCGCCGCGCCCCGCCCTGCTCGGCGACACCCTGGCCGACGCCCTGGCCTACACCGACCCGCCCGCCCCGGGGCCGCCGGACGTCAGGGCCGCCGCCCTCGACGCACAGGCGGACGCGTTCATCCGGCGGCTCCCCGACGGGTACGACACCCCGCTGCGCGGACTGCGGCTCTCCGGCGGCCAGATCCAGCGGCTCGGCCTGGCCCGCGCGATCGCCCGGGGCGGACGGCTGATCATCCTCGACGACGCCACCTCCAGTCTCGACACGGCGACCGAGGCCAGGATCGACACCGCCATCCGCCGGGCCCTGCCGGGCCGCACCCGCCTGGTGGTGGCCCACCGGGCCGCGACCGCCGCCCAGGCCGACCTGGTCGCCTGGCTGGACGCCGGACGGCTGCGGGCCCTCGCGCCGCACCGAACCCTGCGGGAGGACCCCGGCTACCGTGCCCTGTTCGCCGACTCCTGCGGCCCTCCCGATGAACCGGACCGTCCGAGCAGCACCGCCCCCGGCCCGGCCACCGCCCCAGCGGCCACAGCGCCGGCCGCCGCAGCCTCGGCGTCCGCCGCCCCGGCGGCGTCGTGAGCGCGCCCGGCTGGTCCCTGCTCCGGTCCGAACTGGCCGCCAGGAAGCGGCCGTTGGCCATGATGGCGTTCTGGACCCTGGCGGAGGCCCTGCCGGCGGCACTCTCCGGCCGACTGGTCGCCCAGGCGCTGGACGAGGGTTTCCTGGCCGCCCGCCCGGCGGTGGGCGTGGGCTGGCTGCTCGCGCTCGGCGCGGTCTCCGTGGTCGGCGCCTTCGGCCAGCGCCGGGTCTACCCCCATGTCGCGGACGTGGTGGAGCCCCTGCGCGACGCACTGGCCACCCGAGTGGTCGGCGCCACCCTGCGCACCACCGCCGGTGCCGGAGAAGGCGACAGCGCCGCCTCGTCCCGGCTGGCGCGCCAGGTGGAGACGGTCCGCGACTGCGTGGCCGGCCAGCTGCTGATCGTTCGCCACTTCGCCGTGACCGTCGTCTTCGTCCTGCTGGGCGCGGCCTCGCTCGCCCCCGGCCTGCTACCGCGCATCGCCCTGCCGCTCGGGGCGGCCCTGCTCGCCTTCCTGCTCCTGCTCCCTCGACTGACTATCCGTCAGATCGCCCTGCTGGAGGCCGAGGAGGAGCTCGCCGAGCTGGCGTCCCGGACCTTCACGGCGGTCGGTGACATCACCGCCTGCGGCGCGGTCGGCAGAGCCACCGCCCGGCTCGACGAGGTGATCACCGCACAGACCCGGGCCCGGCAGGCGCTCGCCAGAACCGGCGCGCTGCGCCGCCTCACCGTGGCCGCCGGAGCCCACCTGCCCGCCGCGCTCATCCTGCTGGACGCCGGGGGACTGGTCAGGGGCGGGCTGCCGGCCGGTGCCGTGGTCGGTGCCCTCGCCTACGTCACGATGAGCCTGGAACCGGCGCTGCGCACCCTGGTCCAGGGCGTCGGCGCCTCCGGACTGCGACTGACGGTCGCACTCGACCGCCTGGCCCGGCAGACCGCCGTACCTCCCGTTGTTCCTTCGGTACATGCGGTGGGCGCGGTAGGTGCTGTACCGGTCGGCATGCCGCCGCCCACCGGCGGGCGGTGGCCGCACGGGCACGTGGTCGAGCTGGACCGGGTGAGCTTCACCCACCACCCGCAGGCCGATCCGATACTCGACCGGTTCAGCCTGCGGATCGAGGACGGTGAGCACCTGGCGATCGTCGGCCCGAGCGGTATCGGGAAGTCCACGGTGGCCGACCTGATGGCCGGGCTGACCGCCCCCACCGGCGGGACCGTCCGCCTCGGCGGCGTCGCGGTGGACGGACTGACCGCAGCCGAGCTCGCCGCGTTCCGGGTGCTGGTCCCGCAGGAGGCGTACGTCTTCGCGGGCACCCTGCGGGAGAACCTCTCACCGCTCGGTCCGGCCCTGCCGGGGGCGGACGGTGAGCGGCTGGCCCAGGCCGTCCGGCTGCTCGGCCTGGGGCCGGTGGTCCGGCGGCTCGGCGGGCTCGACGCGCAGGTCGGCGGTGCGCAGCTGTCCGCCGGCGAGCGGCAGTTGGTGGCACTGGTCCGCACCTATCTCTCCCCGGCCCGGGTGGTCCTGCTGGACGAGGCGGCCTCCCATCTCGATCCGGCGGCCGAGGCGGTGGTCGAGACGGCGTTCCGCAGGCGTCCGGGCACGCTGGTGGTGATCGCCCACCGGATCAGCTCGGCCCTGCGCGCCGACCGGATCGTCCTGCTGGACGGCGAACCCGCGGTGGGCACCCACGCGGAGCTGCTGGCAGCGGCGCCCGGCTACCGTGAGCTGGTCGCCCACTGGGAGAACGGCGCGGGACGCGGTGCGCCGCCCGATCGAACGCGGAGGCGACCGACTCCCCTGGAGGCCCGGCCCCGTCCGGCGGCCCCGGCCGGGGCCGCGACACCGGTCCGGCGCGGCGGGGGCTGATGCCGCCGTCCGGCCGGACGCACTGCCGGAACGGCCGGCTACCGGCCCGGCAGGCGTCGAAGGGCCAGGATCGCGGTGTCGTCGCCGAGCCGTCCCCGGGTGTGGTCGAGGACCATCCGCTCGACCAGGGCCACCAGTTCGGTGACGGTGAGCCGGTCGGGGCCCGGTGTCCCGGCCAGCCGGGAGCGGACGGGGAGGAACACCCCGCTGCGGTCCCTGGCCTCGCTCACCCCGTCCGTGAACATCAGCAGGCTGTCGGTCTCCCCGAAGGGCACCCGGACGGACTGCGGGGGTCCGTCGACCAGCGCGCCCAGGCCCAGCGGCGGGTGGGTTCCCTCGGGGAGCACCCGCACGCCGTCGGGCCCGATGGCGAGGGGGCCTTCGTGGCCGAGGTTGACGAGTTCGATCCAGTCGGGGGGCGAGCCGTCCGCCGATGCCGGGAAGGACACCAGGACGGCGGTGGCGAAGCGCTCGTCGGGCCGGCCCATGGCTGCCGAGTAGTCGTTGCTGCGGACCATCCGGCTCTCCAGGCGCTCGGCCACGGTGACCAGGTCCCGCTCGTGGAAGCCCGCCTCCCGGAAGGTGCCGACCAGGGCCGAGGCCGCAGACACCGCACTGATCCCCTTGCCCTGCACGTCGCCGAGGAGGGCGCGGGCACCGTACGGGGTCCCCAGGACTTCGAAGAAGTCGCCGCCCACCCGGGCCTCGCTGTCCGCGGCGAGGTAGGTCCCGGCCACGTCCAGACCGCCGGTTCCCGGGGGAATCGGCCGGAGCACCACCTGACGGGTCGCGTCCGCGGCGCTCTCCACCCGGAGCAGGTGGTTCTGGGCGCGGATGCGGAGCCAGGAGACCAGCACGGCGACCGCGCCACCGACGACGACCAGCGCGTGGTCGGTCGGCCCCATCTGGTCCGGGTGCGGCCAGGCGTTGTCGAGTTCGGGGTAGCCGATCGCCGCCGCTGCCGCGAACAGCGCGGTGATCACGGGGCCGCAGACGGCCGCCGCGATGCCCGGTACGAGCACGATCCAGGTGACGATCCGGAACTCCCCGGAGGAGTTCCAGTCACCGAGCGCGATGACCGCGAACAGCACGGCCGGCAGCACCCAGGAGACGTCCCGGCCCCGGAAGCTCATGACCGGCTTGACACTGCGCGGGGGCGTCAGGGCCCGCAGGCCCGACGCGCGACGCGGGAGGTTCCGGTCCTCGGCCGTGTTCATCGTCCCTCGTGCTGCTCCTCTTCCCCTCCTTTATGGCACATCCGCACGCGGTTTGGCCCGCTCAGCGGCGATGTTCCGAACGCGCTGCCGAACGCGCTGCGGATCGGACTGCCGGGCAGGGTCTCAGGCCGAGTGTGGCCCGGGAGACCGGCCGAGGTGACGAAGTGCCCCGCAGCTCTGTTGAGGCCGGGCGCAACGGTGCAAAGGATTGTTGACCGACGTCCCGTCGCCCCTCGGAGGGAAGCAAGAAATGCTGACACTGTCCTGGACCACCCCGGTCACGGTGCCCGGAGACCCCGCGACCGCGCGGGACCGGCTGTGGCGGGCGCTGCTGGACAAGGCGGAGAACCCGGTCCCGTACGTCCCGGCGATCACCGCCTGCGCGGTGGTCGAGCGGTACGCCGACGGGTTCCTGCGCGAGGCGGTCCGGGGCGAGCGCAGACTGGTCCAGCGGGTCTTCGCGGACGAGGCGGCGGGCCGGATCGTCTTCCGGCACGCGGACGGCACCGACTTCGCCGAGATCTGCGACCAGCTCGGCGAGGCCGAGGACGGCGGACTGACCCTGACCCTCGCGGTGCGGCTGACCGCCGAGGCCACGGAGCGCGCGGAGCGCGACAGCGGGTACGTCCGGGCGCTGAACCGGGACTTCGAGGGCACGCTGGCCGAGATGACGCAGGCGCTGCTGTCGGCGGCGGCGCGGTTCGGGGAGCTCGCCGGGGTGCGGTGAACCGGCGAGCTGCGCCGAGCAGGTTCGCCGAGCAGGTTCGCCGAAAGTCCTCCGACCGCCGTCCGTTCAATGCCAGGATGATCTTCATGACTGCACCTTCGACTGCGCGTTTCACCGGAAAGGTCGCCCTGATCACGGGCGGCGGCACCAACATCGGCCGGACCACCGCCCTGAGCTTCGCCCGTGAGGGCGCGCTGGTGGTCGTCGCGGGCCGGACCGCCGAGAGCCTGGCGGAGACCGTCGGCGCCATCGAGGCCGAGGGCGGCAAGGCCGACGCGATCACCGCGGACGTCACCGACTCGACCGAGGTGGCGCGGCTGGTCGCGACCGTGGTCGAGCGGCACGGCGGCCTGCACATCGCCTTCAACAACGCGGGGACGGTCGGAAAGCCAGGCCTGCTGGCCGAGTTGGAGGAGGACGTCTGGGACCGGGTGTTCGCCGTGAACACCCGGGGCGTCTGGCTGGCGATGAAGTACGAGATCGAGCACATGCGGCAGCACGGCGGCGGCGTGATCGTCAACGCCGCCTCCAACATCGGCTTCCACGGCCGCCGTCCGGGCCTCGGCGCGTACGCCGCGTCCAAGGCGGCGGTCAGCGTGCTCACCCGCAACGCGGCCCGCGAGTACATCGGCGAGGGTGTCCGGATCAACGCGGTGAGCGCCGGGGGCACCGACACCCCGATGTCCTACCGCAGCGGTGAGACCACCGAGCAGCGCGACGCCCGGGTCGCGGCGGCCGTCCCGCTGGGCCGGGTGGCGACCACCCAGGAGATCGCCGACGGCGTGCTCTGGCTGGCCTCCGACCAGTCGGGTTACGTGGTCGGACACGACCTGGTCATCGACGGCGGCGCCACGGCCTGACCCACCGCCCTGCCGCGCAGCCTCGTCCAGGTCGGGGCCCCCGGAGGACGGCGTCCTCGGTGCTGATGGTCCGGTCTGCGTGTGACCGGATCCCGTGCCCCTACGGGTGGTTCAGGTCGAGTTGCCAGCGGATCTCGCCGTCGTGGAGTCGGTCCGTCGGCCGGAGGCCCAGGGCGGTGGCGACGGCGGCCGAGGTGTGGTGGTCGGGGTGGATGTGCGCGATCACGGTGGTGAGTGGTGCGGTTGGGGCGAAGGGCTGCTCGGCGAGGCGGGTGAGCAGGGCGCGGGTGGCCTCGGTGGCGTACCCGTGGCCCTGCCACCGGGTGCCCACGACCCAGGACAGCTCGGCGGTCGGTCCGGTGACGGTGGCCTGGACGGTACCGATCAGGCAGCCCTCCTCGCGCAGGCGCAGCACCCAGTTCAGCCACAGCTCTCCGGGTTCGGGGGAGCCCGCGGTCAGCCGCTGGTAGCGGGTGCGGAGGGCCTGTGGGGCGTAGGGCTCGCCGCCGGTGAAGGTGTGCAGTCGGGGATCGCCCAGCACCTCGGCCATCTCCTCGGCGTGCTCCACCCGCAGGGACAGCAGATCCAGTCGCCCGGTCGACGGGAGGTCGAGCGCGGGCACGGGCGACCGGTCGGCCTGCGAGCGCGCCTCGACGTAGGCCATCCGTTCGGCGAAGACCTGGCGCGCCTCGGGGTTGAGGGTGCGCAGCGCGACCAGGGCGGCGAAGATCACGTCGCAGAGCTCGTGCTGGACGTCGTCCCAGGAGTGCGTCACGCCCTTGCGCGGGTTCTGGCCGGTCGCACCGATCACCGCCTGTCCGACCTCGCCGACCTCCTCCGAGAGCTTGATGATGCGCAGCAGCCGCTCGTCCCCGGCCGAGAGCGGGCTCTCACGGTCGAGCCAGCCGACCAGGCGGTCGACGGTGTCCCAGATGGTGCTGTCCATGTGTGCCGGCTCCTTCGAAGACGGGTGCGCCCCCTACCGTACGGGCTGCGCGCGAAGGACCCCGGGCCGCCCGTACGGCCGCAGCCTGTGAGCTGGGGATACCGGATGATCGCGTGACGGTCTGACGCACCGTCAGAGCCGCAGGACGGCCTGACGGGACGGCTTTCAGGTAATTGGGGTTGCCATCCGCTGTGACGGGCGGGCAGGCTGCCGGCATGATCGGGCTGCGTGTACTGACCTCGGACGACTGGAAGATCTGGCGCGAACTGCGGCTGGCCTCGCTCGTCGAGGCGCCGGACGCGTTCGGTGCCCGGCTGGCGGACTGGCAGGGCGAGGGGGACCGGGAGGAGCGCTGGCGCTCGCGCCTGGAGATCCCGGATTCGCACAACATCGTCGCCCTCCTCGACGGCACCCCGGCCGGGATGGTCAGCGGAGTCCCGACCGAGCAGGACGACGTCGCCGAGCTGATCACGATGTGGGTGAGCCCTCCGGCCCGGGGCCGGGGCGTCGGGGACTTCCTGATCCGGGAGGTCGAGCGCTGGGCGGTGCAGCGCGGCGCCGCCGTCCTCCGGCTGTCGGTGGCACCGGGCAACACCCGCGCGGACACCCTGTACCGCCGCAACGGCTTCCGCGCCACCGGAGCTCTCGGCGACCCGCTGCCCGGCGGCGCGGGCTGGGAGCGGCGGCTGGCCAAGCAGCTGGCCTCGCAGTTGGTCGGGCAGCGCCCCGCACGCTGACGGCCGGCCGCGTCCGGCCGCACCTTCCGCCGCCCGCAGGTTCCACTGCGTCGCCTGCGGCCACAATGCGCACGCCGACACAGTGGCAGCCATCAACGTTCTACGGGCCGGTCCCGGGCGATCCGTCGGAGCGGCGCGGCTACTGGATGACCTTCGCCACCGACCGTACGGACCTGACCAGTTGGCTCGTGGTCATCCGACCGCCCTCGCCGACTCGATCCGGCCCGTCCGAGCGGATCCGCCCGAGCCGGAGACCACCGGGAGCCGGAGACCGCCCGAGGCCGTCGGCCCGACTCGGTTCCGGGCGGGCTGTCGGAGATTCGATACGGAACCGGCTGTTTCGGGCCTTACCGTACCGCCGGGCGGCTACTCGGTACCGTGCGGCGCGTCGGTCCCGGTCGGCGTGGAATCCGTGGCCGCCGTACGCCTGCGCCTGAGCCAGAGGGTCAGCGGCACCGCGGAGGCCAGCCCCAGCAGTCCGGGAGCCTCGGTCTCAGGGATGTCGGCCGTGGCGCGCGCCTGGAGCCGCGGCTGGTCGAAGGTGGCGGGCTCGGGCAGGGTGGCCCAGTGCGTGACGGGCCAGGCCACGACGACGGCGCGGCCGATGACGTGGTCCAGCGGGACGAAGCCGTCTCCCGCGACGGTGAGTTGGTGGTAGCGCGAGTCGGCGGAGTCGTTGCGGTGGTCGCCCATCACCCAGAGCTTGCCCTTCGGCACGGTGACGGTCCCGACCGAGTCGTTGTCGCACGGTGTCGCGCCGGGGTAGAGGTAGGGCTCGTCGAGCGCGACGCCGTTGACCGAGACGGGGGAGCCCGCCGTGCACTTCACGGTGTCCCCGCCGACCGCGATGACCCGCTTGATCAGGTCCTGCTCGTCGGCCGAGGGCATCAGCCCGACCAGGCTCAGCGCCCGGTGCACGCCGCCGACGTGCGGCACGGGCTCGTCCTTCAGCCAGTCGCCCGGATCGCGGAAGACGACCACGTCACCGCGTGACGGTGTGGAGCCCAGCCACGGTGTCAGTTTGTCGACCAGGACCCGGTCGCCTATCCGCAGGGTGTTCTCCATCGACCCGGACGGGATGTAGAAGGCCTGGATGAAGAAGGTCTTGATGACGAAGGACAGCGCGAGCGCTATCCCGATCATGACCGGAATCTCCACCCATGCCGGACGTTTCACCCGATCCCGGGCGCGCGTTCCTTGAAACCGTCCCCACCTGCGACCCATCCGGATCTCCCCGTGCCCATGTTCGTACCTGCGCGTGCGGGGGCGCGTGGTGCGTCCCCCCACCTCTCCAACGCGCGATGGTTCCCGGCCCGCCGCCGGTCGGCACCCGTGTGGCGCGGCTCGGTTCCCGGGCCGTCGGCGCACCGGGCTGCGGAGCCCCGCCTCTCCGGTCAGCCCAGGCACAGGACGTGAGGACCGATATCTGACACTCCATCATCAAGAGCGTTAAGCATGGGGTATGAATAGATGTCCGGTCGGCGCTGACGGTTGGTGGGGGACGCGGCGATGAGCCGTACGGTCGTTCCCGGCAGGCCCCCGCCGACGAAGGGAGCCCGTGTGCCGATCCTGGTCACCGACCTCGACGGAACCTTACTCGGCGGAGACGCGGTCGACCGCCGCCGCCTGCGCGACGCCCTGGAGCGCCACCCCGAGGTGACGGTCGTCTTCGCCACCGGACGCTCACTGCCCTCCGTGCGCGAGGCGCTGGAAGACCCACTGGTGCCGCGACCCCGCTGGATCATCGCCGACGTCGGCGCCAGCGTCCTGGACGGCACCGACCACACCCCGGTCGAGCCCCTCCAGAGCGAGCTGCGCGGCGACTGGCCCGGCACCGAACACGTCCGCGCCCGGCTGCGCCGCTTCCCCGCGCTTCGCTACCAGGACGGCGTACCGCAGGACGGCCGCTGCTCGTTCTTCGTCCGCCCCGAGGACCTCACCCCGGACATCACCGAAGCCGTCGAGGCGCTGGGCTGCACCTGGGTCTACTCGGCGGACCGCTACTTCGACGTACTCCCCAGCGGCGTCTCCAAAGGCAGCGCGCTCGCCGCGCTCGCCCGCCGGCAGGGCTGGCCGACGGCCGCCATCCTGGTCGCCGGCGACACCCGCAACGACCTGTCCATGTTCCGCCTCGGTGCGCACGGCGTGGCCGTCGGCAACTCCGAACCCGCGCTGATCGCCGCGCTGGAGGGCCGGCCGGCCGTCCACCTGCCCCGACAGCACGGCGCCGCGGGGGTGCTCCAGGCGCTGCTGGAGCTCGGCTGGGTCGAGACCGGCTCGCCGCTGGTGATCGGCTACCACCGCCCGCCGGTCGCCTGGACCCCGGAGGCCGGCTGGCAGGAGCCGTCCAGCCCGAACGGCATCCTGCCCACCCTGCGCAGCCTCTTCGGCGGGGGCCTGGACGCCACCTGGGTGGCCGCCGCCGTCCTGGCCGAGGACGAGCACGCGGCCCGGCTCGACGGGCACGGCACCAAGATCCCGCTCTCCTTCCTGCCGCTGCGCCCCGACGAGTGGCGGGCCTACTTCCACCGGGCGTGCAAGGAGGTGCTCTGGCCGGTGCTGATGTCCCAGCCAGGCCGGCTGCGCTTCGATCCCGCCGCCTGGGAGCGCTACCGGGCGGTCAACGCGCGCTTCGCCGAACGGATCGCGGACGAGGCGGGGCCGGGCGGAACGGTCTGGCTGCACGACTACAACCTCTGGCTGGTGCCGGGCATCCTCCAGGAGGCCCGTCCCGACCTGCGGGTCGGCCTGTTCCACCACACCCCCTTCCCGGCGCCGGAGGTCTTCGCCCGGCTGCCCGTCGCCGACGAGATCCGGACCTCGCTCGGCCACCTGGACTGGGCCGGATTCCACACCGGGACCTTCGCCGAACACTTCCGGGCGCTCCTCGCGGACGGCGCGCGGCCGAGGATCGGCGTCCATCCGCTCGGCGTCGACCGGGACACCATCGAGGCACTGGCCCGTAACCGGGCGCCGGGCGTCCGGCGCGGGGACGGCCAACTGGTACTCTCCGTCGAGCGGTTGGACTACGCCAAGGCGCCGGTCGAGAAGGTCGACGCGGTCGCGATGCTGCTGGCCCGCCGCCCCGAGCTGCGCGGACGGTTCCGCTTCCGGCTGGTCTGCGCCCCGCCGGAGCCGGGCATCACCGCGTACGACACCACGCTGCGGGAGCTCGAACGGCGGGTCGCGGAGGTCAACCGGGCCTGGGGCGGCGGTGGTTGGGAGCCGATCGACTACCGGCCCCGCTCGCTCTCCTTCACCGAGGTGGTCGACCTCTACCTCGCCGCCGACGTCCTCTGGGTCACTTCGTTGCAGGACGGGATGAACCTGACCGCCAAGGAGTTCATCGCGGCGCAGGCCGCAGTCGGCCGCTCCGGCGTGCTGGTGCTCTCCCGGTACGCCGGAGCGGCCGAGGAGTTGGGGCCGGCCGCAGTGCTCACCGACCCGAACTCCCCGGACGACCTCGCCGACCGCCTGGCCTTGGCCCTCTCCCTCACCCCCGCCGAACGGCGCGCACGGCTGGCCGACCTCGCCGACCGGCTCGGGCACCGCCACCCGACCCGGTGGGCCGCGGAGATCATCGCCGCCATCCGGACCTCGGACAGCTGATCCTGCGGCTGAGCGGCTGAGCGGCTGAGCGGCTGAGCGGCTGAGCGGCTGAGCAGCTCAGCAGCTCAGCGGCTATGCGGGCGGCGGCCACGGGAGCGGTGCCGGGTACGCCGCCCGGAGCCGCTGCCGGGCCGCCCGGCCGCCGTCGGGGCGGGAGGCCGCGAGGTGGTCGAGGCCCAGGAGTGCGGCGCCGACGACCGGGGGAGCGGTCACCACCCTGATCTCGGCGAGCGGTGCACGGGCGGCCAGCCGGCCGGCGACGTTGTCCAGCAGCAGTGGCCGGTACGCGGCCAGCACCCCGCCGCCGAGCACCAGCGGTGTCGGTGTCCGCAGCAGGCCGAGCCGGGTGAGCGCGACTTCGGCGAGCCGGACGATCTCGTCGGCCTGACGGTCGACCAGCTCGACAGCGGTCGGGTCACCGGCCGTGGCCGCGGCGAACAGGAGCGGGACGATCTCGTGCAGCCTGGTCCGCTCCACCTCGCCGAGGTGGACCGCCTCGGCGAGCCGGGTCGCGCTCGGCAGGCCGAAGTGCGCGGCGATCGCGGGTGCGAGCGCGGTGGCCGGACCGCGCCCGTCCTCCGCCCGTACGGCGTGCCACATACACTCCGCGGCCAGCACCTCGCCGCCGCCCCAGTCGCCGGTCAGCCGTCCGAGCGCGGGGAACCGGGCGGTCCGGCCGTCCGGCAGCAGACCCACACAGTTGGCCCCGGCGCCGCAGACCACCGCGACCCCGAACGGGCCCTCCGTACCTGCCCGCAACACGCCGAAGGTGTCGTTGCGGACGGCCACGGACCGGGTCCAGCCCTGCTCCTCCAGGGCCTTCCGTAACCGCTCCTCCTCTATCGGCAGATCGGCGTTGGCCAGACACGCGCTGGTGTGCTCGGCCACCACACGCTGCTCGACTGCCACGTGCTGTCCGGCGGTCGCGTGCAGCTCCGCCACGGTGTCCCGCTCCGTCGGCGTGCTCGGCCCCGGCGGCAGTCCGGCCTGCGCCGCAGCGGCCCGGACCAGCGGCGCCAGTGCGGCCACCGCAGCCCGCGCGCCGACCACGTGCGGCCGGAAGCCCCCGCCCCGCGCGCTGCCGAGGACGGTGCCGTCCTCGCCGACCAGGAGGACGTCGGTCTTGCTGTTGCCCGCGTCGATGGCGAGCACGCCCGGAAGGCCGCGCGGGGTGGGCGCGCCGGAGGCATGGGTCAGCCGGGGTGGGCGGGGTGCGGCAGGCAAGCGGATTCGGCCTCTCGGGTCGACCGGTGTTCCCGGACAGGGGTGGGACGCCGGCACGTCTGCCGAGCGGTCCTATTCTGCCGGCCCGAAAACCCGGTCGGGTCAGCGTGCCAGACGACCCATCAGGGCGGAGGCGGCACCGATGCCGGCCAGGGCGGCGAAGACCAGCACCGCCAGGTCGAGGCCGAGATGCGCGGGGGTGCCGAGCAGCAGGCCGCGCAGGGCGTCGACTTCGTAGCTGAGCGGATTGCCCTTGCTGACCGCCTGCAGCCAACCGGGCATCAGGGCCACCGGATAGAGCGCGTTGGAGGCGAAGAAGAGCGGCATGGTGATGGCCTGGCCGATGCCCATCAGCCGGTCCCGGGTGAGCACGATCCCGGCGATCGACACCGACAGGCAGGAGAAGAACGCCGAGCCCAGCACCACCACCACGGCGACCCCGGCCAGGTCCAGCGGGTTCCAGCTGAGCGAGACGCCCAGGGCGGCGGCGATCAGCAGCACCACGACGGCCTGGATCAGCGCCTTGACCCCGGCGGCGAAGGCCTTGCCGGTGACCAGCGCCGAACGCGGGGTGGGGGTGACCAGCAGCTTGGTGAGGACGCCCGAGTCGCGCTCCCAGATGATCATGATGCCGTAGAAGATGGCGATGAACATCGCGGACTGCGCGATGATCCCGGGTGCCAGGTAGTCCAGATAGGGCACGTCGCCGGTGGGAATCGCCCGGAGCCGGGTGAAGGTCTCCCCGAAGATCAGCAGCCAGAGGGCCGGCTGGACGGCACGGGTGTAGAGCTCGGTCCGGTCGTGGCGCAGCTTCTGCAGCTCCACCAGGCACATCGCGAGCATCCGGTTGACCACCATCCGCCAGCCTCGGCGCGGCTGCGGTGGCACCAGCAGCAGGCTCGCCCGGTCCGACGCGGAGTCGGCGGGCACTGTTCCGGCCGGGCCCCGGTCAGCCGACGCGGGACGCGGTGCGGCGGGTACGGCGGACATCGCTGAAGTCGCCTCCGTCCTCGGTGGATTCCCGGCCGTCGAGGCCGCTCCCGGCGTAGTGCCGGAAGACGTCCTCCAGGGTCGGCGCTGTGGCGGTCGGTCCGGTTGGCCCAGCCGGTCCAGTCGGTTCGGTCACCGTCGGTCCGGTGGCCGAGGGCTCAGCGGCCGAGGGATCGGCGGCGGTCTGCCCGGCGGCGAGGGCGGCGCGGCCGAGCCCCGTCCTGAGCTCCTCCGGCGTGCCGACGGCCCGGATCCGCCCGCGGTGCATCAGGGCGACCCGGTCGCAGTACTGCTCCGCCTCGTCCATGTAGTGCGTGGTGACCAGGACCGTCATCCCGGTGGCCACCCGCACCCGGGTGATGTGCTCCCACACGCTGGTCCGCGCGATCGGGTCGAGCCCGATCGTCGGTTCGTCCAGGATCAGCAGACGCGGTGCGCTCACCAGCGCCTGCGCCAGTTCGAGCCGGCGCACCATGCCGCCGGAGTACGTGCCGGCGAGCCGGTCGGCGGACTCGGTCAGTCCGACGGCCGCCAGCACCGCGTCGACCCGGTCGGCGCGTTCGCGGCGCGGTATGTCGAAGACCCGGGCGAAGAGCGCGACGTTCTCCCGGCCGGTCAGCCCGCTGTCGGCGGAGAGCTGCTGCGGGACGTAGCCCAGCAGCCGCCGTACGGCCATCCGCTCCCGGGCGCAGTCGTGACCGAACACCTCGACCATGCCCGCCGGGACCGGCAGCAGCGTGGTGATCACCCTGATCGCGGTGGTCTTGCCCGCGCCGTTGGGACCGAGCAGGCCGAACACCTCCCCGGGCCGGACGTCGAGGTCGACCCCGTCGACGGCCCGGGTGCTGCCGAAGGAGTACCGCAGCCCGGTGCAGCGCAGGGCCCCGGGCCCGGTGGTGCCCGGTGGCCGGTGGCGCTGTGCCTGCCCTGTCGCCGTCATGTCCGGGCTCCCTCCTGGCCGCAGTGCTCCTGCTCCAGCCGTTGGGCGTGCTCCTGGCGGCACTGTTCCTGTTGAGGGCCCTCGTCCTGCCGCAGGCTCTCGGTGAGCCTGCGCAGTGCGGGCAGCGCCGCCGCCAGGGCTGCCCGGTCCTCCTCGGTCAGTGCGGCGAACCGCTCCCGGACCAGGGCGCTGCGCCGGGCGTCCCAGGCCCGCAGCCGCTCCACGGCCGAGGGCGTGACGTACAGCAGTGCCGCACGGCGGTCGAGCGGATCGGGTTCGCGGCCCAGCAGCCCGGCCCGCACCAGCTGGTTGACCAGCGTGGAGACCGAGTTGTCGGCCAGGAACAGCTCCTCGGCCGCGGCCGAGACCCGGATCCCGGGCCGTGCGGACACCAGGCGCAGCAACTCGACCTGGGCGCCGCGCAGTCGTGGTGCGGCGAGCCCGCTGCGGAGCCTTCGCCGCAGCACGCGTTGGAAGCCGACCAGCTGCTCGGTGAGTTCGCCGGCCAGGTCCTTCGGCACCATGTCTCCGATTTTAGCTCTCAAGCAGAGCTAACGGCAGGGGCGTACGGATGGCCCGGGCGCAGGCCGAGGCGGCGCAGTGCGAGCAGGCATAGCGAGGGCGGGCACGGCGCGAGCGGGTGCAGCGGTCCGCTCGCGGCGGGGGCGTCAGAACCAGCCCGGTGTTCTCCATGCGCTGTCCGGCAGAATGGAGAAGACGCCGGTCGGCAGCAGGGCCGTGAGCCCGCTCACCGGCCAGTACCGGGGCCCGTGGAGGTCGGTCATCCTGCGCACCGCGAGATTGACCAGGAACCAGAGCCCCAGGCAGAAGCCGAGCACGATGGTCAGGAGGATGAGCCAGGGCAGGATCCCGTCGTTGTCGTTCGGGTCTCGTGTCCCGAGTCCGAGCCGGACGAGCGGGTAGTCGCGGACGAAGACCACGGCCATGCCCAGCGGGAGGATCCCGAGATAGCCCAGGCCCAGGTTGGCCGTCACGGGGGCCAGCCAGGAGAGCGGCCTTCCCGCCCCGGTGCCCGCCCGGTCGGGTGTCGTGCTGTCACGCATGGCGCGCCCCCACTGTCCGAAACTCCCCAGAGCCGCCCGGACCTGTCCGAACTGTCCAACTGCCGCATTGTCGGGCCCCGCGAGTCCCTTGCCGGGCGCCCGAGGCTGTGTCTCCAGGCCGCCTCCAGGTCCTCCGACAGGCAGCGTAACCGGCCGTGTTGTTGCCGTCCCGATCCGTCAACCGGTCAGATTTTGGTCAAATCAGGATAGTTGCCACTCTGTGACGCGCGTAGACTGCACAGCGTACCTGTCTGGCCCATGCGTCCAGACCCGATAACACCTACGGAGCCCCCTCATATGGACACTGTGTCCACCGCCGACTCCGACGGCGCCATCGAGACCCGAGGTATCGAGCCAGTACCGGACAGTGAGCGGCACGGCCGCGTCCGTGAGCTCTTCCCGACCTGGGTCGCGGCCAATATCAGTGTGTTGTTGCTCACCATGGGTGCGGCCCTGGTGGTCTTCAACGAGCTGAACTTCTGGCAGGTCCTGATCGTCGCCGCGTGCGCCGCGACAGCGTCGTTCGGCATGGTCGGACTGCTGTCGGTCTCCGGCAAGTGGGGTGGCGCGCCGGGCGCGATGCTCTCCCGCGCGACCTTCGGTGTCCGGGGCAACCTCTTCCCGGGCTCGATCCTGTGGGTCGCCCGCTTCGGCTGGGAGACGATCAACGCGGTCACCGGCGCCTACGCCGTGCTGACCGTGCTGGACCTGCTCTTCGGCATCAAGAGCAACACCGTGCTCATCGTCGTCACGCTCTTCGTGTTCGTCGCCTGCACCTTCCTGGTGAGCGGCATGGGCCGCAAGGCGCTGAACGTGTGCAACAAGTGGTCGACCTACCTGTTCGGCGTCTTCAGCGTCATGGTGCTGGTCTACCTGATCGCCAACATGAACTGGAGCGAGGTCTTCGCCAAGCCCGCGGGCACCACCGCGATGCTGATCACCGGTATCGGCACCATCGCGGCCGGCGGTATCAGCTGGGTGCCCACCGGCCCCGACTTCGCGCGCTACCTCCCGCGTGCGGCCTCCGGCAAGAAGATCGTCGGTGTGACGGTCTCCGGCGCCGCTCTGGTGATGGTCCCGATGGTGCTGATGGGCGGGGTCATGGCGGTCGCCACCCCGGATCTCGCCAAGGCGCAGGACCCGGTCTCCTTCCTCGGGGACATCCTGCCGACCTGGCTCGCCGTGCCGTACCTGCTCACCGCGATCGTGGGCATGCTGCTGATCAACAGCCTGTCGATGTACTCGGCCGGATTCACCGCCCAGACCATGGGCGTGAAGCTGCCGCGCGCCATGGCCGTCAGCATCAACGCGGTGATCTCCCTGGTCGGCGGCCTGATGCTGATGCTAGTGGCGAAGAGCTTCCTCGGCTCCTTCATCACCTTCCTGATCCTGCTCGCGGTCTCCTTCTCGGCCTGGATCGGCGTCTACACGGTCGACATGCTGCGCCGCCGCTCCCGGGCCGTGCGGTACGACCCGGAGGGCCTGATGGACACCGGCCGCACCAGCCGCTACTGGTACGTCGGCGGCTTCTGCTGGCAGGCGATGACGGCCTGGACGCTCGCGCTCGCGGCGGGCATCTGCTTCACCAAGTGCGACTGGTTCACCGGCCCGTTCGCCTCCACCCCGGTCGGCGAGTACGGCCTCGGCTGGGCCGCCACCATCGTCATCTCCGCGCTGATCATGGCCCTGCTCCCGACCCCCCGGGAGAACACGGAGGACACCGAGAACACCCCCGCCCCGGCGGCCGCCCCGGTCGCCGAGGAGCGCGAGGACGCGACCGTCTGACGGCTCGCGAGCCCAGGCAAAACCCCGAAGGCCCCGGCACT
This sequence comes from Saccharothrix sp. ST-888, assembly GCF_000955975.1. GTDB lineage: Bacteria > Actinomycetota > Actinomycetes > Streptomycetales > Streptomycetaceae > Kitasatospora. The sequence continues at coordinate 30,744 of NZ_JYJF01000035.1, forward strand.
CCGCCGGGGCCTTCGGGGTTTCCTGCGCCGCTCCCGGCCCTGCCTGCGCCCGGGGGTGATCCTGGTTCCGGGCGGACGGAGGAGCGGCGGCGGATCATCGGCGGGTGCTGGGGCCGGGGCGGTCGTACCGCGACGGTCGGGTGCGTGCTGGACAGTGCGGTGTACCCGATCGGAAATCTGGACGGAGCCAGCCGTCGGCCTGCGCCGGCAGAAGGCTGACGGCCCGTCGGAGAACCGGCGGACCGTCACGACAACGGTGCGAGGCTCAGTTGCAGTGGTCCGGGCCCTGGCTGAAGTTGCCCCAGTAGTCGCCACCGCCCCAGTAGATGCACTGGCCCGGGGCGTACACGTACACGGGCCCGGCGTAGTACGAGTAGGTGCCCGAGTCGGACTGCGACGACGGCGGGTTGGGCGTGGTGTCGATCCATGCGTTCGTGTTGTCGATCGGCGACCCCCAGTCGCCGGGCACGTGCATGGTGACGACGCAGTCGGTGCCGCCGCTGTACGAGAGGTAGACGTGCTCCGAGTTGAGGTCGATCTCGTCGAGAGGGCGGTAGCCGGATCCGCACAGCGCGGCGGCACCGTACTTGTCGTCGGAGACCGCCGAGGCCGGCGTGGTCATGAACGTGGCCGAGACGAGGGACGCAGCGCCGAGGGCGACGGCGGCCCGCTTGAGTACGGACTTTCCGATGAACACGACATCTCTCCGTCATGGCTTTTGGTGGACTGACTTGGATGGAGAACATGACAGCAGCGGGACTCCGGCCTCCGTATCCCGAGGCGGCCGGAGTCCCGCTGCCGGGTGGGGCAGCGGGTACCGCTCCGGTGGGACGCACCAGGGTGGTTCCAGGGGCAGGGCCAGGCCCGTTGCCGGCTGGAGGTCATCCGCAGGTGCGACGGATGACTGCGGTCAGCCGCAGTTGTGGGGCTGGTAGTTGTAGCTCTGGGCGATCTCGTTGCCGGCCGGGTCCCACATGTCGACCTCTTCCCACACGCACGAGCCGGCCGCGTAGACCGAGACCGGACCGGCGTAGGACGAGTAGTAGCCGGTGTCGTCCTTGGGGCTGTCCACGTTGGACCAGAGCGTGATGCCGGTACGCGTCGACTGTCCGACGAACACCCGCTTCACCGCGACCTCGCAGTTGTGGCTGCCGTCCCAGTAGCCGTAGACGGTCGCCACCACGGTGTTGGTGTAGGCGCCTTCTCCCATGAAGTCCTGGGAGTAGACCTGGGTTCCGTTGCAGCCGTACCCTCCGGCGTGGGCGGTGCCGGAGATGCCCGTCACCAGACCGGCCGCCAGTACGGCCGAGGTGCCGACGCCGGCCAGACGCCGCTTCAGCCCAGACTTCCTCATGGTCATCCTCTCCCCATTCCTCTGCCTCCCCTGCTCCCCGCAGGGACGCCGTTCCCGGACGAGGACCATCGTCGAGTACTCTCCCCGCCGATCCCATGGCGTTGACTCGGCGTTCGTCTGGTCTTCCGTCACCGCGATGGTCTACGGTCGTGGACTGACCGACGGCACGGTAACCACCGGGCCGCCGGCCGGGTCTGACGGCTGTCGGCGGGGGACGCACATGCCTGGGCGGTTCGGGGAGGAACTCCGGCGCTACCGGTTGCGGGCCGGTCTGACACAGGAGGAGCTCGCGGAGCGGTCCGGTGTGTCCGCGCACGCGATCAGCGTGCTGGAGGCCGGCCGGCGGAGTCCGCGGCTGTCCTCCGTGTCCAGGCTCGCCGCGGGCCTCGGCCTGGAGCCGGTCGAGCGGGGCCAGCTGATCGCGGCGGTCGGCGGGCCGGATGCCCCCGCCGCCGCTGCCGCCGGCACCGGCAGGCCGGCCGAGCGGCCGGACCACCGCGCCGCGCCCTGCCAGCTCCCGTACGACACGAGGCTGTTCACCGGCCGCACGCGCGAGCTGGAGCAACTGCTCCGGGTGGCCGAAGGAGCGCCCGCGGGCAGCAACGCGGGAATGGTGGTGGTCTCCGCGATCGACGGGATGGGAGGCGTCGGGAAGTCCGCGCTCGCCATCCGGGCCGCTCACCGGGTCCGCCCCCGCTTCCCCGACGGCCAGCTCTTCGTCGACCTGCACGGCCACACCCCCGGCACCGCACCGCTCACCGCGGAGGACGCGCTGGGCCTGCTGCTGCGCTCGCTCGGCGTACCCCCGCGGCAGGTCCCCCGGGACCTGGGCGAACGCGCCGCGTTCTACCGTGACCGGCTCGCCGGGACGCGCACCCTGGTCCTCCTGGACAATGCCGCCAGCACCGCCCAGGTCCGCCCCCTGTTACCCGGCACACCGGGCTGCCTGGTGCTGATCACCAGCCGCACACACCTCGCCGGCCTCGACGACGCGCACCAGCTCGCGCTCGACGTCCTGCCCGGCACCGAGGCCGTCGCCCTGCTGCACGAGGCCGCCGGCCCCGGACGCATCCCCGCCGGCGATCCGGCGACCGCCGAGCTGGTCGATCTGTGTGCCCGGCTCCCCCTGGCCATTCGCATCACCGGCGCCCGGCTGCGCCACCACCGCCCTCTGCGCGTGGCGGACCTGGTCGAGCAACTACGCGACGAGCACGGCCGCCTGGGCCACCTCCAGGACGAGGACCGCAGCCTGACCGCCGTCTTCGACGCCTCCTACGCCGCTCTGTCGGACGCCGAACAGCGGCTCTTCCTGCACCTGGGCCAAATCCCCGGACCGGACTTCGATCCCTTCGCCGCCGCCAACCTGACCGGCACCGACCACCGCACCGCTGAGCGCCTCCTGGAGGCGCTGCTGGACCACAACCTGCTCGTTCAGCAGACGCCGGGTCGCTACCGCTTCCACGACCTGGTCGGCCTCTACGCGCGCACGCGGTGCGACCGGGTCGGGCGGACCGAGTCCGAGGCCGCCCTGGAACGGCTGCTGGACTACTACCAGCACACCGCCCGAAGCGCCGACCACCACCTGGCCCGCCGCACCCGACCCGGACCGCCGGCCCTGCCCGCGGCGTCCGTCACCGCACCGCGCCTGGCCGACCGGGACGCCGCCCTGGCCTGGATGCGCGCCGACCGCGACAACCTGACCGCCGCCGTCACCCGTGCCACCGCCCGCGCCCAGCACGCACGCGCCGTCGCGCTCACCGCCTCCCTGGCCACCCTGCTCCTCCTGGACGGTCCCTGGACGCAGGCCGCCCGACTGCACCGCTCCGCGGCAGCCGCCGCGCGGACCCTCGGGGACCGCAACGGCGAGGCAGCGGCCCTCTGCGACCTCGGCCGCACGCACCACGCGACCGGGGACTACCACGCCTCGGCCGAGCTGTACGAGCGGGCTCTGGCCATCTACCGAGAGATCGGTGACCGCCGCGGCGAGGCGGCCGGCCTGCACGAACTCGGCCGCATCCGCGTCCTGACCGGGGACTACGACGCGGCAGCCGGACTGCACGAGCTGGCCCTGGCGATCTTCCAGGATCTCGGCGACCGCCTCGCCGAGGCACGGACGCTGTGCGATCTCGGCCGCGCGCGCCATTCGACGGGCGACTCGCCGGCAGCCATCGCGCTGATGGAGCGAGTCCTGGCGCTGTACCGGTCGTTCGGCGACCTCCGGGGCGAAGCAGGCGCCCTCCACGACCTGGGCTATGTGCTGCACGAGACCGGCGACTACACGGCCGCCGCGAAGCTGCACCAACGAGCCCTGACCATCTACCGCGACATCGGCAGCCGCCAGGGCGAGGCCATCATCCTCTGGAACCTCGGCCGCGCCCGGCACGCGACCGGGGACTTCCCGGCCGCCGCCGAGTTGCACAGGCAAGCCCTGAGCATCTACCGCGACATCGGCAGCCGCCAGGGCGAGGCCGACGCACTTCAGGGCCTGGGCCGCGTCAAGCATGCGACCGGAGATCTCCCGGCCGCCGTCGACTTCTACCAGCAGGCCCTGGACATCTACCGGAGCATCGGCAGCCGCCCCGGCCAGGCCGAATTGCTCACCAACCAGGGCGCGCTGGTAGCCGACACCACCGGCCCGCGCGAAGCCCTGCCCCTCTACCAGCGCGCCACGCAGCTCGCCCGCCAGATCCACAGCCCCCTGGACGAGGCCAGGGCCCTGGAGGGCACCGCCCACTGCTCCGCGCACATCGGCGACCGCGACACCGCACTCGCCGACCTCCGGCAGGCCGCAGCGATCTACCAGCGCATCGGCGCCCCCGACGCCCAGGCCGCCGCCGACCTCCTCACCGCCTGGGAGACCACCGGGCCTGCGCCTCGACCCGCCGCGCGCCCTCACGGCAATCCACGCCCCGCCGACCACCACGCCCCCGCGATCGAAGCAGCGCGCACGCAACCGCCCAGCTGAGCCCCGACTCCATCGTGAGGAGGGACGCGAACGAGGAGCCTCGTCGGTCACCTGCCCTGCCGCACTGTACGGGCTACTTCATGGGGACACGGATCACGCTCTCGCCGTCGGGTATCCCCGGCGTGTGGCCGGGGGACTACGCGGTCCCGGGGACCTTCGCTCTCCCCGCTTCCTGCCCCTGGCCGCTTACGAGCCGGCTGTCTCCCGGCTCTTGCGGCCGGCCATCCAGACGTAGACCAGGATTCCGGCGAAGAGGAACAGGACGCCCTGGTAGACGGCCGCGTAGCCGGCGCCGGCCAGCAGCCACAGGGAGAAGGCGAAGGCGCCGAGGCCGAGGACGGCGTCCCGGGTGAGGTGTCCTGCGGCGACCTTTGAGCGCTCGCCGCGGACCAGCCAGTAGAGCTGTGCGGCGGTCGAGAGGAGGTACGGGACGGTGGCGGTGAAGGTGGTCACCAGCACCAGGATGTTGAACGCGCCCTTGGAGCCGGAGGTGAAGTTGACGACGGTCAGCACCGAGGCGAGCGAGACGCTGACCAGGACGCCGAAGACCGGGACCCCGCGGCGCTTGGTGGCGAAGGCGGCCGGGAAGAGGCCGTCCTGCGCGGCGGCGTACGGGGCCTGGGCGGCCAGCAGGGTCCAGCCGTTGAGCGCGCCGGTCATCGACACCAGTGCGGCGACGGCGATCACCGTGCCGCCCCACGACCCGCCGAACATCGCGTCGACGGCGTCGGAGAAGGGCGCGGTGGAGTGGACGAGCCGGTCGTGGGCGACCGTGCCGAAGACGGCGAGCGTGCCGAGCAGGTAGACCACCGCCGCACCGGCCGTGCCCAGGACGCTGGCCCGGCCGACGTTGCGTTCCGGGTCGCGGACCTCGCCCGCGCTCATCGCGGCGGACTCCACACCCAGGTAGCTGAAGAGCAGGATCGCCGCCGCGGCCGTCATCCCGCCGAGCCACCCGTGGCCGGAGGCGTCGAAGGGGCCGAGCTTGGCCGGGTCGAAGAAGCCGAGGCCGCCGATCGCGACGAGCGCGAGCGGGATGAACTTCAGGACGGTGGAGACCAGTTGCACCACGCCCACGTACCGGGTGCCCGCCAGGTTCGCCAGCGCGGGCAGCCACTGGACGGTCAGCGCGGCGCCGATGGTGAGCCAGGTGGAGTGCTGGATCGGCAGCAGGACGTCGAGGTAGCCGACGGCGGCCACCGCGAGCGCGGCGTTGCTGACCCAGGTGGTGATCCAGTACGACCAGGCGGAGAGGAACCCGGCGAAGTCCCCGAAGGCCTCCCGGGCGTAGACGTACGGCCCGCCGGTGCGCGGGTTCCGCCGGGCGAGCTGCCCGAAGACCAGCGCGAGCGCGATGGCCCCCACCGTCAGCACGGCGAACGAGAGCAGGCTGACCGTCCCGTACGGCGCGACGGCGGCGGGGATCATGAAGATGCCGCCGCCGATGATGTTGCCCATGACCAGCGCGGTGGCGGTCGGCAGGCCGAAGCGTCCGGGCCCCCTGCCGGCCGGGCGGCCGGCCTCGGCGGTGGCCGCATGGGGTGTGTCCGCCTCGGCGGTGTGCGGCGTGCTGGGTTCGGCTGCCTGCCGGGGTACGGCCGGGCTGGTCTGCATGAGGGTGATGCGCCTTTCCTGGTCCTGCGCGCGCTCTGTGGAGCGTTCGACAATGCTCGCGTAGGCGACACCTCGTACCAAATCGGTTGGATTTGTTCAGCGGGCCCGATATGACACCGCAAAACTTGCGGTCCACGGCCCTCGGACCGGTAATCCGTCCGGTCCGGCGCGCACCGCTGGATCGACCGATCCCCAATGGGAACTTTCGAACATCTCAGTACCGCTTATAGCCCAACTCGTACTTTTGCGTGAGTTTCGCGGTGCGGATGCCTTGACGCTCCGCACCGGAACCAATCGGCCTAATCGAACATGCTCACGCCGGCGCAATGGCGTGGCAACAATCTCCCTGGCGAACGCGCCGAGAGCGGATCTCCCTTCCGCCGTACGTGCTCTGACGTTCCATCAGTTCTCCGGACCCAGGACAAGGACCAGGATCAGCCATGACCACCGAGAGCGTGCAGCAGAACCAGCAGAGCCTCAGTACCTCCGCCGCGAGGAACCTGGCCACCACCACCAAGACCGCGCCGCAGATGCTCGGGATCACCCCCCGCTACCTGCTGCGCGCCCTGCCCTGGGTGGACCTGGAGGCAGGTGTCTACCGGGTCAACCGCCGCCGGGGCTTCATCCTCGGGGACGGTCTGATCAGCACCTACACCGACGGCGGCGGCGCCTCCCGGGTGATTGCCGAGGACCTGCGCGAGATCGCCTTCCTCCGCCCGCTGGAGAGTCCGCTGCTGAGCGCCCTGGCAGGAGGCTTCGTGCAGCGCGAGGTCGAGCCGGGCGAGCTCATCGCCGGTACCGACGGTCCCGTCGAGCAGCTGCACATCATCGCGTTCGGCCGCGCCGAGAAGCGCGCCACCGGCCAGTACGGCGAGGACGCCCTGCTCGCCGTCCTCGGCGACGGCGACTTCTTCGACACCGCCGCCTGGGTGCGCGGCGAGGCGATGCCGTACCAGGTCCGCGCGGTCACCCCGTGTACGGTGCTCTCGCTCGACCGCCAGATGCTCACCGAACTCGCCGACCGCGAGCCCGCGTTGCGCGCCCAGCTGGACGTCTACGCCGCCGACGGCCAGGGCCCGGCGGACCGGGAGCACCCGATCAACCTGACCTCCGGCCACAGCGGCGAGCCCGAGCTGCCGCAGACCTTCGTGGACTACGAGGAGAGCCCCCGCGAGTACGAGCTGAGCATCGCGCAGACCGTGCTGAAGGTGCACACCCGGGTCTCCGACATCTACAACTCCTCGATCGACCAGGTCCAGGCGCAGCTGCGGCTGACCACCGAGGCGCTGCGCGAGCGCCAGGAGTGGGAGATGCTCAACCACCCCGAGTTCGGGCTGCTCAACAACGTCGTCCCCGGCCAGCGGGTGCACACCCGCAAGGGCGCGCCGACGCCGGACGACATGGACGAGCTGCTCGCCCGGGTCTGGAAGCAGCCCGCGTTCTTCCTCGCCCACCCGAGGGCGATCGCCGCGTTCGGGCGCGAGTGCACCCGGCGCGGGGTGCCGCCGCAGATCGTCGAGCTCTTCGGCAGCCCGTTCCTCACCTGGCGCGGGGTGCCGCTGCTGCCCTCCGACAAGCTGGACCTCAAGGGCTCGGCCAACTCGGCGCCCGGGACCACGAACATCCTGCTGATGCGGGTCGGCGAGGCCGAGCAGGGCGTGGTGGGCCTGCGCCCGTCGAAGGTGCCGGACGAGGTGGAGCCGGGCCTGTCGGTGCGTCCGATGGGCGTCGACCGCCAGGCCATCACCTCGTACCTGGTGACCAGTTACTTCTCGACCGCGGCGCTGGTCGACGACGCCATCGCGGTGCTCCAGAACGTCGAGGTGTCGAACTACTATGACTACTCCTGACGGATTCGGGCGCAGCGCCGGCATGGGCCCGCTCGCCGCCGTTCCGCTCGGGCTGCCGGGCGACCTCCCCGCGACGGGCGGGACCGGGGTGCCGGGCGCGGCCCCGGCGCAGGCAGCCGTCCCGGTGCGGGGTTCCACCCCGGTGCAGGGTTCGCTGCCGACGGCAACCGCCGTGCCGGAGACGGGTGCTGTGCCGGCGGCCGGTATGCCCGGGGGCCTCCCGCAGACGGGGGTGCTCCCGGCGCCGGAGACCTGCCCGCTGCCCGCGGCCCTCGCCCACGCGGCGGGCGGCCCCCGCTACTGGCTGCCGCAGCAGCCGGTCGGGACACCGACGGTGACGCGGCCCTCGGCTCCGCCCTCCGCGCCGCCGAGCGGCTTCGACGTCGAGGCCGTCCGGCGGGACTTCCCGCAGCTGCACCGGGAGGTGAACGGCCGGCCGCTGGTCTGGCTGGACAACGGGGCCACCACGCTCAAGCCCCGCCAGGTCTCCGAGGCCGTCGCCGAGCACTACTCGATGGGCACCTCCAACGTCCACCGCGGTGCGCACAGCCTGGCCAAGCAGGCCACCCAGGTGTACGAGGAGGGCCGGCAGGCGGCGGCCGACCTGCTCGGCGCCGAGGACACCGGCGATATCGTCTTCGTCCGGGGGACCACCGAGGCCGTCAACCTGGTGGCCCAGAGCTGGGGGCGCGCCAATCTGGGCGTGGGCGACGAGATCCTGGTCTCGGCGGCCGAGCACCACTCCAACCTGGTGCCCTGGCAGCTGATCGCCGCCGAGCGGCGGGCCAGGATCCGGCCGATCCCGCTGCTCCCCGACGGGCAGTTGGACCAGGACGCGTACCGGGACCTGCTCGGCTCCCGGACCAGGATGGTCGCGCTGACCCACGCCTCCAACGTACTGGGGACCGTGCCGCCGGTGGCCGAGATGACCGCACTCGCCCACCGGTACGGCGCCAAGGTGCTGGTCGACGGCGCGCAGGCGGTGAGCCACTTCCCGGTGGACGTCACCGCGTTGGACGCCGACTTCTACGCCTTCTCGGGGCACAAGATCTTCGCCCCGACCGGGATCGGCGTGCTCTTCGGCAAGCGCGAGCTGCTGGAGGCCATGCCCCCGTGGCAGGGCGGCGGCAACATGATTGACTCGGTGAGCTTCGAAGAGACCACGTACGCCCCCGTCCCGCACCGGCTGGAGGCGGGGACCGGCCATATCGCCGGGGTCGCCGGACTGCGGGCGGCCCTGGGGTACCTCGCCGGGCTGGACCGGGCCGCCGCCGCGGCCTACGAGGAGCAGCTCACCGGGTACGCGATGGCCGCGCTGGCGACGGTCCCCGGGCTGCAGCTGATCGGCAACGCGCCGGGGAAGATCGGGGTGCTGACCTTCCTGCTCGCCGGGACCGACCCGATCGAGCTGGCCGGGGCGCTCGACCAGCAGGGCATCGCGGTCCGCGCCGGGCACCACTGCGCGCAGCCGGCGCTGGCCGCCTTCGGCCTGCAGAGTGCGGTCCGGGCCTCACTGGCCCTGTACAACACCGTGCAGGACGTCGACTCCCTGGTGGCCGCGCTCCAGGGCCTCCAGGAGCGGGCGGGCTGAGGGCGGTCCGGGCGGGCGCCGACTGCGGCGCCCGCCCACCCGCTCCACCACTCACCCCGTGGGTGTCGCCTGCAGTCGGCTCGCCAGTGCCGAGGAGAGGGAGGAGACGCACGAGGCGAGTTGGGCGGTGCTCAGCGCCGCCGGATCGCCGCCGCAGCCGGTGGTGGACGACGGAACCGGGGAGGGGGCGGCCGTGGCCGGGGGAGCGGGAGACGGCGCCGGAGTACTCCCCGGCGAGGGCTGGCCGCTCGGCGAACTCGGCTTGAGGTAGACCAGGTTGGGTGTGGTCCGACCGTCCCCGGAGACGTCGATGTAGTCCTGGGTCTGGCCGTTGATGTCGACGAACCCGCGCCACATGCCCTGCCCGAACGGGATGATCTCCTGAAGCTCCCCGCCCGCCCCGGTGGTCACCGTCACCGAGGTCTGCTGGGCGATCCAGGCGACCATCCGGCTGGACAGCTCGGTCAGGTTGGTGGGCTTGCTGGTGTCGCTCTGCACGTACACGTGAAGGTCGTTGAGGCCCGCGCCCACCTCGTCGGCGCGCAGCACCGCGAAGGCGACGATCGCCTCCGAGGAACTGTTCCGCGGGACCAGCGGGGTGACGTAGTAGAAGTGCCCGTCGGTGGCCGAACGCAGCAGGTACTCGCCCGGGTTGGTGGCGTTGGTGTCGGTGGAGGTGTGGGCGAAGCCGAAGCCGTCGCGGTTCTTCACGCCGCGTCCGGCCAGCCACTGGACGGCGCTGATCTGCTCCTTGACGATCGAGCCCGGATACACCGTGCCCGGCAGCTCGCCGGGCCGCACCGTACTGCGGTGCACGATCTCCGGCCGGCCGCTCGGTGATCCGGTCAGCACCAGGACGCCGTCCGGGCGCAGCACCGTCCGGTGCTGCCAGGCGATCTGCCGGGTCACCGCGATGACGACGGTCGGCCTGGCGGTGGCGAGGTCGGGGCCGTCGCAGTACCCCCAGATGTCCTGGTCCTGGTAGACGAGTCGGGGAAAGCGCTCGGCGAGCAGGTTCCGCAGGCTGTTCGCCCGGTTCCCGCCGAACGCCCGGTCGAAGGCGTGGTCGCCCTTGAACTCGCAGGCGCCGTTGGTGTTGGAGGTGCCGTCCCAGACCGCCACGCCTTCGGCGGGCTGGGATCCGGAGCCGTCCAGGAGGGCGGTCCAGACGCCGTGGCCGGTCGCCGCGTTGGAGCCGCCGCCCGTCCCGGTGCCGGGCAGGTAGTGGACGCTGTGGCCCATCAGGCTGACTCCGGAGGCGAGTCCTGAGCCGGTTCTGAGCGCGGTCGAGGCCGCGGCGTAGGAGGCGGTGCGGGGCTCGAAGCCGAAGTCCGGCATGGGCTCCACCTTGACGCAGGCCGGGACGTCGGCCGCGCCGAGGTAGTCGCAGCGCTTGCCGTCGCCCTTGCGCGCGTCCTTGGTGAGCGGACGGGCGGACGCCGGGGCGTCGCCCGCTGCGGCCGGGATGTCCAGTACGGTGGCGCTGGAGTAGTACCGGCCCTCGTCCTTGTCGTTGTCCCAGAACGCCGTGACGGTGCACCCGATCGAGGCCAGCAGTGCTGCCGTGGTGGTCCACACCACGAGGTGCCTGTGCCACCGGCGCACCTCGGTGTCCAGCAGCAGGTTCAGCAGGATCAGCAGGCTGCCCAGCAGGCCGATCGAGACCCAGATCCAGAACAGCACGGTGGCCTGCACGGGCCCGCCGTGCGGGAACAGCTGGGACTGGAGGAAGAGCAGGTAGCTCTGGTCCTGCTGCCCGAAGCCGCCGAACAGGAAGTGCTTGACCAGCCAGACCAGCAGTGCCCCGACCGGGAGCCAGAGCCACCACAGGGCCAGGACCCCCGCCGTCCGCCAGAGTTCCGCACGCCGAACCGCCCTTGCCATGGAACTCCCCCCGGTCCGCGACACCCGTGCACCCGCCACCGAGTCTTCCGCCGAGCACCCGGGCGCGCCGGCGGATCCGGCGGACCGTCAGCATTTCGCAACCTTCGGCCCCCGGGCGCCGGGTGCTCCGAGGTCAGCGGCGCAGGGCCTGCCCGCCGAACCCGTAGCCGCCGCCCGCCTCCTGCCACCACCGCTCGATCGCCTGCTGGTCCATGGCCGCCCACTCGGGGGTCTCCTGGACCTGGGCGCGCCCCAGGCTCCGGCCGAGCTCGACCGTGGCCCGCCCGACCGGGGTCCGATCGGTGTCGTAGGCGTGCAGGGCCTCCTCCCAGCTGTCGGCCGACCGCAGGGCGCGCTCCAGGCCGGCGGCGTCCTGCAGGGCCTTGATCGCACCGCTGCCGGTGTTCGGACGGGCGATCGAGGCGGCGTCGCCGAGCAGGGCGAGCCGCCCGCGCGCGAAGTGCGGCACGGCCATGTCGTACATCGGCTGCACGAAGGTCGACTCGGCGGGGGTGAGGTGGACCACCTCCTGCCAGTAGGGCGGGAAGTGCTCTTCCACCAGTTCGTGCTGGCGGCGCGTCAGTTCGGCGGTGGCCGCCCTCGGATGGGTGGTGGCCGGGTCGTTGAACCGGAGTCCTTCGGCGGCCGGCGGGCTGGTGTAGAAGACCCAGTTGACGTCCGTCCCGCGGCCGCCGGGGCCGGGAATGCGGTAGACGATCATGTGGCCGCCGGGGAAGGCGACCGTCGTCGCGTCCTGCTCCGAGAACGCCTCGCGCGGGGCGGGCAGCCGGTCGGCGGGCAGGGTGCCGCGCCAGGCCAGGAAGCCGCCGTACCGGGCGGCGGTGTCCGGGTACATCGCGGCCCGTACGGTCGAACGGTAGCCGTCCGCCCCGACGACCAGGTCGAACCGCTCCTCGCCGCCGTCCGCCAGCCGCACCACCGCGCCGTCCGCCTCGGGCTCGACCCGCGCGACCGCCGCCCCCGTGCGGTAGTCGACGACCCCGGGGATCCGGTTGCGCAGCTCCTGCCAGAGCGAACCCCAGTTGTACGAGCGGAACGGGAACGGCAGCACGCCGATCTCCCGCCCCGCCCGCGCCGTCCCCTCGCGCACCACCCAGGGCCGCCGGGCCAGTTGGACCCAGGGCATCCCGGCGTCGAGATAGCCGGCCGCCTCCAGTTCGGCGTACCGGTCGTTGTGCAGGGCGAGGCCGACGCCCCGGTCCTGGAGCCGGTCGTCGGCCCGCTCGAACACCACGACCTCGTCCGCGCCGGCCCGCGCCGCGGCGAGCGCGGCGGCGCACCCCGCGATGCTCCCGCCCACGACCGCCACCCGTCCCTTGCGCACAGTCGGCCCCCTCTCCTCGCTGTCCGGTCCACCGGGTACCGAGTATGGCGGCGCGGGAGTGGATCAGTCCCCGATACGGTGCAGTTTCCAGAACCCGGTCAGATCGGTGCCGGTGGCGGCCCGGGCGGCGGCCTTGAAGTCCGCCGTGGTCGAGACGCCGTACCAGTGGTCGCGCGCGTAGTCGTGGAGCAGCGCGGCCATCGCGCCGTCGCCGATCAGGCGGCGGAGGTCGTGCAGGGCGCACTTGCCGTAGTCGTAGACGACGGTCTCGTACCGGGTGGGGTGGGCGTCCCAGTACCGCATCGAGTTGGTGAGCCGCTCGGCCGGGGAGGCCCAGGAGACGGCGTCCCAGCAGTTCTCCCCGGTCCGGCCGAGCGCGAGGTCGGTCGCGTAGTCGCTGAACGACTCGTCCAGCCACGGGGCGTGGTACTGGTCGTCGCCGACGATGCCGTACCACCACTGGTGCGCGAGTTCGTGGACCAGCGCAGTGGTGCTGACGCGGTCGAGGACGAACCCCGGGTACTCCATCCCGCTGAACCAGAAGTGGCCGTCCAGCACGGCGTCCAGCTCCCCGTACGGGTAGGCGCCGAACCGCCGGGCGTGCGCGTCGAGTGCCGAGGTCGCCAGGGCCAGCATCGACTCGGCGTCCGAGGAGGTGACGTCGGCCGTCGAGTAGACGTTGACCCGGACCCCGGCGGGGGAGGCGGCGGCGATCCGGCGGAACGGGCCCGCCGCCCAGGCGAAGTCGCGGACCATGCTCGCCGCCGCCCTGGTGACGGTGCGTCCGGGAGAGCCGAAGGTGTCGACGGAACTGCCGGTGGCGGGCACCAGCAGCTCGGAGGGGTGGTCCAGGGTGACGGCGAAGTCGGCGGCCAGCGCGTAGAAGGACTCGCCGTGGTCCGTGTACGGGTCCAGGTGCGGGCCCGCGGAGTCCCTGACCGCCAGCACCGGCAGGGCGTTGCCGAGGAAGGTGTACGGCCCGTCCCGGCCGAACCGGTCGGTGCCGCGGGGGGCGTCGATGCGCAGATCGAAGCCGATCGAGTCGCTCTCGCCCGGCCCGAGCGGTTCGGGCAGGGCGACCCTGAGCGCGGTGCAGTCCACCGACGGCTCACCGGCGGTGCCGCCGGTGAGGGCGGTCACCGTGACCGGCGGCGCCGGGCATCCGCCGTGGGCGTTGTCCCACAGCCGCAGGTACACCTCGCCCAGCGGGTCGGCCGAGGCGTTGGTGAAGCTCACGCTCTCGTGGCCCCACCAGCTGCTCCCCGAGGCGTCGCTGGTCAGCTCGACGACGTAGGCCGGGGCGGCCGGGGTGCGCACCCGGTCGGCGACCGGCACGGGGGCGGCGGTGCCGACCGCCGTCAGGAGGACGGCCAGGGTGGCGAGCAGCGCCAGGGCGTTTCTCATCGGATCCTCTCGGGCCGGCCCGCACCCACGGCTGACCGGCGGTCACCCGGGGCCGGGCCGCCCGGGGGACGGCCCGGCCCGTACCGGCCTGGGGTCACTCCTTGCGGGCCGCCGCCCGGTGGCGGGTCACCGCCCGGCGCATCGCCCGGTCGACGGCGGCGAGAGACCCGGCGATGTCCGTGTACACGACGTACTCCACGGTCGCCACGGTGTGCAGGCCCTGGATCAGGAAGGTGTACTCCCGGCCCCGCTCCAGCAGCAGCACGATCGGCTTGTCGAAGGCGCTGGCCCAGCCCACCTCGATGTGGGTGCCGGGGGAGGCCGGGAAGCCCGGCAGCGCGACGAAGACGTCGGCCTTGCGGATCTCCTCCTGGTCGAGCCCGGTGCACTGCTCCGGCCGCATCAGCTCCGCTCCCCACGCCTCCCGGCGGTGGGCGTTGTGGACCGAGAGCCCCTGCGCCTCGAAGTGCTTGATCAGGATGTCGAACGGGGCGCGGGCCTCGTCCGGCATCTCCCCGGTGGCCGGGTCCAGCAGCTGGATGAAGGGGCCGGCCAGGAACAGCGAGCGGATGTCCAGAACGTCCAGGTCGTCGGGGTGATCAGTGGTCAGTGCGGTGGTCATACGGGTACCTCCGGAGCAAGGCCGCTGCGCGGCGTCGGGTGAGGGCCGACCGGCGGGGCGGTCGTGGACTGGTGCGTCACTGCAGGCGGGTGTCACAGCTTGCGGAAGCACTGGATGTACGCGTCGCCGCTGGTGCCGTACGTGTACTCGGTGGTGTCGTACGCCACGTAGGGGTGGCGCTCGACCCGGATGCTGCGGAAGTGCGGCAGGTACTGCCAGCGCAGCTCCGGCTTGGTGCTGAAGAAGGGGATGAACACCCCGCCCGGACGCAGCACCCGGACCACCTCCGGCATGGTCCTGGCCCACAGGTCGGCATTGGTCCAGACCTCCATGTCGAGGGCCGGATCGAAGAACATGCCGTCGAGGCTGGCCGACGGCAGGGCGAAGACGCGCTGGAAGAAGTCGCCGCGCTCGATGGTGAGGTTGTCGGGCAGCTGCGGGTGCCGGGCCCGGAACAGGTCCTCGACCTCCCCGAAGAGCTCCAGCACCGTGTGGCTGCGGGTGGCGGGGTTGCCGGCGATGCGCAGTGCGGACAGGCCGAGACCGAGCCCGACCTCGTAGAAGTCCTGGCCGTACTCGCACAGCAGGTCGGCGCTGGCCCACATCAGGTCGCGTTCCCAGGCCTGCATGGCCTGTTCACCGCCGATGCTCAAGGTCACCTCGCCGTCGCGTTCGATCAGCTCGATCTCGGGCTTGGCCTGCGTTTCCATGACAACCGTCCTTCGTTCCAGCAGTCGGGGGTTCTGGTGGGGGTCTGGTGCGCGATCAGGCGCGGCGCGGTACGACGCCGAAGTGCCGCCTGGCCGTCGAGACGGCCAGGTCCTGCACCGCGAACACCGTGAAGTAGTAGGCCTGCGGTGCCGTGGCGGGGGCGAACCGCACGCGGAAAGCGACGTCCTCGGGCTGCCCGCCCGAGGCCCTGACCCTGGTGGTGGCCGGTTCCACCACGGTGTCCTCGCGCAGGTAGGTGGGGACGAACAGGCCCAGCCGCACGGGCCCGGGACGGGCGGCGGCGAGCGAGGCCCGCACCTCCAGCACCCCGCCCTGCTCGACCTCGTCCGCGGCGTGGGCCAGCAGCGCGGGCGCCTCGGGCAGGCGGAAGGTGACATCGCCGCAGCGCATGCAGACCGCGCAGGTGGTGTCCAGGATGTGCGGGAGCAGCCCGCGTCGGGTGAACTCCTGGGCGGGACGGCCGCAGTGGCAGGTCACCTCGCGCACCTGCGGATCGAGCGAGCTGCGGTCCCCGAAGTGCGCCGGGTAGTTCATGATCTCGTTCTCGGGGTTCGCCGCGACCTGCTCGGCGATCACGTGGTCGAGCGACTGGAGGTCCGCGGTGAGGGAGGAGCGGATCTCCGCCGGAGACTGGTCGGCGAGGTGGGTGGGGCGCGACACCCACAGGTCCACCTTGCGGGCCAGCTTGGTCAGCCGGGGGCGCAGCGGATGGTTGTGCGGCAGCAGCTCCGAGGTGAGCAGGGCGGTGAGCCGACGGCCCACGGTGAGGACCAGCGGGTCGGGGCGGTGCTCGGCGGGCTCGGGTGCGGCGGGTGCGTGCTGCGGTGCCTGCGGGAGCCCGAAGCGCATGAACGCCGGGTAGGGGTGCGAGCCGGCCAGGCTGGCGTTCAGGGTGTCCACCGAGTCCGCACCGGTGAGGGCTGCACGCATCCAGGCGACGTTCTCGGGCCGGTCGGAGTCGTGCACGGAGACGGCGGAGACGACGGTGCGGGCCGGTCCGTCCAGGGCGTTGAGCAGCAGCTGGTACTTGGGGTCGTACAGCGCGAGGTCGGCCAGCGGACCGCTGTTGCAGGCACTGAGCACCAGCTCCACCGCCTCAACCCGGCTGAGCGGGACGAGCTTGTCCTCGGGCTTGTAGCAGGGCAGCCCGTAGGCGCACCGGGGGCCGAGCAGGCCGGGCCTGGCCGGGACCTCGTGGTTCAGGCCGCAGATGGTGAACTCGCCGAGGTTGACGCTGTCGTCCTTGCCGTGGCCCTGGAAGGCCACCCGGCGCCAGCGGGTGCCCAGGATCTCGGCCTGGATGTCCGCGCGTTCGAAGTCGCGGTCGTCGAAGACCTGGACACCGGGCAGGTGCGGCGGCCGGTCGGTGTCGGTGAACAGGCCCAGGGCGTCGACCCCGGCGGCAGGACGCGCGTACTGCTTGGCCACGTTCCAGGCGACCGAGGCGCCGTCGCGACCGCTCAGCAGGGTGAGCCCGTACTCCCGGCTGCGGTAGGTCGCCAGCAGCAGGGCCCGGACCGGATCGAGGTTGAGCCGGTCGTAGCCGCCGATGACCAGCAGCGTCCCGGGGCGCCGGGCGTGGAACGCGGCGAGGTCGGCCAGCTCCTCCTCGGCCACCCACGCGCGGGCGAGCGGCCGCGCCAGGGCCGCGACGCCCTCGGGCAGCTGCTCCGCACCGAGGACGACACCGAGGTCGAGCGGGTGCGGCCGCTGCAAGCCGGTGTAGAGGCGGGACGCCAGCTCCACGCTCTGCGCCAGATCGGCACGCCCCTCGACCGGGACGGGCACCGCCGTGGGCTCGGCCGCCTCCAGGAACTCCTTCACCGCGCCGGGGAGTTGCCCGTAGGTGACCGGGCGGAAGAGCGGGGAGTCCGGCCCCGGGTGGGGCCGGTCGGGCCGCTGGCCGGTGACAGCATTCATGACGGATTACCTCGTTGGCAGGAAGGACGGAACGGGGACGGCGACCGGGCAGGGCCTGCGGGGCAGGCCGGTCGGGCGGATGGAGCTGCGGCGGGCGGCAGGGTGCTCGCGCGCGGCCCCGCGCTCCCGGGCGAGTCGCCTGGTCGAGTGGTCATGCCGCGCACTCCGCGGGGAGGACCGGGCCCCGGGCCAGCAGCCCCCGGCAGGCGAAGGCCAGGCCGGCTCCGGCCAGGGCGGTGGCGAAGGCGAGGCCGAAGACGCCGCGCGGACCGACCGGATCCATCAGCAGCCCGCCGGCCTGCTGTCCCACCGCGTCGCCCAGCACGGTGGCCAGCGACGCCCAGGTGAACGCCTCCGCCAGCGAGCGGCTGTCCGCGACGGTGCTGACCAGCGTCATCTCGGCTGCGGACACCAGCGCGATCGGCGCGCCGCCGACCGCCAGCGCCACCGCCAGGGCCGGTCGGGAAGTGGCCGCCAGCGTCAGCCCGGTGCCGAGGGCGTAGGCGAGCACCAGCCGCGGGAACCGCAGATGCAGGGCGACCTGCGACTGGGAGCGCCCCAGCCACAGTGCGCCGAGCGCGCTGCCGACCCCCCAGCACGCGTACACCGCACCGGTGCCGCCCGGCGACCCGTGGGCGGCGACGAAGGCCGGGATGGCGAGCGTCATGAGGCCGATGGGCAGGGCGCAGGTGGCCATGATCCCGGTGAGCGCCAGCATCGCCGGATCCCGCAGCGGGCCCGGCGGACGGTCCGGCGGACGGCTCGGCCCGCCAGGCCCGTCGGCCGCCTCAACTCCCCGCTCTCCCACGGCCGTCGGTTCGGTGCCCGCCGGCAGCCGGACCAGGCCGAGGCCGAGGGCCCCCAGGCCGCCGACCGTCGCGACGACCGTCAGCGCCGCTCCGGCGGAGCCGGCGAGCATCAGCGCGGCGAGCATCAACGGCGCGCCGATCACCAGCACTTCAGTGAGCAGCGCCTCCCACAGATAGGCGGTCTCCCGCTCGTCCTCCCCGAGTGGCAGCCGCGCCCAGAGCGAGCGCATACAGGCGTTCGCGGGCGGCAGCGCCACCCCGGCGACCAGCGCCGCGACGGGCTGCGCCCAGCCGCCGGGCCGGGTGGTCCACACCAGCAGGGCGAGCGCCGTCGGGTAGACGACGCCGGTGACGGCCAGCACCGCGCGCCGCCCGCTGCGGTCGAGGCGCCGGGCGATCAGCGGGCTGCCGAGCGCCATGCCGACGGTGTACAGCGCAGCGGCCAGACCGGCCTGCGCGTAGCTGCCGCCCTGCTCGCGGACCACCAGCACCATGGCCAGCGACATCAGGTAGACGGGCAGCCTGGAGACGACGCTCCACCAGGCCACCTCGGCCACCTGGCTGCGGGTGAGCAGGTCGAGAAAACGGCGGGGCAGACCGTTCGTCACCGGGCCGGTCCCCGTTCCGTGGTCGCTGAAATGGTCGCTGAATTGGCCGCTGAGGTGGCCGCTGCGCGGGCCGTTCGGGTGGCCGTTCGCGCGGCCGGGCCCGAGGTGGCGGTGCCGCCGGTCTCCCGGTCCGCGGACACCTCGATGGTGAAGGTGTCGAGGACCTCGCGCATGCGCTTCTCCACCTCGCCGATCGACGCTCCCACCACATGGGCGTACCCCGACGCGTTGTGCGAGGCACGCCGGGCCGACACCGAGTCGCCGACGCCCACCTTGAGCACGGCCTCGACGACCCCGGGCAGCCGCAGCAGCTCCGCTGCCGGGGTGATCCGGCGGACCGTCCCCGATCCGGGCAGCGGCAGCAACAGGTCTCCCGCGCAACGGCGTTCACGGTACCGGAGATCGGGGCGGCGGCCGAGGTACACGTCCAGGGTGGCGCCGAAGACGTCGAAGCCGTAGGCGTGCCCGTGGTTGGCGGGGATCTCGCAGCCCGCCAGCCGGACGCCGATCTCGCCCGCGAACACCTCGCCGTCGACCAGGAAGAACTCCATGTGGGCGTAGCCGTGGTCGATCCCCATGCCGGTGACGATGAGCTGGAGCAGGGCGCGCAGGTCGACCGGCGGGGCCTCGTCGGTGCCGACGCTGATGTTGGCGTTCATCGCGCCGTCGACGATGTCCAGCGGGCGGCAAGGCATCGCGCTCGGCCAGGCGTCCAGGACCTCGCCGCCGTGGATCAGCGTGCACACCTCCCACTCGGTGCCGCCGAGGAACTCCTCCACCATCCAGTCCCGCGCGCCGAAGTCGATCCCGGCCAGCGCGTCCGGGCCGGTGAGCCGGTAGGTGTCCACACAGGCGAAGGAGTCCACCGGCTTGAGCACCAGCGGCCAGCCGTGCCGCTCGGCGAACCACTCGACCTCCCGGGCGCGCTGCACCCGAGCGAACCCGGCTGTCCGCAGGCCGAGTTCACGGAACCGGGTCTTCATCTCGGCCTTGTCCCGCACCCAGGTCACCTGGCGATCCGTCAGATGGGGCAGTCCGGCCAGCGCGGCGAACCGCTGGGCGACCGCCTGGCGCGGCTCGGACGGATTGCAGAACCTGGTCGGCCGGACCGGCAGCCCGGCGGCCCAGTCCTCATAGCGGCGGGCCTCCTCCGCCAGCGGCGCTCCTTCGCGCACCCAGAAGGCCGGCAGGTGCGCGGTCTGCCGCAGGTAGTCCTCCGTCAGGTCCCGGCGGAACTCGGCGAACCGCAGCAGCACCAGGTCGTCGGGGAGCGTTCGGGCGGCGTACCGGGTGAACGACGATGCGCGGTCGTCCACCATCAGCAGCACGGGACCGTGACTCACACCGCCTCCAGGACCCGCCGGACGGCCTTGACCGCGAGGACCTGGTCCTGCTCGGCAAGCTCCGGGGACAGCGGTACGCACAGGGTGCGGTCCAGCAGGTCGCGGGTGCGGGCGAAGCCGTCGCGACTGAGGGCGAGGGGCCCCTCGGGGGCGTGGTTCCACGGGAAGCCGTCGGCGTAGAGCGAGCGCCGGCCGGTGAGCACCGGGTGTTCGGTCAGCAGGTACTTGCCGAGCGTCCAGTTGGCGATTCCCTCGGCGGTGAGGGCGGCCACGGCGGCGTCGCGCAGCTCGCGGCTCTCCCAGCGGAACCGCAGGCTCACCTTCACATCGCCCGCGGCCCGCGGCCGCACCTGGAGATCGGCGCGGTCCGGCAGCTCGGCCATGGCGATCGCGTACATCCGCTCCAGCCCGGCGAGCAGTTCGTCGAGGTGGCGGAACTGCTGGTACTGGACGGCCGCCACCTGCTCGCTGGTGACGAAGTTCTCGCCGAAGTGGGCGTCCTGGTTCCACGTCGGGTAGTGGCCGGGCACCCGGGCCGAGCCGTGGTCGTGGTAGCAGCGCATCGTCGCCCAGGCCTCGTCGTCCCCGGTGACGACCAGTCCGCCCTCGCCCGAGGTGAGCACCTTGTTGTGGTGGAAGCTGAACGTTCCGGCGTAGCCCGCCGTCCCGACGTGCCGGCCGTCCGCGAACCGCGCGCCGAGCGACTGGGCGCAGTCCTCGACGACGTACGGCACGCCCTCGGGCAGGGGCGCCACGGTGCCCTCCATATGGGCCACGATCACTCGCCGGGCGTCCGGCGGCAGCAGGGTCGGGTCCAGCGAGAGCGAGTCGTCGGCGTCCACCAGGACCGGGATCAGCCCGCAGGAGAGGACCGCGCCGGCCACCGCCACGAAGGTGACGGCCGGGATGTACACCAGGTCGCCGGCGGACGGGCGGGTGGAGATCAGCGCCAGGCGCAGCGCCTCGGTGCAGTTGTGGACCGCCAACGCGTGCCCGGCGCCCAGCCGTTCGGCGGCCCGGCGCTCCAGCCGGGAGGCCATGCTCTCGGTCTCCGTCTGGTAGCGGAACAGCACCTGGTGGTCGATCACCTCCCGCAGCTCCGCCATGTCGGACCAGTCGAGGTAGTTCGCGCCGTAGGGCAGGTAGCGCTGTCCGAGCCGTTTGTCGAGGGTCATCGGGTGTCAGACTCCGTGATCGGGTGCACCGCGCTGTCGACGACCATCTGCTGGCCTCGGTAGTTGCGGAGCAGCAGGCCGTCGGGGGTGGCGGTGAAGTACGGCTGGGAGATGGGGATTTTGCCGATCTTCGTGGTCAGGACGTACTGCGGCACCCCGAACCCGGTGATGTGGCCCTGCAGGCCCTCCATGATCTCCCAGCCCTTCTCGACGGAGGTCATGAAGTGCGAGACACCGGTGACGTTGTCGCAGTGGTAGAGGTAGTACGGCCGCACCCGGATCCGCAGCAGTTCGGTCATCAGGGTGCGCATGGTGGCGACGTCGTCGTTGATCCCCCGGAGCAGCACGGTCTGGTTCCCGACCGGGATCCCGTGCCGCAGCAGCCGGTCCACCGCGTCGGCGGCCTCCGGGGTGATCTCCTTGGGGTGGTTGAAGTGGGTGTTCAGCCACACCGGGTGGTAGCGGGAGAGCATCGCGCACAGCTCGTCGGTGATCCGCTGCGGCAGTAGCACCGGGAAGCGGGTGCCGATCCGGATGATCTCCACACTCGGGATCGCCCGCAGCCCGGCGACGATCTCCTCCAACTTGCCGTCCTGGTACGACAGCGGGTCGCCGCCGGTGAGCAGCACGTCCCGGATCTGAGGGTGTTCGGCGATGTAGCGCAGGTCCTCGTCGAACGACCCGCCCTCGTCGTCACGGAAGTAGGTGCCGTTCACATCCGTGGTGTGGAACTTCCGGGTGCAGTGCCGGCAGTAGACCGGGCACGCCTCGGTGATCAGCATGATCACCCGGTCCGGGTACTTGTGCACCACCCGGTTGGTCTTGCGGTACACGGTGTCACCGACCGGATCGACCTCCGCGCCGGAGAACTCGACCAGCTCCCCGGTCGCGGGCACGGCCTGCTGGCGGACCGGGCAGAGCGGGTCGTCGGGATCCATCAGGGACGCGTAGTAAGGGGTGATGCTCCAGCGGTACTTTCCCGCCACCCCGGCGATGGCCTTCTCCTCGTCGGGGCTGACGTTGATCCACTGCCGGGCCTTCTCGATGGTGGTGATCCGCCGGCGCATGTGCCAGCGCCAGTCGTTCCACTGCGATTCCGGGACCCGGGGTCGGATGAACGCGGGGCCTGCGGTGGTCCCGGTTTCGCGGGGTGTGCCGGACATGGCGGCTCCAGGGTCGACAGGTCTTCGATGAGTCGAAGCGGGTTACCGGGGCACGCGCGACTGCGGTCCCGAGGGGCGTGGTGCAGCCCCCGGGACGCGCGGCCACGGCGTGGACAGCTGTCAGGTGTGGACGGGTCCGCCGCCCCGGACGGGTTCGGCACGGACACGTTCAGCACGGACGGGTACGACTCGGACGGGTATGACGGGCACGGGCATGGATACGGCAGGCACGGGTTCAGAGTGGGGCGAGCGAGAGCTGGCGGAGGGTGCGGGCGACCCGCTGCGCGCCGCGCAGGTCGTCCAGGGCGGGGTCGAGCGCGCTCCACTGCCCGGTGCCGCCCGCTTCGGGCGGCACCCACAGGGACGGGTCGCCGGGGTCGGTGGCCAGCGGCACCGGGACCACCTGCGCCACCCGCGCGGCCAGCTCGCGCTGGGCGGACCCGAGCGGCGGCAGGAAGACCAGCGGTGCGCGCCTGGCCTGGGCCAGCGCGAGCGCGCCCAGGGTCGGCGCGGCGAGGAACACGTCGGCGGCGGCGTGCAGTGCGTCCACGTCCACCTCGGCGGCGCGGCTCACCCGCACCCCGTCGGCGAGGCCGTCGAGTGCGGAGCGGACCGGTGCCAGCCCGGTGTCGCAGACCACCTCGCAGCGTCCGGTGCGGGCGACCGCCGCACGGACCAGGGCCCGAAGCGGCCCGGCGGCGAACGCGTCCGCCTCCTGGCCGGGCACACCCCACACGGACAGCAGCAGCAGCGTCCCCTCGCGCACCCGGTTCCTGGTCAGCCGGACCGGCGCGAGCGCTCCGGTCGGCCGGGCACCCGCTGCCGACGGCCACGGGCCGGGCAGCCAGCCGGGCCGGTGCAGTCGGCGCAGCGCCCGGTCGGCGGTGGCGGCAGCGGCGGCGGCCCCGCCCGCCGTGGCCCCGTCAGGGGCGGCGCGGTGGCCCGACCGGAGGTGCACCACCGGGACGCCGAGGTCCAGCAGCCGGGCGGTGGCCACGTCGTCGTCGCAGACCAGTGCGGCGTCGGGCGGTGCGCCGCCGGACGCCAAGTCGACCGAGTCCACCAGGGCCTCCGGGTCGACCGGGTTCACCGGGGAGAGGTCGCCGAGGTGGGCGGTGACGCGGCGCAGCGCGAGCGTCGAGTCCAGCTGCTCCTCGTCGCAGGCCAGCAGGACCCGGCGGCCCGGTGCGAGCGGTGCGGTGCCTTCGGGGGTCAGTACTGCCACGGCGCCACCGACCCGAGCCGGGCGACGTCGTCGCTGTACCCGGCGGCCGTGGTGGAGCAGCCGCTGCACACCTCGGGGCCGCGCCGGCGGAAGAAGTCGGCGTGCGTCCGGAAGACCGGTGTGTCGAGTTGGATCACGCCCTCCTCGCGGACGGGGGCACCCCCGGGGCCTTCGTCGTCCTCCCGGTGCGGGATGCAGCTGCACGCGTACATCCGGCCGTGCTTGCCGTCGATGTAGATGACGTCGTCCGCGACGTGGCACAGCGGCCGGGAGGCGCGGGGGGTGATCGACTCGGCGAAGTAGCGCTCCTGCTCCCCAGGGGTGTCCCCGTAGAAGCGCTTGCCCATCGGGACCAGCAGGGCGCGCGGATCGGCGTCGTAGACCGGGTCGCACACCGCGCGCACCTGGTCCGGGTCGGGATAGCTGATGGCGCGGTCGAGCTTCAGCGCGGACAGCTCCCACTGCCGCACCCCGGCCTCGGTCAACACCTCTTGCAGCAGCGGCATTTCGGTGTAGTTGTGCGGACCGACCACCGTGTTGACCCTCGGCAGGACACCGAGCGCGGCGGCGGCGCGGAGCCCGCGCAGGCCGTTGTCGAACATGCCGGGGGAGCGCCGGTAGGTGTCGTGGGTCGCCGCCGAGGCGCCGTCCAGGCTGACGATCACCTGGGCCAGGCCCGCCTCGGCGAGCCGCTCGACCATCTTCGGCAGCAGCGAGCCATTGGTGATCAGGGACATTTTCATGCCCGCTGCGGTGCCCGAACGCACGAGTTCCATCACATCCGGATGCATGAGCGGTTCGCCGCCGGTGAACCGGACGTAGGCCACCCCGGCAGCCCGGGCCTTCGGCAGCAATTCGGCGAAATCCTCCCGCGAGAAACGGAATGTGTCGCGGGAGAGCGCGAATTCACACATGAAGCAGTCGGCGTTGCAGGCTTCCAGAATTCTGATGAACAGGTAGCGGTGACGCGTGTGCGCAGTGGAGGGCATTCCGGACCGTTCGTGGGAAGGGGCAGGACGAGCCGGGCGTCAGACGGGTGGCCAGGCACCTCGCAGGATGGTGAGCAGGATGCCGGCGACCTGGGCGGCGCCACCGGTGCCGATCGTCGAGGTGAGCGCACCCCAGTCGGTGCCCTCGACGGCCGAGCGCCGCAGCGCGGTCAGCACACCGTCGCGGAGGACCGCGCTCGCCCCTCGGCCGGCGGCCGCCGCGGCCGCCGTGGCGATACCGCCGTAGATCAGTTCCAGGGCGTGGTCCTCGCCCTGCGACCGGAGTGACAGGGCCTCCTCCTCGACCAGGACGTCCTTGGGCCAGACCACCCGGACGTCGACCCCGACCGCCTGGCTGTGGAAGCGGCCGTTGAAGATCTGGCTGAGGTTCTGCGGCGGCAGGCAGACGGTGGGGACACCGGCGGCGCCCGCCTCCAGCAGCGTGGTCAGCCCGGGGGAGGTGAGCAGGACGTCGCAGTCGGCCAGCCGGTCGAGGAACTCGCCGTGCGTCAGGGCGCCCGTGGTCGTCCGGGACGGCGCGAGGGAGGCGTCGACCAGGCGCCCGGCGAGGTCGGCGGGGAGATTGCCCGCCAGGTGCACCTCGTGGACGCCGTACGCGGCGAGTGCTTCGAGCACGGCGGGGACGACGGCCCGGGGGTAGTTCGTCCAGTCGGTGAGCCGGGGAGCCTGGAGGCCGCCCAGGCTGACCAGGGCACTGCGGTACGGCCCGGCGGCGGTGCGGTCGGTGGCGGCCGGGGGTGTGCCGATGACCGCGTCGACCCAGCGCAGCGCACGGACCGACGCCAGCACGTCCAGGCACTCGGGGGGAAGCTCGACGCACTTCTGGGCGCAGTAGACGGCGGCGTCCAGCGGCAGTGCAGCGCGGTCCCCCTCGGTCCACAGGAAGGGCAGGCTGTCCACGAACACGGTGGGCACGCCGGCCGCCTCCAGTGCCGTGGCGGTGCGGCCGTCCAGGACGACCACCGCGGCCCGCACCCGCTCGGAGCGCACGATCTCCCGGATCGCGCCGGGCGCGCCGTCGGCGGGGAGGTCGTACCAGCGGTCGACGGAGTGCGCGGAGAGCAGCGGACGGCCGAGACCGGAGGCCAGACCGACGAATCTCAGCGGCACGGAGGAACGCTCCTGCAGAGCCGACAGGATCGCGCTCAGCTTCCCTGAGCTGCCCCAGCCGAATTCTGCCCCGGCGACGGCGACGGTTTGCGCAGCTGAATCAGTGTGCATCGGGTCTGTCTCGGCTTCCTGGGCGGGCAGGCTTCGATCGAGCACAACCTTTGCGTATTCGGCTGATCGGCGCAAGGGGTCTATTGCCCCTTTCCGGCTGGGGGGTGAATATTCCTAATGGAAATATTCGTATTCGATGTGATCGATGGTTAGTGTGAAAATTTCCGGGGTGGCCGAAATGCCCCGACCCGAGCCGGCCGTGCGGTTAGGCTTCCGAGCCATGGGCTACCTCGAAGCCAGCGGCCTCGGCCACACCCTCGCCGACGGGCGTGAGCTGTTCAGCGATGTCTCGTTCCGCCTCCCGGCCGGGGAGACGGTCGCCCTCGTCGGCGACAACGGCGCGGGCAAGACCACCCTGCTGCGGATGCTCTCGGGCGAACTGCCGATCCAGCTCGGCTCGGTCCGCAGACAGGGGGCGGTCGCGGTGATGCCCCAGTTCATCGGCAGCCTCCGCGACGACCGGACGGTACGCGACCTGCTGCTGACCGTCGTGCCCCCGGCGCAGCAGGCGGCCGCGGCCGCCGTCGACGCGCTGGAACTCGAACTGATGGAGACCGACGACGAGGCCACCCAACTCCGTTACGCGGAGGCCCTGTCCACCTGGGCCGAGGTCGGCGGCTACACCTGCGAGGTGCTCTGGGACACCGTCACGGTCGCGGCGCTCGGCCTGCCCTTCCGGCTCGCGCAGTACCGCGCGGTCTCCACGCTCTCCGGCGGCGAGCAGAAGCGCCTGGTGCTGGAGGCCCTGCTGCGCGGCCCGGCCGAACTGCTGCTGCTGGACGAGCCGGACAACTATCTCGACGTGCCGGGAAAGCGCTGGCTGGAGGAGCAGCTGGCGCGGACCCGGCAGGGGGTGCTGCTGATCACGCACGACCGCGAGGTGCTGAGCCGGACGGCGACCCAGGTGATCACCCTCGAAGGCGGGTCGGCCTGGACGCACGGAGGCGGATTCGGCACCTGGCACGAGGCGCGGGAGGCCCGCTGGAAGCGGGCGGCGGAGCTGCGGCAGCGCTGGAGCGAGAAGCACGAGCAGCTCAAGGAGCTCGTCCGCACCCTGCGCCAGCAGTCCGCCATCAGCGACGAGATGGCCTCCCGCTACCACGCGGCGCAGACCCGGCTGGCGAAGTTCGAGGCGGTCGGTCCACCGGCGGCGCCACCACGGCTGCAGCGCGTCGCACCGGCACTGCGCGGCGGCCGCACCGGCGTCCGGGCGATCTCCTGCCGGAACCTCGAACTCACCGGGCTGATGCGCCCGTTCGACCTTGAGGTGTTCTTCGGTGACCGGGTGTGCGTGCTCGGCTCGAACGGCTCGGGCAAGAGCCACTTCCTGCGGCTGCTGGACGAGTCGGGTGCCGAGGCCGCGCCGACCGTCGGGCACTCGGGCGAATGCCGGCTGGGGGCGCGGGTGAGGCCGGGGCTGTTCGCCCAGACCCATCGGCACCCGGAGTGGTTCGGCCGCACCCCGGCCGACATCCTCGGCCGGGGCGAGGGCGACCGGGAGGGTTTGGGGCTGGAGAGCGCGATGTCCGCCCTGAGCCGCTACGGACTCGCCGGGGCGGGCCGGCAGAACTTCGAGACGCTCTCCGGCGGTCAGCAGGCGCGCTTCCAGATCCTGCTGCTCGAACTGGCCGGCTCGACCCTGCTCCTGCTGGACGAGCCGACCGACAACCTCGACCTGATCTCCGCCGAGGCCCTGGAGCAGGCCCTGGACACCTTCACCGGCACCGTGCTCGCGGTCACCCACGACCGCTGGTTCGCCAGGGTGTTCAGCCGGTTCCTGGTCTTCCGGGAGGACGGCCGGGTGGTGGAGACCGACGAGCCGGTCTGGGACGAGGGCCGGGTCAGCTACGCCCGGGGCTGAACCGGGGGCCGGTTGGTGGGGTGTGGGTGTGGCGAAGGGGCCCGGTGCGTGTGCACGGGGCCCCTTTTCGCGTGGTGCGGTGGTGCTGTGTGTGGGGGTGGGTTGGTTT
>NZ_JYJF01000340.1 GCF_000955975.1 Saccharothrix sp. ST-888
CGACTTGACCGAGCCGAGCCAGAGCGGCCGCCCCTCGGGGCGGTCCTGACCGTAGGTCGCCAGCAGTGCCTGGGCCTCGATCGGGTCGCCGAGCGTGGTACCGGTGCCGTGCGCCTCGACCACGTCGACGTCGGCCGCCGACAGCCGGGCGCTGGCGAGCGCCTGGCGGATCACCCGCTGCTGGGAGGGGCCGTTGGGCGCGGTCAGTCCGTTGGAGGCGCCGTCCTGGTTGACGGCGGAGCCGCGGATGACGGCCAGCACCTCGTGCCCGTTGCGCCGCGCGTCCGAGAGCCGTTCCAGCACCAGGACACCGACGCCCTCGGCGAAGCCCGTACCGTCCGCGCCGTCCGCGAACGCCTTGCACCGGCCGTCCGGGGACAGCCCCCGCTGGCGGCTGAACTCCACGAAGGTGCCGGGCGAGGCCATCACGGTGACCCCGCCGGCCAGCGCGAGCACGGACTCGCCCTGCCGCAGCGACTGCGCCGCCAGGTGCAGCGCCACCAGCGACGAGGAACACGCCGTGTCGATCGACAGCGTCGGCCCCTCCAACCCCAG
>NZ_JYJF01000341.1 GCF_000955975.1 Saccharothrix sp. ST-888
GCGGGAGACGGCGCTGTCGGCGTTCGCGCACCAGGACGTGCCGTTCGAGCACCTGGTGGAGGTGCTGAACCCGGCCCGGTCGCTGTCGCACCACCCGCTGTTCCAGACCGGGCTGGTCGTGCAGAACGCGCCGGGTGGCGACTTCGTGCTGCCCGACCTCACGGTCTCCGGGGTGACCGTGCCCACCGGGACCTCACGGCTGGACCTGACCTTCGGCCTCGCCGAGCACCGCGGGCCCGACGGCGCACCGGCCGGGCTGAGCGGCGCGGTGGAGTACAGCACCGACCTGTTCGACCGGGGGACGGTCGAGACCCTGTTCGCCCGGTGGAGCAGGCTGCTGGCCGCGGTCGCCGCCGCACCGGACCGGCCGATCGGCACGATCGACGTGCTGGACGCGGTGGAGCGCCGTGCCCTGGTGGCGGGGCCCGAGGCCACCGCTCGTCCGGTGGGGAGCGCGACCCTGCCGGAGGC
The DNA here is from genome assembly GCF_000955975.1 of Saccharothrix sp. ST-888. Taxonomy (GTDB): domain Bacteria; phylum Actinomycetota; class Actinomycetes; order Streptomycetales; family Streptomycetaceae; genus Kitasatospora. Next base: position 472 of record NZ_JYJF01000341.1, read on the forward strand.
GTTCGCGGCGCAGGTGGCGGCGACTCCGGACGCGGTCGCGTTGGTGTCGGCAGGTGAGGAGTTGACGTATCGCGAGCTGAATGT
>NZ_JYJF01000342.1 GCF_000955975.1 Saccharothrix sp. ST-888
TCGGTGGACGCGTGCTGCCAGGGCCATCGGTCGGGCAGGTGGAGTGTTGGCCGACGGGCTGAACGGGCCAGCCGGGCAGGGACGTTGACCAGGTGGGCCAAGGCCGGTCCCTTGCCGTCCGCGATGACCTGCTCGATCGTGGCGTGCTGCCGGTGCCGCAGCTCGGCCTGGAGCACCTCGAACGGGCTGTCGGTGAACACCGGGTGGTAGCGCCAGGCCGTGAAGAGCTCGCCCTGCCCGGCCGCGACCTCGGTGTTCAAGCGGCGGCCCCGGCGCACATCGCCGCGACCAGCGTCATCACCTTCGTGGCCGGATTGGCCCCGGCACCGCTGCCGGTTCCTTCGATGCGCAGCCTGTCGCCGACCAGGGCGGGCAGGCCGGCGCGCTCGGCCAGGCGGATCAGCGGGACCAGCCCCGCGCCCGCGATCAGATTCGGCTCGTCGAACACGACGGGGACGGCCGAGACAGCGTGAGAGGATTGCACTTACGAGATGCCTTGCCGATTGTGCGTGGTGGAGCCTAGAGAACTCCCATCATCGCAGGTCGCAAGGCA
>NZ_JYJF01000343.1 GCF_000955975.1 Saccharothrix sp. ST-888
CAGGACGTCCAGCAGTTCGGTGCGGATCGACTCCACCTGCGCCGAGTGCGAGGCGTAGTCCACCGGCACCCGGCGAGCCCGGACACCGTCCGCCTCACACGACGCCAGCAACTCCTCCAGTGCGGCCGGCTCACCCGAAACCACCACCGACGACGGACCGTTGACCGCAGCGACCGAGATCCGCTCCTCACCCCAGACGCTCAGCCGCTCACGCACCAGCTCCACCGGCAGCGCGACCGACACCATCCCGCCCCGGCCCGCCAGACCACCGGCAATCGCCCGGCTGCGCAGCGCCACCACCCTCGCGCCGTCCTCCAGCGACAGCGCACCCGCAACCACAGCAGCGGCGATCTCACCCTGCGAGTGGCCGACCACGACCGACGGCGACACGCCCGCCGACTGCCAGACCTCCGCCAGCGAGACCATCACCGCCCACAGCACCGGCTGGACCACGTCCACCCGCTCCAGCCACGCCTCACCCGCCGTACCCCGCACGACGTCCAGCAGCGACCAGTCCGTGAACGGCGCCAACGCAGCCGCACACTCCCCC
>NZ_JYJF01000344.1 GCF_000955975.1 Saccharothrix sp. ST-888
CGTCGCTGTACTCCCTGGCGTCGCCCAGGCAGGCCGCGTAGTCGGTGCTGGAGGTACAGGCGTCGATCGGCAGCCGGGTGCCGTCCGGGCGCAGGTAGACCTGGCCGAAGCCCCACATGTCGTTGGGCAGGGCGGACTGCGGGATCAGCACGGTCTCCCCACTCCACAGGTACGGACGGACCATAGACATCCCGTACTGGAGTGCCGCCCCCACCGCGAGGGTGACGCCCATCGCCGGGCCCACCCGGCCCAGCAGGCCACCGACGGTCGCGCCGACCCCCAGCGCCAGCAGCCCGGTGCCGATCAGCGTCGGCGCCCCGGAGCCGTGGAACCCCCGGCCGGACCGGTGGTGTGGTGAGAGCGTGCGGAGCTCGCAGGCCGCGCTGGCGAACGACATGTGGGGCTGCGGGCAGGGCTACCTGCGCCCGGGCGGCACCCGGCTGCCGATCGACGCCTGTACCGGCAGCACCGACTACGCGGCCTGCCTGGGCGACGCCAGGGAGTACAGCGACGGGCACCGCGCCTCGGACTACTG
>NZ_JYJF01000345.1 GCF_000955975.1 Saccharothrix sp. ST-888
CAGTACGACGAGGCGGTCAAGGCCGCCGGCGCCTACCAGGACATCTTCGGCAAGGAGAACTACTTCCTGGAGCTGATGGACCACGGCATCGACATCGAGCGCGACGTCCGCCAGGACCTGCTGCGACTGGCCAAGCAGCTGAACATCCCGCTGTTGGCCACCAACGACTCGCACTACGTCACCGAGGACCAGGCGGATGCGCATGACAGCTTGCTCTGTGTCGGCATGGGCAAGAACAAGGACGAAGTCAACCGTCTGAGGTTCAACGGGTCTGGCTACTACATCAAGACCGCCGAGGAGATGCGCCGCCTCTTTCGTGAACTGCCGGATGCGTGCGACAACACGCTCGCCATCGCTGAGCGGGTCCAGCCATACGACGAGGTGTTCACCTACGTCGACCGGATGCCGCAGTTCGACGTACCCGAGGGCGAGACCCAAGCGTCGTACCTGCGCCAGAAGATCAAAGCCGGTCTCCAACTCCGCTACGGCGACAACCCGAGCCAGGAAGTACTGGACCGCATCGAGCTGGAGATG
>NZ_JYJF01000346.1 GCF_000955975.1 Saccharothrix sp. ST-888
CCGCACCGGGGATCCCCCTCCGGCCCCCGGGGCGGCGCTCAGCAGTCGGCGGTCAGTCGGCCAACGGCAGGTACACCCGGTTGCCGGAGGCCGCGAACTCCTCGGACTTGGCGGCCATACCGGCCACCGCTTCCGCGTCGAAGTCGGTGTCGGTCGCCACCGCCGTCGAGCCGTCGCCGTGCTCGTTGCGGATCTGCTGGGAGATCTTCATCGAGCAGAACTTCGGGCCGCACATGGAGCAGAAGTGGGCCGTCTTGGCAGGTTCGGCGGGGAGGGTCTCGTCGTGGAACTCGCGGGCGGTCTCCGGGTCGAGGGCCAGGTTGAACTGGTCCTCCCAGCGGAACTCGAAGCGGGCGTCGGAGAGGGCGTCGTCCCAGGCCTGCGCGCCGGGGTGGCCCTTGGCCAGGTCGGCGGCGTGGGCGGCGATCTTGTAGGTGATGACGCCGGTCTTCACATCGTCCCGGTTGGGCAGGCCCAGGTGCTCCTTGGGCGTGACGTAGCAGAGCATGGCGGTGCCCCACCAGGCGATCATCG
>NZ_JYJF01000347.1 GCF_000955975.1 Saccharothrix sp. ST-888
TTGCTCGCCGGGAGCACCGGAGTGAAGACCAGGTCGAGCGGGCCCCCGTCGACGACGACCTCGGTCCCCTGCCGTGTCCTGGCGTACCTCGCGCGGTTCCCCCGGGGAACCCGCAGCTGGACACGCCCGGATCCCGCGATGCCGAAGGTCGGCGTCTGATACGCGACGGACACGATGGCCAGGGCCTCGATGTCCCCCGGCACACAGGCGAGATGCCCCTCGATCCGGAAGCCCGCCGACCCCGGCAGCGGGAGCGGTGGTGGCGGGACGAGCGTCGCCACGGGCGCCGTCAGGGCCGGGAGGAGGGTCACCTGGTCGCCCTCCCTGAGCACGATCCTCTGCGTCTCCCAGAACTGCGTCTCCCGGAACTGCGTCTCCCGGAACTGCGTCTCCCGGAACTGCGTCTCCCGGAACTGCATGGCCCAGAACCCTCCCGGGTGTGGTGGGGTCAGTTGGTGTGGCCGGGTTGGCCGGCGATCTGGGTGATGGTGAAGTGGACGTATTCGGCGGGGCGGACGGGTGCGATGCCG
>NZ_JYJF01000348.1 GCF_000955975.1 Saccharothrix sp. ST-888
CCGCTCCGGGGTGAGGGAGGAGATCACACCGTCGTCCAGCACACCGGCCGTGTGCACGACCGCCGTCAGGCGGTGCCCGGCCAGCAGAGCGGCAAGCGCGTCACGATCCGCGACATCACAGGCCGCGAAGACCGGCTCCGCACCCAACTCACGCAGACTGTCGGCGAGTTCTGCGGCACCCTCCGCCTGCTCCCCACGACGCGAGACCAGCAGCAGCCTGCGCGCACCGTACTCCGTCACCAGATGCCGGGCGAACAGCGCACCCAGCGTGCCCGTCGCACCCGTGACCAGCACCGTGCCCTCAGGGTCCAGCACCAGCCGCTCGGCCTCGACAGCCGACGGCACCCGCGCCAGACGGAGTGCGAGAGCCTCTCCCGCCCGGACCGCCAACTGCGGCTCACCACAGGCGAGCACACCGGGCAGCGCCTGGAGCGAAGCCGGGTCCTCGTCCAGGTCCAGCAGGACGATCCGCCCCGGGTTCTCCGACTGCGCCGAACGCAGCAGACCCCAGACCGCAGCCGACGCCA
>NZ_JYJF01000349.1 GCF_000955975.1 Saccharothrix sp. ST-888
TCCAGTTCCGCGATCACGCCGACCGCGATGACGGAGTCCATGCCGTACCGTTCCAACGCGGCGTCCGGGGACAGCCGTTCGGGGTCGAGCTTGAGCGACGACGCCACCAGTCGCCGCAGGTGACCGGTCGCCTCCTCCACCAGGGCCTGGCCCGCGACGTCGTCCGGCGGCGCGACCGGGTCGGTTCCGGTGACCGGAGCCGCGGTGGACGTGTCCCGGGCCGGGTCGGTGGCGGACTCGCCCGGCGGCTCCTCCTGGTCACCGGCGAACCGGGCCTTCAACTCCTCGCGTCCGCCCACCAGGACGGTGAGCCTGCTCCGGGTGGGGCTGGTGTCCTCGGGGGTCATGGCGTGTCGGAGGGCGGTCAGGGCGCGGGGGGTGTCCAGGGGGGCCAGGCCGAGGGTGCGCAGGTTCTCCCGGACGGCGGTGCCGCCGATGCCGCCCTCCTCCCAGAACGGCCAGTTGACGGAGACCGTGGTTCCGCTGCGCGCGCCGGTGCGGACGAGCTGGTTGCGGTAGGCGG
>NZ_JYJF01000036.1 GCF_000955975.1 Saccharothrix sp. ST-888
GACGACCGTGCACGTGACGTACCGCGTGGTGACCGAGGACGACCTCGACAGCGCGGTCAGCCCGGTCGGGCGGCGGATCCCCGACCTGCGCACCTACGTCCTGGACGGGCACGGCGAACCGGTCCCGGTCGGTGCCGTCGGTGAGCTGTACGTGGGCGGCGCCGGCGTGGCCCGCGGCTACCTGAACCGTCCGGAGCTGACCCGCGAGCGCTTCCTGCCCGACCCGTTCAACGACCGTCCGGGCGAGCGCATGTACCGCACCGGCGACCTGGCCCGCCAACTGCCCGACGGCTCGCTGGAGTACCTGGGCCGCAACGACGACCAGGTCAAGATCCGCGGCTTCCGGATCGAACTCGGCGAGATCGAAGCCGTCCTCGCCGAGCACCGGACGGTGGCGCAGGGCGTCGTCCTGCCGCAGGAGTCCGGCGACAGCCGCACCCTCGTCGGGTACGTGTGCCCGAGCCCCGAGTGGCTCGACGAGGTCGCCCAGGAGCAGAACGCCGCCCTGGTCGAGCAGTGGCAGCAGGTCTTCGAGGACGAGTACACCGGGTCCCTGGACGCGGCCCCCGCCGACGACCTCAACCTGGCCGGCTGGGAGAACAGCTACACGGGCGGATCCATCGCCGAGTCCGACATGCGCGAGTGGATCGACGGCACGGTCCGGCTGATCGAGGACCTGCGGCCCAAGCGGCTGCTCGAGATCGGCTGCGGCACCGGGCTGCTGCTGTACCGCTACGCCGGGGCCTGCGACACGGTGCACGCCGTCGACCTGTCCGCCTCCGCGCTCGCCGACGTCCGCAGCGGTGTCGAGCGCCGCGGCTGGTCGCACGTCACGCTGGCCCAGGGGGACGCCCTGTCGGCGGCGGCACTGCCCGAGGGCGGGTTCGACACCATCGTGATCAATTCGGTGGTCCAGTACTTCCCGAACCGGCGCTACCTGGAGGAGGCCGTCGCCGGGCTGCTGCCGCTCCTGAGCGACGGCGGCCGGATCCTGATCGGTGACGTCCGCAACCTGGACCTGCTCTCGGCCCACCTGGGCGCGGTGGAGCGGAGCAGGGCGGGGTCGGGCACCACGGCCGCGGCGCTGGCCGCGCAACTGCACCGCCGCCGGCGGCACGAGAGCGAGCTGCTCCTCAGCCCCGGCTACTTCGCCCGGTTGAACGAGCGGTTCCCCGAGGTGGGGGCCGTCGACCTCATGGTCAAGCGCGGGGTGGGCGACAACGAGATGCTCGCCTACCGCTACGACGTGGTGCTGACCAGGTCGGCCGCCCCTGCTGCCGCGCCGCTCCCCTGGCTGGAGGTCGCCGACCTGGCGGCGCTGCGCGACCTGCTGGACGGGGAGCTCCCCGACCGGTTCGGGGTCACCGGCCTGACCAATCCCCGGGTCAGGGAGGACGTGCGGGTCGCCGAGGGCGTGACGGTCTGGTCGCCCAACCACGAGGTGGCGCCGCTGCCCGGCGAGGCCCGGCTGTCCGCCGCGGACGCCGAGGAGGTGCGGGAGCTCGAAGCGCTGCTGCGCCGTGCCGAGGAACTCGGCTACCGGGTGTCGGCCACCTGGTCACAGAGCCGCCTCGACGGCCTGGACCTGGTCCTCGGCCGGGGCGAGCTGCCCCGGGTGCGGGCCCGGGCCGACTACCGCGCGCCGCAGTCGGCCAACGTGCCGCGGCTCGCCGACCTGGTGCCCGCCACGGCCAAGCTACTCCGGGAGCACCTGTCCGCCCGCCTGCCGGAGTACATGGTGCCCAGCTCCTTCGTGCTCCTCGAAGAACTCCCGCTGACCCCCAACGGAAAGCTCGACAAGCGGGCCCTGCCCGCCGCGGACGAGAACGCCGTGGCCAAGGAGGCGTACGTCGAGCCGCGCACCGAGGCCCAGCGGACGCTCTGCCGGATGCTGGAGAGCACGTTGGGGGTGGACCGGATCGGCATCAAGGACAACTACTTCGCGCTGGGCGGGGACTCCCTGCTGGCGGTCCGGCTCGCCATGCGGCTCCGGGAGGAGACCAGCATGGACATCTCGCTCCAGGCGATCCTCACCAGCTCCTCCATCGAGGAGATGGCCGCGGCGCTGGAGCAGCCGGCCGGCACCCGGGCGGTCGAGCCGCTGCTGCCGGCCGCCGCCGGGCGGACCGGTGCACCGGCCCCGCTCTCGCTCCAGCAGCGGGAGTTGTGGTTCCTGGACCGGCCGGAGCAGTTGGGCTCGGCGTACCGCAACGCCCAGCTGGCCCTGCGGGTCACCGGCCCGCTGGACCGTGGCGCCTACACCCGCAGCGTCCGGGCCCTGGTCGAGCGCCACTCCATCCTGCGCACCGTGTACGTCCACGACGACGACGGCCGGGTCCTCCAGCAGGTGACCGACGGCGCCGACATCGCCGTGAACGTCATGAAGGTCCGGGACCTCGACGCCGTGACCGAGTGGCTCCGGGCCGAGCGCGTGCGTCCGTTCGCGCCGGACGACCGGCCGATGCTGCGCGCGCACCTGCTGGTGCTGTCCGAGAACGAGCACGTCGTCGCCTTCACCCGGCCGTGGGGCGTCTTCGACGGGTGGTCGGTGAACCTCCTGCTGACCGACCTGTTCGAGATGCACCGCGCGTTCGGCAAGGGCGAGGAGCCCCGGCTGACGCCCCTCCAGGTGGACTACGCCGACTTCGCCCGCTGGCAGAGCCGCGCGATGGACGCGGAGGAGCTCGGCGCGCAGGAGGAGTACTGGCGGCAGCAGCTGGCCGGCCTGCCCGCCTGCATGTCGCTGCGCACCGACTACCCGCGCGGACCGGTGAGGTCCTACCAGGGCGCCTCGGTGGACTTCGACGTCCCGCTCGACCTGCTCACCCGGATCCGGGCGCTGAGCAGGCAGGAGGGCGTCACGCTGTACATGGCCCTGCTGTCGGCCTACGCCGTCCTGCTCGGCGGCTACACCTGGGACCGTGAGCTGGCGATCAGCACGCCGGTCGCCAACCGCCCCAGCCCCGAACTGGAACAGGTCGTCGGGATGTTCGTCAGCGAGCTGGTGATGCGGCTGGACGTGACCCGGGAGCAGGCGTTCACCGCCGTGCTGGCCGGGGCCAGGAAGGTCATGGTCGAGGGGCAACAGCACAAGGACCTGCCGCGCGCCGACCTGGTCCGCGCCCTGGTGCCCGAGCCGGACCCGGCTCGTCCGCCACTGGCCCAGGTGATGTTCAACCTGCTCCCGCGGGCGGCGTCCGCGAAGGGCGGTGCGGACGGATCGGCGGACCTCCGGGTGACCCAACTGCGCACCGACCAGGGTCCGGCCATGTACGACCTCACCCTGACGGCCGTCGAGACCGACGCCGGCCTGCACTGCTCCCTGGGGTACAGCACCGACCTGTTCGCCCGGGACACGGTCGAGCGCATGGCGCTGGGCTTCGAGCGCCTGCTCCGGGAGATCGCGGCCGGTCCGGACGCGTCCCTGGAGGCGCTGCGGGCCGGAGCCGGACTGCCCGAAGCACTCTGAACCAGCTGTTGTCCCAACCGGCTCCCGCACAGTCGCTGGTGCGGGAGCCCGTACAACCGATGAAAGGAATCCACTTGCGATTCGGACTCTTCTACGAGCTTCAGCTGCCGCGCCCCTGGCAGCCGGACTCCGAACTGAAGCTGGTTCAGGAGGCGTTGAGTCAGATCGAGCTGGCTGACCGTCTCGGCTTCGACTACGCGTGGGCGGTGGAGCACCACTTCCTGGAGGAGTACAGCCACTGCTCCGCGCCCGAGGTCCTGCTCGGCGCGGCGAGTCAGCGCACCAACCGGATCCGGCTGGGGCACGGGATCGCGGTGATGCCCCCGGGGGTCAACCCGACGGCGCGCGTGGTCGAACGGGTCGGGATGCTCGACCTGCTCTCCAACGGCCGCATGGAGTTCGGCACCGGGGAGTCGAGCACCGTGATGGAGCTCTCCGCCTTCGGCGTGGAGCGCGAGACCAAGCGCGAACAGTGGCTGGAGGCCGTCAACGCCGCGAGCCGGATGTTCGTCGAGGAGCCGTTCGCCGGCATCGACGGCAAGTACCTCAAGATGCCGCCGCGCAACGTCGTGCCGAAGCCGGTGCAGAAGCCCCACCCGCCGATGTGGACGGCCTGCAGCCGGCAGGAGGGCCTGGTGTACGCCGCCCGGAACGGCCTGGGCGCACTGACCCTGTCGTTCGTCCAGCCGGACGAGGCCAAGAAGTGGGTCGGGGACTACTACTCGACGATCGCCTCCGAGGAGTGCGTGCCGGTCGGGTTCTCGGTCAACCCCCAGGTCGCCATGACGGCGTACATGATGTGCCACGAGGACGAGTCGGTGGCGCGTGAGCGCAGTCTCGCCGATCACCAGTTCTTCGCCCGGTCGCTCTCCTACTACTGGGGGGTCGGCTCGCCGGCGCCCGGACAGACGGTGCTGGCGGAGCAGCTGGGCCTCAACCTCTCCAAGAAATCCGTCCTGGGCACGTTCCCGCAGCAGCTGGACGGGGCGTACGCCGCGGTCGGCACCCCCGAGCAGATCCGGCAGGCGCTGCGGGAGTACGAGGCGGCCGGCGTGGACCAGATCCTGCTGATCGCCCAGTCCGGGCGCATCAAGCACGAGCACATCTGCGAGTCGCTGGAACTGTTCGCCCGGGAGGTGATGCCGGAGTTCGCCGAGCGCCACGAGAAGGCCGAAGCGGAGAAGATGGCACGGCTGGCCCCGGCCATCGACGCGGCGCTGGCGCGCCGCCAGCCTGCGCAGAAGGCGGACCCGAGCTACCGCGTTCCGCCCACCATCGCGCCGCCGGGTGCGATCGAGCGTCTGTGACTCCGTGGTCGGCCGGGGCACCGCGGTGTGCGGTACCCCGGCCGACCACCTTCATCGGCGGACCTAACGGTAGAAGTCTCCTGAAGATCTTGTTGCTGGAGGGGCGTCCCGAGGGGGCGCCCCTCCAGCGTCACGCGGGGACGGGTGCGAGTGCCCAGGTGTGGGCAGTGCGAGTGAGTCCGAGGTTGATGAGGCGGCGGAGGTTGAGTGCGGCGGCGCGGTTGTGGAGCCAGGTGTTGTTCTTCAGGACGCCTCGGTAGGGGACGCGGCGGTTGCCTTTGGCGACGAGCCAGGCGATGGCGCGTTCGACGGGTGGCCGCCAGCGGCGGTACTCGTCCTGCCATTCCTGGCTGGTGGCGGCCTGGTCACGGGCGGCTTTGAGGCGGTCGTACTGGGGGGTGGACGTTGAAGGTGCGTCCGGTCTTGGACCTGGTACAGCGCTCGCGTAGGGGGCAGTCGAGGCAGAGTTTCTTGAACTGGGCCTGGCGGTTGCCGTTCGCGAGGGGGGCGGCCGGGGGCTTTGATGTGGCCGGCTGGGCAGGTGACGGTGCCAGCCTGGGTATCGACCTGGAAGTCGTCGGTGGTGAAGCCGCCGGGGACGGCCTGCCGCAGCGGCGGGGGTTTGATCACGAGGGTATGGCCGTCGGCTTCGAGGGCCTCGCGCAGGTCGCCGGTGCCGTAGGCGGTGTCGCCGAGCACGGTCAGGTCCTCGCTCTCGTCGGCGAGGAGGTCCTCGGCGACGGCGGCCTCGTGGTTCTCCTGACCGCCGCCTTGGGTGAGAGCGACCTCGGTGAGCAGGCCGGTTTCCGGCTCGCAGGCGGCGTGGGCGCGGAAGCCCTCCTGGTGACGGGTGCGGTTCTTGTGGATGTGCCGGGCCTCGGTGTCGACGGTGGACACCACCCGGTCGTGGACGGTGCCGCGGTCGATTCGCCAGCGTCCGTCGCGGCCGTCCGAGTCGTCGGCTACCTCCACGTCCTGCCCGGCGACCAGGGCCAGCAGACCGACCGCGTCGGCGGCCTTCTCGTCCAGCTGCCGCTCGGGCAGGCGGCCGAGCAGGTTGAGCGCGTCGGTGACCAGGGCGTCCACCAGCGCGGAGCGCGCCTGCTCGTCGTTCCAGGCGATGCGGGGCTTGCCGGGGTCGGTGTAGTCGTGGGCGGTGCACCACTGGACGGCGACCTGTTCGGCACCGGGCACGCCGTGGATCACCCGCCGGATCGCGGCGACGAGTTGGGTGACGGTGTCCTGGGTGGCGACCGCGTCGTCCAGCACGGTGGAGTCCAGCGCCCGCCGACGTTTGCCCTTCAGCACGCCGGTGGCCGCCACGACCTCCTTGACCTTGGTGAACAGCCGGTTCGGATCACTGGAGCGTTGCAGGCGGCGCCGGAAGTAGGTCAGCAGCCCCTCGAGATCGTTCCGACCCCCAGTCACTGATCGTCTCGAAACTTTGACGCTAAGTGGTCGGCTCCGGAAGTCCTTCGGGGGTTGACCCGGGAGCCGCTGTCGCGTCTGGCAGTCGGTCAGATCCCGGGCATGGCGAGGTAGGGGCTGCAGGCGTAGTCCAGGGCGTCCTCGGGGGTGCCGGCGCATCGCTGCGATGCGCCAGGCGGGGGCCCGGCCGGGTGGGCCGGACCGCTGGGCTGGGTGGCTCACACCTGTGCCATGCCGCCGTCCGCGAAGAGTTCGACGCCGGTGATGAAGCTGGAGGCGTCGCTGGAGAGGAAGACCGCGGCCTTCCCCATCTCGCGCGGGTCGGCGATCCGTCCGGTCGGGTTGCCCTCTCCCATGGTCTTGACGGCGGCGTCGACGTGATCGGCTCCCTGGGCCATCGCCAGTGCGCTGCGCAGGGAGTCGGTGTCGACCGCGCCGGGGCTGAGGATGTTCATTCGGATGCCCGATCCCTTGGTGTCCTGGATCCAGGCCCGGATGAAGTTGCGTACCGCGGCCTTCGAGCCGCCGTACAGGCTCATCCCGCGCGGCGGCTGGATGGATGCCGTGGAGCCGATGATGACGACGGTGCCGCCGGGGGGCAGCAGCGCGAGCGCGGGCTGAACGGTGAAGAGGACGCCCTTGGCATTGACGTTGAAGGTCCGGTCGAATTGCTCCTCGGTGATGGCGCCGAGCGGGGCGTGCGCGCCGATCCCGGCGTTGGCCACGACCGCGTCGAGTCGCCCGTGACGCTCCTTCACCTGTCGGTAGGCGGCCTCCATGTCCGCGAGCTTGGTGACGTCGGCCACGATCCCCGAGCAGTTCGGCCCGATCGCCGCGACCGCCTCGTCGAGCGCCTCCTGGTGCAGGTCGGTAATGACCACGCGGGCGCCGTTGGCAACGAACTCCTGGGCGATGCCCAGGCCGACCCCGGACGCGCCGCCCGTGACGACGGCGACCTTTTCTACGAGCGAGAGACTCATCTTCTTCTCCTCTGAATGAGTGGATTGCCATGTGCTGCGTTCGCAGCGGGAGCCGTGCGGATGTGAAAGCCCAGGGCGTGACGGGGCTGGGGCTGGTGGCCTACCCGTTGTTCCCGGGGCTGGCGGCCGTGGCCGCGCTACGTCGGGAATGTGGGTCGGAGGCACGCATGCGCTCGTGTGCGGCCGATGCGGGCCTGCATGCCCTAGAGTGGAAGTGGAGGCACCTCCAGTTCCCTCACTGTAAGTGGAGGCGTCGCCGGTTAGCAAGCCCGGGACGACAGGAGACCGCGGATGGCCAGAGAGACAGGGCGCCCGCTACGGGCCGACGCGCAGCGCAATCGGGACAAGATCCTCTCGGCCGCAGTGCGCGTCTTCGCCGAAGAGGGACTGGAAGCGCACCTGGAGCGCATCGCCAAGGAGGCCGGCGTCGGCTCCGGCACGCTCTACCGCAACTTCCCCACCCGGGAGGTCCTCATCGAGGCCGCCTACCGCAACGAGCTGATCCGGCTGTGCGACGCGGCCCCCGACCTGCTGGCCGCGCTGGCCCCGCGCGAGGCCCTGCGCGCCTGGACGGGCCGCTTCATCGACTACGCGACCGCCAAGCTCGGCATGGCCGACGCCCTACGCGCCCTCGTCGAATCCGGCGTCAACCCCTACGCCCAGAGCCACGAGATGATGATGGCCGCCCTGACCTCGCTCCTGGCCGCCGGCATCGAAGCCGGCACCATCCGCTCCGACATTGGCGCCACCGATATGTTCGCCGCCCTCACCGGCATCGCCCTCACCTCGGGAAAGCCGGAGCAGCGAGAGCAGGCCGAACGCCTCCTCGACCTCACCCTGGACGGCCTGAGCACCGACCGGCGCTGACAGGCGGCGGGACCCAAGATCTCATTGCTTCCGGGAGAGCCCCACTCGCCGACCCGGTCGAACAGAGCGGAGGAGCAGGACTACATCCTCGGACGCCCGTGGCCGATCCCCGGTGAGGTAGGCAGTTTCTGGGCGAGGGGGCCTTGGCCGACTCCGGCATGTCGGGCATGCGCCCATCCAGCCCGGTCGCCGTGGAGGGGGTCGGCCGACTCCCGCAGTGAAGATCCACTTCTGCTGATCGGCTTGCCTGCCCTGTCCGTTGCCGCCGCCTGCCCGATATCCCTGACCGCCTCGCGAAGGCAGCGCCTGAAGAAGGCGGCCTACGGTCACAAGAGCCCTCACCAGGCCCGGATACGGGCGCAGGTCGTACTCCACGCCGCGCGGGGTCACTCCAATGCCCAGATCGCCCGAGAGACGGGCTTGCACCTGGACACGGTGCGTCGGTGGCGCGGCCGGTTCGCCCATGGCGGGCTGCCGGCCCTGGCCGACTGCAGACGCTCCGGGCGTCCCGCCCGCTTCACCCCGGTGCAGGTCGCCGAGGCCAAAGCGCCGGCCTGCCAACTCCCCGCCGAGACAGGCGTACCGCCGTCGCGCTGGTCCTGCCCGGAGCTGGCCGCCGAGCTGACCGCACGCGGGATCACCGAGACCGTCTCTGCGTCCACGGTGCGCCGCTGGCTACGCGAAGACGCCCTCAAGCCCTGGCAGCACCGGTCCTGGATCTTCATCCGCGACCCCAACTTCCGCGCCAAGGCCCAGCGTGTCCTGGACCTGTACGCCCGCACGTTCGAGGGCGTCCCGCTGGGCGAGGACGAGTACGTCGTCTCCAGCGACGAGAAGACCTCCATCCAGGCCCGCTGCCGCTGCCATCCGACCCTGGCCCCGGGCCAGGCCCGGGCGATGCGCGTCAACCACGAGTACGGCCGCGGCGGCGCGCTGGCCTACCTCGCCGCCTACGACGTCCACCGCGCGAAGGTCTTCGGCCGCTGCGAGCCCAAGACCGGCATCGTCCCCTTCATGAACCTGGTCGAGCAGGTCATGACCACCGAGCCCTACGCCAGCGCCAAACGCGTCCACTGGGTCGTCGACAACGGCTCCTCTTCCCACCGCGGCCAGAAGGCCATCGACCGCTTGGCCAGTGCCTTCCCGAACACGGTCATGGTCCACACCCCCGTCCACGCCTCCTGGACGAACCAGATAGAGATCTTCTTCTCCATCGTCCAGCGCAAGGTCGTCCAACCCAACGACTTCACGGACCTCACCCAGGTCCGGGACCGGCTCCGAGCGTTCGAAGACCGCTACAACGCCACGGCACAGCCGTTCCAGTGGAGGTTCACCACCTCCGATCTGGACGATCTGCTGGCCCGGCTCGACCGACACACACCGGCCGCCCGACAAGAAGAATCCTCCATCGCCCTGGCAGGCTGATCAACCCCCGAAGGACTTCCAAAGCCGACCACTAAGCGGCATTGCCCCTTGACCCCCAGCGGGCGCCCTGATGTTCCTCGCCACGGCGCTGTTGCGGCTGTCGACCCCGGGCCAACCGATAATCAGCGGTCATGCAACTCGGCTCTGGCGAAGGTCCCGGCGGTCTCGGACCCGGGCCCTGCTTGCCGGTCGACCGGGGCGCCGGCCTGGGCAAGAAGGTGCAGTGCGGCCTGTGAGCCTGAACCGGCCTCAGCGGTCGCCACGACGATGCGCTGCCCGCTCTCCTGCGGGATCGTCAGGGTCTGCAGGTTGAGGTGCATCTGACCGACAAGAGGATGGCGCATGCGATAGACCGCGATATCCCAGTTCCTGACCCGGTTCTCGGACCACAGGGTGGCGAATTCCGTACTCTTCATGGCCAGTTCGCCGATCAGCAGGGCCAGCATCGGATCGTCCGGATACTGGCCGGCAGCAAGCCGCAGCTTCCCCACCACCGCCCTGGCCTTCCTCGGCCAGTCCACGAACAGATCCCGGGTATGAGCGTCCAGGAAGACCAGCCGCGCCATGTTCGGGCGCTGGTCCGGCTGATCGGGGATGTGCGAGTCCAGATGTCCGGCGAACAAGGCGTGTCCCGTACGGTTCCAGGCCAGCACGTCGCTGCGGCGCCCCAGTACCACCGCGGGTGCGTCACCGAACGCTCCGAGCAGCTGCCTGGTCGCGTCATCCGCGTGCTCGGGCGCCAGCTTGCGGCGCTTGCTGCCGCGACGCGTGGCGTGAGCCAGATCGTGCAGGTGGGCCTGCTCCACCTCATCCAGACCGAGGGCCCGGGCAAGAGCGTCCAGCACCTCCGGCGAAGCGTTGAGCGACACCCCCTGCTCCAGCCGTGTGTAGTAGGACAGGCCCACCCCCGCCAGCTGAGCCAACTCGTCCCGTCGCAGCCCGGGCACGCGCCGTCGTTCTCCGAAGTCCGGCAGTCCCACATCCGCCGGTTGCAGCAGCGACCGGCGCATCTGCAGGAACTCCCCCAACCGCACTGTCTTGTTCATGCAGCCGAGTATGCATGCCCCCGTGCCGTGCAGCCTGCCCCTGCCAGTGCTACGCAGACTGCATTCACGGCCCCGCCTCGTCGACGGACGGCTTGGCCCCGTAAACGGTGTCGAACGGCGCGGCGCCGTGGTATCCGAGCACCAGGGTCGGGTGATCGTCCAGGAGGTGCCGTGTCAGGCCTCCTCCATCGACCTGTTCGGCGCCGTGCCGGGACGCGAGATGTGGGACCGCGAGGTGTCGGGGTGTCGTAGGCCGAGCCCGGGTGTCGGCCGGTGTGTGGTGTTCCGGCCACACATCGATGAATTCCTCGGTCGCCGGCTGTGGTTGGGGGGCATCCGGATCGGTCCCGGTCGGGCAGGACGACGCTCCTGTACGGTGTCTGCCTCTCCGCACTGTGGCCGCTTCCCCCCGGCCGCTTGTCACCACGACCGTGACGCCGACGATGATCAGCAGGAGTCCGGGTACGGTCGCGAGGTCGATGTCCTGTCCCAGCAGCCACCAGGCGGCGAGTGCGGCCACAGGGGTCTCCAGCAGGAGGACGACACTCAGCGTCGTCACCGAAATCCTGCCGAGGGCGAAGTTCAGCGAGCCCAGCCCCAGAAGTTGAGGAAGGATGAGCAGCCCGAGCAGCGACAGCCGTGTGGACCTGTCGAATTCCGTGAGCGGGGTGTGGGTCAGCAGGCAGATAGCGAGGAGTTCCGACGCGCAGACGAGCGAACTGACCGTCGAATACAGCGGTGTGCTCACATCTGTGCGCGCCGTTTGGCTCAGGGTGGTGTACCCGGCCAGGGTCACGGCCCCCGCGAGGGCGAGCAGATCGCCCAGCAGTGCCGTTCCGCCAGAGCTTATGTCCAGACCGCCGGCCGCGGCTGCTCCCGCTACGGAGACCGCGAGACCGGCCCATGTCCGGCGAGACGTCCGGACGCCCTGCGCCGCGGCGATGAGGGCCTGCCAGACGGGTTGGGTGGCTACGAAAGCTGTGGAAATGGCCACCGAGGTCAGCCTGGTGCTCGTCATGAAGGCCGCGAAGTGGAGGGACAGGGACGTGGCCGCGAGGAAGCCGAAAACCATCGGCCGCCACTGCTCCCGGCGCAGGATGCCGCGTTCGCCGCGGACCACGCGCGCGAGCTCGCCACGGCGTAACACCAGGAGGAACGGTCCGAGTGTGGCGAAGCCCAGGGCACTGCGCCAGAAAGCCATGGCGAGCGGCGCGGCGGAGGCTGCGGCGGTGAGCGGAGCGGTGGCCGAGAAGGAGACAACGGTGACGGCCATCGCCGCGACGGACAGTGGATCGATCCTGGACTTCACGCGGAGACACCGCCGCCCGCGGTGACTCTGGCGGTGGCAAGAGGCGGGGGCGCCGGTTCGTCACGCCGAAGTCCCGGCACTCGCCACCGGTCTCCCCACACCCGCGACCGGACATCTGCCGACTGCGTTCGCAATCGGCATGGCTGCGAGAGCTCCCCCGGCTTCAGGCTTCTGTTCATGCGTCAGAGTCTTGATGTTCCGCCGCCGTCCAGCCTGCCCCTGCCGGGGTCAGCCAACCGTGGGCGTTGCCCCCGCGGCGACGGGCGGGTGGGGATCCTCGCCGCTGGGTGACCTTGTGCTGCTCTGCGGGCAGTCCTGCGTTTCAAAGAACACTTGGGGGCTTTCAAAGAACAGGGGAGCGGCAATCGCAAGCTACCGGCCGCGGTGCCGCCCGCACGAACCGCCTGCTGGTCGCGGGCTCCGGGATGCCAGCGCTCGGTGCCCGGCCGACCCTCTGGATCCACAAGCCCCTTTCCCAGACCTACCCCTGGCAGGGGCAGGCTGTGCGGCACCCGGATACACATACTTCGATGCATGGACAAGAGGCCGCAACTGGGGCCGGCGTGCTCCGGCACGTGGTCACCGAGACCCGGCCACGAGGCGGACCAGGCATGACGCGATGCCGGCCGCATCCGCATCCGCCGGCATCAGCACCAGCACGAACTGACCAACCGTTCCAGCGGGAGCTGGTCGACATCGCACTTGCGCAAGTGCGCCCATCAGGCGTGCCCTCATTCGGCGCGTCTTCATCGAAGGAACTGGACATGAACGACGCCATCTACACCACCATCGCCACCTCCCGGGGCGGCCGCGACGGCAAGGTCGCCACCGAGGACGGCCGTCTGACGGCGTCTCTGTCCATGCCCAAGGAACTGGGTGGCGACAACGGCCCCGGTACCAATCCGGAGCAGCTGTTCGCCGCCGGCTACGCGGCCTGCTTCCACAGCGGCCTGCGACTGGTCGCGGGGGCGAAGAAGCTGGACGTCAGGGAATCGGCGATCTCGGTGACCGTCTCCATGGTCGGATCGCTCGCCGAGGGCAAGCTGGGCCTGACGGCCCGGATCGAGGCCCAGCTGCCCGGCGTGGACCCCGAGGCCGCACGGGAACTGCTCGAGGCAACCCACCAGGTGTGCCCGTACTCGAACGCTACGCGGGGCAACGTCCCGGTCGAACTGGTGCTGATCGAAGAGAACTGACGCGCACTCGATCAGACGCCAAGACGGACATTCGACATCAGCCCGCAGTGAGCTCGGGTCGCTTACCGGCATCGCGGAATCGAGCGATGCCGGTAAGCGACCACGCGCCCGAAATCCGTGGAGAAACCATGAAAAGGCTACTGGCCGCAGTGAGCATCCTCGCCCTGGCCGCCGGGATCGGAACATTCGGCTCGGTGCCGATGGCGGCCGCTGCCGTGCCCGGTGGCGCGGCCCACTTCGCCGCGCACTTCGATTTCAGCAAGGGCCAGACGCCGGAGAACGTCGCTCAGGAGCCGGACGGCGACCTCGATGTGACCTTCTCGGTGGCGCGGCAGGTCGCCAGGGTCGGTACCGATGGTGCGACGCGCATCCTGGCCACCATGCCGCTGCCTGCTGACGGCGGGGTCAACACGCCGGTCCTGCACTTCGCGGCCACCATGGGCATCGTCCGAGATCAGGACGGAACCCTGTACTTCCTGTATGCGGCCGGCACTGCGGACCTGACCGGAGTGTGGCGAATGCGTCCGCACGGGAATCCGGAACGGATCGCAGCCCTGCCCGCCAACGGCCTGCCCAACGGAATGGCGCTGGACCCGCGAAGCAGTGTGCTCTACATCGCCGACAGCGTGCTCGGCACGATCTGGACCGTTCCCACCGCCGGCGGAACGGCGACCGCCTGGACGACCGCGCCCGAACTCGCGTTCTCCAGCATCGCGGGCGCGAACGGCCTGAAGATCCACAACCATGCGGTCTGGGTGTCCGACACGGACCAGGGCACCATCGTGCGCATCCCGTTCCGGTCGGGTAACCGCCCAGGGCCCGTTCAGATCCGGGCGCGCGGGCTGACCACCGTGGACGACTTCGCTTTCACCGGTGCCGGCGACGAGATCCTGGCTGCTCTCAACCACACCAACACGGTCGTGCGCATCGGTCCTGACGGTGCCCGGACGACCGTCCTGTCTGCTGCCGACGGTCTGGAGAATCCCACCTCGGTTCAGGTACACGGCGGCACCGTGTACGTGTTGAACGCCGCCTACGTCACGACCAAGGAGCCGAACATCCTGGCCGCTTGTCTGCGCCGCCTCCACTGACGAGCTGACCGCTCTCACACCCAGTTCCAGAGAGGGACAGCATGAGCATGACTTCCTTCGCTCTCGGCCGTGTCCAGGTGACGCGTGTGGTGGAGTTCGAGGCCCCTACCCGTCCGCCGTCCGCCATGTTCGCGGACCTCGACCCACGGGTGTGGGACGACAACCGCTCCTGGCTCTCTCCGGACTTCTGGGACCCGGACGCGGGACTGCTGATCACCCGGACACAGACCTTCGTGCTGCGCAGCGAAGGCGTGACGATCCTGGTGGACACCGGGGTCGGCAACGACAAGCCCCGCCCGCTCCTGCCCCTGTTCGATCACCGCAGCACCGACTTCCTGGACCGGCTGGCGGCAGCCGGCGTGGTGCCGGAAGACGTCGACATGGTAGTCAACACCCACCTGCACGCCGACCACGTCGGGTGGAACACCCGTTTGGTGGACGGGCATTGGGTGCCGACGTTCCCCAACGCCAGATACCTGATGCCACGCGCCGACTACGACTTCTGGCAGCCTGGTAACCCGCATCCTGCACGGATGCGGGCAGCCAACGAGAACGTCCTCGCGGACAGCGTGGAGCCGGTGGTACGAGCGGGCCAGGCCGTGTTGTGGGAGGGCTGCCATGACATCGACGGCGGTCTGCGGCTGGAGCACGCGCCCGGACACACCCCCGGGTCCTCGGTGCTGACCTTGCGGTCGGGCACCGACCGTGCGGTCTTCGTCGGCGACATCCTGCACAACCCGGTGCAGATCATCGAGCCGGAGGCCAACAGCTGCTTCTGCGAGGACCCGGCCGCGGCGCGGGCCACTCGCCGGCGCATCCTCGATCGGGCGGCCGAGCAGGGCGCGCTGGTCTTCCCCGCCCACCTGCGTGGCCGATCAGCCGTGCGGGTGCGCCGCGCCGGTTCGTCCTACCGCATCCAGTCGTGGGCACCGTTCGGGGAGCAGGCGTGAGTGCCGCTCCGGTGGTCCGCACGAAGGCCGGCCGCGTGCGCGGCGCAGTGCGCGCAGGCAGCCGGACCTTCGCCGCCATCCCCTACGCCGCGCCCGTCACCGGTCCCGCCCGGTTCGCGGGCCCGACCCCGGCACCGCGCTGGGACGGGGTGCGGGACGCGACCGTACCCGGCAGGGCCGCACCCTCCCCGCGCCGTCCCGACTTCGGCGGCATGGACCTGTCGGCGGTGCTGGGACCGGGCTGGGGCCCGCCGTCCCCGCTGCCGGAGCCGGGATCCGTCCCGGACGCCGGCTACCTGACGGTGACCGTCACCGGCCCCGATGACCCCGGCGGCGGGCTTCCGGTCCTCGTCTTCATCCACGGCGGGGGCCTGCTCTCGGGAACGGGACAGGCAGCGCTCTATGACGGGTCGTCCTTCGCCCGCCACGGCGTCATCGTCGTCACCCTCAACTACCGCCTGGGGATCGCGGGCTGGCTCGACGTCCCCGGCGCACCGGCCAACCGGGGACTGCTCGACGTCATCGCGGCACTCGGCTGGGTGGCCGAGAACGCCGGCGCTTTCGGCGGCGACCCCGGCAAGGTGACCGTCGCGGGCCACTCCGCCGGAGCGATGATCGTTGCCGCGCTGCTCGCCAGCCGGGACGCCGGGACGCTGTTCACCCGGGCGATCAGCCAGAGCGGCAGCGGTACGACCGCCATCACCGCCGAACAGGCCGCAGTGACCACCCGGGCCGTGGCCGAGGTCCTGAACCTGCGCCCGACGCCTGGGGAACTCGGCGCGATCGACGACCGCACCCTGACGGACGCACTCGGGAGGATCGGCCCGGTCGCAGTCCTGCCGGGCGGGCCCCGCGACGTCTCGCTCGGCAACAGCCCGTTCAGGTGCGTCATAGACGGTCAGATACTGGAGGACCAGCCCGCCATAGCGGTACGCGACGGTCGCGGCGCCGACGTCGATCTGCTGATCGGCACCAACCGGGAGGAAGCGAACCTCTACACCGTGCCGTCCGGCGCGGACGTCACCATGACCGAAGCCCAACTCCTGGCCCTGACAGTACGGCGCTTCACCGACCCCCGGGAGCGGCTTGCCGCCTACCGAGCGAACGAACCAACCTGCAGCCCAGGCCGGTTGGCCGGCCGACTCATCACCGACGCGTTCACGCACGGCAGCCGACTCCTCACCGACGCCCACGCCCACGCCCACGCCCACGCCCACCACCAACGTGCCCGCACCTTCGCCTACGAGTTCGCCTGGCGCTCGGCCGCGTTCACCGGCAGGCTCGGCGCCTGCCACTGCGTGGAACTGCCGTTCGTCTTCCACCGCACCGACATCCCCAGCCTCTACGGCGACACCGCACTGCTCGGCCCCGGCCGCCCACCCGGCGGCCTTGCCGATCGGGTACACGGCGCCTGGCTCAACTTCATACGCCACGGCGACCCAGGCTGGACCCCGTACGATACGAGCACCCGCACCGCCGCCCTCATCGACGAGCAGTGGAGCACGGTCAGCCTCCCCGCCCTCGATGAGGACATCGGGACCGCCTCTGGACGGCATCGAGCAGCCGACGACCTCCGGAGCGGGTAGCCGGTTTCTGGCACGCTCCGCACTATCGAGCTCGAGCCATTCACGTGTCGGCTGCGGGGCCGCAGGGCCCGGCGGCGCCTTTGAAGGTCTGCAGGACCGGTGCGCTGTCGATGCTTTGCACGCCGCGCAGGGTGGAGATCCGGGTGCTCAGGTACGTGTGCAGCGCGGGGATGTCGCGCGTTGCCACTGAGGCGTGGAGGTTGTGGGACCCGCTCGTGGCGGCGACGAAGGCGACCTCGGGGTGTTGGGCGAGGGCGAGCCCGACGCGTTCCAGCCGTGCGGGTTTCACCGAGAGCCACAGCAGGGTGCGCACGCCGAGCCCGAGCATGGCCCGCTTCGCGTCGACGTCGAAGTAGAGCACTCCGGCGCCGCGCAGTTCGGCGATCCGCCGCTGCACCGTCGAGCGCGAGGTGCCCGTCTCGGCGGCCAGTCGGGCGGTCGCGGCTCGACCGTCGTCGCGCAGCAGGTTGAGCAGGTGCCGGTCCAGGTCGTCGAGTTCGACCGGTTCCGCCGGGTCGGTGTCCGGCAGTTCCGTGGGGCGTAGGTGTGCGACCTGCTCGGGGGTGAGGGCGGTCAGCTTGGCGGTGATTCCGCTGGCGCGTCCTGAGTAGACGTGGAGCAGGCAGTGGGCGGTCACGTCGAGGACCCGGGCGGTCCTGGGCAGTTCCCGCAGGAGCAGGCTCTCGCCGGGAGTCGCGGCGACGGTCACGCAGACCAGTTCGGTGCCGCCCGACGTGCGGCTGATCCACGAGGTGTCGCTGCGCCGGGCCAGTGACTGCGCGATCGCCTGCGCCGAGTCCGGGGTGCAGCGGATACGCACCAGCCATTCCACGTGGCCCAGCCTGGCCCGGTCGACCAGGCCCCACACGCGCACGGCGTTCGACGACCGCAGTCGGCTGTAGCGGCGGGCGACGGTCTGATCCGACACACCGATGACCTGGGCGACCCGGGCGAACGGGACGCGTCCGTCGACGTGCAGTGCGTGCAGGATCTGCACGTCAATCCGGTCGAAGACGTCGGAACGCATCAGCACTCCCTTCACCGCATCGGATCTGTTCACCCTATGCCGGTTGGATGGAGGGCGGGCATCCGGGGGCCGACGATCACATCATGAACGTGAACGAGAGCAGCATGAACGAGAACACTTCGAGCCCGGCGCCGCACGGCGCGGCTCCGGACCGCACGTCCGTCCTGATCGTGGGCGGCAGCATCGTGGGTGTGTCGGCCGCGCTCTTCCTCGCCGCGCGCGGTGTCACACCGATCCTCGTCGAACGGCACACCGGCATCTCGCCCCGGCTGCGCGCCAAGCTGTTCTACCCCCGCACGATGGAGGCGTACCGGGCCGTCGGGGCCGCGGACGACATCTATGCGATCGAACGTGACCGTCCCCGCAGCGAGTTCGCCGCCGTCGTCGAGTCGCTGGCCGGTGCCGAGATCCGGCGCTGGCGCCTGCCCGCCGCGGAGGACCACAGCGCCGTCTCCCCCTGCCAGGGCGCCATGGTCAAGCAGGGCGACGCCGAGCGCGTACTGCGGACGCGTGCGGCCGCCGACGGTGCGGACCTGCGCTTCGGGCACCGCTTCGTCGACTGGGAGCAGAACGCACACCGGGTCACGGCCCGTGTCCTGGACGACCGCAGCGTCCCGTACACCGTCGAGGCCGACTACCTGCTGGCGGCGGACGGCAGCGCCAGCTCGATCCGGGAGCGCCTGGGCATAGCCCAGCGGGGCGACCTGACCCTCGCGCACTCCATGGAGCTGGCCTTCAACGCGGACCTGCGCCCGGTGCTCGAGGGCCGCGCGCTGGCCCTGGCCTTCGCCGACCAGCCAGGCCGCCCGTTCATCTCCTGGACCACGGAGCAGGACACCGGAGCGGTCTCCGTCGGCTACGACCCCGCGACCACGGACCCGGACACCGCCTTCACTCCCGACCGCTGCCAGGCCGTCGTGTCTGCGGCGCTCGGGCTGCCCGCGTCCGCCTTCCGGATCACCGGAGCCCGGCCGTGGCAGATGTCAGCCTGGGTCGCCGGCACCTACCGTGAGGGGCGGGTGTTCCTCGTCGGCGACGCCGCCCACGTCTGCCCGCCAGTCGGCGGGTTCGGCGCCAACACCGGTATCCAGGACGCCTGGAACCTCACCGCCAAACTGGTGTCCGTCCTGCGCGGGCACGCGGGCGCAGGACTGCTCGACCGGTACGAGCCGGAACGCCGCCCCGTCGCCGAGCTGACGGTGCGCCAGTCCGTCCAGCGCCTCGCCGGCGCCCGCGAACAGGTTTCCGGCGGTGGTCAGTTGCTCAGCGAGGCCGCCGTGGCGGGGGGCTACCGCTACCCCGCGCCCGTCGTCGACGCCGTCGGGTCGTCCGCCGGGACTCCGCTGCCTTGGGCCGACGAGCCCGACCGTTGGCGGGCTGAACCGGGTACCCGGCTGCCGCACCGCCCTCTCGAAGCGGCCGCAGGCTCCTCGACCCTTGATCTGGTGCGCGGCGGACGCCACGCACTCCTCACCGGCCGTCAGGGTTGGTCCTGGGCAGAGGCAGCCCGGGCGCTCGACCCCGACCACGCCGTCCTGGACACGGTCGTCCTCACGCCGCAGGCCCTGGCACCGGGTGCGAGCTTCACGGACCGGTGCGGCATCGGCGAGGACGGTGCCGTACTGGTCCGGCCCGACGGTGTCGTGTGCTGGCGCGCCGCCCACGCCGCCCGCGCTCCGCATGCTGTGCTGAAGGACGTGCTGCAGCAGGCGTTGCTGCAGTGACCGCATGCAGGGCCGTGACCAGCGCGAGCCGGCCTGGCGACCAGCCCGGCTCGCCCGCCCGCCCGAACGCATCGGCGAAGGCCGCGTCCGGGAACAGCTCGCCGAGCCGGTCGCGGACCTGCTCCGCCAGCGGGGCTTCCCGCTTGCCCCGGTACATCGCCCGGATAGCCGTTGCGGTCTGCGGATCAGGCTGGGGCCAGGGCTGCGGTTGCACCGACACGACATGCTCCGTTCCAAGAAGAGACCCGAGAGGTCACCAGCGCTCATGATCCACTGCACCGTGGCCACGCTGTCACCCCTGACTCAAGGAACAAGCCCCAGACCGCCCCCAGGACCGCCCCAAAGCATCCCAACTCGGATTCATCACAAGGAACTTGGAATTAGCCACCAAGATCGGGCAAGTTCCACCGGGACTGACTGGACTTCGCCACACCCGCACCTTCCGGTATCCCAGCGCCCCAGGGCTTCAGCTTGGTCCGCCGATGTCTCGTCCGTGACGGTCTGCCAGTTCACGGGTTCCCAGCGGCAGGGCCGACACGGCTGTCCAAGTTCATGGAGTTCCCCAACCCCCTACACTCGGCCGCCGGCTGAGTCCGTGCTCGCCGGCGCCGGAATCCTCGCCCTCGGCGCCCCGTCTACGCCGTACGCCGGCAACGCGCCTGCGGGTCGACCCACCGGCGCCGCCGCGGTTCAGGGCC
Source organism: Saccharothrix sp. ST-888 (assembly GCF_000955975.1). Taxonomy (GTDB): domain Bacteria; phylum Actinomycetota; class Actinomycetes; order Streptomycetales; family Streptomycetaceae; genus Kitasatospora. The sequence goes on from NZ_JYJF01000036.1 coordinate 20,104, forward strand.
AGGAGGGTGCGCAGACTGCGCGGGGTGGCTACTCGGAACGCCGCGGGGACAGGCCGTCCAGCACTATGCCGACCGCTCTGTCCACGACGGTCCGCTCGCCCCGGGCGTTGGCCAGCGCTCTGATCAGCATGTAGACCTCATCTACCGTTGCGTCCGCGCGCACCTCACCGGCTTGCTGGCCGCGGGACAGCAACTCCTCGACAGCTTGGCGCACCATGGTGGCGGCAGCCTCCACCTCATCAGCGGAGCCTGTCGAGTCGGCGGGCTCCTCCAGCAACGCGACGAGCGCGAGCTTCGCCGGAGCGCCTGAGACCATCTCCCGGAACGTCTCCCGGAACGCCGCCCCGGCCTCGCCGCCCTCGCCCCGCGCCCGCGCTGTTTCAGCGAGCAGGGTGAGGTGCCGAACGATCGTGGCCTTGATCAGCACCCGCTTGGTCGGGAAGTGCCGGAAGACGGTGCCGATTCCGACGCCGGCCCGGCGCGCTACCTCCTCGGTCGAGCCGGCGTTGCCGGACTCGCCAAAGACCTCTTCGGCCGCGGCCAGCACCCTGTCCCGATTCGCCTGCGCGTCGCTTCGCATCCCACCATCCTCCCTCCCCGGCAGTCTTGCTCCCGCAGGCCCCGGTGATCAAGTCTTGCTATTCGGAGTTTCGACTCCGTATTATTCGGAGTGAAGGCTCCGCTTAGAAGGGTAACCATGATGCGAACCCCCGAAGACATGTTCCGTGCCATGCTCGACGGCGCCTGCCGGCTGCAGAACGGTGATCGCGACCAGGTCGACAAGCTGGCCGAGTTCTACGCCGAAGAAACCGACGTGCGGCACCCGATGGCCCCACTCGGCGACACCCCGATGCTCAGCCGCGAAGCACTCCGACAGCACTTCGCCGCGGCGGGGCCGGCTGGCCTGGCAGGCTTTCGCGTTGAGGATGTACGCGTCCATCACACTGCCGACCCCGAGGTGGTCATCGGCGAGTTCACTTACCGCGGCGACGCGGGCTGGGCCGCGCCGGGCATCATCGTCTTCCGGATCCGCGAAGGGCTGATCGTCGAGTCGCGGGACTACATCGACCATCTCGGGCTCGCTCGTGCCACAAACACACTCGACGCCCTCTGCACACAGCTGACAAGCGCCCAGCCTGCATAGAAGAACCGCGCCGGTGGGCGCTTCGACCTCAAACCTCGCCGACGGCGCCCACCACCCCGCTCGCGCTGGCGGTCCACACCGGGGGCGTGTCGATGCCCAGGGGTCTGTACGGTCTTCGGCTCTGTTCAGTAGTCGGTGGTGACGCTGCGTCCTTGCTATGAGAGGAGGATGCGGTGGCGGAGGAGGTCGAATTCGGCACGGTCGCGCATCTGGCGCATGATCCGCTTGGTGCGGGTGTTGACGCCTTCGGTGCGGCCGTTGTGGTAGGGCAGGGTGAGGCCGGCGTCGATGGCGGCGCGGTCGAGTTCAAGGCCGTTCGCGAAGGAGTGCAGGCGGGGAAGGCCGACGGTGCGAACTGTCGTGATCCAGTCGGTGAGCTTGGCGTCGTTGCCCTCGGCCGGTGTCAGCAGCTGCGCGAACTTGTCAGTGAGGAAGGCGAGTTCAGTCATCTCGGGGCAGTCTTTGGTGAGTCCTCGCAGCAGTGCGGCGTCCTTGTCGCGCAGGCTCTCGGGGCGGGTGAGCAGGAGGCGGGAGAAGCGCTGCGAGGTGGTGACCGGTCGCTCGCCCTCGGCGCGGCCCTGGGTGATGTAGCGGTAGAGCAGGTTGAGGCTGCCGGTGTGTCCCTGTTCCCGGATCTCCCGGAACAGGTGTTTGACGGGGACGGCCGGGTCGGCGGCGCGTCGGGCGCGCAGGTGGTCGCGGTAGGGGTCGACGAGCGTGGGCTTGTAGCGGGGTGCGCGGCGGTCGCCGGTGGGCTCCTGCATGCGGGCGTACCGCTTGACGGTGTTCAGGGCGACGTCGAGGCGGCGGGCGCATTCGAGCAGGCCCACGCCCTGGTCGAGGAGATTGTGGACCTTGTGCCGGCGTTCGCGGGTGGTCTGCTCGCGTGTGCCCCCGGGCCGGGCGGGGTACACCGCGGTGGCCCGGCAAGCGGCATGGGAGCGGACTTCGGCCAGGACCTTGCCGCACAGGTTGCTCCACATGCCTGTCGCCGACCTGCACCGCTTCGGGCAGGGCCTGGCGGATCGCCTCGCCGTAGGAGCCGGAGCCGTCCCGGCAGACGTACTCGGCCCCGGGATGCTCGCGCAGCCACGCGACCAGAGTCGGCGCTGCACCTGGGTGCGGGCCACCGCCGCCGGCCGGGACCGGCTGCGCGCGCACGTGGCCGCGCTCCACCAGATAGCCGACCGCGCCGAGCAGGCCGCCGCCACGAACCGCCCCGACAGTGACGCCGACACGGGAGCCGGCCCCGATGCCGACACGCAGCGACCCCACACCGGCTGACCCGCACCCTCCAGCACCCGCCTGACCAGCCAGTACGTGATTGGGCCCCCCGCAACCGCGGAGGGCCCGATCACGTACTCGGACAGCAATGAGGCCGGTCAACCCGACACTCCGTCGGGTTGACCGGCTTCATTGGGTCGGTTGACCAACGCGATGTCGGGGGTCAGAGCGTCGTCGCGCGAGCGGACCGTGCAGTCGCACCACACCAGGTTGCCGACGCGCAGCCGGGTGGCATCCGGGCCGACGCTGACGATCCGACCCACGCCACCGGTACCGGGGACTACCGGCGGTTCGAGCGGGTGGTTCCGCCGACCGCTGAAGACTTCCTCGGCATACGGGGGACGCAGGCCGCCAGGACTTGGACCACCACCTCGCCACCGCCTGCCACGGGATCGGGCATCTCCTGCGCGGTGAGTGGGGCACCGAACTCTGTCAGGACTGCTGCTCGCATCTGCTGACCTCCTTGATTGCCCGCTTGAGGCGAGGTTAGGAGTACGGAGGTCATGCGCGCGCGGATCCTGCCCCCTGTGCTCACACGGCTCGCCACGGTCAGCCGGCATCTCACGGTCACGACGTGGGAGGGCACCACGCCCGTACTGATCCGCGCCCTGCGGGCAGGCTCGATCGACGTCGCCGTGCTGACCTCCCGCCCGCCGCACCGGCCGTCGGACGGCGAGTCCCCCCAGCTGCACATCGAAACGGTCGAGGACACCGAACTGCTCGTAGGGGCGGCGACCACCGGCCTGTTCGCCGGCCGCACCGCGGTGCACGTCGACGAGCTCGTCGACGCTCCCTGGACCGCCGCCCCGTCATCGAGCGCCGAACCCCTGCTCGGTGTCTGGCCCGGCCTGCCCGGGCGACCGCGCATTGTCCACACGACGAGCGACTGGCTGACGAAACTGCAGCTGGTCGCCGGCGGTTTCGGCGTGACAACCGTCCCGTCCCGCATGTCGACCGTGCTACCGCACGGCGTGAGCCTGCTGCGCGTGGACGGAGCGCCCCCGAGGTCCGCCGGATTCTCCTGGTACGGCTTCCCGGCCGACCGGGCCCCGGAATCTCGGCTGTCATCCGAGCGATCACCTTGGTCGCTTGACCCGTCGCCGGAGCCCGCCACCGCCGTCCCCATCGTGTTCCGTGGCCCTACCAGGGGCCGTCGCCCCGCCGCGTCAGGGCCGGTCAGGTGCTGGGACTGCAGGGTAGGAGTGCCAAGCGGCCCTCGATGCGTCACTCTCGGCGGCCTTCCTGACCGACAGTGGCACCCCAGCCCGTCTCCAGGAGGTCGGAGGCGCGCAGGAGGGCCTGGCGGGGGTCGTCGTGGCCGCGGACGGCTCGGGGCGCTTCGAGGGCGAAGTGGGCCTCTTTGACCGGGAAGTGCTTGAAGAGCGTGGTGGTGGACACGTCGGCGGCATCCGCGATCTCACGGATGCCGACCTGCTCGTATCCACGCTCCAGGAAGAGCCGCAGCGCGGCGTCAGCCAGAGCCCGTCGGGTGGCGGCCTTCTTGCGTTCGCGGCGCCCCGCAGGCGCCTTCCCGTCGGTGCCGGTCGTGGTGTCGGTCATGCCAAGGATTCTACCTCCATTGGTTGATCGAGTTCAAAAGTTGTCTCGTTGCACTTATTGAGTTGTTGTGCTCTTCTGGAGCGGCGGACGCGTGGCACGACCCCGTCCGCCGCTCTCCTCCGCTCGAAAGGTGCGATCAACCATGCCCACCCCCCGTATCGCCATCATCGGCGCCGGCCCCGGCGGCCTGACCTGCGCCCGCATCCTGCAGCAACACGGCATCACCGCGGCCGTCTACGACCTGGACGCCTCCCGCACCGTCCGCAACCAGGGCGGCACCCTCGACATGCACCCCGACTCCGGACAGCACGCCCTACGCGAGGCCGGCCTCTGGGACGCCTTCCTCCTCCAGGCCCGGCCCGAAGGCCAGCAGATGCGACTGGTCAGCCGCGACGGCCGCATCCTGCTCGACGCAATCCCGCCGGAGGCCGACACCACCGAAGGCAACCCCGAGATCGACCGCGGACAGCTCCGCGACCTCCTCCTCGACTCCCTCACGCCCGACACCGTGCGCTGGGGACACAAACTCACCCACGCCGAAGCCCTCGGCAACGGCACCCACCGCCTGCACTTCACCGACGGCACCACCACCGACGCTGACCTCGTCATCGGAGCCGACGGCGCCTGGTCCAAGATCCGCCGTCTGGTGTCCGACGCGGCGCCCCTCTACACCGGCGTCACCTTCGTCGAGACCGGCTTCAACAACGCCGACACCCGCCACCCGCGCCTCGCCGAGCTCACCGGCAACGGCACCATGATGGCTCTCGACGACAACCTGGGCTTCGTCGCCCAGCGCAACAGCGGCGGACACATCCGCGTCTACGTCGGCATGCGCACCGATGAGGACTGGTACGAGCACGCCGACGTCGCCCTGGCCGACACCGCCGCCGTCCGCGACACCCTCCTCAAGAAGTTCACCGGCTGGGGCCCCGACCTGCTCGACTTCATCACCCACACCGACACCGGCTACACCAACCGGCCCCTGTTCGCCCTGCCCGTCCCCCATGCCTGGGCCCACACTCCCGGCGTCACCCTCCTCGGCGACGCCGCCCACCTCATGTCGCCCTTCTCCGGCATGGGCGCCAACCTCGCCATGCTCGACGGCGCCGACCTCGCCCACGCCCTCATCAACAGCCCCACCGTCGACGACGCCATCCACGCCTACGAAGCCCTCCTGCAGCCCCGCTCCGTCGCAGCAGCCGGAGGAGCCGCGGAAGGCATCAACAGCGCCTTCGCCCCCGACAGCGCCACCCAGGTCCTCGCCCACATGACCCAGCACCACTGACACTGATGCGGGGACGGGGGCGACGCCGCAGACTGGAGGCCGCCTGCGCGGCGCGGGAAGGCCGGCCGGCGGCGAGGCCGGGTGCTGCTGCGCCCACCGGTTGAACCACCGCTCCACGATGGCGTGAACCCCCGGCTCCACGATGGCGCCCCGGCGAGGGCCGCGGTCGGGGCGGCCCGGGGCCTAAGCGGTCAGCGGCGCGGTCGACGAACCGTCGACTGGACGGGAGTCGGATACGAGCCCGGCCGCGGTGGCCAGCAGCTCGTCGAGCGCCTGGCGGGTGAGATCGGCCAGCATCTCCTCGCCAGGTCGCTCGGCCCACTGGTCGAACGCGCGGTAGAAGGCGCTGATGCCCAGTTCGGCGGCGAGCCCTGCGGCCGGCTCGCGCACGCCGCGCTCGCCGAGTGCGGCGGTTGCGGCCTGCACGAGTATCGCGCGCTTGAATGCCGCGCGTTCCAGCAGTTCGGCATTGGCGGCGATGACCGTGCGCAGCTGAGCGCTCATGGCACGGTGGGTGTCGGTGAACAGGGACGCCAGCCCCTTCAGGCCCGCGCGGACCGCCTCCAACGGGGTCGCCCCGGCCGGTGCCGCGAGGATGGCCTCGGTCAGCGCCCGGGCATGCGTCTCCTGGCCGGCGAACAGCACCTCCCGCTTGTCCGGGAAGTGCCGGAAGAACGTCATCTTGGTCAGGCCCACCCGGTCGGCGATCTGCTGGACGGTAGTGGCGTCGTAACCCTGCTCCACGAACAGGTCGAGCGCGGCACGCACCAGCCGCTCTCTCGTATTGGGTTCCCATCGAGCCATACGGACAGACTAGGCGATGTGACTTAGTAACGTCACTCGGGCTATGGTGATGTTACTAAGTCACATCAACGGGGCTCGCCCAACCGGCGAGGCATACCGAGGAGCACTGCCATGCGCGTATTCGTCACCGGCGCCAACGGCCACATCGGCTCGGCCGTGGTGCCCGAACTCGTCCAGGCCGGACACGACGTCGTCGGGCTGGTCCGTTCCGACGCCTCGGCCACCGCCGTCGAGGCCATGGGCGCTCGGGCGCACCGCGGCGACCTCGCCGACCTGGCCGGTCTGCGCGAAGCGGCAGCGGCGGCCGACGCGGTCGTCCACCTGGCCTTCGACCACGCCGCCATAGCCGCGGGCGACTTCGCGAGGGCCGTGGCCACCGACCTCGCCGTGGTCCAGGCGCTCGGCCAGGCTCTGGCCGGCACCGGCAAGGCGCTGATCGGCGTCGGCCTGACCCACACCAGTGACCCGAAGCGGGACGCGGTGATCGACGCGAACCCGCGCTCAGCCGTGGCCCGCGCCATCGCCGGCTTCACCGACCAGGGCGTGCGCAGCATCCTGGTCGCGATCCCGCCGGTCACCCACAGCTCGCGCGACCGGATCGGCTTCATGCCGACCCTGATCAAGATCGCCCGGTCCACCGGCGTGTCCGGCTACGTCGGCGACGGCGCCAACCGCTGGCCCGCCGGCCACACCCTGGACGTCGGCCGCCTGTTCCAGCTCGCCCTGGACAAGGCACCGGCCGGAGCCCAGCTCTACGCCGCGACCGAGGAAGGCATCACCGTGCGCGAAATCGCGGAGGTCATCGGCCGCCACCTGAACCTTCCCGCCGTGAGCATCCCCGCCGACCAGGCCGCTGTCCACTTCCAGGGCTTCCCGTTCATCAACCTCGACATCACGATGGACAACACCGAGACCCGCAAGCTGCTCGGCTGGGAGCCCGCCCACCCCGGCCTGATCGCCGACCTCGCAGACGGCCACTACTTCACCACCGACTGAGCAGCGATCAGCCACCGTCCCCGCCACTTGCAGCATGGTCAGCTACGCCCGGATCGCCTGTCGTGTCGGTCAGTTGACGACAAGAACCAGCCTGCCGCGGACCCGGCCGAGTTCACTGACCCGGTGGGCTTCGGCGATGTCGGCAAGAGGAAACGTCTTGTCGACGGGGAGCCAGAATCGCCCAGCGTCGATCAGCTCGCCGATCGTGTGCAGCGAGTGGAAGGCGTGTCCGTCTGCGAATCCGTTGCTGAAGTGCACGCCGTGGTCCTTGGCGCCCTGGAAGTCGGCGAGGGTGATGACGTGGTCGGCTCCGTGGGCGAGGTCGATCAGCTCGGGCAGGACGCCGCTTCCGGCTACGTCGAGGGCGGCGTCCACGCCGTCGGGAGCGAGGACGCGGATCCGTTCGGTCATGCCGTCGCCGTAGGTGACGGGCTCCGCGCCGAGCAGGCGCAGGTAGTTCTGGTTGGCGGCACTCGCGGCGCCGATGACGCGGGCGCCGCGGGCGACGGCCAGCTGGATCGCGGTGCTGCCGATCCCTCCGGAGGCGCCGTTGATGAACAGGGAGGTGCCGTTGGTGACGCCGAGCCGGTCGAGAGCGCGGGTGGCCGTCTCCAGGGCGACGGGCAGGCCCGCGGCATCGACGAATCCGAGTGACGGGGGGATGAGCGCTCGGAAGGTGAGCAGCGCCAGCTCGGCCGCCCCTGCGGCGTCGTCGGAAACTCCGAAGACGCGGTCTCCGACGGTTACGTCGGTCACGCCCTCGCCGATCTCGTCGATCACGCCCGCAACGTCGTTGCCGGTGGTTTGCGGGAGCGTGGCTCCGAAGGAGAGCGTGCCGGCGCGCAGTTTCCAGTCGGTGCCGCTGATGCCGACGGCATGGACCTTGATGCGCACCTGGCCGGGGCCGGGGTGCGGGTCCGGGAGCTCGACGATCTTCAGGACCTCGGGGCCCCCGTACTCGCTGAACTGCACGGCCTTCATGTGTTTCCTTTCGATGGGGCGGCGGAGTCCGCCGCTGATGCCTGCTGCGGCTGCGGAGTGTATGGAGCTGACTCGTGTGCCCGGTGAATGCTCGGGGTGTCAGTGCGCGGCGATGGGCGGCGCGTCGTCGGGGACCGTCAGCGGGCCGCTGCGGAACATGAGCGCGGTCAGGACGCCACAGGCCAGGAACACCGCTGAGGAGATCCAGAACACCAGGTGGTAGCTGGAGATGGTGGCGTCGGCCAGGATCTGTCCCTGGGGGGCGGCGCCGACGTGGTTCTTGATGTACGAGGTGACGGCTGTCGCGGCGAGCGAGCTGAAGACGGCCGTTCCGATCGAGCCGCCGATCTGTTGGGTGGTGTTGACCATGGCGGAGGCCACGCCCGCCTCGTGGGGCTGGACGCCGCTGGTCGCGGCGTTCTGCGCGGATCCGAAGATCAGTCCCGTCCCGAGGCCGAGGACCAGCAGGGCCGGCAGCACGGTTCCGGCGTAGCTGGAGTGGGTGCCGAGCCCGGTGAACAGCGCCATGCCGATCGCGGACAGGAGGCATCCGATCGGAACGAGGGGGCGGGGACCGATGCGCGGCAGCAGGGCCCCGGAGACGATCGCCCCCACGATCAGCAGGCCGACCATGGGCAGGAACGCGCTGCCGGTCTGGATCGGGCTGAACTTGAGAGTTTCAGCCAGGTAGTAGGTGACGAACAGGAACACCGCGAACGCCCCGACACCGGACAGGCCGATCGACACGAACGACGCACCGCGGTCGCGGTCCAGGATCACTCCCAGCGGCAGCAGCGGGTTGCGGATACGCCGCTCGATCGATACGAAGACGACCACGAGGACGACGCCCGCGATCACCGGGCCGAGCGAGGAGACGTCGGTCCAGCCTTTGGAGGCGGCATTGCCCAGGCCGTAGACGATGCCGACCATGCCCACGACGACGGTGAGAGTTCCGGCGAGGTCGAGGCGGACACGTTCGGGCCGCTCACCCTCGTGCAGCCAGAGCATGGCACCGATGAACGCGATGGCCGCGATGATCAGGTTCACGTACAGGCACCAGCGCCACGACACGCTCTGGGTGAGGATGCCGCCCAGCAGCAGTCCCATGGCGCCGCCGGCACCCGAGACCGCGCCGAAGATTCCGAACGCCCGGCCGCGTTCGGTGGCATCGTGGGCGAAGGTGACGGAGACCAGCGAGAGGGCCGCCGGTGCGAGGAGCGCACCGAACACGCCCTGAGCGACGCGCGCGACGAGCAGCAGCGCGAAGCCGCCGGCCGCCCCGCCGGCGGCAGACGCCAGAGCGAATCCGGCAACGCCGATCAATAACAGCAGCTTGCGACCCAGCAGGTCCGACAGACGGCCACCGAGCAGCAGCAGGCTGCCGAACGCCAGCGCGTAGCCGGTCACCACCCACTGCCGGGCATCGTTGGAGAACCCGAGATCGCGCTGAGCGGTAGGCAGGGCGATGTTCACGATGGTCGAGTCCAGCACGACCATCAGCTGGGCCAGGCTCAGGACGACGAGTGCCAGCCACCGGTTCGCCACACGACTCCCACGTGCGGGGGCCTCAAGAGGGCCGGCTCCGGAGTGCCGCTTTGCCGTGTCGCCCGACGATGTTTCAGTGCTCATGAGGTGGGTCCCTCGCTTCGTACGGTGAGCCCTCCGAAGAGCAGCCCCAGTGTGAAGTCGAAGCGCTCGTGTCCCTCGCCGGAGTTCACCACATCCACCGATGCGACCGTGATCGGGAAAAGATCCGGGGGCAGCATCCTCAGGCGTTCGACGACTTCGTCCCGTGCCGCAGGACTGCCGTCCGGGCCCCGCCCGGTGGTCCGCCTGGGTGCCACGACGCTGTAGGCGCCGATGTAGAGGAAGGCCGCATCCACTGCCCATGCTGCGGACCGCAAAGAGACGCCGCCCGCCACGAGGATCGCGAGTAGCCCCTCGTTGATACGGAGCGTGTCCAGGCTGTGCGGAGCGCGCGCCACTGTGGCCCGCCAGATCCCCGGATACCTGAGGTACTGATCACGCAACTGCCGGCAGACATCCAGCGCCTGATCCATCCACCGGTCGGCGTCCGGCTCGGGCAGCGTCACTTGCGAACACAGCTTGCCGACCATCAGATCGTCGAGCTCCGCCTTGTCACGCACATGCGAATACAGCGCCCCCTGCGTGACATGCAGCTCGGCGGCGACACGGCGCATGGTCAGTGCGTCGAACCCTTCGGCCTCAACGATCCGCAGCGCGGCGTCCACAATCCGCTCGACGGTGAGCGGCTCCCGGCGCGCACGCGCAGCTCTGGGCGCTTCACCGAGAGCCGCGACCTGCGCGGCCCACTGATCGCTCGAAACGATGCCTCGCGACTGCTTCTTCTCGGTCATGGCACAACCGTAGCAGCCAAACTAAACGACGTTCAATCACTAAACGACGTTTAATGGCTGGCGCGATGTGTAACGCTGCATAGGAGGCAGGCGCTACGTGCGTGACGCCGCAGGCGATGGCTACGGACGCCGCGGCGACGCAGCGGAGCGGCTGCGCCCGTATCCCCTACCGCTGCGTGAGAACGACCCAGGCGGCGACCGAGCGGTATGCATCGTGAAGTTGCAGGTCACGGGTCTGGTGGTGCGGGTTACAGCGTGCTCACGCTGGTCGGCGGCTGGTGTCCACGGTGAAGATCGTCTGGCTGGCCGGCCGACGGGGTTGTCGGATTCTGCTGCGCCTGCCGTGAGGGGCCACCCACGATCCGTCGCCGTGCTCAACCTCCGCGCCCGCATACAAGCCGTCGTCCTCGCTTGCGACGCCCGCCTGATCCGGGCCGGAGGCTGAGGCCGCCAGCCCGGATCAGGCGGGAGGGTCAGAACCTGCCCTGGTTCAGCGCGTTCTACAGAGCCGCGATGGTGGCCGGTCCGAACTGGCCGTCGACGGTGAGGCCTGCGCCGGTGGCGTTGAGGAAGGTCTGCAGTACCTTTGCGCCGAACTGGTCGAGCGCGCCGTCCGCCATGCCGATGGGTGCGGCCTGTTTTGCCGAAATGGCAGCAACCAGGAGCGCCCCGCCGAGATCAACCGGATCCTGACCGGCTGGCTTTCCTCCCTGCCCTGCTGGAGCCCTTTTCGGCGTCCCATCCGTCTGGCGCTGCAAGGGCTCCCGGATCGCGGCAGCCACCGAGGACTCGACCGGTGATCGAGTCGACAGGGAGGCGCGCGTGAGGGGCGAGGAGCCGAAGCTCCTCGCCCCTCACGCGTCGCGCTGGCCGTCCTCGGGGAGGCCCGTCCGGCGACCGCTGGTCGCCGGGCCCTGATGGGTTGTGAGGCTGGGGGCACCACGTGGGGTCTGATGCGGCACTACTGGGTGATGATCAAGCTGGCGATCACCCTGTTGTCCACGGTCCTCCTACTGGTGCACATGGGTCCGATCAGCGAGGTCGCTGACGCGGCGGCCGACCCGGACTGGTCGACCGACGCGCTCCGCGGGCTGCGAAGCCAGCTCGTGTTCCAGTCCGGGGCCGCGCTCGTCGTCCTGCTCGTAGCCACCGCCCTGTCGGTGTACAAGCCCCAGGGTCGGACCCGCTTCGGCTGGCGAAAGGCCCTCTCCTGAGGTTTCGGCGGAGTCCGCGGCCAGGGTTGTGGTCGCGCGGGCGTCCTCGGCGAGCGGATCTCGGGGCAATACCAGCCGCATCCCGGCCTGCCCCGCCAGCGCCGAGTACGACGCCGTCCGGCGTCAAGGCAGAGTGTCGCATCGTGGTCGTCGCGACCTGATGGACATCCGCATGCCGCTCCTCGACGGCCTCGCGGCGACCCGCCTGATCACCGCGGACGAGGACCTCGCCGGAGTGAAGGTCCTGATCCTCACCACCTTCGAGATCGACGAGTATGTCTTCGAGGCGCTGCGCACCGGGGCCAGCGGTTTCCTGGGCACGAGCGCCGACGCGAAAGAACTGCTGCAGGCGATCCGCACCGTCAACCGGGGCGACGCGCTGCTGTCCCCCGGCGCGACCGGACTGTCCAACGACAAGATCGCCACGCAGCTCGTACTCAGCCCCGCCACCGTCAAGACGCACGTGAACCGCGCCATGATCAAAGTCAGCGCCCGCGACCACGCCCAACTCGTCGTCTTCGCCCACCGCAGCGGCCTCGCCGCAAGCCGGCAGAACGGCTCCGGCACAACGCCCCGGAGACAGAGGACCGGGCGTGGCGCAACTCAAGACCGCGAGCGGCTTCACGGAGCATCTCCGGGCCGGCTTCCGGTACACGCAGCCGGTGCGGAAGCAACTGAGGCTTTCGGTTCGGGGTGAGGGTCAGGGTGGGGTGAGGGTCAGTCCGGTTTCGCGGATGAAGCCGTCGAGGAGGTCGGTGCGGTACTGCATCTTCTTCAGCCGGGTGCGGGCCTTGGCGGCGAGTTGACGGGTGGTGCGGGCGGCGAGGTTGGCGAGCGACTTCTTCAGGTGGGCCCGGACCCCTTCGGCGGGGTTGAGGTCGGGTGTGCAGGGCGGTAGGCGGAAGACCGTCGGCCAGGTACTGCGGGCCTCGAGCAGCGCTCGCATCACCGCGTCCCTGTGCTGGGTGGCGTTGTCCCACACCAGGACGATCTTCCCGCCGAGCTGCTGGTGGGCGGCGTCCAGGAGAGCGGCGAAGTCGTCCTCACGGAAGCCCTTCTTCTCGCCCTTGCGGCCGGTGTGGACCGGCATCCGGCAGATGAGCCGGGAGCGAGGGCCGGGGCCGGCGCACAGCAGGGCGGCCGGCGAGATGCGTCCGGAGCCCCTGCCGGTGACCTTCACCACCGGGGTGTGCCCGCGGCGTGACCAGGTCCTCGCCTTGGGCGGCCGAAGGCTCTGACCTGCTTCGTCCTCGAAGACCAGCCATGACCCCTGCTCCCGCACGGTCTTCTCCACCTCGGGCCGGACCTCCCGCATCCACCGCTGGACGGCCGGGCCGCGAAGGCGTTCACCGACTGACGCGCACCGCGCGACGAACGGGATTTCTCACTCTCCGGGTACCTTTTCCGCGCGTGACCGTCCGGGTGACCCGAAGACCGTGACGCCCCTCTCCCCAGGTGTCACACCACATCAACGGCACTACCCGGCACAAGGACACGCCAACAAACACACCTGGCCAAGCACTACTGGTGGATCGGCAGGTCCAACTTGGCTGTTCAGGGCCCTTTGGCGGTCAGCTCGATTTTGGGGGCATGAAGTTCGAACCGTTGCGATCGAAGTCGTGCCTCCTGTCGATGACGAACTCCTCCACGGTCATGGGAGAGCGGTTGCCGATGACCTCGATGAGGTTGTTCGTGCCCTGGAAGATGCCGTGCTGGTAGTCGGTGGCGACATTACTCAGGTGCTGGATCAGGTGGGACGGCTTGCCCAGGGAGGCCAACCCGTCCGCGAACTCCTCGATGCTGATGGGTTCGTACGTAACGGGGATCCCGAGTGCTCGCGAGACCGCCATGGCGATCCCGTAGTGGTCCATCTCAACCGGGCCGTGCAGAGGGTAGGTCTGGCGATCGTGCGGCTCCGGCTTCTCAAGGATGGCGGCGATCACGTACGCCTGGTCAACCCCGGCCACGGGAGCGTGACGGCCGCTTCCGAACGGAAGGCGGAGCACGCCCTCGTCTCCCTGACGGCCCCACCACCAGCTGATCCATTCGGCGAAGAACGTCGGACGCAGGTGCGCGGTGAGCATCGTCGTGCGGTCGAGCAGGCGCTCGCCGAGCCAGTGCTGGCGCGCTTGGTTGCTGACGGCTTCCCGGCGGGCTGAGATCTGCGACATGTTGACGACCGATCGGACGCCAGCCTCGGTGGCCGCCTGCGCGAACGTGACCGTGGCGTCGAGCAAGCCCGGGGCGATCGGGTAGCAGAAGTAAGCTCCGCTCACTCCTCGCATGGCGGAGCTCACGTCGTAGAGGTTGAGCAGGTCGCCCACGACGATTTCGGCGCCTGTGGCAGCGAGCTGCCGCGAGCGGTCGTCCTCCCGGTGCACGAGAGCACGCACCCGGTGCCCTCGTTCCAGGAGCAGTTGCACGGTGGTCTTCCCGGTGTTCCCCGTCGCGCCGGTGATCAGGAAGAGCCGGTCATCGTTCTTCGTCATGCTCGTCGACCTCCTTGCGGATCACGCCCGTCTCGGCGGCGAAGTGGTCGCGCCAGGGGATGGTGCGCGTGTTCCGAAGCGCGCCGGGTGGACGGCTGGAGTGTTGTGAGAGGCGGCCTGCGACCTGCGGGTGTCGGGGTGCCATTCGACGAGCAGGATGGTGGCGTCGTCACTGAGGTCGTTGCCCTGGCGTTCGAGGATCGCGTGGATGAGCAGTCGCAGGACCTCGGAGGGCTGCCGGCCGGCCGCGGAGGAGCGGATGATGAAGTCGGTGAACCGATCCAGGCCGAACGCCTTGCCGTCCTCGCCGCGGGCTTCGGTGACGCCGTCGGTGTACAGCAGCACCCGGTCGCCGGGTTCCAGCGTCGTCTGGTGCACCTCGCGGTGGGTGGGTCCGAGCCGGAACGGCAGGCCCATCGGCGGCTGAGGGGGGCTCTCCAGGGCGTGCTCCAGCACGCGTTCGTTGCGGATCAGCAGGGGAGGCGGGTGACCGCAGTTGCACCACTGCAGCATGCCGGTGTCCACGTCCAGCCGGCACAGCACGCCGGTGCAGGACTGTTCGGGGAGCCACTCGGCGAGCGCCTGGTCCACCGTCCCGATCGTGCTCGGCAGATCGGCGCGGGAGCGGCGGGCGTTGCGGCAGCCGGCCATCACCATCGCGGTGGTCAGCCCCGAAGAGAGGTCGTGGCCCGTCGCGTCGAAGATGCTCGCGTGCAGGATGTTCCTGGTCACCGAGTGGTCGAAGGCGTCGCCGCCGAGCGCGTAAGCAGGTTCCAGCACGGCGGTGGAGAGCGCGCCGGTGCGGCCGACGCTGTGCGGTGGCAGGAAGGCGCGCAACATCTCGGTGGGCAGCGTCATGCACTGCGTGCGGGTGCGGGCGACGAGCCAGTCGCTGTAGGTGCGCTTGGAGGTGACCACCATGGCCAGCAGCCGAGCCAGTATCCGGCAGCGGCGCAGCCGCACCCCGTCCAGGACGCCGGCCCGCACGCCCAGCACGCCGAGGCGCTCCGCGCCGTCCACCATCGGCAGCCACACCGTCACGCCGTCCCGGGAGTCGTGGACCCGTGGCGACAGTGTGCGGTAGGCCCAGCCTGCCTCGCTGGAGTCCACGGGCAGCCGGTCGGTCTGTTCGTCGAGGGGGATGAGCAGATGCTGCTGGAGGTCGGCGAGGTAGATCGTGGCGCTGTCCAGGCCGAGCGCCCGGGCGCACCGGTCCGCCAGTGCGGGCAGACGGTAGGGGACGATCGCACTGGCCTCGGCGAGCAGCTGTTCCAGCAGTCGCTCGTCCGCCCCGGTGGTGGCCGCCCGGTCGTCCTCGTCGGCCATGACACCACCTCCGCCTTCTCAGTCTTGCACCCATCCGTCCGGGTCTCATTCCGGCCGGGAAGCGGCGGCGCTCGCAGGCGGACGATCACGATCGACGTGCCGACCGCTCCGGACCGGCTGGGCCGGCTCGATCTGTCCTCTTGGCTACCGAGAAGCACGGTAGAGACGGCACTCATCGTGAAGTCCTTGGCGGTGTAAGGCTCGTCATGCCGCGGCCGGGTATCCATGCTCGCGAGCTCAGGCGGCGGCCACTCAGTGCCGGTGCCCCGGATGATCCGAGCGATGGCAGTGTCGATGCGCCTCATGCGCGCTGGCACAAGCGTGCCGAGCCGACCGGATTCGATCACGTGACTCGCGATCTCGGCAGCTCGTTCCTCCGCACTCAACTCCGCGTTGTTGACGGCCTCGGCGGGACCAAGTGAGGAGCCGCCAACGACAGCTCCACGCATCCACGCAAGTGCCGTAGGCGCCTGGCCCGCCCAGCACCGCCCTCGCTTTGCGAGACCTCTGCGGAGGGTTGATCCTAAAAGTGAGGCATGCCTACCGACCACACGGACCGAGCGCAGACAGCTGCGGGGCTCGGCACCGCGGCCCCGTGCAGGGAGCGGGTTCCAGATGAGGCTTGTCGCCGATCTCAACCGGTGCCAGGGATTCGCGCAGTGCGTCTTCCTCGCCCCGGACGTCTTCGCCCTGCACGGCGATGAGGCGCTGCTGTTCTCTCCTCGCTTCGAGGAAGCGCAGCGCGACCGGGTGGCGAAGGCTGCTGCCGCCTGCCCGGTCCAGGCCATCCTTGTCGACTACTCGGACGAGCCGACGAAGGGTGTGGAGCCCCATGTCGGCTGAAGCGGACCGCCGATGTTCTGGTCCTCCCAGTTCGGCGTGAACATCAAGTCCGTGGGTGTGCCCTCGCTCGACGACCAGCTGCTCGTCGCCCAGGGGGCGCTCGCCGAGGAGCGGTTCGTCGCGGTGTACGGCTACCGCGGCCGTGTCATCGCCGCAGCGTCCTTCGACGAAGCCGAGTGTCTGGGGCTCTACCAGCAGCAGATCGAGGCCGCCGCGCCGTTCCCGCCGGAGTACCGCGTGGTCGACCGCCGAACCGAAGCGCCGCAGCCGGTCGACCCGGCGTTCCCCGACCCCCACCTGCCCACCCACGGGCCCACCGTCACGCTGACGGGCCACTCACCAAGCGAGCGGCGTGTCGAGTTCGTTCCGTCGCATGCCTGATCACCGACCCTGTGCCGCCCGGAGCCCTCAGGAGCCACCATGACGCTCGGCAGCATCTCCGCGCAGATCGCCGACTACGCCAATCGAGCCGATCCGTACCCGCTGTACGCGGAACTGCGCAAGACACCGGTCAGGCGGGAGGACGACGGCACCTACCTGGTCAGCACCTACTACGAGGTGCGGAGCCTGGCCAACGACCCACGGCTGAGCAACGACACGAGCAACCGTCCAGCCGGCTACGCCCGCATCGGGCAACCGGCGGAGGAGACCGGCCTGCCGCCCAGTTTCATCTTCACCGACCCGCCTGTACACGACCGGCTGCGCAACACCATCAACCGGCCGTTCGGTCCCCCGCACAGCCCCAGATTCCTCGACGGCCTGCGCGGAGAACTGGCCAAGGTCGTCACCGAGTTGCTCGACGCCTTCGATGGCAAGGAGCAGGTCGACATCGTCGAGGACTTCTCCTACCCCCTCCCCGTCACGGCCATCTGCAAGGTCCTGGGCGTGCCGCGCGAGGACGAACGGCGCTTCCACGGCTGGGCCGACGCCCTGACGTCCGAACTCGATCCCCACCCCGGCGGTGACAACGTCCCGGGAAAGGCAGAGCGGGCGCGCCGGGACCTGGGCGCCTACCTGTCCGACCTGATCGAGACCAGACGCCGCCAACCCGGCCCCGGGATGCTCAGCGCGCTCGCCCCCGAAACCGGTCCCGGAGGCAGCATGACACCGGCGGACCTGGAGGCCACCGCGGTGCTGCTCCTGGTCGCCGGCCACGAGACCACCGTCAACCTGATCACCAATACCACCCTCACGCTGCTGCGCCACCCAGACGTCCTCGAGCGGTTCCAGAAGGACCCGGACCTGGCGGTCCCGCTCATCGAGGAAGTGCTGCGGTACGAGCCCCCGGTCCAGTTCGTCAGGTGGACCACCGCCCTGGCCGACATCGACATCGCCGGCACCATGATCCCCCAGGGCTCGCCGGTCTGGCTCATGCTGGCCGCGGCCAACCGCGACCCCAGACGCTTCAAGGACCCCGACCGGTTCGATCCCGACCGCAAGGACAACCAGCACCTGGGCTTCTACACCGGCATCCACTACTGCTTCGGTGCCCCGCTCGCCCGCATCGAAGCACAGCTCGCTCTGCCCGAACTGTTCCGCCGGGTCAAGTTCTCCCGGCTGCTCGAGGACCCGCCACCCTACCGCGCCAACGCCGTACTGCGCGGCCCGCGCCACCTTCCCGTGGCGATCGAGGGCCTGACGGCTTGAGCACCACTGGAAGGAGGATCGGTCGGCATCGGGGCCAGGCGCCGCCGCGGGAGGTCGCGGCCCGGCTACCGCGCCCGACCGCTGCGCGACTTGATCGCGGGCACTGTGGGGCGCAGCGAAGCGGTGGACCGGATCGCCGCCCGGTACGTGGCGACGGTCCGCGGATTCGCCGCCCAGCTGGAGTTCCCGGACTCACCGGACCAACCCGGAGGCAGCATGGCTCCCCTACCGATCCGATTGCTTCTCGCCGACGTCGACGGCACGCTCGTCACCCAGGACAAGGTCCTCACCGAGCGGGCCATCGGCGCGGTCGCGGACCTGCGGCAGGCCGGGATACTGTTCGCCGTCACCAGCGGCCGCCCGCCGCGCGGCATGTCCATGCTCATCGAGCCGCTCGAGCTCAGCACGCCGATCGCGGCGTTCAACGGTGGGCTGTTCGCCCGCCCCGACATGTCGGTGATCGAGCAGCAGGTCATACCCGACGACGTGACGCCGGCGGTGATCGAACTGCTCACCGCCCACGGGATGAGCGTGTGGATCTACCGGGGCGCGGACTGGCTGGTCCTGGACGCCCAGGGACCACACGTGGCCCGCGAGTCCTGGACGGTCCGGTTCGACCCGACGCCCGTCGACAGCTTCACCCCGGTCTCGGACGGCGTGGCCAAAGTCGTCGGGGTGAGCGATGACCACGACGCGGTCCAGAAAGCGGTGGTAGCGGCCCGCGAGCGGTTCGGCGACCACGTGTCGGCGGCCAGGTCTCAGCCCTACTACGCCGACATCACCCACCCCCACGCCAACAAGGGCTGCGTGGTCCGTTACCTGTCCAGGGCCTACCGGATCCCTGCCGAGGAGATCGCCACGATCGGCGACATGCCCAACGACGTGCTCATGTTCGCCCAGTCAGGACTCAGTATCGCCATGGGCAACGCGAGCCATGAGGTCCAGCGGGCCGCCCGTCGTGTCACCACAACCAATGAGGATGAGGGCTTCGCCAACGCGGTGGAGCGGTTCATCCTGCCTTGACCCCGACGTTGCCAAGGCCGACGACAAGGAGTGCCATGACTGCACCGGCGAGCACCGCCGCTGATGTCCTGGTGATCTTCGGCATCACCGGAGATCTGGCCAAGAAGATGACCTTCCGGTCCCTGTACCGCCTGGAGCGCCGCCAGTTGCTCCGGTGTCCGATCGTCGGCGTGGCCCGCCGCGAGTGGTCCGCCGCGACCCTACGGGATCACGCACGCCGCGCCATCGAGGACACCGGCGAGACGATCGATGAGGACGTGTTCCAGCGGTTCGCGGAGCGCCTGTCGATGATCTCCGGCGATCTCGGGGACCCGGGGACCTATGACCGTCTCGCCCGGGCGATCGAGGCCCGGCACGCTCCGGTCTTCTATCTGGAGATCCCGCCGTCGCTGTTCGGCCGCGTCATCGAGGGCCTGGCCGGTGCCAACCTCACCGGTCGGGCCCGGGTCGTCGTGGAGAAGCCGTTCGGCCACGACCTGGCGTCGGCCCGGGCGCTGAACGCCCAGCTGAGCAGGCTCCTGGAGGAGCGGCAGATCCTCCGCATCGACCACTTCCTCGGCAAGGAACCGGCCCTGGACATCCTGTTCCTCCGGTTCGCCAACTCCGTCTGGGAGCCGCTGTGGAACCGCGACCGGATCCAGTGCGTGCAGATCACCATGGCCGAGGACTTCGGCGTGGAGGACCGGGGCAGCTTCTACGACCCGGTCGGGGCGCTCCGCGACGTCGTGCAGAACCACCTGCTCCAGCTCGTCGGGCTGTTCGCCGCCGAGCCACCGAGCACCGCCGCCGACGGACTGCGCGACAAGCGGGTAGAGGTGTTCCGGGCCATCCCGTCGGCGGACCCGAGGCATTACGTCCGCGGCCAGTACGACGGGTACCTGGCCGTGCCGGGGGTGAGCCCGGACTCGCAGACCGAAACCTACGCCGCGCTGCGGTTGGAGATCGACAACTGGCGCTGGTCGGGCGTCCCGATCTTCATCCGGGCCGGTAAGGCCCTCCCGGAGCAGGCCACCGAGATAAGGGCTGTCTTCAAGCCGCCCCCCACGCTCGCGTTCGCGCCGACGTGCGCGCCGCCGGACCCGAACGAGCTCATCCTGCGGATCGATCCCAACCCAGGTGTCGACCTGATCATGCAGGCAAAGCAGCCCGGGGCCCAGGCATGCCGGACGGTAGACCTGTCGCTGACCTTCTCCGAGCAGCTCGGGGAGGCACCGGAGCCGTACGAGCGGCTGCTCGGCGACGCCATGGCAGGGGATTCCAGCCTCTTCACCCGGGAGGACAGCGTGGAGGAGACATGGCGCATCGTCCAGCCGCTGCTGGACACCCCGCCCCCGGTGGAGCCGTACGAGTCGGGATCCTGGGGGCCGGCCGGCGCGGACAAGCTGCTCGCGGGCCACCCGCGTTGGCGCGGCCCCTGGCTCCACTCCCGCGCCATGAGCCAACACCGCGTGCAGGTGGACCCGCCGGACAGGACTGAGAAGTGATCCGCAAACCCGCTGCGGGACTTGGGATCAGCACAAGTGTTCGCGGGTTCCCGATTCGGGTGATCTCAGCGTGGTCGCCGCATAACAGCACGGCTGGCGCGGCCTCGACGTCCAGATGTCCTGCTTCGGCTCGCTCTACCGATGGGCATCGTTGAACGCGGGGTTGGGGCTACCGGCTGGTAGG
Organism: Saccharothrix sp. ST-888; assembly: GCF_000955975.1. Taxonomy (GTDB): domain Bacteria; phylum Actinomycetota; class Actinomycetes; order Streptomycetales; family Streptomycetaceae; genus Kitasatospora. The sequence goes on from NZ_JYJF01000036.1 coordinate 40,746, forward strand.
CCACCACGCTGTACCCGCCAGCGCTACCGCTCGCGGCGGAGCGGTAGACCGAGAACACCGTGCCCGTCGGCCGCTCGCCCACCGGTGCGACGGACGGGTCGGCGCCCACGAAGTCGAGCGCCAGGGACCAGCCCTGGGCGGCGCGGCGGTTTCGCAGCTTGCCCCAGTCTCGATCGGGTCGGGCCGCGCCGTCGTGGCCGTAGAGCGCGAAGTCCACCCGGCCCCGGGCGAAGCCGACCCCGTGCGCGGGCGCTGTGGCTGAGTGGGTACTTCTGCGAGGTCCGGGCGGCGCGCGGTTGGCGTCGGCGCTGGACCCTGTTGGGCCCGCCCGTGCCGCGGGCGGGCCCTGCAGGGGTGCCGGGAGGGTCAGTTGGGCTGGCGGGTCGGCATGACCGTGACCTGCTGGAGATTCACGCGCGGTGGCAGCGTGGCGATGAAGCCGACGGTTTCGGCGATGTCCTGCGGCGTGAGCCACTCCATCGTCTCCTTGGAGCCCTCCAGCCACTGAAGCGCACCGTCATCGGTGACGTGGTTCTGCAGCTCGGTCGCGACGATGCCCGGCTCGAGCGCCGACACCCGCACGTTCTTGGCGCCCAGCTCGACCCGCAGATGACGCGAGAGGTGGGTGACGTACGCCTTGGTGCCGGAGTACACGGCGAAGTTCGGGAAGATGTTCTGCGCCGCGATCGACGAGGTGTTGATCAGGTCGGCCACGCCTCGCTCCCCGGCGGCCTTGACCAACTGCGGGATGAACCCGCCGATGACGTTCATCAGTCCGGTGATGTTGAGGTCGATCTGACGCCGCCACTGGTCGGTGGCCAGCTCCTCGATCGGGGCGGGCAGCATCACGCCCGCGTTGTTGAACAGCAGGTCGGCGCCGCCCAGCTCGGCCGCCACCCGGCCGGCGGCCGACCGCACGGCCGCGGCATCGGTCACGTCGACCGCGATCGCCAGGGCGGTGCCGCCGCTCTTCTCGATCCGGGAGACCAGCTCGTTCAGCCGGTCCGCGCGCCGCGCCAGAACGGCGACGCGTGCGCCCAGCCCCGCCAGGTGTTCGGCCGAGGCCTCTCCGATGCCGCTGGAGGCTCCGGTGACGACCGCCACGCGGCCGGTCAGGGGCTTGGCAAGGGTTTCCGTGGACATGCGGCACACCTTCCGAAAGGGGATGACTCAAGGGGGGCCGCGGCCGCCTGCGCGGAGGGCCGGCATTACGGACATACCGCCCTATGCATGCAGCCGTACGGTGCAACTGGTCCGAGGTTGCGGTCGGCACCCGGCGCGGCAGCCGTCAGCGCGCGAGGGGCACGGCGAACGGCTGGAATCCGCGGCGGCGCAGGAGGTGCGGGCCCAGGAGGATGAGCTCAGTGAGCGTAGCGACTCGCACAGACGGCTCTGGCCTCCCGCCGCCGAGGTCTTGACGCCGCGGACTGGTTCGGGGGCGCTATTTCCGCATGTAGTCCTCGACGGCGTCGACGATCAGGTTTTTGACCGCCTCCGGCTGGGAGAGGAGGGACACGTGTGAGGAGTCGATCTCCACCGTCTTGCGGGCATTCGCCCGCTTCGCTTCGAATCGCTCCAGACTCGGATTGATCGCCTGGTCCTGCTTGCCGACAAGGGCGAAAACGGGCTTGTTCCGCCATGCGGCGCCGGTGAGCTTGTCCGTGAACGCCGACAGCGCGATCGGACGCTGTGTGGCTGCCAGAATGTTGGCCTGACTCGTGGGCAGGTCCGCGGCGAAGACCTGGTGCAGTCTGTCCGGCTGTACATACACGTCCGTGCCGGTAGTGCCGTCGCCATTGCGGAAGGGCACCTGCTTCAAAGCCTTGGTGAGTTCAGGGGGAGCGAACTCCGCCGAGAGGCTGGAGAACGACTCTCCCACATCGGGCATGATCGCGTTGATGTACACGAGGGCCTTGACGTTGTCGTTTCCGACGGCAGCCTGCGAGATCACCTCTCCGCCATAGGAATGACCAACCAGGACGATCGGTCCCTTGACGGACTCCAGGAAACTCGCGAGGTAGGTCGAGTCCTGGGGAATGCCGCGGAGGGGGTTGGCCGGTGCGGCCACCCGGTAGCCGTTCTTCTGGAGCCGTTCCACGACGCCGTTCCAGCTCGACGCGTCGGCGAAGGCACCGTGTACGAGCACGATGGTGGGCTTCTCCCCGCCGGGATCACCACTCGGACCACCGGCCTGCACCGTTACGGCCGCCACGACGGAGGCGGTTCCCGATACCGCCAGAAATACCGCACCCCAACGAACGATGTTCAAGTCGCGGCGCGACTTCCAGGATATTCCCATGCCACTCCTTCGGCGCGAAGGCGTCAGGCGACGCCCGGGATTCCAGAGTCGAGGACACCAGTCGGCCCGTCTCCGCGTACGGGCCATCCGAGTGAACGCACCCCAGCGGCCTGGAGTCCTCCCACCTTCCCGAGCACCCTCGACCAGGACCGACTCACACGGTCTGCACCACTCATCCCCCGCACCCATCCGGAATGAGTCCGCCGGGTCGTTCACCAACCCCCGGGCGCCTTCCAGGATGGCGTCCTGTGGAGTGGTGCAGGAGGGGTCTTGGAGTAACCCCTGCCCCTGGGCCGACCATCGCCCAACTCTTCAACTAGAACCACGAGTTCACCGGGTCCTGCGCGACGACCTTGTCCTGGCCTGACTTACTCCGCCTCATGGATTCACTGCGTACGGCCGACGGAATCGAGTTGATCAGAGTCGTGGCCCAACGGGCCCTGCAGGAGTTGATCGAGACCAAGACCACCACCCGCATCGGCGCCGAACCCGGCGAGCGCACCGAGGCCCGCACGACTTGGAGCAACAGGCACCGCAACGAGACCCTGACCACGCAGGCCGGCGACCTGGAACTGGCCATCCCCAAGGCCCGAACCGGCAGCTTCTTCCCCAGCCTGCTCAAGCGTAGGGCCGCACCGATCAGGCCATGTGCGCGAGCCGGGCCTCACCTCGGCGGCCCGGGCTGCGTACCAGCCGGTGCCCATCACGTCCGAGAGCACGAGCAGGCTCGGGGATCAGCTCGGCCGTCGGCTTCTCGGAGGTGGCAACCAGCGGGCCGCCGCCCAGTGGGACGCGGACGTACTCGGCCTGACGGCCGTTGACGAGCTCCCGGTGCAGACAGGAGGACTGGTAGCCGTTACGGCAGCTGGGGGGCAGGTGTTGTCCAAGGCGAAGAGCGAGCCGATGACGAACTGGCCGGGCTTGGCGGTGGCGACTACGCCGCCGACCTCCTCGACGATGCCGTCACGCCCGCCACCAGTGTCCAGGTGGACGGGGGCGGGACGGGCTTCACCCCTTCAAACGCTCATGCATCCACCCATGCAGCCGTGCGAGCCAGGAGGCACGCCCTCCGGCGGTGAATGCGCTGGCAGAAGCCCGGTCGACCGGGCCAAACTCGGGCTGAAACGCTCGCAGTTGACCGACAGGAGAGGCATACCCCTGGTCACCGAGCCGGCCCCGGCCAACACCCGCGACCATACCCTGCTCCCCGTCACCCTCGACCGCTTCACCACCCTCGAACCGACTCTCGGGCCGCTGCCGGAACGTCCGCGTCTCGCTCTGGACGCCGGCTATGACTACCGGCCGGCCGATCTCGCCGCGGTGTCGCGCCGTCCGCTCGTCGCCCTCGTTCCGGTGCTTGAGGAAGCCCTCGCCGGGGCGGTGCTGGACCCGGCCGGAGAGCGGCTCAGGTTTCGTCACCAGCTGATCCGGCAGGCGCTCGTGGAGAGCACCCCGACGGCTCTGCGCGGGGCGCTGCACCGCCAGATGGCGGAGGCGCTCGACCTGACCGATGCACCACTCGACCAGGTGGCCGGCCACGTGACCCAGGCCACCTCGGTGGCCACGGACCCCTGGCCGCACGGATGGGTGGCGCGCCACGCCCGCAAGCTGGTCACCCGCTCGCCGGCCACGGCCTTGGAGATCCTGACCCGAGCCGAGGCCGGAGCTGACGCCAGGGCCGCGGCCGGTCGGGAGTCCGACCGGACCGGCCTGTGGCTGTGCATGGCCGAGGCACTCAACGCACTGGGCCGACCCCACGAGGCCGAGGTGATCGCGCGTCGACTCCAGTTCCCTGCGGTGACGATGCCATACAGGTCGTACACGTAGGAGCCGTCCGGAACCGCCCATGCCTCGTCCACCAGCGCGCAGCGGCGCCAGATCCCCAGCACCCGGCGCGGTAGGTAGTCGCGCCCCAGGTCGTGGTCGTGGTGGTGAAGCTGCCCCTGCGACGTGGGTAAGGCACGCGGATGGCCGGCTATCGCGTGAGGTGTTGGATCAGGTGACGAAGGCACCCCGTTGCTTCGGGGGAGCGCGTGCGCGAGCCCTGCGCTCTGTGGATCTGACCGCACCCCGGAACCGGGGGCTCGCCTGGCGGAGCCCCTGCGGACCGGCCGTCTCCGGTCTCTCTGAGCGGTAGATTCGGGCTGAGGGTGGCACACCGGACAGGTCGGGGAGAAAACACGTGGCGGGGAACGCGAGGGAGCGGCTGGCTGAGCTGCTCGGCGGGTCGAAGCCGGCGGGGGCCTTCAGCGCCCAGTTCGAGGCGCCCGCGCACGGTCTCGGGCTCGAGGTGGCCGGTGTCGGGCCGGTGAGTCTTCCGCTGCGCGCGCCCCAGGCGAAGAAGCTGATCGCGGTGGCGCGCCCGGCGTTGTTCGGCCGGGGCAAGGAAACGCTGAGCGACACCAGCGTCCGCGACACCTGGCAAATCTCGCCGGATCAGATCACTCTGGCCGGCCCTTCCTGGCCGATGCTGCTGAATGGCGTGCTGGAGCATTTCAGGGACGAGCTCGGGCTCCCTTCGACGGCCCGGCTGCGAGCCGAACCGCACGCGCTGCTGGTGTACGGCAAGGGCCAGTTCTTCCTCCCCCATCAGGATTCGGAGAAGGACGACGCCATGGTGGGCACGCTGGTGCTCTCCCTGCCCTCGGCGCACACCGGCGGAGAACTGGTCATCGAGCATGCCGGGCAGCGCAGCACCTACCGCGCCTCGAAGACGGAGCTGACCCTCGTCGCCTTCTACGCCGACTGCCGGCACGAGGTCACCCCGGTCCGATCCGGGTACCGGGTGACCCTCACCTTCAACCTGCTTGCCAAGCCTGGGACTTCGGCGCAGGATACCGGCCCCCTGACCGAGCTGGCGCAATGCCTGGACCAGCACTTCAGCACGCCCGCCAGGCAGCGCTACGCGACACGGGACCTCGACCCGCCGAACCGGCTGGTGTATCTGCTCGACCACGAGTACACCCAGCGAGGCCTGAGCTGGGAGCGGCTCAAGGGTGCCGACGCCGAGCGCGCCGCGCTGCTGCGCGCCGCCGCCGGGCAGGCCGGCTGCGAATCGGTGCTCGCCCTCGCCGAGGTCAAACAGACCTGGGACGCCCACCCCGCCGATGATGCCCCCTGGGACGACTACTACGGGCACGACGAAGACGAAGAGGGCGAAGATGAGGACGACGGCCCCGCAACCGACGACTACGTCGTTCAGGACCTGATCGACGACGAGACCACCCTCGACTGGTGGACCAGCCCGGACGGCGCCGGCGGCGAGGAGATCTCGTTGTACGTCCACGACTACGAGGCCTGTGCCAGCACCCCGAGCGCGGACCTCACGCCCTATGAGGCCCAGTACGAGGGCTACATGGGCAACTACGGCAACACGCTGGACCGGTGGTACAGAAGGGCAGCGGTCGTCGTGTGGCCGCGCGAGCGGGCGTTCGCCGCACGTGGCGAGGCCGGATCGCGGTGGGCCCTGGAGGAACTGCGCGACCGCATCGAGCAGGGAGATCCGGACGGCGCACGCACTGCCGCGCACTCCCTCGCCCCGTTCTGGAAGCACACCGGTGCCCAACCCGAGCTGCTGGACTGCGCGTTGCACGTGGCCGCGGGCCTGGGAGTGGCCGAGACCGCGGCGATGCTGCTGGAGCCGTTCCAGGTGGGCGCGCTGGGGCCGGAACACGCGGGAGGGCTGGCTGCGGCGGCCGAGCGGTACGGCACCGCGTGGCTGCGCCAAGTCGTCGACGGCTGGTTCGGCCTGCGGAACCGCTACGAGCCCCACCGGTACGAGTGGACCGAGAGGCTGCCGGATCTTTGCACGGCGCTGCGGGCCTCCGGCCCGGGTACAGCGGTGGCGCGGCTGCTGTTCGCCGGGGCCTGGACCGCGGTGGACGGCGACCTGCGGCTGTCGTCCACGACCGGGCCGGCCGAGGTCCGCCGCTCCCAGCTGGAGGCGCTGGGCCTGCCACTGCAACGCATCCTGCAGGCGGCCGACCAGGAGCAGCGGGCCGAGATCCTGGCCGCGCTGCGCGCCCAGGCGGATACGGTGCTGGAATGCCTGATGCCGATGCTGCGCCGTTCGGCGCAGGCACTGCCGACGGACGCCAGGCGCACGGCGGATCTCGACGCGCTCGCCCGCGACTGTGCGGACCGGCTCCGCGCGATCGCCGCACGACAACCGCGTGCCGCGGACGACTGGTCGATCGCCTGTACCGGTTGCGGCTGCGAACTGTGCGCCACCCTGGAGACGTTCCTTGGTTCCCGCTCACGACGAGTCCTCGAATGGCCGCTGGCGAAGGACGGACGCCGTCACGTGCACACCAAGATCGACTCGGCCGGGCTCCCACTACACCACCAGACCAGACGGCAGGGACGCCCGTACACCCTCGTGCTGACCAAGACCGAGCAGTTGTTCACCCGCGAGCAGACCGCCCGCCGCCAGGCCGAAGCCGACCTGACCTGGCTGGCCTCGTCCTGGAACGCGTAGTGCTCCAGAACCGTTTCACGCTGCCTTTCTCGGTCGGGTGTCGGCGCCGGGTGAAAGCTGACCGCTGAACGGCGGATCAAATGGGACCCACCTCGCAGTCGTCTAATCATCCTGATCTTCAGAGGTCAGGAGGAGAGGGTGATTTCCGTGGAGGATTGGGCCGAGATCCGTCGGCTGCACCGGGCCGAGCACATGCCGATCCGGGCCATCGCCCGGCACCTGGGCATCTCGAAGAACACGGTGAAGAGGGCTCTGGACGGCGATCGGCCGCCGGTCTACCAGCGTCCGTTGAAGGGTTCGGCGGTGGACGCGTTCGAGCCCGAGATCCGCGAGCTGCTCAAGGCAACCCCGACGATGCCGGCCACGGTCATCGCCGAGCGGATCGGCTGGGAACGCGGGATCACGATCCTCAAGGAACGGGTGCGCGAGCTGCGGCCCGCCTATCTGCCGGTGGATCCCGTCTCGCGGACCGTCTACCAGCCCGGCGAGCTCGCCCAGTGTGACCTGTGGTTCCCGCCCGTGGACATTCCGCTGGGCTACGGCCAGTCGGGGCGCCCGCCGGTGCTGGTCATCGTGTCGGGCTACTCGCGGGTGATCACCGCCCGGATACTGCCCTCACGGCAGACCGGCGACCTGATCGACGGCCACTGGCGGCTGCTCACCGCCTGGGGCGCCGTCCCCAAGACGCTGGTCTGGGACAACGAGACCGGCGTCGGCAGAGGCAGGCTGACCAGCGAGTTCGCCGCGTTCGCCGGTCTGCTGGCGGTCAGGATCCACCTCTGCCGGCCCCGTGACCCGGAGGCCAAGGGCCTGGTCGAGCGCGCCAACGGCTACCTGGAGACCAGCTTCCTGCCCGGCCGCACGTTCACCGGCCCCGACGACTTCAACACCCAGCTGACCGCCTGGCTGCAGATCGCCAACCGCCGCCAGCACCGCACGATCGCCGCCCGGCCCACCGACCGGTGGGAGGCGGACCGCGCGGCGATGCTCGCCATCCCGCCCGTCGACCCGCCCGCCTGGTGGCGCTTCCACACCCGCATCGGCCGCGACCACTACATCCGCGTCGACACCAACGACTACTCCGTCCACCCCCGCGCGATCGGGCACACCGTCATGATCCGCGCCGACAACGAAGAGGTCATTGCCATCGCCGGCGAGGACGTCGTCGCCCGGCACGCCCGCTGCTGGGCCAAGCATCAGTCGGTCACCGATCCAGACCACGCCGCCGCGGCCCAGGTTCTGCGCGGCGAGGTCTGGCACCACAAGGCCACCCGCGCGCACGCCGCCCGAGCAGCGGCCCTTGCCCCCGACAGCCTGGGAATCGAGGTCGAACAACGCGAACTGGGCACCTACGACCGCATGTTCACCCTCATCGAGGGCGGCGCCGGAAAAGAGGACCCCTGATGGCCCGCACCACTGCCCCCGCAGCCGCAGACGCCGCCTCCACAGCCCGAACCGGCCGCCAGACCGCCTCCGACCTGGCCTTCCTCGCCCGCGCCATGAAGGCCCCCGCCCTGCTGGACGCCGCCGAGCGCCTGGCCGAACGCGCCCAGGCCGAGTCCTGGACCCACACCGAATACCTCGTCGCCTGCCTGCAACGCGAGGTCTCCGCCCGCGACAGCCACGGCGGCGAGGGCCGCATCCGAGCCGCCCACTTCCCCGCGATCAAGACCATCGAAGAACTGGACGTCACCCATCTGCGCGGCCTGACGCGCCAACAACTCTCCCACCTGGGAACACTGGACTTCATCGCGGGCAAGGAGAACGTCGTCTTCCTCGGCCCACCCGGGACCGGCAAGACCCATCTCGCGACCGGGCTCGCGGTCCGGGCCTGCCAGGCCGGACACCGCGTCGCGTTCGCCACCGCCGCCCAGTGGGTCGACCGGCTCGCCGCCGCCCACCACAGCGGCCGGCTCCAGGACGAGCTGGTCAAGCTCGGCCGCTACCCACTGATCGTGATCGACGAGGTCGGATACATCCCGTTCGAGGCCGAGGCCGCGAACCTGTTCTTCCAGCTCATATCGAACAGATACGAACGGGCAAGTGTGATCGTCACCTCGAACAAGCCCTTCGGCCGGTGGGGAGAGGTCTTCGGCGACGAGACCGTCGCCGCCGCCATGATCGACCGGCTCGTCCACCACGCCGAGGTCCACTCCCTCAAGGGCGAGTCCTACCGCATGCGCGGCCGTGAACTCGGCCGCAGCTCCACCACAACCACCGACAACAACTAACCAAGACAACCAACGACGCGAGGGTCAGAACTCAACCGGCCAGAGTGGGTCACGGTTCAACCGCCGCCGACATCGGGTCGCCCAGCCAGCGAGCTGGCCTGGGCGGGCGCTGGCCGCGAGATCGCGCGCTACCTCACGAGCCCGCAGGGCCGCAAGCACTACCAGTGTCGGACCTTCGTGTCCGTGGTGCCTGATAGCGTGCCGGGCATGCCGCACCGCGCCACTCCGCGCCGCACTGGCCACCTTTTGCCCCTGGCCGTCGCTGATGCCTTGTGGCCCGAGTTGATGGCCGACAGTGTGTTCCCGGCCGCTGGGCAAGCGTTCACCGGCCTCCCTGCCAATCCGCGGGTGGGGTACGTGCTGCTTGGCGCACGTGCGGTGCCGACGGTGAAGGGAGTCGGCGGCCGGTGGCATGTCCAAGAGGCCGATGTGCGCCGGGCGGCCGAGGAGCTGCGTGCGGTCACGGTGAGCGGGGTCGGCCTGGTCCGTGTCGCTCCTTTCCGCGGGTCACTGAAAGCGGGGCAGAGGGACGGGCCGGCGCTGCGGTGGCGTCAGCGCCTGGGCCAGGAATGGGCCCGAGCCCGCGTCGATGCTACCCCTGGGCGGTTGCTGCGCGGCAGCGACCATCTGCCGCATCTGGCGGGGATCGACTGGCACCGGTCTCTGATGGAGCGGACCGGAGCCGGGGCAGGGGACACGTGGTGGCTACCTCGCACGCTGGTGAAGGTGCTGGACACGGCCGAGCACGCCGAGCAGCGGTGGTTGCTGGCCGCGCGGACCTGCCAGAGGTGCGGCTCCGTGGCGGATCAGCCCGAGCAGTGGCGGATCCCAGCCGGCAGCAGCTGGCAGACGATCTGCCCCGACTGCCGCACAACCACGCTTCGCCCGTACAACGGGGAGCTCGAAGGCCACGTCTACTCGGTGCTCAGCAAGAAGCGCGCCAAGCTGGAGGTGTCCAGGTGGAGGTGCGCCGTCTGCCGACAAGCACCGGCCTTCGCTGTCGACCACTGCCACGAGCACGGCTACGTCCGCGCGCCCGTCTGCCAGTCCTGCAACACGCGGGAACGGCCGAACTACCTCTACAACAACGACGTCTACGTGACCAGCCGCTACGCGCCCCTCTTCCATGCCCACGCCGAGGACTGGCTGCGGCACTGGCACCGCTGCCCCGGCTGCCGCGCCCGCACCACACTGCCGTTGCCGCACTTGGCGGCACTGACCGCGCTCCTGGTCGGCGAACCGCTGCGCCCGACCCACCGCGCCCCCCACAGCTCCCGCGGGCGCAAGCCTTGCGGTGAACTGCGTGCCTCCTGGATGGGCAGTCACAACGCGCCCGGCTCCTGCATGATCACCCTGAGTGTGGACTACTGTCCCAGCGGGGAGCACCGCATCCTGGCGCAAGTCCCCTACCGCGAAGCCGTCGACCGATTCCGCACCTGGCTGGCCGAGACAGCCCCGCCGGTGGCCGCTGCCGCGGGGCCCGGCCGCCATGACACCGTCCCCGCGCAGTTCCGACCCGTCGTTCCGGACACCAGCAGCGAGGGCCTGGCGCTGTTCTGAGCGCAGTCGGGGGCGTGTTCCTCCCCGGTCAGGTGGGACAGGACACGTCAGAGCTGGTGAATTCGCTGACGGCTGGGGAGACCGGGCCTTGAGCGGTGTCGGCTCCGGCCGGGCCGCGTGAGCCGTATGGCCACGGTGAGGACCCCAGGTGGCAGGCCAGCGTCTACGGTGCCGGAGCTGCTGTCCGTCCCCAAGGTGCTGCCGCGCCGCGACACGGCGAAGGATGCCGAGTTGCTCGTGCTCCGGCATGAGAACGCGGTACTGCGTCGTCAGTTCACCGACCCAGTCCGCTACGAGCCCCGACCGCTTCTGGCTGGCCGCGCTCTCCAGCCTGATACCCCGTCCCCGGTGGCGGAGGTCTTCGCGATCACGCCCGGCACTCTGCTGGCCTGGCATCGCAGACTCGTCACGGCGAAGTGGGACTACAGCGCGCGGCGCACCCGCACCGGACGACCGCCAACCAGGTCGGCACTCAAGAAGTTGATCCTGCAGCTCGCCCGCGAGAATGCGAAGTGGGGATGGCAAAGGAGGACACGGTCAAACAGCTCACCGAGAGCAGGTCGAAGACCAAGCAGTGGACCAAGCAACTCGCTGACAAGACCACCAAGTCCGAAGGCCGGAAGATCGCCGGATCGCTGGAGGCCTGGGACGTCGTCAAGGTCGAGGCCGAGGGGACCTGGAACACCACCACCGAGACGGGCAACCAGACGACCGACGCCACGACCGATGCGAACACGGTCACTACCACGGAGCCCGTGAAGGTCAAGGCCGGACAGGAATTCGGGCTCTTCTGCTGGATCTGTGGGTGTGATCAGGCGAGTTGGCGGCGGGGCAGGGCAGGCCGGGTGCCGCCGAGGCAAAGCATGACGAGGGCGATGATGGCCTCGGCACTGCGAAAGCCGAACCCTCGCCGGATGATCAGGCGTGTCTTGGTGTTGGTGGCCTCGATCAGCCCGTTGCTCAACGCCTCGACGATCGCGTGCAGGATGGCGTCGTGGTGGCGTCGGACCTTGCGGGCGAGGTCGACGAAGGCGGGGATGCGACAGCGTCTGGCCCAGGACAGCCAGCGGTCCAGCGCCTCGACTGCGGCGTGGACGCCCTCGGTCCTGGCGATTCGGTGGATCGTGCGCAGTCCCTCCTTGAGCAGGTAGGCGCGGTGCAGGCGCGGGTCGTTGGCGGCGATCCAGGCGAGTTTGGCCGTCTGCCGGTCGGTGAGGTCCTCGGGGTTCTTCCACAGCGCGTGGCGGGAGTGCTTCAGCCTGCGGGCCAGGTCCGGGTCCGCGGCCTGGCGGTGGGCCCGGTTCCAGCTCGCGCGGCGTTCCTCGTCCAGCGCCTCGGTGGCCCAGGCGACCACGTGGAAGGGGTCCATCGCGCGCACGGCGTTCGGGGCCCGCTCGGCGACCACGTCCGCGATCCACTCCGCGCCGTCGGCGCTGATGTGCGTGAGCCGGTGGGCGCGCTCGGCACCCAGGGCGTCGAAGAACGAGCGCAGGACGTCCTTGCCATGGCCGTCCGCCATCCACACCACGTGCCGGGTGTCGTGGTCGACGACCACGGTCATGTACTTCTGGCCCCTGCGGTAGGAGATCTCGTCGATCCCGATCCGTCACAGCCCGGCGAGGCGGTCGATCCCGGCGTCCGCATCACGCTGGTAGCGGGCCAGGATCGCGCCGACGGTGCGCCAGGCGACCCGCATCAACTGCGCGGTGGCCGACTTGGAGCACTCGGTGGCCAGCCAGGCGACCTGCTGGTCGAAGTCGTACGTGTGCCCGGCGTCGTGCCGGGCCCAGGGCACCGCCGCGACCACCACCCCGTGCCGCTCGCACGACACACGCGGGGCGTCGGCCTCCGGGAACAGTTGCAGCCCGGCCGCGTCCAGGTGCCGCCACCGCCGGCGTCCCGCCCCGGCATCGAACCGCGGACAGCGGCTGCGGCAGATCCCGCAGCGGCGACGCGCCCGGGACCTCGGCCGCACCGCCACCACCATGACCTGCGCTTCCTCATCGAATCAGGCATCCTCCGGCACCGCCTGCTCGCATCCGACCAGCGACTTCAATACCGTGGTGAACCGCACGCCGTTCTCCCTGCGCGACCGATCTCGGGCCTCAACACCTCAAGATCTGCACAGGGGACGGCGTGTGCTGTGTCAGGCGCTCCGCACCGACCCACAGATGGAGCAGAAGAGCGGGAATTCGGGTGGGCGCCGCTGTTCCACAAGAATTCCTACCAGACCACCTAATACCACAAGAACGGTGGGCAGGTCACTGGTGCTCTGGGCCCAGACGACGAGGGTCAGAACGGACGCCGCGTTGCTTGGCGTCGCGGGCGAGGTCGGCCAGCCGCCGCAGGAAGTCGGTCACCAGCCCCGCGTCCTGCCCCGCACGGTTCTCGGTGAGCGTCCAGACGGACGCCACCTCCTGCAGCCGCCCGCTGGTGGCCACCGCGAGCGCGTCGCGAAGGCTGTCCGTAAGCGAGACTAGCCAGTGGCCCTCGTGCTGAGGATCGCTCAGCAGCTCGCAGAAGCGTGGGGCGGCTTCCACCTGTTCCTTGGGCACTCCCGTCAGGTGCGCCTCGACGGCTCCGAGCTGCAGGTAGGGATCGGCGCCCTTGAGGTCGACCGTGCCGAAGGGGTAGTCGATCCGGCTGTCCTCGAAGACGCCCAAGGCCTGTGCGTCGCCAGTGGCCGCGTAGCAGTCGTAGATGTGTTTCCCACGGCGTGATAGTCCCAGCCATCACCGGCTGCCGGAGGGGGTTGGGCTTCCGGCTAGTCCAAGCCGCAGAGCCTGAGTGCTTCGTTCCATCGAGCGTCCTCGATGTCGCCGATGCTCGGCGTGCTGTACTTCCGTCCGGGGCAGTCGGACGGATGACCTTCGTACGTCACCTCCGCGAGCTTTGCGGCCGTGGGTCGCTTCTCCGGGGCTTTGTCCAGGCACTGACGCAGGATCATCGCAAGGTCGTCGGGCACGCCGGCCAGATCCGGCTCCGCGGTGCAGATGGCGTACATCGTCGCCATGCTCGACGTCCCCGAGAACGGGCTCTTCCGAGTCACCGTCCAGACCACCGTGGACGCCAGCGAGAACAGGTCCGAGGCCGGCCCCACAGGCTTGCCCTCAACCTGCTCGGGCGACATGAAGGCCACCGTCCCGATCACCGCGCCCACTGTCGTCAGCGGGACGTTATTGCTGTCCAGGGCAATGCCGAGGTCGAAGAGGATGGTTTCGTAGTTGTCGGTGTAGGCGACGTTCGAAGGCTTGATGTCGCGGTGCACGAGGCCCAGGCTGTGAAACCAACTCAGATCCTGAGCAGCGGAGTGAAGGAGGCGGAAGCGGTCGCAGCAGTCCAGCTCGATACCCAGCCCAGGCAGTTCGGCAAGGCTGGGATCGGGCATGTACTGCATGGCGAACCAAGGAATCGGCTCCTCGCCGCGAGCAATTGGCATCGGGGGAGCGTCATTGGGTCGGATGAACCGCGGGCCTTCCTCGAACATCGGCAGGACCGCAGTACCGTCACGGAGGTCGAAGCCTTCATGCCGGTAGTGCGCGGCGTCCCTGCCGGTAGCTGCCCAGTCGTGCGACTTCTCGCAGGCCGCGACCTCCCTCCTGAACCGCTCACGTGCCGAAGGATCGCCGGCATATCGGGGGCTGATCGTCTTGATGGCAACCGGACCACGCCGGACCAGATTCCAGGGGGTAAGGAGCGGCGGGTTCAGTCGGCCGATCTGGGCTTCGAAGAACGGGTCCACCGGCGGCGTCATCGACTCCAACAGCCCGAGCGGCGGATCGTCGTCCAGGTACACACCGAGGTACACGATGCCCATGCCGCCCTCGCCGATCCGGGCGACGATGCGCCAGCCTCCCAACTGACGCGGATCGGTGTCCTCCAGCGGCTTCACAGTCGGGTCTCCTTCATCCGGGGTCTCCCCGGTCTCCCTGGAAACCCCGAGGATATCCGGCACTGGTTCTGGATCACTTTCCGTGTCGGCCTACGGGCAGTCGCTGGCCCACCCCCAGCCCAGGGCGTCGGTTACGCGCCGAGGAGTGGTCTCTTGAGGTAGCAGGTACATGACGCCGCGCCAGGAGTGCTGCCCTTCGACGTCGCGCACTCCTTCGATGAAGGCAGCCGCTGCCGCCCCATCGCCACCCAACTCGCCCGATGCCTGGGAAGCTGCTGGACCTACCGGCGCGCACTTGATCGATGGCGGATACGTCAAGTGCGAACCCTCTAACCAGAATCGCCGATCACGGCAAGTGACCATCGAACCCATTGCGGTGATCGCCAAGTCCGGCATGTAGGAGAAAAAGCGCATACAGTCACCGACTTTGCGACGCCGCGCGGTCCCCAGCCCCGCCGCCGGACCGTGAAAACCGTGAGACCAATGTGAGAGGCAGGCCCTGGAACACGCCGAAGGCCGCTTCCTCGCGAAGGAGAAAACGGCCTCTGACCTGCGACAATGGGGCGAACCCCTGTCGGGACGACAGGATTTGAACCTGCGACCCCTTGACCCAATGCCGCTTAGCTTAAGTTGATCTTGTGTCGATGGGCGCTTGCCGGGCGAAGCTGTGGCATGGGCTACGTTGCTGATTGTGAGTCAGCGAGTTGGTGGCCTGTCGGATCAGGTCTCGATCGGGGTGCTGGCGGCGTCGGTGCCGCGCGACGTGGTCGATGAGGCGGTCGCGGTGTGCGGGCGGCAGGCCCAGCGGGCGGGTGGGAAGCTGCCGCCGCATGTGGTGGTGTACTTCGCGATGGCGCTGGCGCTGTTCGGTAATGACGACTACGAGGAGGTCATGGCCCGGCTGACGCAGGCCCTGGTCTCCTGGGGCAGTGTGGGTGTGGGGTGGGTGCCACCGACGACGGGTGGGATCACCCAGGCCCGGCAGCGGCTGGGGGCGGAGGTGCTGCGGGAGGTGTTCGAGCGGGTCGCCGAGCCGGCCGCGGACCTGCTCACGCCGGGCGCGTTCCTCGGGCCGTGGCGCCTGGTGGCGATCGACGGGGTGGAGTGGGACGTGCCGGATAGCGAGCAGAACGCGGC
>NZ_JYJF01000350.1 GCF_000955975.1 Saccharothrix sp. ST-888
ACCTACAGGGCGGGGTGGCAGCTGCTCGGCGGAGCCGCTCACGCGGGCGCGTCCATCGGCACCGCCGCCGCCCGCGAGCTCGCCGAGGAGACCGGGCTCACCCGCGAGATCACGCACGCGTTCGCGGTCGACCAGATGCCCCGCAACACGGAGACGGGCTCGACCGCGGGCCTCCACGTCGTCTGCGACCCCGGGAGGCTGACGGCCGACGAACCAGCTGTGGTTGCCGTCCCGGACAGCGCCACAGGCGAGCTGACGGGTCCCCCCTGGGTGCCGCTCGATCCGCTAGGCGAGACGACCCTGCCGTACCAGTAGCGCCGAATCCGCCAGGCCGTCCGCGCGCTGAACCTGCATCACCCCGGACTCGTCCACGACACCGCGCCGGTGTTCGCGCGGGATTGGACTCGCGCCTCGGCCTGGCGAGGCCACGAGGGCCCCGCCGAGGCGGACCTGACTGAGCTGCAGACGTCGGTGCTACGCCTGCTGGTGTCGGGCCGGGGGCAGTCCAGCATTGCTACGGAC
>NZ_JYJF01000351.1 GCF_000955975.1 Saccharothrix sp. ST-888
ACCCCACGCCCTCATCGGCCACAGCCTCGGCGAACTCGTCGCCGCCACCCTCGCCGACGTCTGGACCCTCGACGACGCCCTCCACATCACCTGCCTACGTGCCGAGTCGAGGCACGAGGAACTGGCGGACGTGCTGTCGAGGATGCGCCTGAACGCCCCGCGGATCAGGTTCGCGTCCGGTGAGACGGGCGACTGGATCACCGCCGAGCAGGCCACGAGCGCGTCGTACTGGGCGGAGCGGTGCCGAACGGACGTGGGCGCCGACACCACCGGTCTGCTGCGGGACGAGCCGGAGACCATGCTGCTGGAGATCGCTCCGGGCGCGGCGGCGGTGCTGGGAGAGCAGCCGATCGGCCGGATCGTGGTGTCCTCGACGAGCCCGGTGCGTCACGACGCGGTGGCCATCAGGGAGGCGCTGGCGCGGCTCTGGGTCAACGGCGCACCGGTCCGCTGGTCCGCGCTGCACGAACACCGCAAGCCGCGCAGGGTGCCGCTGCCCACCTACGCGTTCGACACCAAG
>NZ_JYJF01000352.1 GCF_000955975.1 Saccharothrix sp. ST-888
GGCCCGCCAGCTCGGCACCCCCGCCTGCGCGGGCAGGCCGACGCCGTTCAACTGCTCGGTGGTCATCGCCCGTTCCCCGCTTCCTGTCCCGCCTGCGGCCCGCGCCGACCGGCCGGTCTGCGCCCCGGGCGGCCCGGTGGGGTGTGCGGTGGGCGGGTGGTGCGGGTGAGGTCCGTGGTCATGCTCGGACGCCTGCCTTCCGTGGCTCTTCGGAGGACCTGGCAGCAGGGGCCGACTCCGGCGCGGGGTCGGGGTCGGTGCGAGGACCGGGCGGGACGGGGGCCCCGGCCGTCACCGTGGTGCCAGGGCGGCGACGGGTCATCATCCCCAGTGCGCCGACCAGGACCCCGGCGGCGGCACCGACCGCGGTGTCCAGCTGGACGGAGGGCGAGGACGGCCCCTCCGGCTCGGCCGCCGCGGCCAGCGGGACCAGCCGGACGCCGGTCTCCTTGCTGCTCGTGTTGGCGAACGCCACCAGCGACTTGGCGACCGCGTCGG
>NZ_JYJF01000353.1 GCF_000955975.1 Saccharothrix sp. ST-888
GGCTAGTCTAGAGAATCATCGTTCTCAGTGGTAGCTGGAGGTGCTGTGGATCACGAAGAGGCCCGCTCGCGGTTGCTTGAGGCCGCGAAGCGACTGTTCTACGAACGCGGCATCCAGACCGTGGCCATCGACGAACTCCGCGCCACCTCCGGCGTGTCGCTGAAGCGGCTGTACCAGTACGTGCCGTCCAACACCGAGCTCGTGGAGCAGTACCTGCAGCCCCACGACGAGACCTGGCTCCCCGACCTGTCCGAGTATATCCACCTAGACGCCCCCCCGCCTGAAGGCAGGCTCGCGGCAGGCTTCGACCGGCTCCACTGATGTGTCGCCGGGCACGGCTCCCTGGGCGTCGCATTCATCACCCCCTTCGCCGACGGCTCGCCGGCTCCCAGCTCGCGTGTGAGGTCGGTCAGCTGGTCCCGGACGGCGCGCTTGTGATCGCGCGCAGCGCGGGCCACGCCGTCCGAGGTGGCACCCAGCTCGCCGAAGGAGTTGATG
>NZ_JYJF01000354.1 GCF_000955975.1 Saccharothrix sp. ST-888
GGTGGTACCCAACGCCCCCAGGCCGGAGAGTCGTCTGCTGCGCCTGTGACGAGCTCTCGATGACCCGGGTATTTGGCCCGATTTCGTCATGATTTCCTAATTTCTCTCGCTATAGCCGGCCGTGAGCAGGTGGCCGGGGCCGAAGAATGGCCGGTTGTTCGACCCCGCGTCAAACCCTGGCCGTAGCAGAGTGCGTGGACGTGGGGTGGGTGCGCCCGCGACGGGCATTTCCTCTTGCGCCGCACGTCAGGGCCTGTGCTGCGCAACTTCGCCTGAAGGCCATCTGGCAGTTCCTGATAACGATTCAGGCGTCGTATGGCCAAGATGTCCTGAAAGATCATCGTATCGCCAGCAAAGATCAGGTAAAGCGCCGATCGCGGCCATCTAGGGTCACCTCGACAATCGCTCGATTGTGCGATTGTGAATCCAATGTGACGCGCAGGAGATGCTCCGTGGGGGCTTGGCACCGGCAGACGCCGGTTGGTAGATGGT
>NZ_JYJF01000355.1 GCF_000955975.1 Saccharothrix sp. ST-888
GGTGGTACCCAACGCCCCCAGGCCGGAGAGTCGTCTGCTGCGCCTGTGACGAGCTCTCGATGACCCGGGTATTTGGCCCGATTTCGTCATGATTTCCTATTTTCTCTCGCTATAGCCGACCGTGAGCAGGTGGCCGGGGCCGAAGGATGGCCGGTTGTTCGACCCCGCGTCAAACCCTGGCCGTAGCGGAGTGCATGGACATGGGATGGGTGCTCCCGCGATGGGTGCTTCCTCTTGCGCTGCACGTCAGAGCCTTGCACCGGGCAGTTTCGGCCCGAGCCTTCCGGTGGCTCCTGATAACGATTCAGGCGTCGTATGGCCAAGATGTCCTGAAAGGTCAGCGTATCGCCAGCAAAGGCCGAGTAAAGCGCCGATCACGGGCGTCTAGGGTCGCCTCGACAATCGCTCGATTGTGCGATTGTGAATCCAATGTGACGCGCAGGAGATGCTCCGTGGGGGCTTGGCACCGGCAGACGCCGGTTGGTAGATGGT
>NZ_JYJF01000356.1 GCF_000955975.1 Saccharothrix sp. ST-888
CCGGCGCAGCGTGCCAACCGTGACCGCCTCGCGGCCGGCTGCTTCGATGCTCTCCTGAACGGCCATCACGAGGACGGGGTGCGCACTGACCTCGACGAAGGTGCCGATGCCGTGGTTGCGCAGCAACTCGGCCGTCGCGTCGGCGAACTCCACGGTGGTACGGAGGTTGGTGTACCAGTACTCCGAGTCCATGCCCGAACCGTCGACCAGCTCGCCCGTCACCGTGGACAGCAGCGGCACCCGGCCCGCCTGCGGGGTGACGTCCTTGAGGACGTCCAGCAGTTCGGTGCGGATCGACTCGACCTGCGCCGAGTGCGAGGCGTAGTCCACCGGCACCCGGCGAGCCCGGACACCATCCGCCTCACACGAGGACAGCAACTCCTCCAGTGCGGCCGGCTCACCCGAAACCACCACCGACGACGGACCGTTGACCGCAGCGACCGAGATCCGCTCCTCGCCCCAGACGCTCAGCCGCTCACGCACCAGCTCC
>NZ_JYJF01000357.1 GCF_000955975.1 Saccharothrix sp. ST-888
CGCGTTGGCGATCGGACGCCCGATCGGCGGCACACCCGACCCCGGAGACAGCGGATCGCTCATCGTCGCGCACACCGTCGTCTCCGTCGGACCGTACGCATTGATCATCCGCCGCCCCGACGCCCACCGCGCCACCAACTCCGCCGAACACGCCTCACCCGCCACCACCAGCGTGGCGGCCGCGAGTTCGGCACCGTCCAGCGCGGCCAGGGCCGAGGGCGGCAGGGTCACGTGGGTGACGCGGAGCCGACGGTCTGTCAGGGCCTCCAGTGGGGCCTCGGACGGGGCCAGCACCAGGGCGGCACCGGTCAGCAGGGCGCTGCACAGGTCCCAGAAGGACGCGTCGAAGCTCGGCGAGGCGAACTGGAGCACCCGGCTGCCGGGTTCCAGTCCGAGCCGCTCGACCTGCGCCGCCACCAGGCTCGGCACGCCCGCATGGCTCACCACGACGCCCTTGGGGCGGCCGGTCGAACCCGAGGTGTAGATC
>NZ_JYJF01000358.1 GCF_000955975.1 Saccharothrix sp. ST-888
GGCGGCCGGGACGGCGGGCGGATGTCGTGACAGCGCCGGCCGCCGACCCCGACGGCGAGGCGGCACGCGGCCGGTGCCCCGCCGCCCGCGCCGAACGGGTCCGGGGCATGCTCGACCGGGCCCGCGCCCGCGGCGCGGAACCCCTGTACCTGCCGGATGGGCTGGCCGTCGTCCTGATGCCGACCTGTGCCCGGATGCTGTTCGGCGTCGGGCCGCTGACACCGGACTGCATCGACGATCTGGTCGACCGCGTGCTCGCGCGCCGACCCGGGTGACGGCCCACCTCGTACAGACGCCCTGAGACCGCGCCGCATGTCCTCACAGAATCGGCTGCCGGCGTACGCGCCGGTCACGGTCAAGGCGGGCACCCAGAGGGCGCTGGTCGGCGCGCAGGTGACAGGCGAGTACGGGCGTCACGCCCCGCGCCCGACCCTCATGTCCGGCCGGAGCAGTCGATGACACCGGCGCCCGGTCACCGCGCGCCGC
>NZ_JYJF01000359.1 GCF_000955975.1 Saccharothrix sp. ST-888
TGGTTCGGCCCGGTTGCGGGCGTTCGGGGCGAGTGCGGGTCTGGCGAGGAAGGTGGCGTGGGAGGGCCTGCCACTGCCGCCGCCCTCGAGAAGGACGGAGACCGGCGGGTTGCGGTCGGCCTCGGTGGGCCGGGAAACCTGGGTGCCGCACGCTGGAAGGGCTATGGTGGAATTGTCGGTTGCCCTGGCGTCTTCGAGGCTGGGGGCATCGGCAGGTACCCCGCGCAGTCTGTTGACCCGGAGCTCGACCGCGGCGGCGGTCAGCTTCTTCCTGGGCTGCTCAGCTGCTTTGATCGTCAAGGGACTTCCGCTCCGAACCGCGAGGCTCGCCGTGCGCGCCTCGGCCTCATCGGACGTTAGCAGTGTTGCTGACACCACAACTACGTGGGGGAGGAGCAGTACGACGGCGTCGACGTGCGGGTCACCCGTAAGTGCGCGATCAAGGCGGGTTCGGGCGACTTCGGTATCATCCCGGGCTCGATGT
>NZ_JYJF01000037.1 GCF_000955975.1 Saccharothrix sp. ST-888
GCGCATGCTGCCCGCCGTCCTGGACGGCCACGCGCTGCCCAAGGGCTTCGAGCACCCCGAGCTGGGTGTCGCCATCGGTGTGGACGAGACCGAGCTCGCGCCGGTCTTCCTCAACTTCGAGAGCGACCCGCTGTTCGTGGTCTTCGGTGAGAGCGAGTCGGGCAAGTCCGCGGTGCTGCGGATGCTGATCAAGCAGATCACCGAGCGCTACACCCCGGACCAGGCCGGCATCGTGATCGGCGACTTCCGCCGTTCGCTGCTGGGCGTGGTGCCGCCGGAGTACCTGGTCGAGTACGCGGCGGCAGCGCCCGCCATGTCCTCGATCGTGGAGATGCTCCGCGGGGCCTGCGCCCGCCGTCTGCCCGGACCGGACGTCACGCCGGAGCAGCTGCGCAACCGCAGCTGGTACAGCGGCAAGGACATGTTCGTGATCGTGGACGACTACGAGCTGGTCGCCACCCAGTCCGGCAACCCGATGGCACCGCTGGCCGAGTTCCTGCCGTTCGCCCGTGACATCGGTCTGCGCATCATCATCGCGCGCAGCGCCGGTGGTGCCGGCCGCTCGCTGTTCGAGCCGGTGATGCAGCGGATGCGCGAGCTGGGCGGGCAGGGCCTGGTGCTCTCCGGTGACAAGAACGAGGGCGCACTGCTCGGCACGGTCAAGCCGCAGCCGCTGCCGCCGGGCCGTGGCGTTTACGTCACCCGCCGGATGGCCGCGGGCCAGACCATCCAGGTCGGCTGGCTGCCTGCGCCGTAACACCGAGTGACACCACGAGGCCGGGTCCGGTACGGACCCGGCCTCGTGCGTCCCAGGTGCTGAAACGTTATCGAGTTTCTTGTATGACTTTGCTGCGGTTCTCGTTGTCCGCCCGGACAGCCGCAGCGCTCGGAGGGGTGCCTGGCCAGCAGAAGCCCATGCGACGGACGACCATGGATTCATGGGGTGCAATCTTTCGTTCACCTTCGATTCAAATACGGCATGGCGAAGGTAACAAATAGGACATGCTCGACGATCACCGCCCGCAACCATCGGATCCTCGGCTCGACCCACGCTGACCTGCGGATTCCGAAGCAGTTCGGCCGTTGACGCGATCTATACGGCACGGTTCCATGGCTTCCCGGGAGCGACCAGGACCAACACCAGCCAGCGGAGGCGATAGCGCTCCCTCCCCAGGACCTCACCGAGCCGATCGGAACGCTCATGACCGACACGCTTCGCCCGCCAGCCGCCGCAGCCCCCACTGCGGCGACGGACAGCCTCGACGGGGCGCCGAAGAAGCTGAGCCGTTCGCTCGGTGTCGTAGGCGGGACCCTGCTCACGCTCTCCTGCGTGACCCCCGCCTCTTCGCTGTTCGTGATCGTGCCGAGCCTCTTCAACAGCCTGGGCACCGCGACCGCGCTGACCATCGGGATCGGCGCGATCCTCTGTGTCGCGGTGGCGTTCTGCTACTCCGAGCTCGGCACCCTGGTGCCGAGCGCCGGCGGCGAGTACGCGATGGTCGGCACCCTGGCGGGCCGCTTCACCGGGTGGCTGGTGTTCATCCAGTCCCTGATCGTGGTGATGATCGTGCCCTCGGTCATCGCCCTCGGCACGGCCGACTACCTCGCCCCGATCGTGCACATCGACCCGGCGGTGGCCGGAGCCGGCGTGATGCTGGCCGCCACCGTCGCCGGCCTGCTGGACCTGCGGGCCAACGCCTGGATCACCGGCATCTTCCTGGTCCTCGAGGTCATCGCCGCCGCCGTGGTCTCCTTCCTCGGCTTCGCGCACACCGAGCGCGGCATGGGCAGCCTGCTGCACGGCGTGACCGCCGACACCGGCGGCGCGACCAGCCCGGTCGGCATGGCCGCCGTCCTGGCCGCGATGGGCACCGCCCTCTTCGTCACCCAGGGCTTCAGCACCGCGATCTACCTCTCCGAGGAGCTGGAGAACCCGCGCCGCAACGTCGCCCGCACCGTGCTGTGGACGCTCGCGCTCTCCGTGGTGGTCATCATGGTCCCGGTCGTCGCCATCACCATGGGCGCCCCCGACCTGGCCTCGCTGACCGGCGGCGACATCTCCACCATGGTGGTCGGCTGGAGCAACTCCGCGGTCGGCACCTTCATCAGCCTCTGCATCGCGCTGGCCATCATCAACGCCGGCATCGTCATGGTCATCCAGAACTCCCGGGTGCTCTTCGCCTCCGGCCGCGACCAGGCCTGGCCCGCGCCGATCAACAGGGCCTTCGGCACCCTGAACCGCTTCAGCGCCCCCTGGGTCTCCACCCTCGCCGTCGGCGTCCCCGGCGCGGTGCTCTGCTTCGTTCCGAACACCATGCTGACCAACATCACCGGTGTCGCGGTCGCCGCGCTCTACCTGCTGGTCGCCGTCGCCGCCCTGTTCTCCCGCCGCAAGCAGCACCGGGACGCCCCCGCCTGGCGCCAGCCGCTCTGGCCGGTGCTGCCGGTCCTGCTGATCGTGGTGCTCGGCTACATCCTCACCCAGCTGGACGTCACCGCCCTGCTGTGGACCGGCGGCATCACCGTCGCCGCCTCGCTGTACTGGCTCCTCTACCTCCGCCCCCGCCAGGACACCCACTGGGTGATCACCATCCCGGAGGACGAGCAGCTCTGAGCACAGAACGGCCGCGGGCCCGGCTCCCCTTCGAGGGGGAGCCGGGCCCGCGGCCGTTGTGTCAGGACTCGCCGCGACGCCTTCGGTGGTCCCGGACCACGATCGAGCCGCCCGCGAGGCCCGCGACCAGCAGCGCGCCCGCCCCCACCACGTAGGTGCCGGTCCGGCTGTCCCGCTGGGCCTGGGTCTCCCCGAGGCCGAGCGGCTGCGCGACGATCTTCGTGGTGTCCAGCTGCACCGGTGCGTCGGGCACCGGAGCGTCCTCGGGCTTGGCATCACTGCGGACGGCCTTCACCGGGTCGACCACACCCCAGCCGACGAACCGGTTGGGACCCCGCTCGGTGCGCTGCGCGGTCTGCTCGATCCGGGCCCGGATCTGCGCGGCCGTCCACTTCGGGTACTTGGACTTCAGCAGCGCGGCCACCCCGGCCACGTACGGGGAGGAGAAGCTGGTGCCGTTGTCGACGCACTGACCGCCCTTGGGGACGGTGGAGAGCATCTCCACACCCGGCGCGGCAACCTTCACGAAGTCCCCGTACTGCGAGAACGGGGCCCGCTCGTTGTTGCGGTCCGAGGCGCCGACCGACAGCACGGTGTCGAAGGCCGCCGGGTACGTGGGGCCCTCGCGGCCGTCGTTGCCCGACGACGCGACCACGACGATGCCCTGGTCGTCGGCCTGCTTCAGCACGGCCTGGAGGTCGCTCTTGCGGTCGAAGTTGCCGCTGTCGTCGGTCGCCCGGACGTCCTGGGAGATGTTGATGACGCCGGCCCCCTTCTGGATCGCGATCTTGATCGCGTCGATCAGAGTGCCGACGTCACCGTTGCCCTGGCTGTCGTTCTGCCGGATCGAGAGGATCTTGGCGTCCGGCGCCAGTCCGACGAAGCCCGTCTTCTGCGGGAGCGGCTTAGCCGCGATGATCCCCGCCACCTTGGTGCCGTGGCCGACCGTGTCGTCCTTGCCGTTGCCGTCCACCAGCTTCTTGGTCGACTGGTCCATCAGCAGCGAGCCACCGTCCAGCACCTGGCCCTGCAGCTGCGGATTGCCGTCGTCCACCCCGGTGTCGATCACCGCGACGGTGACGTTGGCGCCCCTCGACTTGCCGCCGTCCCAGAGCTGGTCGAGCAGCACCCGCTGGAGCGCCCACGGCACGCCCTGCACGTCCGCGGCCGGGAAGCTGCAGTCGGCCGCCGCCGCGATCCCCAGCGGCGACCAGTGCACGGCCGCACCGTCACCCGGCCCGGACGCGGGCTGCGCCGCGTACGCGGGTGCGCCCGCCATGGTGCCGATCACCCCCAGCGCGACCAGTCCGGTGGCAGCCCTGCGGTAGGTCCCCAACGACACCTGTCTTCCCCTCTGATCCACCCGATGTCGTGCGCGCGGCGGACCGCGCGCCGGTGCCTGGAACAGGCCCAGGGCGGGCGCCCGGATGGACGCCCGCCCCGATGTGCGCTACTGCCGTGCCCCGTGAACGGAGCCTCGGCTCAGTTTCCGCCCCAGATCGCCGAGTTGCGCTGCTCGGTCGACTGGTAGCTCTGCGCGGCGTTGTCCAGCGAGGTGGCGATCTGGCCCAGGGCCTGCTGCAGGTCAGCGGCCTTGGTGTCCCACTCGCGCTGGCGGGCCTGGTAGCCCTCCTGCGCCGAGCCCTGCCAGCTGCTGGCGATCCGGCTCACGCCGGCCTTCAGCTCCTCCAGCTGCGACTGGATGCGCGAGGCGGTCTGACGGACCTCCTGGCTGGCGTTCTGAATGGTGGAGAAATTAACGAGAATGTGCGCGTCTGACACGGTGTCTTCCTCTCAGTGAAATCGTGGCGGCCGTCAGAACGGCCGATGAGTTACGGCTGCGGCGCCGTGGCTCAGAACGAGCCCCTCATCGACGACTGCTGCTCCTGCTCGGTCTGCGAGTAGGCCTTGGTCGTGGCCTCGATCGCCTGCTTGATCTCGTCGAGCACCTTGTTCAGCGCGGTCGCGTCCTCGTTGAAACGCGTCTGCAGCTGCTGGTAGGCCGCAGCGGCCTGACCCTGCCAGCCCGACTTGATCTCGTCGACCAGCGTGTTGAGCCGCTTGATCTCGCCCTGGATCTGGCCGTTCACCTCACCGATCCGGTTGGCGAAAGCAGTCATTTCTTCAGCGGTCGTCGTGAACTGACCAGCCATGGTCCACCGTCCCCCATGAGACAGACATCCTGACGGACGGCCCTGGCACAGACCATCCGTCAAACATCACGGTGTGATGCCACCCAGCACAATAGTCGCCAACCGCAAGTCACCCAACACCGGGAGTGCGGCAGTTACCAGACCATGACACTGCGCCGACCCACCAACTGACGCAGTGTCACGGATCTGCATCAGGCGTTCTGGGCCTGGAGCGCGGCGTAGGTGCTGAGCACCGGACCGGCCGGGACCAGGTCGGACCACCAGCGCGGAACCAGGGTCGGCGGCACCTTGTCGAAGCCGAGCCGGGCCTGCGCCTCGTTGGTCTGCTGCTGCGCGGCACCGCCCTGCGGGTCGGCGGACGCGCTCGGCGCGGGCGCGCCCTGGCCGCTGGGGCCGTCGTTGTTGCTGGGCACCGAGTAGCGCAGCCCGGTCTCGGTGATCAGGAAGTTGCTGCCCGAGCTGTCCACGCCGCCGTTGCCGTCCACCGCCCGGAAGAGCAGGCCGTGGCCCGGCGAGACGTGCGCGCTCGCGGAACCGCTGCTGACCTGCGTCGGATAGTCGGTGTAGGCCCAGACCGAGCGCTTGACGCTCTTGTCGGCGGCCCAGCCCTCGAAGGTGCTGCAGAGCACCGTACGAGCCGCCTTGCCGTTGTTCACCGCGTGCTCGGCGGGCTGCTCCTTCGGCATGTCCTTGGGGTCGCTGTCCATCATGCTGGTGTCGAAGCTGTCCTTGAGGTCCGCGTAGTCGGCCGGCGACAGCTCGGCCAGCTTCGGCGTGCCGGCGTAGAGACTCTTCAACGACCGGCTGTTGCGCATCAGTTCGGCCTGGAAAGCGGAGATCTGGTAGAGCTTCTGTGCCCCGACCACATAGAAGGTCTTGTTCTGGAACGACAGCAGTCGCCCGACCTTCTGCTCACTCGTCTGCGAGAGCTTCACGGAGGTCCGCGCACCGAGGGAGTTGGACCCCGGCATGGTGGGGAACTTGACGGGCGCTCCGTCTCCCAGCGTGGCCAGCCACTCCTTGGTGACCTGCTGCGGCTTGGCATCGCTGCCGAACAGCGCGGACTCCATCGCGCGGCGGTCGAGCGGGTCGGTGTTGAAGTCACCGAGCGCGTGCTTCATGCCCGTCGAATCGACCAGGAACTCGCTGCCCGGCCGGTCCTTGTCGTCGTTGTCCTTCGAACCGTCCTGCGGGCCCTGCACGAACAGCCACTGACCGGGGGCCAGGACCAGGTCGGGCCGGTGCAGCGTCTTGGCGTCGGCGTCGGCCGCGACGAACAGCGACTGGTTGACGGTCGCCTGGATCTCCCCCTGGCCGGGACGGTCGCAGACCGACCACAGCTTCGGCGTCCCCGCGTCGTCCGCCTGGGGCAGCCGGTCCGGGGCGTACGGGATCCCGATGGTGGCACCGTGGTTCTTGTACGCGTCCAGTGCGGAGTCCACCACCGGCACGACCTTGGCCCCGGCCGGCAGCACCAGCCGGGCCGAGGACATGTTGAGGACCTGGTGCAGCACCTTGTCGTTGGTCTTGGGATCGACCAGCACCACGTAGCGGGTGGTGGAGTCCTTGCCCTGGATGATGTTCTTGCCGTCGTCCCAACCCTTGGGTGCGGTGGGCTTGATGACGCCCCACATCCCGAAACCCGCCACCACGACGGCCGCCACCACCAGGCTCGGCAGCACCGCACGCACCGGACGCGGGGCGTCCTCGTCGCTGCCGCCGCCACCTGGCTGCAGGAAGGCGCCCACCGTGCGCTTGCGCGCGAAGGTGTAGGCGTTCAGCTCGTCCCGGCGTGATGCCATCTCGTCGTCTCCCCTGTTCGACCGGCAGCCGGACTGGCCCGACAGCCTCGGCCCGGCACCTGTGCGTACGTCAGCACGATTGGTCCATGCGCGAGTCTGCCACCCGGCGGGCACGAGGTGCAGCGAACCCTCTACGATGCAAAGCCTCTACGATGCGGCAGCAGACGGTGAGTACGGTACGGGTCCGGTCTGCCGACCAGCCAACCGGGCCGTGAAATCTGATCAGAGAGGTTCACGCGGGGGATGCCAAGCCAGACCGCTCCAGAGCGACGCAGCACATCGCACGGCAGGGGCAACGGCGGCCGGCGGAACGGGGGCAGGGGCACCCGCCGCTCGACGTCGGCCCGGGTGGGAGGTGCGACCGCGCCGGTCGCGGTGAAGATCCACCCGCGTCCCGGCCTGCTCGGCACCAGGCTGCGGTTGCAGCAGCTCGTGCTGATCGAGGTCGCGGCCGCGCTGGTCGCGGTCGGCTGGACCATCAGCAAGGCGATGGCCGGGGTGTTCGCGGTACCCGCCGTGCTGCTGGTGGTGATCGCCGTGCTGCCGCTCAACGGCCGCAGCCTGCCCGAGGGCCTGCAGGTGCGGATGGCGCACAGCGCCCGCCGCAAGCAGGCCCAGCTCAACGTGCCGCCGCCGGGCACCGACCCGGCCCTGGCGCCCGCGCTGGAGGTCGAACCGGCGCTGCGCACCTACACCCACGCCACCGAGGCCGACCTCGGCGGCGGCCGGCCGTTCCGGCGCGAGACCGGCATGGTCGGCGACGGCACGTTCCTGACCTCCGTCCTGCTGGTGCAGGCCAAGGACCAGCCGCTGCGGCCCGCCCGTACGGCCCTGCCGCTGCCGCTGGACGTGATCTGCTCGGCGCTCCAGGTGGACGACATCCCCCTGGAGTCCGTCCAGCTGGTCCAGCACACCCAGCCGGCGCCCGCGCCGCACCTGCCCGAGCAGTCGCTCGCCACCCGCGCCTACCACCAGCTGCCGGACGGGCTCAGCACGCCGGGCCTGCGGCTCACCTGGGTCGCGCTCAAGCTCGACCCGGAGGCGGCGGCCACCGCCGTGCTGGCCCGGGGCGGCGGCGAGGAGGGTGCCCGCAAGGCGCTCCAGCGGGTCACCGACCAGCTGGCCGGACGGCTCAACGGGGCCGGGTTCACCGCGACCGCACTGGACGAGCGCGAGCTGATCGCCGCCCTCGCCATCTCGATCTGCGCCAACCCGATCGCCGTGGCGGGCCGTCAGGGCACCGGCGGCGGTGGCGGCAGCAGCCGCCGGACCCAGGAGAGCCGCAAGTTCTGGCGGATCGACGACCGCTGGCACAGCACGTACTGGATCTCCAAGTGGCCGCAGCTCAGCCGCCCCGGCGGTGCGCCCGGCCGGATCGCCGCCCCCGACCTGGTCAACCTGGTCACCGGAACCCCGGCGCTGGCCAGCACCTTCAGCCTCACCGCGAGCCGGGGCACCGGCGGCGCGGTCGCCGTCAGCGGGCACGTCCGGGTGACCGGGCGCAGCGAGAGCGAGGTCGCCCAGGTCGGGCGGCTCGTGGAGACCCGCGCACAGAGTGCCGGGGTCGGCCTGACCCGGCTCGACCAGGAGCAGGCGCCCGGCCTGCTCGCCACGCTGCCCCTGGGAGGGACTTCCTGATGGCCTATCAGACCTACCCCACCCAGTCCGCCGAACCGGAGGCCGACCGCACCCGGACCACCCTGCGGATCCGTCCCGGCTTCGGCCTGCGCGGCCCGCGCCGCGAGCGGCACGTGCTCTCCCCCGAGGACCTCGCCGCGCTGTCCTTCCCGGTCGGCGACGACGGTGTGGTCATCGGTGTCGACCCGCAGCGGCAGCCCGCCGTGCTGGGCCTGTTCCGGCCGAGCCCGTACGAGGTGGTGCTGGTCGGCGGCATGTGGACGGCGCAGATCATCGCGCTGCGGGCGGCCGCCACCGGCGCCCGGGTCGCGGTGGAGAGCGGGCGTCCGCAGGCATGGGGTCCGCTGGCCCAGGCGGCCGGCGGCGGCCAGCCCTGTGTGACGGTGCACCAGGTCGGGCGGCTCGGCGCGCAGGGTGCCTCGGTGACCTCGCCGGTGCTGGTCGTCCGCGACCTGGGCGTCCGGCCGCCGCGCAGCCGGCTGTCCGCCACCCCGTGGCAGACCACGCTCACCCTGCTGCCGTACCTGGGCCCGAACGCCGCCCGCGTGCTCAACGCCGCCGACCTGGTCGGCGTCCAGCGGATCTCGCCGCAGGAGGCCGAGGTCGTCGCGCGGGTCCTGTCGCTCGGCGACCAGGACGTGGCGTCGCTGCCGACGCTGCCCGAGAACATCACGCTCTGGGCGACCAGGATGCGGCAGCAGTTCGTGATGACCGACCCCGGCGAGGCGGAGGGCCAGCTGCTGGGCGGCCCTCGCCGGATGGACTGAGCACGGCTCAGTTCCGGGATGCCGCAGGTGTCCGTCAGGGGCGTGAGGCCCTGCCCGGTCGACCGTGCACTCGGTCGGCCGGGCAGCGCTCCGCGCCCCTGACGGCTTGCCCGACGGCCTCCGGGCCCGGGAACGGGGGACGAGGTGAACAGCCGGTGAGATTCACTCCAAAGGCGGTTGTCATCACGCCTTGAAGCCCTGGTGAAGGCCCGTGAACCCCTGCGTGAGTTCGGGCACCGCCTTCAGGTGACCGCGAATCACGTCCTAGTCTTGTTGCCGGACGGCACCGCGAACCAGCGGCGAAAACGAGGGAGCCCAAGTGAGCAGCGATCGGGACGGCGTCTACGTCGGCGACAACGCGGCGGAGGACGACGACGACTGGTCGGACGTCCCTGACTACTCGCCGCCGTCCTGGTACACCCAGAGCCCGGAGCCCCAGGCGGCCGCGCCCGCCCCGGCACCCGCGCCCGTACCCGCCCCGGCTCCTGCACCGACGCCCGTGCCTCCGCCCGCACCCGTGCCGATGGCCGAGCCGGCTCCGGTCGCCGTCCCGCCGGCACCGGTGGCAGCCACTGCACCGCCTGCCGCGCACCCCGGCGGCGAGCAACCCCCGCACGTGCCGCCGGTGGTTCCCGCGCCGACCGCCGAGGCTGCCGGGGCACCCGCGGCCGAGCCCGTGGCGGCGTACGCTCCCGTGCCCGCCCCCGCCCCCGTGCCTGCACCCGTAGCCGCGCCTGTTCCTGCCCCCGCACCCGCTCCGGTGGAGGCGGCGCCGCCGCAGGCCGTACCCGCGCCCGCAGCCGAGGCTCCCGCCGTGCCTGCCCCGGTACAGCCGCTGGCCGCGCCCGTCCCGCCCCCGGTCCCCGCGCCCGCGCCCGCGCAGCCGGTGCCGCCGCAGGCCTGGCCGGCTGCCGACACCGCGCCGCAGCCCGGCCCCGCGCCGGCCCCGGCTCCGGCTCCGGCTCCGGCTCCGGCTCCGGCCCAGCCGTCGTACCCGCAGCAGGCCGCACCACCGCAGGCGCCCCAGGCACCCCAGAACCCGCAGGCCCCCAACACGTGGCAGCAGCAGCCCCCGGCCGCACCCGGTCCGGCCGCGCCCACCCCTCCGGTGGACCCCAGGCAGGGCGGCTGGCCGCAGGCCGGCGGGTACCCACAGCAGCAGGGCTATCCGCAGCAGGCCGCGCCGCAGGCGCCGGCGGCGTTCCAACAGGCCGGCGGTCAGCAGCCGATGGCCCACGGCGCGGCGCTCGGCTACACGGCCGCCGTCGAACTCTCCTCCGACCGCCTGCTGCGCGGACAGCCCAAGGCGCAGCGGCAGCAGCCGCGCTTCCAGTTCGGCGGCAAGGCGGCGCAGGCCGACCGGGCCCGCCGGCTGGAGATCATCCGTACGCCGGTGATGAGCTGCTACCGGATCGCGGTGATCAGCCTCAAGGGCGGTGTCGGCAAGACCACGACCACCACCTCGCTCGGGGCCACGCTGGCCAGCGAGCGCCAGGACAAGGTGATCGCGATCGACGCGAACCCGGACGCCGGTACGCTCGGCCGCCGGATCAAGCGGCAGACCGGCGCGACCATCCGCGACCTGGTGACGGCGATCCCGCATCTGCGCAGCTACATGGACGTCCGCCAGTTCACCTCGCAGGACCTCAACTCGGGCCTGGAGATCCTGGCGAACGACGTCGACCCGGCCGTCTCGACCACCTTCAACGACTCGGACTACCGCCAGGTCATCCAGGTGCTCGGGCAGCACTACCCGATCATCCTGACCGACTCCGGCACCGGCCTGCTGTACAGCGCGATGCGCGGGGTGCTCGACCTGGCCGACCAGCTGATCATCGTCTCCACGCCCAGCGTGGACGGTGCCAGCAGCGCCTCGACCACGCTGGACTGGCTCTCCGCGCACGGCTACGCCGACCTGGTGCAGCGTTCGATCACGGTGGTCTCGGGGGTGCGCGAGACCAGCAAGATGATCAAGGTCGAGGACATCGTCGCGCACTTCCAGACCCGCTGCCGGGGCGTGGTCGTGGTGCCGTTCGACGAGAGCCTGGCGGCCGGCGCCGAGGTCAACCTGGCGATGATGCGGCCCAAGGTGCGGGACGCGTACTTCGAGCTGGCCACCCTGGTCGGCGAGGACATCGCCCGTGCCCAGCAGGCCACCCAGGGCTCCTGGGCCCAGCAGCAGCCGTACCCGCAGCAGGGCCCGGCGCAGGGCGGTGGCTACCCGCAGCAGCAGCCGCAGCAGCAGCCGTACCCGCAGCAGGGCGGCTACCCGCCGCCACCGCCCGGCGGCTACCCGGGGCAGCCCGCACCCGGCGCTCCCTGGGCTCCCCAGCCGGGCCAGACGCCGCCCGGGTATCCGGCCCCGCCGCAGCAGGACTGGTCCCAGCAGGGCGGCGAGCGCCCCGGCTACGGCTACCCGCCGCCGCAGGACGGCCAGCAGCCCCCGCCCCCGCCGGGGTACGGCTACCCGCCGCCTCCGCAGCAGTGAACGACCGGACCCCGCCGACCTGAGGTCGGCGGGGTCCGCTGCGCTCCACCGCGTGTCGCGGCCGGTGCTCAGCGCACGTCGGTCATCTCGCGCGCCCGCTTGACGTCGTCGGCCATCCGCTCCAGCAGCGCCTCGATCGAGTCGAACTTCTCCATCCCGCGCAGATACGCGAGGAAGTCCACCGCCACGTGCAGGCCGTACAGGTCCAGGCCGATCCGGTCGATCGCGTAGGCCTCCACCGTGCGGTTGGCGTTGTCGAAGGTGGGGTTGGTCCCCACCGAGATCGCGGCGGGCATGCTCACTCCCCGCCCGTCCTCCGGCCCCGCCGGGCCGGAGGCGGGGGCCCCGGGCTCGCCGAGCACCGTCAGCCAGCCCGCGTAGACCCCGTCGGCCGGGACGGCGCTGTGCGGCACCGTCTCCACGTTCGCCGTCGGGAAGCCCATGTCCCGCCCGCGCTGCGCGCCGCGGACCACCACGCCCTCGACCCGGTGCGGCCGTCCGAGCACCTCAGCCGCACCCGTCATGTCCCCCTCCGAGACCAGCCGTCGGACCAGGGTCGACGAGAAGGGCTTCCCGTCCCCGGCCGCTCCGCACACCTGGAGGTCCACCACCTCGACCTCGAAATCGGCCTTCCGGCCGAGCTCCGCGAGCAGCTCGACGTTCCCCGCCGCCCGGTGCCCGAACCGGAAGTTCGGGCCCTCGATGACCAGCCGCGCACGGAGCGCGTCCACCAGCACCTGCTGGACGAAGGTCTCCGGCGACTCCTTGGAGAACTCCGGCGTGAACGGCAGCACGAGCACCGCGTCCACCCCCAGCTCGGCCATCAACTCCGCCCGGCGCGGCTGCGGCGCCAGCAGCGCCGGGTGGCTGCCCGGACGGACCACCTCGCTCGGGTGCGGGTCGAAGGTCACCGCGACCGCCCGCACGCCCAGCTCGCGGGCGCGCTCGACCGCGCGGCCGATGATCAGTTGATGACCCCGGTGCACACCGTCGAACGAACCGATGGTGACGACGCTGCGCCCCCAGTCCGCGGGGACCTCCTCCAGGCCACGCCAGCGCTGCACCCTGACCGCTCCTCGTTCCGTACCTGGCGCACGCTCTGTACGCTCTTACGTTCCAAACCCTGAACCCCTATAGCGTGCCATGCGCCCGAGTCTGCTTCGGCACCGGAAGGCCCACTTCGCGCGGCAGCGGACGCAGGGCGCCGCGCTCGGACTCCGCCGCGGCGTACTGCGGGTCGCGGCCGGCGGCGACCAGCGCCCGCATCCGGGTCAGCAGCGGACCGCCGACCAGCGGGTTCTCGGCGGCCGGCCACTCCGCGAGCAGCCGCGCGAACGCCGCCGAACGGCCGGCACAGCGCACCAGTACGGTATCCGCCTCGGCGGTCCTCACCGCGATCCGGCGGACCAACTCCCTTGCCTGGTACGGCTCGTGCTCCGTGCAGCGCTCGGCCAGGCACTCCAGCACCGCCGCCAGGACGCCCTCGTCGCGCTCCCCCGTCAGCAGCGCGTCCAGCAGCGGACCGCGCGACGGCAGCCCCGGCGTCGCCAGCCGGACCGCGAAGACCCGCCGCACCGGCGCGGGCCGGGTGCCGAGTGCCAGCACCCGCAGCACCTCCCGCGGCTCCGCCCAGGGCCGCCGTGCCGCACCGGACCGTACGGCCCGCTGCGCGCCGTCGTATTCCCCCGCCTCCTCGCCTGCGGCCTGCGGACCCGCCCCGACCTGCGGCTCCGATGTTCCGGCGAGCAGGCGGTCCAGGTAGTCGGCGATCTGGCCGCCCCGCTCGGGATGCTGGTGCAGCAGCTCGGCGGCCAGGTCGAGACCCCGGCGGGCCACCGCCGGGTCCGCCACCTCGGCGAGCACCCGCAAGCCCTCGGCCATCGCCGCACCCGGCGCCGTAAGGCGCTGCCGGAACGCCGCCAGCACGGGCTCCGGGTCCTCGGCCAGCGCAGGCGCCAGCACCTCGGCGGTGACGAACGGGTCGTCCGCCAGGTACCGTGCGATCGCCGCCGCCAGATACCGCCCCCGGCTCCGCCCGTCGCGCACCAGCAACGCCAACGCCGCACCGTGCAGGGCGGGTTCGTCCTCCCGGGCCAGCAGGGCGGTGGCGGTGAAACGCAGCAGCTCCGGGCCGGGCCCGGTGGCGTACGGCGCGGTGCGCAGCGCATGCACGGCGGCCGCGACATGCCGTTCGGGACGGGGGTCGTGGCTCCAGCGGTCGACCGCGCGACAGAGCGCGGAGGGCTCGTCGGCCGCGAGCAGCGAGAGCAGCGCATCGGCCCGGGGATGGCCGGTTTCCACCAGGCACTCCGTCAGGTCGTCCAGCGCCAGCCTCCGGTGGGCGTACAGCAGGTCGTGGGCCAGGTCGGCGACCGTGCAGTCGGGGCGGGCCGGAAGACGGCGGCTGTCCTCGAACCAGCGGCACAGCAGCGGAATCACCGTATGCGGGTCGGCGGCCAGCGCCTCGGCCGTCGCGGCGCGGAAGGACTGCGCGGCGCCGTCCGCCCGGACCAGGCGGCGGAGCAGGTCCAGTCTGGCGGCGGGGGCCAGCGGCAGGGCCGCCCAGAAGCCGGGCCCGAACGCCTCGGTCCGCTCGCCGCGTTCGGCCAGCTGCGCCAGCAGGGACCGGTGGGCTGCGAGGTCGGCGTCGGAGCGCAGGACGGCGGTGAGCAGGTGTCCGGCCCACCAGGCGGGCTCACTGCCCGCCGGGGAGATCTCCAGTGCCCGCCACAGCCGGTGCAGCCAGCGGTCCAGCGCCTCGGCGCCCCAGGTCTCCCCGATCCGGGTCAGCGCGACCACCACGGGCCCGGCGCGGTGTCTCGGCACCCGGCGGCCGCAGCCGGGGACCGCCGCTGCCGCCGCCCACGCACCCGACTCCGCACTCCCCTCGCCGCCGACGGCGTCCGCCCCGCCGGCGCCGTCCTCCTCCAGCAGCAGCCGCAGTGCGCCGTCCAGGTCCAGGTGCTGGCCCTGGAGCCACTCGCCGAGCTCCTCGTGGGCCAGCCGGTATCCGTCTCCCACCGCGACGAAGAGCCGCTCGCCGAGCACCGCCGAGGCCCAGCCGCCGGCGGTCGGGAACAGCAGCTCGAACGCGTCCGCCGACAGCCCGCCGTGCCCCGATCCGAGCATCTGCCGGGCCGCCTCGTGCACCCGCCCGGCGACCACCGCCGCCAGCCGCCGCACCCGGCCGGGTTCGGCCGCGCCCGGCCGTGGGCCGCCCCTGCGGTGCGCTCCCGGCCGCCTTGCCGTGCCGCCGTCGGCCAGCCGCTGGGCGATCCGCAGGCAGCAGAGGTCGAGAAAGCCCTCGAACAGCTCGCCGCGCCGTGGAGCCGTACCGTGCCACCACACTCCCGCCGCCTGCAGTTCTCCGGCGATCCGCAGCGCCACCGGGTGCGCCGCCCCCGCCCGGCCCAGCGGCCCGGCGGCCTCGGCCACCTCGGTGCCGTCCTGCGCACCCGGCGCCGACGGCGGCCGGCCCGCCAGCCCGTACCGCCGCGCGGCCCGCTCCGCGGCCTCCTCCGGCAGCGGGCCGAGCCCGTGCACCCGGGCGGCTTCGGCTCCCGACCCGTCCGCCCGCTCCCACTCGCCCCACCGCTCCGGCCGGCAGGCCGTCAGCAGCCCCGCTGCCGCCGTCCTCAGCCACTCGGACGTCGCGCACAGCCAGGAGGCCCCGGCGGCCGCCGGGGCCTCCTCCGGGGCGTCCAGGACGACCAGCAAGGGCCGCCCCGCCTCGGCGCAGAGCCGCGCGGCCCGCCCCGGTTCGGGCGGGTCGACGGCGAGCAGTCCGGCCGCCCTGGCCAGTACCCGGCCGACCGCGTCCACCACCGACGTGTCCGCGGGCCGCAGGTCGGCGCCGCGCAGCCAGAGCGTGGGCAGCGGGTGCGGACCACCGGCCCGACGGACCGTCAGGGCGGCCAGCTCGGTGGTACGCCCGCTGCCGGGGGCACCGACCAGCACGGTGAGCGACTCCTGCGGCTCCTCACCGGTGAGGCCGTCCGGACGGTCCACCCGGTCGGCGGCCAGGTCGGCGATCCGCCCCGGCCCGGCGACGGCCGATCCCAGCTGCACGGAAGCCAGTTGAAGCACCCCGGCCAGATTGAGGGCCCGCCCGTACGCGGGCACGGTGGCCGCGTTCCGCGCCACCGCCTCGGCCAGCGCACCGGCCGCAGCCACCGCCGCACCGGAGGCGGCCCAGCCGGCCCCGTCGAACCCGGACGCCCCGGACGCCCCGGACGCCCCGCTTCCGGGCCCCGTACCGGCCCGTGGCAGCACCAGCGGGACGGCCACCGCCCCGCCCCCGTACCCGGACGGCAGTGACGGAGCGACGACCCCGAGCACGGCCCCGGTCCCGGCGTCCACCACCGGCGCACCGGCCGGGAACACCGCCCCGGCCGCCGACAGGTCCAGCCAGAGCGCACCGGCGATCAGATGGAACTCGTCCCGCCAGGGGTACATCGCCGTACCCGCCCCGAGGACTCCCCCCTGCCCGGTCGCCACCGCGCCGTCGTCCCGGAGGTAGGGCACCGCGACCGGTTCCCCGCCCCGGGCGGGGCCGCCGATCGGCAGCGGCGGCACCGGCAGACCGCCGACCGCCTCCGTCCGCACCAGCGCGAGGCCGTACGGAGCGAGCGGTTCGATGCAGTCGGCGCCGAGCACCCGCGCCTGCCCGCCCTCGGTGTGCAGGACCAGCCGGGCCAGCCCGGCCACCGTCTCGTGCGCGGTGACCACGGTGCCGTGCAGGTCCACGACGAAGCCGAGGCCCCGCGTCCGCCCGTCCGGACCGCAGATCCGCAGCAGTGCCCGCCCCGGATCGGCTGCCGTCCGAAGCCATCCGTCAGCCGAATCAGACCACCCACCAGCGGCCATCAGCCCGCCTCCCCCGCCGGGCCGCGAACAGGCCCCGCCCTGCGGGGTGGCCCGCCGCAGCCGCCGTACACGCCCGTCGGGAGCCTGCCCCCGGGCGCGGGCCGGGCACCACAGCCACGCCCTGCACGCCGAGCGTTCACCTCGCGCGCCCGCTCGTACGGGTGAGATCGCCGCGCCCGGGGTTTCCGGGGTTCACCGGCTGCGGCAGGCGGGGATCGCAGGGGCACGGCAGGCGGGGACCGCAGGGCGTGGGGAACGACGCCCACGGCACCCCTCGGTCAGGCAGCACACTCCGGGGCAGGGGCGTGAGGAAGCACGCGAGAAGGGGGCGCGGGTCGTCCCCCGCGCCCCCGGGGGTCAGCCGACGAAGACGGCCACCGGGCGGGCGCTGCCGCCCTTCTCCTCCACCAGCGCGAGGAAGCGCCCCTCCGGGTCGAAGACGGCGATCGGCCCGTCCACACCCAGCCCGGGCGCCTTCAGCTTCATGCCGTTGGAGAGCAGCCTGGCCTGCTCGGCGTCGATGTCCCAGCGCGGGAAGGCGGCGTCCGCCGCCTCCGCGATGGGCAGCACCTCCAGCCGCTCCTCCAGCTGCTCCAGGGTGCGCGCGGAGTCGAGCCCGTACGGACCGACCTTGGTGCGGCGCAGCGCGGTCAGGTGGCCGCCCACCCCGAGGTCGGCGCCGAGGTCGCGGGCCAGCGCCCGGATGTAGGTGCCGGAGGAGCATTCGACGGTGACGTCGAGGTCGATCACGGGGGTGCCGTCCTCGGCGACGGCGGCCCGCTGCTCGTGCACGGTGAAGGAGTGGACGGTGGTCGCCCGGGCGGGGATCTCGAAGTCCTCGCCCTCCCGGACCCGGTGGTAGGAGCGCTTGCCGTCGATCTTGATGGCACTGACCTTGGACGGGACCTGCATGATCTCGCCGGTCAGCTTGGCGATCCCGGCGTCGATCAGGTCCCGCCCGATGCCCGAGGCGTCGGCGCAGGAGGTGACGTCGCCCTCGCGGTCGTCGGTGATGGTGTTCTGCCCGAGCCGGATGGTCGCCTCGTAGGTCTTGGCGGTGAGCATCAGATGCCCGAGCAGCCGGGTGGCCCGCTCGACACCGATGACCAGGACGCCGGTCGCCATCGGGTCCAGCGTGCCCGCGTGCCCGACCTTCCGGGTCCCGGCCAGCCAGCGCATCTTGGCGACCACCCCGTGCGAGGTGAGGCCCTCCGGCTTGTCGACAATGACCAGGCCGTCGGGGCCGGTTCCCTTACGCTTCATCAGTTCTTCTCTGTGCGGGTCTGTACGAGTGTGTACGGGTCTGTGCGGAACGGTTCAGGTCTGTACGGAACGGTCGGGATCCGGAGCTCAACGGCCCGCGGCAAGCGCGGCCCGGAACCGGGCGATGGTCACCGGAACCTCCTCGCGAGCGGCGAACCCGGCCGCGAACTGGTGCCCGCCGCCGCCGAGTCCGGCGCAGACCGCGGCGACGTCGACCGCGCCCTTGGCCCGGCAGGAGCCGCGCAGCGTGCCGTCCGGGTCCTGCTTCAGCACCAGCGCGACCTCCGCCTCGGCGGGGCGGCGCAGCACGTCGATCAGGCCCTCGATCTCCTCGATCGTCACGCCGAACAGCGCGAGGTCCTGGTATGGCACCCAGGTCCACACCAGCCCGAGGCCGCCCGCCGCCTCGGGCTCGTACACGGCGCGGTCGAGCGCGGCGGCGAGCACCTTGAGGTAGCCGAAGGAGGAGGTGTCCCACAGGGTTCGGGAGATCAGGTCGTGCCGGATGCCGGTGGCCAGCAGCCGCCCGGCGAATTCGTGGGTGGCCGGGGTGGTGGCCCGGTACCTGAAGGAGCCGGTGTCGGTGGCGACCCCGGTGTAGAGGCAGGTGGCGAGGTCCTGGTCGAGCGGTACCCGGAGGCGGCGCAGCAGTTCGTCGACGAGCACGGCGGTGGCCGGGGCGGTGGGGTCGATCAGGCGGTGGGTGCCGAAGCCGGGGTTGGAGGCGTGGTGGTCGATCACGATCAGCACGGGGGCGGCGAACGCCTTCTCGTGCAGCAGTCCGAGCCGGCTCTCGGCCGCGACGTCGAGGCAGACCACCAGCTCCGGGACCTCCGGCACCTCGGCGGCCGGGACGATCAGCTCCTGTCCGGGCAGGAAGGCCAGCGACTCGGGGATCACCTGCGGATCGTCGCCGAAGGAGACCCGGACCCGATGGCCGAGCCCGCGCAGCGCCATCCCGGCGGCCAGCGCGGAGCCGAGCGCGTCCCCGTCGGGGTTGATGTGGCAGATCAGGTCGACCGTCTCGGCCTGCCGGATCGCCTGGACCACCCGCTGCCACTCCGGCTCGAAGGCCGCGCAGGGGCCGGGTGCCGGAGCAGACCCGCCGGAGGCACCCGGTGACTCAGTGCGAGGCCCCGGAAGCACCGCGAGGGCACCCTCCACCGTGTCGGTGGAAGATGCCCCCTGGCCGGCCGTGACCGGCTCGGGTGTCACGGTTACTCGTCCTCGTCGTCGCGCTCGGCGCCCGGCACCCGGTAGGGCTCCGCGTCCCCGGCGTACGTCGCCCCGGCGGCGGCCGTCCGGACGGCGGCGTCGGAGAGCCGCGCCTTGTCCAGCAGGTCGTCGATGTTCCGGGCGTTGTCCGGCAGGGCGTCCGCGACGAAGGTCAGCGACGGGGTGAAGCGCACCCCGGTCTGCTTGCCGACCTCGGAACGGAGCACGCCCTTGGCGCTCTCCAGCGCTGCGGCCGTCGCCTCGCGCTCGGTCTCGTCGCCGTAGACCGTGTAGAAGACGGTGGCCTCGCGCAGGTCTCCGGTGACCCGGGTGTCCGTGATGGTCACGTAGCCAAGGCGGGGGTCCTTGATCCGTCGTTGCAGGGTCTCGGCCACAACCACCTGAATGCGGTCGGCGAGCTTGCGCGCCCTTGCGGTGTCGGTCACGTTGCCTCCTCGTACGGTGGGCTCGGTACCCGGGTCAGTGCTCCACCCGGCGGGGCCCACGCCCCAACGTACCTGCCCGCGCCCAGCCTTGTGGGCGCTGTCGGTCCTCGCCGGTGTGACGGTGGTGACTTCCGCACCACCGCACCCGGCTTCTCAGTCATCGTCGTCATGGTGGTAGCGCCTCCTGGCGGAGAGCAGCTGCACCTCGGGGCGGCCGGCGACGAGCCGCTCACAGCTGTCCAGGATCTCGGTGACGTACCCGGCCTCGCCGGACACCACAGCCAGGCCGATCTCGGCCCTGCGGTGCAGATCCTGGTTCCCGGTTTCCGCTGCGCACACGCTGTACCTGCGCTGCAGCTCGGCCACGATGGGCCGCACGATCGAGCGCTTCTCCTTGAGCGAGTGGACGTCGCCGAGGAGCAGGTCGAAGGTGAGTGTTCCCACGAACATGTAAGGCAGGTCTCGCCGACCTGAAGGCCTCGTAGGTCCCCTGAACAGGGGCGTACCAGGACCCTACACAGCGAGACCGGGGCCGGTCGACGGGATAATCATCCCGCAGACCGGCCCCGGCAGCCGACGCTTAGGCGCGCGGCTTCTCGCGCATCTCGTAGGTCTCGATGATGTCCTCGACCTTGATGTCGTTGAACGACCCGAGCGTCACACCGGCCTCGAAGCCCTCGCGGACCTCGGTCGCGTCGTCCTTGAAGCGGCGCAGACCCTCGATGGTGAGGTTCTCCGACACGACCTTGCCGTCGCGGATGAGGCGGGCCTTGGCGTTGCGGCGCAGCAGGCCCTCGCGGACCAGGACACCGGCGATGTTGCCGAACTTGGAGGAACGGAACACCTCGCGGATCTCCGCAGAGCCGAGGCGCACCTCCTCGTACTCCGGCTTGAGCAGACCCTTGAGGGCCGACTCGATCTCCTCGATCGCCTGGTAGATGACCGAGTAGTACCGGACGTCCACGCCTTCCTTCTCGGCCGCGGTGCGCGCACGGCCTTCGGCGCGCACGTTGAAGCCGATGATGATGGCGTCCGAGCCCATCGCCAGGTCCACGTCGGACTCGGTGATGGCACCCACACCGCGGTGCAGGACCCGGAGCTCGACCTCCTCGCCGACGTCCAGCTTGACCAGGGCGTCCTCAAGGGCCTCGACCGAACCGGAGACGTCACCCTTGATGATGAGGTTGAGCTGCTCGATGGAGCCGGCCGCGATGGCCTTGTCCAGGTCCTCCAGCGAGATCCGGACCCGACGCTGCGCGAACGCGGCGTTGCGGTCACGGGCCGAACGCTTCTCGGCGATCTGGCGGGCGGTGCGGTCCTCCTCGACGACGATGAAGCTGTCGCCGGCGCGGGGCACCGAGGTCAGACCGAGCAGCAGCACCGGGCGGGACGGGCCGGCCTCTTCGAGGTGGTTGCCGTTCTCGTCCAGCATGGCGCGGACGCGACCGTAGGCGTCGCCGACCACGATCGAGTCACCGACGCGGAGGGTACCGCGCTGGACCAGGACGGTCGCCATGGCGCCGCGGCCCTTGTCCAGGTGGGCCTCGATCGCAATACCCTGCGCGTCCTGCTCCGGGTTGGCCCGCAGGTCGAGCGAGGCGTCGGCGGTCAGCACGACCGCCTCCAGCAGCTGGTCGATGTGCAGACCCTGGCGCGCGGAGATGTCGACGAACATGGTGTCGCCGCCGTACTCCTCGGCCACCAGACCGAACTCGGTCAGCTGACCGCGGACCTTGGTCGGGTCGGCGCCCTCGACGTCGATCTTGTTGACCGCGACCACGATCGGCACACCGGCGGCCTTGGCGTGGTTCAACGCCTCGACCGTCTGCGGCATGACACCGTCGTTGGCCGCGACCACCAGGATCGCGATGTCGGTGGACTTGGCACCACGGGCACGCATGGCGGAGAACGCCTCGTGACCCGGGGTGTCGAGGAAGGTGATCGGACGCTCTTCGCCGTTCACCATGGTGGCGACCTGGTAGGCACCGATGTGCTGGGTGATGCCACCGGCCTCGCCGGCCACCACGTTGGACTTGCGGATGGCGTCCAGCAGGCGGGTCTTACCGTGGTCGACGTGACCCATGACGGTGACGACCGGCGGGCGCGGGGCCAGCATGTCCTCGTCGCCCTCGTTGGCACCGAAGTCGATGTCGAACGACTCCAGCAGCTCGCGGTCCTCGTCGTCCCGGCTGACGATCTCCAGGACGAAGCCCATCTCACCGGCCAGCAGCTCGAGGGTCGCGTCGGAGACCGACTGGGTCGCGGTGACCATCTCACCGAGGTTGAACATCACCGAGACGAGCGCGGCCGGGTTGGCGTTGATCTTCTCCGCGAAGTCCATCAGCGAGGCACCACGCGACAGGCGGACCGTCTGGCCGTTGCCGCGGGGCAGCATCACACCGCCGACGGACGGGGCCTGCATGGCCTCGTACTCCTGGCGCTTCGCCCGCTTCGACTTGCGGCCACGCGCCGGGCGACCGCCCGGACCACGACCGAAGGCACCCTGCGTGCCACCACGGGCACCCGGACCACCCGGACGGCCACCGAAGCCACCCGGACGCGGGCCGAAGCCACCGCCGCCACCCGGGGCACCGCCACCGGGACGGGGGCCGCCGAAGCCGCCACCGGCCGGACGCGAGCCCGGACCGGCCGGACGGCCGGCGAAGCCCGGACGGGCACCGCCGCCACCGGGACCACCCGGACGGCCGCCGGGGCCACCCGGACCACGGCCACCCGGGCCGGGACGCGGGCCCGGACCGGCCGGACGCTGCGGCATCATGCCCGGGTTCGGGCGCGGCATGCCGGACGGGGAGGGGGCACCCGGACGCGGACCGGCCGGACGGGGCATCCCGTCGGGACGCGGTGCACCGGCACCCGGACCACCCGGACGCGGCGCGCCACCGGGACCGGCGGCGGGACGCGGACGGTCGCCACCGGGACGCGGACGGTCGCCACCGGGAGCACCGGCGGGACGCGGACGGTCACCACCGGGACGCGGACGCTCGCCCTGGCCGGGAGCACCGGCCGGACGCGGACGGTCACCACCGGGACGCGGACGCTCGCCCTGGCCGGGAGCACCGGCCGGACGCGGACGGTCACCCTGGCCACCGCCGGAACGGCGGTCGCCGGGACGGGCCATGCCGGTGGCACCACCCGAGGTGAAGGGGTTGTTGCCCGGACGCGGGCCGGCCGGACGCGGGCCCGGACGGGCACCC
Organism: Saccharothrix sp. ST-888; assembly: GCF_000955975.1. Lineage (GTDB taxonomy): Bacteria > Actinomycetota > Actinomycetes > Streptomycetales > Streptomycetaceae > Kitasatospora. Next base: position 22,468 of record NZ_JYJF01000037.1, read on the forward strand.
GAGGACGGGGCGGCAGCGGCCGGACGCGGCGCCGGAGCAGCCGGACGGGCCGGAGCCTCACCGGCGGGAGCCGGGGAGGAGAACTCGGCCGCCGGAGCAGCCGGAGCCGGCGCGGCGGGACGCGCGGCCGGGCGCGGGCCCGGGGTCGCAGCGGCCGGCTTGGGCGCGGCGGGGGTGGCCGGGGCGGCAGGCGCCGCGGCGGCCGGGGTGGGACGGGGGCCCGGGGTCGCCGTGGGGCGCGGGCCAGGGGTGGGGGCACCCGGCTTGGGTGCGGCCGCGCCGGTGGCACCGGCGGGCTGGGGCGCCGCGGGCTTGCGCGGGCCAGGCTTTGCAGCGGAACCACCAGCAGGCGGCGTCGCTCCCAAAGCGTCAGTCAACTTACGAACGACCGGCGCCTCAATCGTCGAGGACGCCGAACGGACGAACTCACCGAGCTCGGTGAGCTTGGCCATCACGGCCTTGCTCTCCAAGCCAAGCTCCTTGGCGAGTTCGTATACCCGGACCTTAGCCACTTCGCTCCTGTCTACGTGTCCGGGGTCGTGTCCGCCGGACTGTCGCTACTTCATGGGCGTACTCATCGCGTACTCATCGAGTGCTCATCGCAATCTCGACCTACTTCCATCTCGCGAGGTACCTGACGTGTCGCGCAGGGCACCTGGGTGCCGTGCGCTGTGCATTGCTGTGGTGCTTCGCCGCGCCTGAGGAACTCAGGGCGCCGAGGTCTCGCCTACCCGCTCACCGACGTACACGCGCAGCGTGTCGGTGTCGAGCACACCCTGGAGCCGGAAGGCCCTGGGAAACGCCCGTCGACGTACCGCGAGGTCGAGGCAGGCCGACTCGGGGTGCAGATGTGCACCCCGCCCCGGCAGTGCGCCGCGCGGATCGGGGACACAGACGCCCTCGACCGCCACGACACGCAACAGCTCGTGTTTGGCCGCTCGCTTGCGGCAGCCCACGCAGGTGCGTTCCGGGCATGCGCGGACATGCGTCCGGCCAGACACGCTCAAGTCTACCCCTCCGGAGGGACATGGCGCCGCCCCGCCGATCACAGCGGGACGGCGGATACGTTTACTGCTCGGTCGGGGATTCCCCGGCCGGCACCTCGGTGTCCGGTCGGATGTCGATCCGCCAGCCGGTCAGACGGGCCGCGAGGCGGGCGTTCTGGCCCTCCTTGCCGATCGCCAGCGACAGCTGGTAGTCGGGCACGATCACCCGGGCGGAGCGCTGGGCGTAGTCCACGATCTCCACCTTCGTCACCCGCGCGGGGGACAGGGCGGAGGCCACCATGTCGGCCGGGTCCTCCGACCAGTCGACGATGTCGATCTTCTCGCCGTGCAGCTCGCCCATCACGTTGCGCACCCGGCTGCCCATCGGGCCGATGCAGGCGCCCTTGGCGTTCAGGCCGGGCTTGCGGGACCAGACCGCGATCTTGGTCCGGTGGCCGGCCTCACGGGCGATCGCGGCGATCTCGACGCTGCCGTCGGCGATCTCCGGGACCTCCAGCGCGAAGAGCTTCTTCACCAGGCTGGGGTGGGTCCGCGAGAGCGTCACCGAGGCACCGCGCACGCCGCGGCGCACGGCCACCACGTAGCACTTCAGCCGGGTGCCGTGCTTGTAGTCCTCACCCGGGACCTGCTCCTGCGGCGGGAGGATGGCCTCCAGCTTGCCGATGTCGACCAGGATGTTCTTCGGGTCGTTGCCCTGCTGGACGACACCGGTGACGATGTCGCCCTCCTTGCCAAGGTACTCGCCGAAGGTCTGGTCGTCCGCGGCGTCACGCAGACGCTGCAGGATGACCTGCTTGGCGGTCGAGGCGGCGATCCGGCCGAAGCCGCTCGGGGTGTCGTCGAACTCCTTCGGCTCGACACCCTCCTCCAGCTCCGCCGGGTCCTCCAGGGCCCACACGGTGACATGCCCGGTCTTGCGGTTCAGCTCGACCCGGGCCCGACGGCGGGAGCCCTCGGTGCGGTGGTAGGCAATGAGGAGGGCCGACTCGATCGACTCGACCAGCAGGTCGAACGGAACGCCCTTCTCGGTAACCAGCCCACGCAGGGCGCTCATGTCGATGTCCACGGCTACGCCTCCTCTTCTCTCATCACGTACATGGTTCAGCCTGCTCGTCAGTCGTCGGAGGCGTCGTCGGCGTCGTCCGCCACAAGGTCCTCGGCCTCGTCCAGGAGCTTCTCGTCTTCCTTGCGGTTGAACTCGACCTGGACCCGGGCCTTTGCCACCTCGGTGTACTCCAGACGGCGCTCCTTGGCCCGGCCGCGGCCCTTGACCGGCTGCACCTCGACCAGCGCGCCGTCCTCGTCGGCCGTCAGGACGCGGACGACGATCTCGCCGCCGTCCGCCAGCGTGGCCTTGACCAGCCGGCCCTCGGCCCGGCGCCAGTGGCGCGGCGCGGTCAGCGGGCGCTCCGCACCCGGCGAGCCGACCTCCAGCAGGTACGGGGCGTCGCCCATCACGTCGGAGTCGTCCAGCGCCTGGCCGACCAGACGGCTGAACTCGGCAATCGCGTCGAGGTCCACACCGCCGTCGGCGTCCACGTCGATCTGCACCTGGCGGCGGCTGCCCGCCTGGGTGACCTTGACGTCCTCAAGGTCCAGTCCGGCGTCGGCGGCCAGCGGTTCGAGCAGCGTGCGCAGCCGGTCAGTGGGGGTGGTGCTCATCCGGGTGACTCCTCGGCCGCGTCTGCTGTTGTCGGTTGGTGCTTAAGTCAACGCGAAGCCTATCCGGTCAACCCCGGAACCGCCGATTCCGCCGAGCGGCACGACCCCCCGGCTGCACCCTGTTGCCGGGCCATCGCCCGGCCGGGCTGCGAGGAACATCACATTGACGTGGCGGCCACGACCACGGCTGGCGGCCGTGGTGACTCTGTAATGATTCACAGCAGCGGGGGGCGCGCCGTCTCCCATGCCCCCATCCCCTGACCTTGCGGGAGCGCGACGATGCTGTCCCCCACCCGGCGGACCCTCCTGGGCCTCGGCGCACTCACCGGCGCCCTGGTCCTCTCCGGTTGCACGGGTGGTGGCGGCAGCGACGGCGGCACCCGCGCGGACCGGCCCGACCCCGACCTGCCGCTGCGGGCCCGCGCGGTGGCCACCACCGACACCCTGCTCGCCGACTACGACGCCGTCCTGGCCGGATCCGGCGCCGCACAGGCGGACCGGCTGCGGACCTTCCGGGCCGACCTGGTCGTCCACCGCGTCGCCCTCGCCACCGGCCTCCCCTCCCCCGGCGCGAGCACCCCGCCGAACCCGCCGAGCGCGGGCGGCCCGCCCGGTAGCCGATCGACCGGCCCCGCGGTGAACTCGGTGGCCGCGCTCGCCGCCGCCGAGCGGCAGGCCGCCGGTGCCAGGCTCGCCGACCTGGACGCCGCCTCACCCGCCCTCGCCAAGCTGCTGGCCTCGGTCTCGGCCTCGGACGCCCTGCACGCGGCCGCGCTCGGCGACACCGGCCGGATCACCGTCCCCGTCCCCGCCCCGGCGCCCTCGGACGGCACCGCACCGTCCGCCTCGGCCGCCTCGCTTGCCCCGTCCGCCTCGGCCACCCCGTCGGCCGCCGGCAGCCCGGCGCCGCTGCCGAGCACCGCCACCGCCGGGCTGCAAGGCGCCCTGGCCGCCGAACACGCCGCCGTCTACGGCTACGGCGTGGTCGGCGCCTGGCTCCCCGCCGGGGCGCAGCGCCAGGACGGCTACGCCTCGTACGCCGCCCACCAGGCCCGGCGTGACGACTGGCAGCGGCTGCTCGGCTCCGGCGGCGCGACCCCCACCGCCGCCGCACCCGGCTACCGGCTGCCCTTCCAGGTCACCAACGCCGCCACCGCAGGACAGCTCGCCGCCCACATCGAGACCCAGCTCACCGGCGTGTACGCCAACCTCGTCGCCGCCACCACGGGAGCGCTGCGCGGCACCGCCGCGACCAGCCTGCGCGAGACCGCCCTGAGCGCCACCCACTGGGGCGCCGACCTCTCCGCGCTCCCCGGCCTGCCCGAGCCCGGCGCCGACCCGAGCGCAAGCGCAAGCGGGTAGCCCGCGGAGCCGTACCGGCGCGCGCAGCCGCCCGGCCGACATCCCGACAGTCGGCCCATCTGTGCGCCTGACCAGCGGTTTCGCTCCGATGGCCGACAATGGGCGGGCAGTGTCCCAGGGGGAAGTACCGGAGCGAGAGGCCCAGCATGTCGCCAGTACCAGGGCAGTTCACCGTCCCAGAGCGCCTGGCGGCGACCGTCCGGGCCACCGCCGGGGCAGCGGGCACGGCCTGGCTGGCCGCCCTCCCGGAGATCCTCCGCGAGCACCTCGCCCGCTGGGACCTCACCCTGGAGCGGATCGGCGAGCCCGGCGGACAGTTCAGCCTGATCGCCTACGTGCGCCGCCCCGACGACTCGCTCGCCGTCCTCAAGGCCCAGCCCGTCACCCCGGCCACGGCGTACGAGCACGCGGCGCTGCGGCACTGGGCCGGGCGCAGCGCCGTGCTGCTGCTGGACGCCGACCCGGCCGCCGGGGTGCTGCTGCTGGAGCGGCTGCACGGCGACATCCCGCTCCGCTCGCTCGCCGAGGCGAAGGCGATGCTGGAGGCCGCGGGTCTGCTCCAGCGGCTGTGGGTGGCGCCGGCCGAAGGGCACCCGTTCGCCTCGGTCGCCGACCGGGTCGGGGAGCGTGCGGTCGAACTGCGCCGTCGCCGGGAGCTGCCCGAGGCCGCCGAGACCCGGCCGCTGGTCGACGAGGCGCTGGAGACGGCCGCCGGGCTGCTCGCCGACGAGCCCGAACGCGTGCTGCTGCACGGCGACTTCCACCACGGCAACGTACTGGCCGCCGACCGGGCTCCCTGGCTGGCGGTCAACCCCGAGCCGCTGGTGGGCGAACGCGCCTTCGACCTCGCCTGGCTGGCCCAGGACCGGATGGACACCCTGGCCGGCGCCCCGGGCCCGCGCGGCGCGGCCCGCCGCCGCCTGCACCAGCTCGCCGACGCGGTCGAGGTGGAGCACGAACGGCTGCGTGGCTGGACCCTGTTCCGCACCGTCGCGGCCGGGCTGCGCAGCCTGGAGTCCGGCGACAGTGCGAGCGCGGAGCTCTATCTGGAGTTCGCCGCCTGGCTCTGATCCCGCGTCAGCAGCGGCAGCGGTGCGCCCATCACCGCGTACGGGCGGACGGTGTTCGGGAAGAGCACCTGCCGGGCCAGGTCCTGGTAGCCGAGCGAGCGGTAGAGCCGCCGGGCGGGGGTCTCCGCGTCGATCGCCGAGAGGATGCTGCGCGGCAGTCCGGAGCGTTCGCACAGGGTGCGGATCAGTGAGCTGCCGATGCCGCAGCCCTGGAACTCGGGCAGGACGTGCAGCTCGGTCACGGCGAACACGCCGTCCAGCCAGTGCTCGTGCCCGCGCGCGGCCAGGTAGGGCTCGATCACCGTGCTCCACCAGTGCTCGCGCAGGTTGGGCATGCCGTAGCCGAAGCCGACCAGCCGACCTCCGCTGAGCGCGCCCAGGGCGATCACCCCGGGCTGCTGGGCGTGCCGTGCGACGATCTGCAGCCGGACCGCCACCTCCTCGGGCCGCAGCCCGAAGGCGACCGCCTGTACGTCCAGTGCGTACGGCGCCCAGGCCGCCAGGTCGATGGCCTCGATCATCACCTCGGTCAACTGCTCCATGACCGGGACGTTACTACTACAAGCCGCACACGGTGGCCTGCTCAGGACAGGTCGTCCGGTCAGAACAGGACGCTCATGAAGGCGCCGACCTCGCGGAAGCCGACCCGGTGGTAGGCCGCCCTGGCCCGGACGTTGTAGTCGTTGACGTACAGCGAGACCACGGGTGCGACCTCGCGCAGCGCGACGCCCAGGACGGCTGCCATGCCCGACTCGGAGAGCCGCTTCCCGCGGTGTTCGGGCGCCACCCAGACGCCCTGGATCTGGCAGGCACCGGCCGTGACGGCACCGACCTCGGCCTTGAAGACCACCTCGCCGTCCTCCGAGAAGCGGGCGAACGACCGCCCCGAGGCGACCAGTTCGGCGACCCGGGCCTGGTAGAGCAGGCCGCCGTCGCCGGCCAGCGGTGAGATGCCGACCTCCTCGGTGAACATCGCCACGCAGGCGGGCATCAGCGCCTCGATCTCGTGCTTCCCGACCCGGCGGACCAGCGGGTCGGGCACCACCTCGGCGGCGGGCTCGGTGGTGGCGAGCAGCGGCTGGTGGGCGCGGACCTCGCGCGGCGTTCCCCAGCTGCGCTCCAGCAACGCCCAGAGGGCGGCGGTGGGTTCGGCGGGGCCGACGATCGAGGAGCAGCGGCGGCCCTGCCGGCGGGCCCGTTCGGCGAAGGCGCGGACCGCGTCGGGCCCCGCGTTGACCAGGACCAGGTTGGCCCCGGCGTAGCAGAGCGACCTGAGCCGGCCGTCCTGGTCGAACCAGCCCCACATCTCACCGCCGAGCCGCCAGGGGTCGAGCCCGACGGCCTCGACCCGGGTGGCGACGAAGGCGTTGGCGACCGGGTCGCGGTGCAGGATCTCCAGGGCGGCGTCGAGATCCGCGGTGTCCAGGATCCGGGTGGCGGCAAGGGCGCGGGCAACCTGGAAGGGCCCGGGAAGCATCACACCACGATCGAGCACAGCCACCTCACCAATCGAACTCGCCCAGCCCGGTCCGGCCGATCCCGTCGCCACGAGCGAGCGTGCACCGCCCGGGACGTCGGACTCCGGGCACCCTACTCCGCCGGCCCCCGGAAGCATGCCGCGGGGCCGTCCGTGGACGGACGACCCCGCATCGGCACGCCGAGGTCACTCGCCGGCGACCACGGTGGGGCTGCCGGCCGCGACGCCGTCCTGCTGCATCTGCTCGGCCAGCTTCAGGGCCTCCTCGATCAGCGTCTCGACGATCTTCGACTCGGGGACGGTCTTGATGACCTCGCCCTTCACGAAGATCTGGCCCTTGCCGTTGCCGGAGGCGACCCCGAGGTCGGCCTCGCGGGCCTCACCGGGGCCGTTGACGACGCAGCCCATGACGGCGACGCGCAGCGGCACCTCCATGCCCTCGAGCCCGGCGGTGACCTCCTCGGCCAGCTTGTAGACGTCCACCTGGGCGCGGCCGCAGGACGGGCAGGAGACGATCTCCAGGCCGCGCTCACGCAGACCCAGCGACTCCAGGATCTGGTTGCCGACCTTGATCTCCTCGGCCGGCGGCGCGGAGAGCGAGACCCGGATGGTGTCGCCGATGCCCTCGGCCAGCAGCGCGCCGAAGGCGACGGCCGACTTGATGGTGCCCTGGAAGGCCGGTCCGGCCTCGGTCACACCGAGGTGCAGCGGGTAGTCGCAGGCGGCGGCGAGCTGGCGGTAGGCGTTGATCATCACGACCGGGTCGTTGTGCTTGACCGAGATCTTGATGTCCCGGAAGTCGTGCTCCTCGAAGAGCGAGCACTCCCAGAGCGCGGACTCGACCAGCGCCTCGGGGGTGGCCCGGCCGTACTTCTCCATCAGGCGCTTGTCCAGCGAACCGGCGTTGACGCCGATCCGGATCGGGATCCCGGCGTCCTTGGCGGCCTTGGCGATCTCGCCGACCTTGTCGTCGAAGGCCTTGATGTTGCCCGGGTTGACCCGCACCGCGGCGCAGCCGGCGTCGATCGCCGCGAAGACGTACTTCGGCTGGAAGTGGATGTCGGCGATCACCGGGATCTGCGACTTCTTGGCGATGATCGGCAGCGCGTCGGCGTCGTCCTGCGAGGGCACCGCGACGCGGACGATCTGGCAGCCCGAGGCGGTGAGCTGCGCGATCTGCTGCAGCGTCGCGTTGATGTCGGAGGTGACGGTGGTGGTCATCGACTGCACCGAGACCGGGGCGTCGCCACCGACCGGCACGTTGCCCACCATGATCTGCCGGGAGTACCGGCGCTTGGCGAGCGGCTTGAGCGGCAGGGACGGAATACCGAGCGAGATCGCGGTCATGTGCGCAGGGTTCCCAAGGGGTGGAGGTGTGGTCGGCCGACCGTGCATGTGGCCGGGCCGGGTGTGCGGACAAGCACACACCCGGCCACCCACGGTACGCCACGGCCCCTGCCCCGGGCACATCTGCCCGGTCGGGCGGGGCTAGTTGAGCTTGACGGGGTTGACGAGGTCGGCCACCGCCACCAGTGCCGTGAAGCAGATGAAGATACCCGCGACCACGTACGCGACCGGCATCAGCTTGGCCACGTCGAACGGGCCCGGGTCGGGACGGCGGAACACTCCGGCGACCCGGCGGCGCAGCGACTCCCACAGCGCCCCGGCGATGTGGCCGCCGTCCAGCGGGAGCAGCGGCAGCATGTTGAACAGGAAGAGCGAGAGGTTGATCCCGGCGAGCAGCTGGAGCATGAAGGAGAGCTGCTGGGTGGCCGGGAGGTCCATCGCGAAGACGTCGCCGCCGAGCCGGGCGGCGCCGACCATGCCCATCGGGGAGTCCACCGGGCGCGGGTCGTGGCCGACGATGGCGTGCCACAGGCCGGGGATCTTGCCGGGCAGCTCGACCAGCGAGGAGATGCCGTGCCTGGCCATGGTGGTCATCTGGTCGATGCTCTGGCCCAGGCTCAGGTGCACCACGCCGATGGCCGGCGAGAAGCCGAGGAAGCCGGCCTGGACGGGGGCGCCCTTGACCGCGTTGCCGTCCGCGTCGACCGGATTGACGGTGTTGCTGGTGATCGCGGCGGTCAGCGGGACCTGCTCGCCCTTGCGCTCGACCAGGATGGTCACGGTCCGGCCGGGGGACTTGCGGATGTCGGCCTGGAGCTGCTTGTAGGTGCTGATCCGGTCGCCGTTGAAGGCGAGCACGGTGTCGCCCGGCCTGAGCCCGGCCGCGTTGGCCGGGGACTTCGGGGCGTCCTTCGGGCAGGTGTCGGTGGCCGACCCGGTCGGCACCACGCACTCGCTGACGGTGCCGATGGTCGGGACCGGCATCTGCGAGCCGAGGCCCATGAACAGGCCGAGGTACAGCACGAACGAGAGGATCAGGTTCATGAACGGACCGGCGAACATCACGATCACCCGCTGCCAGGGCTTGCGGGTGTAGAACAGCCGGTCCTCGTCACCGGGCTGGAGCTCCTCGTAGGAGGCCTCCCGGGCGTCCTCGATCATCGAGCGCCACGGCGAGCTGCTGCGCTGGGTTATCCGCCCGTCCGCTCCCGGCGGGAACATCCCGATCATCCGGATGTACCCGCCGAGCGGGATCGCCTTGATGCCGTACTCGGTCTCGCCCTTGCGGCGCGACCAGACGGTCCGCCCGAAGCCGACCATGTACTGCGGCACCCGGATCCGGAAGAGCTTGGCCGTGGAGAGGTGGCCCAGCTCGTGCCAGGCGATCGAGAAGAGCAACCCGACCAGGAAGAGCAGAATGCCTAGCACCCACATCAACGCTGTTGTCACTGCTCGTCCTCCGTCATGCCGCTCCGCCCGCCGTACGTCGTGTTCAGCCTGCCGCCAGCTCGGTGGCCCGGGCGCGGGCCCAGTCCTCCGCGTGGAGGACGTCCTCGACCGTGAGCGAAGTTCCCGCGGTGGGGGTGCCGTGCTCGGCGACCACCTTGGCCACGGTGTCCACGATTCCGGTGAAGGCGAGGCGGCCGTTCAGGAAGGCCTCGACGCACTCCTCGTTGGCGGCGTTGAAGACGGCCGGTGCCGTCCCGCCGAGCGTACCCACCTCGCGTGCGAGCTCCACCGCCGGGAACGCCTCGTTGTCGAGCGGGAAGAACTCCCAAGTGGCGGCCTTGGTCCAGTCGCACCCCGGGGCGGCGTCCGGGACCCGGTCCGGCCAGCCGAGGCCCAGCGAGATCGGCATCCGCATGTCCGGCGGGCTGGCCTGGGCCAGCGTTGAGCCGTCCGTGAACTCCACCATCGAGTGCACGATGGACTGCGGATGGACCACGACCTCGATCCGGTCGAACGGGACGTCGTACAGCAGGTGCGCCTCGATCACCTCAAGGCCCTTGTTGACCAGGGTGGCCGAGTTGACGGTGATCACCGGTCCCATCGCCCAGGTCGGGTGGGCCAGCGCGTCCTTCGGCGTGACGGCGGCGAGCTGCTCGCGGGTCCGGCCCCGGAACGGGCCGCCGCTCGCGGTGACCACCAGCTTTCGCACCTCCGCCCGGCTGCCGCCGGCCAGCGCCTGGAAGATCGCGGTGTGCTCGGAGTCCACCGGCACGATCTGGCCCGGCTTGGCCAGCGCCTTGACCAGCGGGCCGCCGACGATCAGCGACTCCTTGTTGGCCAGCACCAGCACCCGTCCGGCCCGCAGCGCGGCCAGGGTGGGACGCAGACCGATCGACCCGGTGATCCCGTTCAGCACCGAGTGGCACTCGACGGCGGCGACCTCGGTGGCCGCGTCGGGCCCGGCCAGGATCTGCGGCAGCGGGCGGCCCGCCGCCTTGGCGGCCAGCGCCTCGCGCAGCGCGGACACCGCGTCCTGGCGGGCGACGGCCACGGTGTGCACACCGAGCCGCAGCGCCTGCTCGGCGAGCAGCTCCACCCGCCCCCCGGCCGCCGAGAGGGCGACCACCCTGAACCGGTCGGGGTTGCGCAGCACCACGTCGATGGCCTGGGTGCCGATCGACCCGGTGGAACCGAGGATCACCAGCTCCCGGGGACCGTCAGGGTCCTGCTGGGCGGGCGTGAAGTGCAGCTGCGGGTGGGCGAGCGAGTTCATGCGCTCCATTGTGGCCTCTCGGCCCCCGTGCTCGCCCCCACCTGTCGGCCCTGGGCCCCGGGTACGCCGACAGCCCGCCACCACGGTGTGGTGACGGGCTGTCGGCGTACGGCTCAGAGGTCGAGGCCGGTGAGGACCATGACCTTCTCGTAGGTGAAGTCGTCCATCGCGTACTTGACGCCCTCACGGCCGACGCCGGAGTCCTTCACGCCGCCGTACGGCATCTGGTCGGCGCGGAAGGAGGGCGCGTCGCCGATGACCACGCCGCCGACCTCCAGCTCGCGCTGGGCCCGGAAGGCGTTCTGCAGGTCACGGGTGAAGACGCCCGCCTGGAGACCGAACGCGGAGTCGTTGACGGCCGCGAAGGCCTCGTCCACGCCGTCCACCTTGTGCAGCGAGAGCACCGGGCCGAAGACCTCGGCACGGGCCAGGATCGCGTCCTCGGGCAGCTCGGCCAGCACGGTCGGGGCGTAGGTCGCACCCTCGCGGGTACCGCCGGTGAGGACCTTGGCGCCCTTGGCGACGGCGTCCTCGACCCAGGACTCGACGCGCTTGGCGGCGTTCTCGTCCACCAGCGGGCCGACGTCGACGGCGTCGTCCTTCGGGTCACCGGTGACCTGCGCCTGGACCTTGGCGACGACCTTCTCCACCAGCGCGTCGTAGACCGAGGCGTCGGCGATCACGCGCTGCACCGAGATGCAGGACTGGCCGCCCTGGTAGTTGGAGAACATCGCGATCCGGGTGGCCGCCCAGTCCAGGTCGGCCTCGGAGGACCAGTCTGCGAGGACGACCGCGGCCGCGTTGCCGCCGAGCTCCAGGGTGACGTGCTTGCGCGGCACCGAGTCCATGATCTGGTAACCGACCTTGTCGGAACCGGTGAACGAGATGACCGGCAGGCGCTTGTCCTGGACCAGCGCGGGCATCTTCTCGTTCGCCACCGGCAGCACGCTCCAGGAGCCCGCCGGCAGGTCGGTCTCGGCCAGGATCTCGCCCAGCACCAGAGCGGAGAGCGGGGTGGCCGGGGCCGGCTTGAGGATGATCGGGGCGCCGACGGCGATCGCCGGGGCGACCTTGTGGGCGACCAGGTTCAGCGGGAAGTTGAACGGGGCGATGCCCAGCACCACACCGCGCGGGAAGCGGCGGATCAGCGCGAAACGGCCCACGCCGCCCGGGTCGGTGTCCAGCCGCATGGTCTCGCCGTTGGTGCGGCGGGCCTCCTCGGCGGCCCAGCGGAACACCGAGACGGCACGGCCGACCTCGCCACGCGCCCACTTGATCGGCTTGCCGTTCTCGGCGGTGATCAGCTGGGCGATCTCCTCGGTGCGCTCGGCCAGGCGCTTGGACACGTGGTCCAGAGCGGCGGCCCGGACGTGCGCCGGGGTCGCGGCGAAGACCGGCAGGGCGGCAGCGGCGGCGGCGACCGCCTCCTCGACCTGCGCGTCGGTGGGGACGCTGACCTTGCCGACCAGGCTGCCGTCGAACGAATGCCGGACCTCGAAGTCCCCGTCGCCGGTCGCCCGGCGGCCGGCCAGCCAGAACTCATGGGTGGTGGTCACAGTCGTACCGGCCCTTTCCTCGTCATGCTCCGCTCCACGGCCATGGAGCCCAGAGCCAGAACCCCAACGGTAGGGGCCCGGCCGGTCAAACCGGATTGGACGCGGCGTAGTGGTCGGCCCGAACGCCAGTACACGATGGCGAAGCACCCCTGGAATACGGGGGACCGCGCGGAACGGGCGGAACGCGATGCGACCGAGGTCACCCGCGCCCGGCCCGCCGGCGGCGTCCCGCGCGCCCCGGATGCGGCGGTGCGGGCCGTCCGCCGAGGACCGCCGCAGGCCCGGGACGGTCCACCGGGCGCCGGGGGTCTACTCCTCGCCCGCCCGCAGGGCCAGCCAGAGCTCCATCCGGACGTCGGTGTCGTCCAGCGAACGGCCGAGCAGCTCCTCGACCCGGCGCATCCGGTACCGCAGGGTGTGCCGGTGCACGCCGAGATCGGCGGCGGCCGCGTCCCACTGGCCGTGCCGGGAGAGCCAGGCGCGCAGCGAGGCGACCAGGTCGCCGCGGGCCGTCCGGTCGTGATCGCGCAGCGGCCGCAGCAGGCCCTCCGCGAAGGCCGTGACCGCCTCCTCGCCCAGCAGCGGCAGCAGCGACCCCGCACCGACCTCCTCGTGGTCCACCGCACGGCGGCCACCGCGCAGCGCCACCGCCAGCGCCCGCTCCGCCTGGGCGAAGGCCGTACCGGCCTCCTCCAGACTGGTCGGCGCCGAGACGCCGAGTGCCAGGCCCTCGTGCTCCTCGATCGCACCCAGGCAGGCCCGGTGCGCCGCGCCGTTGTCCAGCGCCAGCACGGTCAGCCGGGCACCGTGCGGCCCGTCGTCGCGGGAGACCAGCAGCCGCTCGCCGACCCGGCCGCCGGCCTGCTCGGCCCGGTCGCCCAGCTCGCTCAGCGCCTCGGCTGCCTCCGACCCCGCGGCGGCGCCGGCCACCAGCACCCTGGCCGTACCCTCCGGCAGACCGCCGAAGAGACCCGCCGCGACCTGCCGCGCGGTGCCGACCTCGCCCGCCAGCACCATGCCGAGCAGCGCCGCGCCCATCCGCTCCTCCGCCTGCCGCAGCTCGCGCGAGCGCTCCAGGGTCAGGGTGAGCAGCGCGACGGCCGCGTTGAGGACGTACCGCTCGGTCGGGGTGATCCGGTCCTCGGTGCCGACCGCCAGGAAGCCCCTGGCCCGGCGGTCCGCGCCCAGCGACTGGACCACCACGTAGTCCTCGTCGGCGGTGTCGATCCCCGGTGCGCGGCCCTGCAGGGCCGCGCTGGACGGGGCCGGTCTACGGCGCAGCCGGTCCACCTCGGCCGCCAGCCGGCCGGCCCGGCGGGCCGCCCAGTCCGGTGCCACCGCGGACAGCGCGCCAGAACCGTCGTACAGCGCGGCCCAACCGCCGAGGCGGGCGGCCAGCCTGCGCACCACGGCGGTGGTGCCGTCCTTGCCCAGGGCGGCCCGGGTGAGCTCCTCCTGGGCCTCGAAACTGGTGGTCACCGCTTCGTACTGCTCGGCGGCGAGCGCGGCCGAGACGGTCTTGCTGATCGCGATGAACGGCGTCGCCTCCGGGACCCGCAGCAGCGGCAGGCCGCGCTGCGCCGCCGCCTCCACCAGCGCCTGCGGCACCTCGGTGTGCGAGAGGCCCACCCCCAGGCCCAGACCCACCACGCCCGCGTCGGCCAGCCGGTGCACGTACGCCTGCAGCTGCGAGGCGGCCTTGCCGAGCTTGATGCCGGTGGTGAGCAGCAGCTCACCGCCTTCGAGGAACGGCGTGGGGTCGTCCAGCTCGCTGGTGTGCACCCAGCGGACCGGCCGTTCCAGGTGGTCCGCACCGGCCAGGACGGTCAGGTGGAGCGAGGTGGTGCGGACGACGGAGGCGAGTGTGGGGGGCATGCCAACCTTCGGTGATTTCGACCTGTTCGCGCCATTGCGATCAGGCGAGGGGGAATCTGCCTCCATTATGTACGCCCCGGACAAGCCGCAAGGCCGAATCCACCGCAGCGGAGTCAGCCGGGGGCGTCGGCCGAATCGCCTCCCCGGACCGTCGGTCCGTCAGTTTCCTTGCCGCCCGGCACAGTCGCACCGCCGCACCCGGGTCGGCCGCGCCCGGTCGGCCGCGCCCGGTCAGCCGCGCAGGTCCACCAGCAGCGGCGGGACCTGCTCGCCCGTCACCGAGGTCAGCGAGATCACCGCGTGGCCGGTTGGCAGGGCGTGCGCGAGGTCCGACGGGGACCAGCGGTGGCGCTCGACGTCGCGGGTGGTGACGCTCTCGGTCTGGGCGGAGGTCCCGGAGAGCGTCTTGCGGGCCAGGCGGCCGGAGCGGCGGAGCAGCCCGCCGGAGGTGTCCGGGGTGTGGGTCACCGAGGTCTCGGGGACCAGATGGGTGCCCCAGGCCTCGGAGAAGAGTCTGCCGTCCCAGGGCGCGATCCCGGGGAAGGCCATCCGGCAGCCGACCGCGCCGAACAGCGGCGCGCGCAGCGCCTCGGGCAGGTCGACCAGGGTGCGCAGCAGCAGGACCGCCCCCGCGTTTGCGCTCCGCATCCGCTGGAGGCCGCGCACGGTGTGGGCGTCGAGTGCCGCCGAGGCGTCGTCCACCACCAGGCCCGCGAACAGCGCCTGCTCCTGCCGCACCCCGGCGGCCTGGACGAACTGCGCCACCACCAGCCGGGAGAGCATCCGCGCCGCCTCCGGGTGACTGCGCTCGGGCAGCTTGACCCGGACCCGCAGGGGGTGGTCGAGGGCCCGCATGGCGAAGGCCGGCTTGCCGGGCTCGGGCCCGGCGAAGCACTCCGCGAAGGCGGGCCGGTCGAGCAGCGCCAGCCGGTCCGCGAGCAGCACACCGGGGTCGTCGGCGCGGCCGTGCTGGCGCACCCGGTGCTGCAGGTCGGGCTGGTGGCCGGCGAGCAGCCCGGCCTCGCGCAGCGCCACGCCGAGCGCCACGAAGCTGTCGGGGTCGCCGCCGAGCAGCGCCCGCAGCTCGCGCACGCCGGGGTAGCGGCGGTAGACGGCGTGGAAGGGGCCGACGATCTGCTGCAGGGCGGTCCTGGCGTTCTCGGCGCGGGCGGAGAGCTCGTCAGGCAGCAGCGCGTCGGCCAACCGGGCGGCGGCCTCGTCCACCTCACCGGCGGCGCCGAACAGGTCGAGCCCGTACGCGGAGTCCGGGTCGCCGGGGGCGATCACCACGTCGTACCACTCGTCGGGGCCGAGGTCGGCCTCGGCGGCGCCGACCACCACCGCGCAGGCCGTCCCGGCCAGGGCCTGGAGGCAGAGCGCCTCGGCGACCGGGCGGGCCAGCCTGGCGGTCTTGCCGGTACCGGCCGGGCCGACGGCGAGCAGCGAGGTGCCGAGGACGGCCGGGTCGAGGGCGAGCCCGGCGCTGCGGTGGGTGACCGGGTTCTTGATCACGTCCTGGGTGGTGCCGAGCCGCAGCTGACGGGTGAGCAGATCGTGCCGGGCGCCGCGACCGGGCAGGTCGCGGGCTTCCGAGGGGTGTGCGCAGGCGGCGGCGCCGCGGGCGGCGATCTCCTCGGCGAAGGCGGACAGCAGGTCGGGTTCGCCGAGGACGGCCTCCCAGGCGCGGTGGATCCGGACGTAGTCGACGTCGCCGACGGCCTCGGCGTCCAGCCGCCGGGCGGCGTACGGGGCTCCGCCGTGCCGCAGCCGGCGCCAGGGGTCGGCTGGCCCTGCGGGCTGCGCGGCCTCGGCCGGGTCGGGCTGTTCCTGGGTGACGGTACGGGCGAGCAGCGGGACGGCGTAGCGGCGCCAGACCTCGGTCCAGCGGCCCATCCGCCCGAAGAGCTTGATCACTCCGGCCAGTACCACGGCGTTCACCGCGAGCAGCGCGATCAGGGCGGTGGTCTGGCTGATCCCGTCCAGCAGTCCGAGCAGTCCGGCGAGGTAGAGGACGAGGTCGACGCCGTAGAGATAGGCGGGCCAGGCGACCAGCAGATTGAGTGCGGCACGCAGCAGCAGGGGCCCGGCGGGGACCTCCGCGTCCTTGGTGCGGTTCGGGTCCAGCGGGCGGTAGCCGTACCGGTAGATGCCGATGCCGGCCTCGGGCCGGGGGGCGCCGACCCAGGCGGTCAGGTCGAAGGGGTGGCTGCGCTGCTGCGGGAGGGCGACCGAGGCCCGGTCCGCCGGTGCAACCCACTGCCCCTGAGTGCCGTCCAGTCCCATGTCCCCGGCCCCGCTCCCTGTGCCCGCCCGGCTGTGCCATACCCATGCCGCCCGTCCGGCGACACGCCCGCGCTCAATGTAGTGGAGCGGAGCCTCGCGGTAGTCGATCCACACGCGCTGGCCGCTCAGGACAAGTCGGAAGGCGCACTGCTACCGAGTGGCGCATGCCTGAGCCTCCAGCCCAGCCTTAGCCTGCGAGGACCGCGCCTTGAGAAACTTGGAGAACAGCATGAGTGCTGCAACGCCGCTCCCCCAGGAGCGCCGCCTGGTCACCGCGATCCCCGGCCCGAAGTCGCAGGAACTGCAGGCTCGCAAGCTGGGCGCGGTGGCCGCCGGTGTCGGCACCACCCTGCCGGTGTACGTCGCCCGTGCGAACGGCGGTGTGCTGGAGGACGTGGACGGCAACTCGCTGATCGACTTCGGCTCCGGCATCGCCGTGACCAACGTCGGCAACAGCGCCGAGGCGGTCGTCGCCAAGGCGAGCGAGCAACTGGCCGCCTTCACCCACACCTGTTTCATGGTGACCCCGTACGAGGGCTACGTCGCCGTGGCCGAGCAGCTCAACGAGCTGACTCCGGGCGACCACGAGAAGCGCACCGCGCTGTTCAACTCCGGCGCCGAGGCCGTCGAGAACGCGGTGAAGATCGCCCGCGCGTACACCAAGCGCACCGCCGTCGTGGTCTTCGACCACGGCTACCACGGCCGCACCAACCTGACCATGGGCCTGACGGCGAAGAACATGCCGTACAAGCAGGGCTTCGGTCCGTTCGCGCCGGAGATCTACCGCGTCCCGGTCGCGTACCCCTACCGCTGGCTGACCGGCACCGAGAACTGCGCCGCCGAGGCCGCCGCCCAGGCGATCGAGATCATCACCAAGCAGATCGGCGCCGACAACGTCGCCGCGATCATCATCGAGCCGATCCAGGGCGAGGGCGGCTTCATCGAGCCGGCCAAGGGCTTCCTGCCGAAGATCGTCGAGTTCGCCAAGGCGAACGGCATCGTCTTCGTCGCGGACGAGATCCAGACCGGCTTCTGCCGCACCGGCCAGTGGTTCGCCTGCGACGACGAGGGCATCGTCCCGGATCTGATCACCACCGCCAAGGGCATCGCCGGCGGTCTGCCGCTGGCCGCCGTGACCGGCCGCGCCGAGATCATGGACGCCGCGCACGCCGGTGGCCTGGGCGGTACCTACGGCGGCAACCCGGTGGCCTGCGCCGCCGCGCTGGGCTCCATCGAGACCATGAAGGAGCAGGACCTCAACGGCAAGGCGCAGCGGATCGGCGAGATCATGCTGGGCCGCCTGCGGGCGATGCAGGAGAAGTTCGACATCATCGGCGAGGTCCGCGGCCGCGGCGCGATGATCGCCGTCGAGCTGGTGAAGCCGGGCACCAAGGACGCCAACCCGGAGGCCACCGCCGCGATCGCCAAGGCGTGCCACGCCGAGGGCCTGGTCGTGCTGACCGCCGGCACCTACGGCAACGTGCTGCGCTTCCTGCCGCCGCTGGTGATCCCGGAGCACCTGCTCACCGAGGGCCTGGACATCATCGAGGGCGCCTTCTCGATCGAGGGCACCTTCGCGGGCGCCTGATCCGCGGCCGCCCGACCGAGAACGTCGGCGTTCCGCCGGCTCCTCAAGGGAACGGACCCGGTCCTTGCGACCGGGCCCGTTCTGTCGTTCGACCCCGGATGATCCTTGAACCGCAGACGGTCGCGATGCCGTGGAGGTTGCTCCACGGCTGGTGAAGATGCTGTGCGAAACTGACGGACCTCCTCGGCCCCGCACCGGCTTTGACGTACTGTCATGACAGATGGACAGCGAGCTGCAACCCTTCGCGACACCACCTGCCGCCGCCCCTGGGGCGACCGGCCCAGAAGACCGATCGACCGACCGTCCGGCCCACACCCCCCGGGGCGCACGGAACGGCGATCACCACAGCCGCCTCGGAGCTCTCCCCCCTGCTCCGGGGCGGCTTCTCTGTGCTGTCGTGCCCCTGACACTTCTGCTGGTGCTGGCCGCGGTCTCCTGGCAGGTGGCCGTCGACGGGCCGCTGCTCGGCCTGGACACCGGCGTCCGGCAGGCCGTGCACGACCTGCACCACCGGCTGAACAGCCCCGCCCTCGACCGCCTCGGCCTCTTCCTCGCCGACCTCGGCAGTTCCGTCCCGGCCATCCCGGTACTGCTCGGCGCGGCCGGACTGGCCGCCTGGCGGGAGTGGCGAAGCGGCGTACGGCGCTGGTGGCTGCCGCTGCCGACGGCCGTCCTCGCCGCAGTCCTGATCCCGCTGCTGGTCGTACCGGCGAAGACCTGGTTCGCCCGGCCCGGGCCGCTCGGACTGCCGCTCACCTCCGACCAGTGGGGCTGGTACCCGTCCGGGCACACCGCCACCTCGGCGATCGCCTACGGGGCCGGCGCGCTGCTGCTCGGCCGGACCCTGGCGGCGACCGCCCGGCGGTGGCTGTACGCAGGCACCGCGCTGCTCTGCCTGGGGGTCGGCGCGGGCCTGGTGTGGAGCGACTTCCACTGGCTGCTGGACGTGACCGCCAGCTGGTGCCTGGCCGGACTTGTGCTGTGGAGCCTGGACCGCCCGGTCAGCCGCCGCTGACCTGCTCCCCCTCGTTGCGGTGGACCAGGCCGGCTTCACCGCTGTCGCGGTGCCACTCGACCACCAGCTCGTCGCGGGCGCCGAAGCGCACCAGGTGGCGCCCGACCACGTCCTCCAGGCCCGGCAGGTTCTCCGCCAGGCCCTCGACGGTCAGCAGCAGCGCATCGGACTCGGCGGCCAGGGTAGCGGTACCGGCGCCGAAGACCAGTCGGCCGCGGCCGGCCTCCTCGGACCACTCGGCCTCGATCTTGCGCCCCATGTGGGCCGCCAGCTGCTTGCCGTAGCGCGCCGGGCGGTCGGTGGCGACACGGGCTTCGGAACGGGACATGCACACTCCAACGTTCGATGGATCCGAAGGGCAGCTGAGGGTGCCCTTATCTGGCGCCCACGCTAGCCCAGATACTGAGTCTGGCTCAAGATGTTATCGGGACCGTATCCCCCGGACGGCCCGATACCCTGACCTCACCTCCCCCAGCCTCCGGGCGGGGGCACACCCGAGCCGGGAGCCCGCCATGACCACCTCGCCCGTCGACACCGCAGCGGAGCTGGCCGACACGCTGACCCGGGCGATGAAGCGGATCCGGCGGCGGACCATGACCCGGCTCGAACCCTTCGGCATCACCCCCGCCCAGGCCCGCGCCCTGCGCGTACTGGCCCACGCCCCCGGCTGCGAGGGCCGCGAGGCGATGCGGCTGAGCGAGCTCGCCGACCACCTGCACATCGCCCCGCGCTCGGCCACCACGGTGGTGGACGCCCTGGAGGAGGCCGGCCTGGTCGAGCGGACCCCGGACCCGGCCGACCGCCGAGCCGTCCGCGTGGTGCTCACCGCCGACGGCCACGCGGCCCTGGAGCGGATCCACCAGGTCCGCCACGAGGTCGCCCAGGAGTACTTCGCCCCGATCAGCCCGAGCGACCAGGACGCACTGCTGAAGGCGCTGCGGAGCGCCGAAGCAGCGTACGAGTCGGTGCCCCCGCCGCCCCGGGGCGCAGCGCGCTGAGTGCGATGCCCACGATCACCAGCGCGGCCGCGCAGGCCGCCGGCAGGGTGACCCGCTCGCCCAGCAGCAGCCAGGACGAGGACATCCCGAACACCGGCACCAGCAGCGAGTACGGCGCGACCGCGGTGGCGTCGTAGGTCCGCAGCAGGAAGCTCCAGGCCACGAAGCCGAAGAGGGTGGCGCCGAGACCGACGTAGGCGATCACGCCGAGACCGCCCGGGGTGATACCGCTCAGCGCGCGCAGGTCCGCCTCGGGCCCCTCGACCAGCAGGGAGAGCGCCAGTAGCGGCAGCGGCGGGACGGCGCTCACCCAGACCATCCAGCGCAGCGCGTCCGGCGGGGCCGCCTTGCGGGTCAGCACGTTGGACAGCCCCCAGAACACCGCCGCCAGGATCACCAGGGCGAAGGCTGCGACCGGACCGCCGAGGCCGTTGTCCACGGCCGCCAGCACGATCCCGGCGAACGCCACCGCCAGACCGGCGATCCGCCGCCAGCCGGAGCGCTCACGCAGCAGCCAGGCGGCGAGCAGCGCCGTGAAGATCGCCTGGCTCTGCAGCACCAGCGAGGACAGACCGGCCGGCATCCCGGCGTGCATCCCGAGGAACAGCAGGCCGAACTTGGCCACCCCCAGCGTGCAGCCGACCAGCAGGATCCAGCGCCACCGGACACCCGGACGCCCGACGAAGAACACGGCGGGCACCGCCACCACGGCGAACCGCAGCGCGCAGAACAGCAGCGGCGGGAAGTCCTGCAGACCCACGTGGATCAGTACGAAGTTGAGGCCCCAGACGGCGGCGACCAGGACGGCCAGGGCGATGTGACCAGGGGTCATGGCATGGGTACTGCGGACGGAAGCTGGCATGCGTCGAGCATCACCGAGACCCAATGTGAAGCACCAGCGACGAGTTCTGAACCTCGCGGTTTAGCATCGCTACATGATGGATCTCGGACGGCTCCGCGCCCTGCACGCGGTCGCGGTGCACGGCTCGGTGGGCGGCGCAGCCGCCGCCCTCGGCTTCACTCCCTCGGCGATCTCCCAGCAGATCTCCAAACTGGAGCGTGAGACCCGGACCACCCTGCTGGAACGCCAGGGCCGCGGGGTGGCCCTCACCGACGCCGCCCGGCGGCTGGCCGACACCGCCGAACACGTGCTCACCCTGGTCGAGCAGGCCGAGGTGACGCTGGAGGAACAGCGCGGCCTGCCCTTCGGGCGGCTGCTGCTCGCCGCCTTCGCGACCGGGGCGCGCGGCCTGCTCCCGGGCGCCCTGGCCGAGCTCCGCGAGCGCTGCCCCGAGCTGGACGTCCGACTGCTGGAGGCCGACCCGTACCCGGCCGCCGATCTGGTGGCGCGCGGCGAGGTGGACCTGGCCTTGGTCCAGGACTGGCCGACGGTGCCGCTCCCGGTGCACGAGGGGGTCTCCCGGATGGAGCTGGGCATCGACCCGGTCGATCTGCTGCTGCACGCCGACCACCCGCTCGCGGAGCTGGCCGTGGTCCCGGTCGCCCGGCTCCGCGGGCAGCGCTGGATCAGCGTGCCGTCCGGGAACATCTGCCACGACTGGCTGGTGCGGACCATGCGCGAGGCGGGCGACGAACCCGATGTGGTCTACCAGGTCGGCGAGTTCGAGACGCAGATCGCACTGATCGCCGCCGGGCTGGGGATCGGCCTGGTGCCGCGGCTCGGGCGCGGGCCGCTGCCGCCCGAGGTGATCGCCCGGCCGGTCGTTCCCGAGCCCAGCCGGCGGGTCTTCGTGCTCTGGCGCACCCAGACCTCCCGGCGGCCGGCGATCACCGCCGCGCTGGAGGCGATCCGCAACCACTGGGTCGCGCGGTAGCGCAGCGACTCGGGCTTCGGGCTTCGGGAGGGACTGCGGCCGGGCGGGCGGGAGAGGGGCGGTCAGTCGGCGAGGCCCACCACCAGCCACATGAACCCCACGCCCACCAGTGTGCAGATCAGGGTGGTGCGCGAGGGGTGCGGGCTGTGCGCCTCCGGAAGGATGTCCGAAGTCGCCAGGTAGAGCAGGAATCCGGCGAAGAAACCCAGGTAGAGGCCGAGTGTGTGCTCCGGGATGGTGAAGAGCAGGGTGATCGCGGCCCCCGTCACCGGTGCCAGCGCGTCCGCTCCGAGCAGGGTCAGCGCCCGCGTCCGGTTGTTCCCGTACATCCTGGTGATCGTGTAGGTGTTGAAGCCGTCGGCGAAGTCGTGCGCCACCACCGCGATGGCCACCGCCGTGCCCACCGTCGTCCCGGCCTGGAACGCGGCGCCGATCGCGAACCCGTCCATCAGGCTGTGCCCGACCAGCGCGCAGGCCGCCGCGAGACCGACGCCGGGGCGCGTACCGTGGGCGTGGCCGTGCCCGTGGGTGTGCGCCGCGTACTCTCCCTCGTGCCCGCGGTGGATGGCCACGGCGCGCTCCGCGACGTGGATCGCCAGGAACCCGGCCGCGAACATCAGCAGCGCCTGCGGCACCCCGTGGAGATCCTCGGGTGCGGCGTCCAGGGCCTCGGGGAGCAGGTCGAAGGCCACCACCCCGAGCATCAGCCCGGCGGCGAACCCGAGCACCAGATGCCGCCGGTCACCGGTTCGCTGGGCGACGAACCCGCCGATCAGGGTCATCAGGAAAGCGGCGGCAGCGACGAGTACGGCGGTCATCCCGTTCACTTTCCCCGGGTGGAGAGCAGGCCGTCGCGGAGTCCCGTCGGGCTGCCGTTCGTGATGGCCGGGCGGCTGCGCTGACCGCTGCCCACGGGCGAAGCCTGCCCGGCCGGGCCCGGTCGCGCCGGACCCTGCGCCAAGCCTGCCGTCGTCCGCGCGCCCCGCGCGCGTCGGAGAGCCCGTCAGGGTGACTGCGTACCGTGGTCGGCCACCCGCCCGTCAGGGGCGCAGGGCCCGGCGTGAACACCCGCATGCGACCGGCCCGCCCCGGGCGGCGGGCACCCCGAAGCCGCCCGCCGCTCGGCGGAAGCCCGTGCTCGGCCCCCGGCTAGGCAAGCGGCAGACCGAGGTGGGTCTGCGCCAACTCCCGTACGCCGTCGCCGTCCACCAGGTGGATCTGCTGGTACGGCGCAGTGCCCGAAAGGTCGAGGGCAGCGTCGGAGAACCGGCCGCAGGTCAGCCGCAGGCCGCGGTCGGCCCCCTCCTCGCGGACCGCCTCCACCAGCGTCCTGAGCTCCTCCTCGGTGACCGGTTCCGCTCCCCGGGAGGCCCACACCACCCAGCGGCCGGGCAGTGCGCTGCCCGGCGCACCCTCGCCGGTGGCGACCAGTCCGGCCGCTCCGCGCAGCCGTACGCTCCATCCGGCCAGCCCGCCTCGGGTGAGCAACTCACGTACCAGGTGGGCGAATTCGTTCGGTGAGAGCTCGGCCGCCGAGGGGACGGCGGAACCCGCGGACGCGCTGGGCTCGACGGCGGCGAGCGCATACGGGTCGGGGGTCACCGCGGCAGCCAGGTCACGCAACCGGACCAGCGCCTCGTCCTGTTCGGCGTCCGCGTAGACGCCGTCGCCGTAGCCGTGCTCCACCCGCTCCTCGTCGGCCGGGTCCGCCGGCAACAGCCGGGTGCGGGCCAGGGCGTTGCGGTCGGCGTCCACACTCAGCAGGCAGCGCGGCTCACCCGAGGGCGTCTCGCGCAGCCAGCCGTTGAGCACCACCCCGGCCAGTATCTCGTCGGTGTCCACGGCGTCCGCCGCCTGGAGCGCGCGCAGCGCGAGGCGGGCGGCGAGCCGGAGGTAGTCCGCCGCCCGGTCGGCCGGCGGGCGGGGCACCGGTTCGATCTCGCCGGAGGGCGTCAGCCGGTAGCCGGACAGGGCGGGCACCCGGTCGAGCGGCGGCAGGTCGAGGTCCAGCACGGCGGTGCGGGTGAGCGGCCGGAACACGGCCCGGCAGGGGGCGGGCAGGTCCTGGGTGGCACCCTCGGCCGCGGCGAGCGCACGCTCCAACAGCGATTCCACCGCTGCGGGTTCGGCCAGCCGGTACGCCCGACGGCACTCCTCCAGCGTCTCGTTGTACTCGCGGACGGCCCGTGCCCGGGCCTGCTCGGCCTGCTCGTGCGCCCCCCTGGCGGCCACCGTCCCGGAGTCGGCGGCCTCGGCCCGGCGGGTGCGCCACTCGCGCAGATCGCGCTGGTGGCGCAGCCGGGCCTGGGCCAGTTCACGCTGGTAGCCGGAGTCCAGCAGCCGCCGGGAGGGCGCCTCGTCGGGGTCGGCAGCGGGCGGCTCGGCCGGGAGGTAGTCCTCCCAGCGGGGCTCGGCCTCGTCGGGCGGCGCCAACTCCCCGGCCTGGTAAGGACGGGGCTCGTAACTGCGCAGCTGGCTCTCGAAGTCCATCGCGGAGACCGGGAGCGCGGCTCGGCGCAGCAGGTCGGCGAGGCGTTCGTGCTCGGCCTGGACGGTGAGCGTCCGGTGGTGGGTCAGGGCGGCCGCCCGGCCGTGCGCGGCCACCGACTCCTCCGGCGGAACCCCCTGCTCGGGCACGTCTGCTCCCAGATCACGGAAGACCGAGGCCAGGAAGCCCGGTTGAAGGACCGTGGCAGTACCGTCCGGCTGGCTCTCGGGTGAGTACTGCATCGGCGGTCGTTCCCCCATGCTCGTGCGCTCGGGCCTGCTCACGCCCCCTCGGACCCGCCGCGCTCGCCCGTCGACCGGAGGTGCCGGTCGGCGCTGCCTGCCCATCGGCGGTGCCTGTCGGTCGGCGGGTGCCGGCCGGGGCCGCGTGGCGGCGGCCCCTGGGCAGCATTGTCCACCGTTCGGGCGCGCAGGTCAGCCAAGCTCTTCAGTTGGTCGGGGTGTTGGCCTCTGGTGGGGGTATTGGCCTCCCGGGATGGACGGGCGCCCGGCCGGATCCGGCCAGCCGCAGCCGACCCGGCCGGTGCCATGTCCGGTCGCGCCCGATGTGCCGGACACCCGCCGCCGCGGTCTCAGTTGGTCCGGGTGTTGGTGAGGTGGAGTCCGATGTAGCCGACATAGATCCGGCCGCTGCCCGAACAGTCGTCCAGATAGTGCAGGCGCGGAGCCGTCCGGCCGCCGCCGATCCGCAGGTGCGCGCCCATGAAAGCGCGCCGGGAGACGTCCACGCACTCCGGCACGGGCAGCATCCGCTCGCGCTTCCACTTGGTGTGGCTCTCGACCGTACGCGACTCCCCGCGTACCGCCTTGCGTGGCGGGAAGTGGTGGCAGCCGGGCGGGGTGTGCTCGCACCACTGCTTGAAGTCGCCGTGGGCTTCGCCGCGCACGGCCGCCGCCGCGTACTCCTGGAGGGCCGTCAGCCCGTCCCAGGCGAGGCGCGCCCAGCCCGTCCCGTCGGACCGGCCGTCCAGCGCGAGCGCCTCCTTCTGGTCGCCGGTGAACTCCACCAGCGGGAACTCGCCGAAGCGGCAGACGAGCTCGCCGAACGTGGCCGGTGTCGGGTCCGGGTACGGATCCACCGCCGGGCGCGCGCCGGGCAGGTGGTCGAGCGGCTCCGGGGCGGTGACCGTGCACAGCCTGCCGCCGGTCACCACCGACCGCACCTGCACCATCGTCCGGCGGAACCCGCCATACTGCTCCTCGCTCTCGCCCCAGCGCTCCCGCGACCGGAAGGCGTGCAGGCTGCGGCCGAACACCTGCAACTGCAGCTCCTCGGCGCAGTGGTGAGCGGCGGCCTCGGCGCCTGCGGCCAAGTCCGCGTGCGGCTCGGGCCGGTGCCCCTGCTGCTTCTGCGGTGCCTGCCGCAGCGGGTGCGGCGGGGCAGCCGGCTGGGACCGCGGGGACGGGGCAGCCAGGTGGGACTGCTGGGCCGGCAGTGAGGGCTCCGGACGAGCGGCCCGCTTCACCTCGGCGGGGATCTGCAGCTGCGGGACCGCGAGCAGCAACGGCGCCGGAGGGAGCTCGGCTGCCACCCGGCGGGGCTCGCGGGCGAGCAGGGCCGCGGCGCGGCGGATGTCCTCCTCGATCCGCTGGCGGGCCAGCACCGGGTGGCGGCTGCCGTCCAGCCGGGACGCCGGATCCACCTCGGGCAGATAGGTGCGGACCGCGCCGCCGTACACCTTGTGGTACTCCAGCGCGACGTTGAACAGCGGCAGTGCCGCCTGGTCCAGCACGTAGAGCACGGCCAGACCGGTCAGCTGGCGCAGCAACGGCTCGACCGTGCCGGAGAGCCAGTCGTCGAGCGGAACACCGGAGGGAGTGCTGGCCACGATGGTCGGCAGGCGGCGCTCCGGATCACAGAGCTCGTCGATCAGCGTGTCGACGCCGCTCGGGGTGATCAGACGGGCCGTCGGGCCGACGGCGGCCGGCCCGTCCGTCGCGTCGAGCAGTGGAAGCAGCGTACGGGCCAGCTCGGGCACCGGGACTCGGCCTACCGTCCGGACTCCGGGGCCGGAGGCGAGGTGCTCGGCCTCCAGCCGGACCCAGGTCTGGGGGCCGGCGCCGGGGGCACCGGAGGCGGTGGTGGACGAGGTGGCTTGAGTGGCTGGAGTGGAAGAGGCGGCAGAGGTGAACGGAGTGGTGGTGGCTATGGTGAGGGTCAGTTGATGCGTGCCGTGCGGGGCGGGCGTCCGGAGTCGGCGGCGGGTGTAGTGGCCGATGACCCGGCTCTCCTCCGGCGGTTCATCGGACGGCTCCGACGGCCCGCCGCCCGGCGAGCCCGCCTGCGCCGGCAGCACGGCCGACGGTGCCCGGTCGGCCCTGGCGGCTGCGGTGGCCCGGCCGGTCCTGACGGACGCGGCCCGCAGCGGGCCGAAATCGCGGTCCAGCAGGATCCGTTCGCCCAGGCGAAGGCGTTCGGTGGCCGGGGGCGGCGGGCCTGCTGTCCAGGGCGCTTCCGCCCTCGGTGGGGGCTCCTCGCAGCCCTCCTCCTTCAGCCAGGCCGCCAACTGCTGGTCCGCCAGGGCAACCGTCTCCTGGTACGGCCGAGGAGTGGTGACTGTCATCCGGTAGGGCACGGCCTGGCCGAACTGGCCGGACGGCTCGGATGCTTGGCCCATGGACGGGGTGTGCTCCGGAGTCATGCGCGGTACCTCCCGTGGTGCGGCGGTGGGGTCTGAAGTCCTCCATCGATGAATCGGTCTACGGATTCCGCGGGCCCGGCGCCGGGGGCGGATCCTTGTTCTGGGAAACGCCGTCTCCGGTAGCGGAAGTTCCAACTCCCGGCATGGTTAATTCGTTCGAGTGTCATGTGGACTTCGTGCGACCGTCACAACACGGGGAAATGCGAATGCGCCGCCCTCCCCCGCGCGCAAATCACCAGGTCGGGCGGGGGTTTCGGGACGGCCCGGTCAGACCGGGCTTCGGCGAAGGTCAGACCGGCACTTCGACGAAAGTCCGTCCGGCCGCCACCGCCTCGGCCGCACCTCCGGTCGCCTCCGCGAGCCAGGCGTGAAAAGCCGTCACTTCCGACTCGGGAACACCGACCTCGATCCGCACCCCGGTCGCCTCGTACGCCAGCTCGCGCACCGCATAACCGGCCGCCCGCAGATCGTTCTCCAGCCGACCCGCCCTGGTGTGGTCCACCGCCACCGAGAGCAGCAGCACCGGACGGCGCTCCAGCAGTCCGACCGAGTCCACCGCCTCCGAAACCGCGCTCCCGTACGCCCGTACCAGCCCGCCCGCGCCCAGCTTGATACCGCCGAAGTACCGCGTCACCACGGCGACCGTGTCGGTCAACCCGCGCCTGCGCAGCACCTCCAGCATCGGCACACCGGCCGTACCGCCCGGCTCCCCGTCGTCGCTGGAGCGCTCGCGCGGCTGCTCGCCGCCGACCACGAAGGCCGTGCAGTTGTGCCGGGCGTCCCAGTACTGCTTGCGGATTCCGGCGATGAAGGCCTGGGCCTCGTCCTCGTCCGAGACCCGCGCGAGGTGGCAGATGAACCGGGACTTCTTGATCTCGATCTCATGGGTGCCGGAGCTCCGGATCGTCAGATACGGCTTCGGACTCGGGCTCGGCTCCGACATGGCGGGATGGATCTCCGTAGTTGCGGGAGGGCGGAAAGCGGAAAGCTGGCGGGGTCTTGTTCGACCCCGCCAGCTTAACCATCGGCCGACCGCGGCCAAGGACGCTGCCGGACGGACCGGTCCGGCGGTCCGGCGCCGTGCCGGCCGGGTCAGCGGCCCGCGAGCGCGTCCAGCTGCCTGCGGTCCAGACCGGTGAGCCCGGTGACCTCCGACAGGTCCACCGCACCGCAGTCCAGGCCGCGCAGGATGTACCCGCTGAGGGCCTTGGCCGTGGCGGGCTCGTCCATCACGTCACCGCCGGCCTTCGCCACGTACGCCGCGAGTCGGGCCGAGGCGGCGGCCAGGCCCTCGCGGTAGAACGCGTACACGGCGGCGTAGCGGGTCGGCAGGTGTGCCGGGTGCATGTCCCAGCCCTGGTAGTAGGCGCGGGCGAGCGAGCGGCGGACCAGGCCGTGGTGCAGCCGCCACGCCGCGTGCACCTGCTCGGTGGAGCCGGTCGGGATCACGTTGGTGGAACCGTCCGAGAGGCGCACGCCGGTGCCCGCCGCTGCCACCTGCATCACGGCCTTCGCGTGGTCGGCCACCGGGTGGTCCATGCTCTGGTAGGCGGCGCTGACCCCGCACGAGGCGCTGTAGTCGAACGTGCCGTAGTGCAGGCCGGTGGCCCGACCCTCGGCCGCGTCGATCATCCGGGCGACGGTGGCCCGGCCGTCGGGGCCGAGGATGGCCTGGGTGGTCTCGATCTGGATCTCGAAGCCGATCCGCTTCGCCGGGAGGCCGGCCCGCTGCTCGAAGTCGTCCAACAGACCGACGAGCGCGGTGACCTGCTCCACGTACGTCACCTTGGGCAGGGTGAGCACCAGGCCCTCCGGCAGACCGCCCTCCGCGAGCAGTGTGGCGAGGAAGAGCTCCAGAGTGCGGATGCCGCGAGCGCGGACCGCCGCCTCCATGCACTTGATCCGGATCCCGATGTACGGCGGCGCGGTCCCGTTGGCCACGGCGGCGGAGACCAGCTGGGCGGCGCGGACGGCAGCGGCGTCCTCCTCGGCGTCAGGGCGGGGGCCGTACCCGTCCTCGAAGTCGATCCGCAGGTCCTCGACCGGCTCGCGCTCCAGCTTGGCGCGGACCCGGGCGTGCACGTCGGCGAGCAGTCCGTCGGCCGGGACACCGAGGGCGGCGGCCAGCTCCGCCGGGGTACCGGCATGGGTGTCGAAGGCCAGCAGCGCCTCGCGGCCCCAGTTCTGCACGGTGCCGGCGTCGAAGGCGTCGGCCGGTACGTACACCGTGTGGACCGGCTGACGCGTGCCCGACTCGCCCGGGTAGCGGCGGGCCAGTTCGGTGTCGACCGGCGCGAGCAGAGCCTCCACCGCGGCTCGGGCGTCAGCCGAGAAGGACGCACCGCCCTCGGACTTGTTACCGTCCACGTCGACCTGCGACATCGGGCTCCTCCACCTGCAGATGTTCAACATTTTGTTGATGTGAAGGTAGTGGCGGGGCATGCGGGGCGTCAATGGCCGCCCGAAAGCCGGACGGCGGCCGCGCCTGGTGCGCGGCCGCCGGCCTGTCGTGCGTTCGTCGTGCTTGTCGTGCGTTGGTCGTGGTCTCTTGTGTTGTCTGGCGTGCTGCGTCGCGCGCTGGGCGTCGTCCTGCCCGTTGTGGGTCTGCCGTACTGGCTCGCGGTCAGTCCCGACCGGAGGCGACGTACCGGTCCTGGAGCTGCGCCCAGATCCGGTCGACCTCGGCCGGGTTCACCGAACCGTCCGGACGGGAGCCGACGATCCCGAGCTCGGCCGACAGGTACTCCGCGAACCGCTTCGGCTGGGGCTGGTGGCCGTACTGGTCGATGTAGCCGAGCAGCGCATCGAAGCAGACATCGGGGTCGAGCGGGGCAGCGGCGGGACGCCGGTCCTGCTCGTTCTGCACGCCCTGCGCGTCCGACTCGCCCTGCACGAACGCGGCCCCGGCTTCGGCCATGCCCTCGGCCAACGGTCCGTCAGTCATCGGTGCCTGGAACGCAGTCGGCTGGACTGCAGGTGCAGCCACGGTCGCCGCCTCGGGCACCAGCTGCTCCAGCCGGACCGGTCGCTGCCCTCGCGGCCCCTTCGCAGCCTGCTGCTGCGAAGTCTGCGGGTGCGACGCCTGCGGACCGTGCGCGCCCTGGACGGCGGCCGACGGCTGGGGCGACGGCTGGGCCGACTGCGCCCCGCTGGCTCGGGCTTCGAGCCCTGCTACCGCTGCCAGCGGCACCTGAACGACCGGATCCGTCTCCTGCGGAGCCGGCCGAGGGGCACGCGGAGGCTTGAACCAGGGCGACATCTGCCCCGGCATCCGCACCGTGTTGGCCACCGCACCCTGCTGCACATTCGCCGCCGGGACGGCCCGCGCGGTCCAGACGTTCAGCTCCGACTGAACCGGTGCCGGCGCCGATTCCTCCCCCGCCGGGTCGTTGGCATCGCGCAGCCGGACGGCCGCGAGCTTCGCCAGCGTGGGCACCGCAACCGCCGCCGACACCGGTGCGCCGGGCGCCATCGGTGCCTGCTCCGCCGCACCCTGGCCGCCAGTTGCGGCTGCCGCTACGGCAGTTGCCTGCGCGGCCGGGACCTGCGCGGTGGCCGCGTGCCCGGTGGCGGCACGCCCGGCAGTGGCCTGTCCGGTAGCCGGGTGTCCGGACTCGATCTGTCCGACCCCGGCCTGGGCGGCCTGCACGGGCTGCACCTGCTGGGCTGCCGCTGCGGACTGCGCCGCCGCCGTGGCCGACTCCAGCGGGCCGTCGATCCGGTCCAGGATGCTCGGGTCGAGCGGAACCCCGTACTTCGCCAGCTTCAGCGGCAGCAGCGCCTGGAACGGCGCCGACCGCCGCCAGCCGCGCCCGTAGCGGAACCGCAGCTGTGCTCGGTACACCAACCGGTTCTGCTCCAGCCGGACCGTCTCGTCGTACGACCGCAGCTCCCAGAGCTTCATCCGCCGCCAGAGGCGGAAGGTCGGCACCGGCGAGAGCACCCAGCGCATCAGACGGACCGACTCCATGTGCCGGTCGGCGGTGATCGCCGCGATCCGGCCGACCGCGTGCCGGGACGCCTCGACCACCACCACGAACAGCACCGGGATGACCGCGTGCATCGCCATCCCGAGCGCATCGCCCCAGGAGGCCGCCGCGTTGAAGGCGATGGTGGCGCCGGTCAACAGCCAGGCGGTCTGGCGCAGGAGCGGGAAGGGTATCCGGAGCCAGGTCAGCACCAGGTCGAGCGCCAGCAGGACGACGATCCCAGCGTCCACGCCGATCGGGAAGGCATACGCGAAGGTGCCGAAGCCTTTCTGCAGCGCCAGCTCACGCACAGCGTTGTACGAACCGGCGAACCCGATGCCCGAGATCACACAGGCGCCGGCCGCCACCATGCCGAGCAGAACCCGGTGGGCGCGGGTGAGGGATGGACGTGCCATTCGTTTATCAACCCCTGGGACTCGGCTGCTGTCGTGCGCGACTGTCGCAGCCGGATCCACTCTCATATCGGGTACGGGATCACCGCACGACCGACCGTCTCGGCCAACCGGATCCTACTCGTAAGCGCGTTCCAACTACGGCCTGCCTCTGCCCGTCACCCG
This sequence comes from Saccharothrix sp. ST-888, assembly GCF_000955975.1. Classification (GTDB taxonomy): domain Bacteria; phylum Actinomycetota; class Actinomycetes; order Streptomycetales; family Streptomycetaceae; genus Kitasatospora. The sequence goes on from NZ_JYJF01000037.1 coordinate 53,961, forward strand.
GTTAGACCGCTTGTGAAGGGGTCCCGTTGAGGTGCGCCAGGACCGCGAGAACCCGGCGGTTGGCGTCGTCGGCGGGTGCCAGTTCCAACTTCGTGAAGATATTGGCAATGTGCTTGGCCACCGAGCCGTCACTGATGCCCAGCCGGGCTGAGATCGCGGAGTTGGAACAGCCCTCCGCCATCAGTTCCAGCACCTCCCGCTCCCTCGCTGAGAGGCGCTGGAGCGGCTCCGAACAGGACCGGCTCTGCAGCAACTTGGCGATCACGTCCGGGTCCATCGCCGTACCCCCGGTGGCCACCCGATGGACGGCATCGATGAACTGCCCCGCGTTGAAAACCCGGTCCTTCAACAGGTACCCGATCCCACCGGACCCGTCCGCCAACAGCTCCCGCGCATAGAGTTGTTGGACATGCTGCGAGAGGACGAGCACCGGCAGACCGGGAATCTGCCGGCGAGCGGCCAGCGCCGCCTGGAGCCCCTCGTCGGTGAGCGTCGGGGGAAGCCTGACGTCCACCACCACGACATCGGGCCGGTGTTCGAGCAGGGCCGCCAGCAACTGGGGGCCCGTCTCGACCGCGGCCGCGATGGTGAAGCCATGCGCCTCCAACAGGCGGGTCAGGCCTTCTCGGAGAAGGTAGAGGTCCTCTGCGAGGACAACACGCACGGCAACTCCATGGTGATCGTGGTGGGACCGCCCCGCGGGCTGCTGAGCGACATGGCTCCGTCGAAGGTACCCAACCGCCTTTCGATTCCGCGCAGCCCGCTGCCCCGCTCCGGATCCGCTCCGCCGTGCCCGTCGTCCGTCACGGTGATCCGCAACTGACCGGCCCGGAAGAGGATGTCCACCCAGACCTGCCGAGCGCCGGAGTGCTTGGCCGCGTTGGCCAGCAGCTCACTGACGCAGAAGTACGCCGCCGCCTCCACCGGTGCCTCCGGCCTGGCCGGCAGACTCACGGTCACCTCCGTGTCCTGCGCACTGTCCAGGGCGAGCACCCGCACCGCATCGCCGAGCCCGCGCTCGGCCAGTACGGGCGGATGTATACCGCGCACCAAGTCCCGAAGCTCCTGAAGCGCCCTGGCCGAGGACTCCCGGGCATCCGCGAGCAACTGCCGCGCGGCCACCGGATCGGCCTCCATCAGGTGCTCGATCGTGCCCAGTGTCATCCCGATCGCCACGAGCCGGGCCTGCGCCCCGTCGTGCAGATCCCGCTCGATCCTGCGGAGCTCGGCCGCCTGGCTGCCGACCGCATCCGCCCGCGAGGTGGTGAGGTGCTCCACCCGCCGAGTCAGCCGGGCCTTGTCCCAACCGCCCGGTGAGTCCGAGTCGAGTATCCGCCGCATCCACTGCCCGTACTGTCGAACCGCGTACGGAGCTGCCAGCAGGCCGACGGCCGCGATCCCCAGCCCCACCGCCACGACCGCCAAGTCCCTCAGGAGGGGTGCGGGCGCGAAGATACCGCCGCCGAAGAAGTCCCTGTGCGCCGCCTGGAGTTGGACGATCGCCGTCCCCGTCCCGAAGGCCGACAGGCCCAGACAGGGCAGCGCAAGAGCAGCGGCCAACAGCGTGTTCGTCGAGATCCACTTCAGGTCCCGCCAGGTCTGCGGATCCGTCGCCACCGTCCGCACGGAGAGCGCCAACTCGGCCGTCCGCCTGTCCCGGTGGTACGAGTGCCCCGTCCACCAGTGGCCCCGCTCGTCCTGTGTCGGGCTCGGGGTCACCGCGTAGCTCTGCGGAATACGAGCACCGAACCACAGCTGCGCCCGGTGCCGCGACCATCGGGTGTTCAGCCGGCTCCCCCACACCAGCCCCATCGGCCAGGTAAGCAGAGCCACCACGGCGACCAGCAGATTCGGCAGGTCATTGGCCGACCGGTTGAGCACCCCGACGAGCCACAGAACCGCCCACATCAGCAGCACGAACGGTGCCAGTCCGGCCTGGAAGACCACCTGCAGACAACGGAGTTGCGCCTGTAGCCCCTCCACCGCCCTCTCCCGCCCCACGCCCGTCCACCTGACGACCGTCGGCAAACTCTGACTCGCCATCCGGACCCCTCCGCTCGTTCCTCACGCTTCGGGTACCAGTCTGGTCAGGCCGTCGCACGAGCGCACTGGCCCCTGGACCCGACTTCAAGGTGGACCTAGCACCACCCACCGAGCATCGGTACGAAAATAGAAAAAGCCGTGGCCCCCAGCGAAACGCTGGGGGCCACGGCTTGAATGATTGTTCGGCGGCGTCCTACTCTCCCACAGGGTCCCCCCTGCAGTACCATCG
>NZ_JYJF01000360.1 GCF_000955975.1 Saccharothrix sp. ST-888
CGACGACGGACCGTTGACCGCAGCGACCGAGATCCGCTCCTCGCCCCAGACGCTCAGCCGCTCACGCACCAGCTCCACCGGCAGCGCGACCGACACCATCCCGCCCCGGCCCGCCAGCCCACCGGCAATCGCCTTGCTCCGCAGCGCAACCACCCTCGCGCCGTCCTCCAGCGACAGCGCACCCGCCACCACAGCAGCGGCGATCTCACCCTGCGAGTGGCCCACCACGACCGACGGACGGACCCCCGCCGACTGCCAGACCTCCGCCAGCGACACCATCACCGCCCACAGCACCGGCTGGACCACATCCACCCGCTCCAGCCACGCCTCACCCGTCGCACCCCGCACGACGTCCAGCAGCGACCAGTCCGTGAACGGCGCCAGCGCAGCCGCACACTCCCCCATCCGCTCCGCGAACACCGCAGAGCACTCCAGCAACTCCACCGCCATCGCAGCCCACTGCGAACCCTGACCCGGGAAGAC
>NZ_JYJF01000361.1 GCF_000955975.1 Saccharothrix sp. ST-888
GGGTCGGGCGGGGAGACGAGGGCGCCGAGCGCGACCGCGGCCGCCACCGGCAGGGCGGGCACCACCCAGTGGAGGACGCCCCCGACGACCGTGGTGGTGACGACCAGCCGGGCGACGGCGACCAGCAGGACCGAGCGGATGTTGGCCTTCAAGTCGCGCCGCGAAGCGCGGCTGGCCACGGCGAAGATCCGCGGCGGCAGCACCAGCGGCAGGATCAGCTTCGGCGCGACCTTCACACTGGGGATGGGCGGCACGCGCGCCATCACGAGCCCGCTCACCGTCATCAGCACGGGCAGCGGCACGCCGGTCCGCCGTTCCAGCGGCATGGTGACGACCGAGGCGAGCAGGACCACGAACAGCAGCGACAGTTGGGTCACCGACCCCGCATAAATGTGACAAACCGCCGTTCCCGATCGTCCGGCTGGTTCGTCGGGCCGGTTGGTCCGGCCGGGATTCGCGCTTGATCTCAAGTCCGCT
>NZ_JYJF01000362.1 GCF_000955975.1 Saccharothrix sp. ST-888
AAGGGTGTTCGCCGAGCGTCACGTCGTGGTGCTCGGCCGGCCGGAGGCCGGGGAGTACGACGGGTTGCGGGCCGCGCTGCCGGCGGGCACCGCCTGTCACTTCGTGGCCGTCGACGACGGATCGCTGGACGGCCGGTACGGCGAGGTCGTCGGGCGGGTGTTCGCGCTGCTCCAGGAGATCCTGCGGAGCGGTGTGCGGCGTCCGGTGCTGGTGCAGGTGGCGCTGGTCGGGGCCGCCGGCACGGACACCGAACGGGAGCGGCTGGCCTGCCTGGGCGGGGTGGCCGGTCTGCTGAAGACCGCCCACCAGGAGAACCCGTTCCTGCACGCGCAGTACGTCGAGTGCCTCGACGGCGCACCGGTCGCGGTCCTCGTCGGCCGGCTCGAGCACGAGGCGGCGCTGGAGACCGAGCCGGAGGTGCGCTACCGCGACGGCCGGCGCCTGGTGGCCCGGCCGACCCGGGAGGGCCTGCC
>NZ_JYJF01000363.1 GCF_000955975.1 Saccharothrix sp. ST-888
AAGGGTGTTCGCCGAGCGTCACGTCGTGGTGCTCGGCCGGCCGGAGGCCGGGGAGTACGACGGGTTGCGGGCCGCGCTGCCGGCGGGCACCGCCTGTCATCTCGTGGCCGTCGACGACGGGCCGCTGGACGGCCGGTACGGCGAGGTCGTCGGGCGGGTGTTCGCGCTGCTCCGGGAGATCCTGCGGGGCGGTGTGCGGCGTCCGGTGCTGGTGCAGGTGGTGCTGGTCGGGGCCGCCGGCACGGAGACCGAACGGGAGCGGCTGGCCTGCCTGGGCGGGGTGGCCGGTCTGCTGAAGACCGCCCACCAGGAGAACCCGTTCCTGCACGCGCAGTACGTCGAATGTCTTGACGGAGTATCAGTCATCGGCGTTGCCGGCCGGCTCGAGCACGAGGCGGCGCTGGAGACCGAGCCGGAGGTGCGCTACCGCGACGGCCGGCGCCTGGTGGCCCGGCCGACCCGGGAGGGCCTGCC
>NZ_JYJF01000364.1 GCF_000955975.1 Saccharothrix sp. ST-888
GGGCGGCACCGGCCTCGGCCTGGCCCGCCAGCTGCTCTCCGCGATGAACACCGGCGGCGAGGGCACTGCCGCGGTCGCCGCTCCGGCCGCGACGGCCACCGCCGCCGCGCAGCCGGTCAGCCAGGCGATTCCGGTGCAGGAGCAGCCGAGCTGATCCGCTGACCGGCACAGCACACAGGGCCCGGTCGCCGTCTTCGGCGACCGGGCACGGTGCGGCGGTCAGGGAAGTTAGGGAGCCGGGGGTGAGGCGCGCTCGGCCGCGGTGGCGACCAGGCCGTACAGCAGGCCGGCGAAGGCGTTCGCGACCACGATGCCGCGGACGACCGCGCAGACCCTGAAGACCGTGCCCAGCCAGGCCATGCTGGCCACCGGCAGGGTGTAGGCGCCGATCACCTTGGCCACGCACTCGGCCACCAGCACGGTCCCCCAGTCCAGCGAGACGGCCCGCTCGTGGCCCCGGAAGTACACCGCC
>NZ_JYJF01000365.1 GCF_000955975.1 Saccharothrix sp. ST-888
GGTCTCGGCGCCGACCGTGGGCAGCCTGCGGGGGAGCGGGGCCAGCTACGGGTCGTGGCGCAGCGCCTCGACAGCGTCGTCGGGCAGGGCGACCACCCCGGCGGCGCCCCCGTAGGTGATCGACGGGGGCTGCTCCCGAGGTGGCACCGTCGGCACCGGTTCGCCGGACCCGAACAGCAGCGGGAGGGGCAGTTCGGGGATCTCGGCGCGGATGTCGGGCAGTACGGCGAAACCGGGATCGCGCGAGAGGCGGGCGATCTCCTCGATCACCCGCCCCCAGGCGAGTTTGTCCCGTCCCTCGCCGCCGAGCTCGGTGGGCAGCGAGAACCGCATCAGCCCGAGGTCGCCGGCCTGTTCGAAGATCCGGTTGTCGAGGGGCCGGCACTCCTTGTTGCGGAAGTGCGAGCCGGGGTTGGCCAGGTCCAGGACGAAGCTCCCGAACCGTCGCCTGGCCTCGCGCCGGATCTGTTC
>NZ_JYJF01000366.1 GCF_000955975.1 Saccharothrix sp. ST-888
CCGCCTACCGCAACCAGCTCGTCCGCACCGGCGCGCGCAGCGGAACCACGGTCTCCGTCAACTGGCCGTTCTGGGAGGAGGGCGGCATCGGCGGCACCGTCGTCCGGGAGAACCTGCGCACCCTCGGCCTGCTCCCCCTGGACACCCCCCGCGCCCTGACCGCCCTCCGACACGCCATGACCCCCGAGGACACCGGCCCCACCCGGAGCAGGCTCACCGTCCTGGTCGGCACACCCGCCGGCCTCGCCGCCTTCCCCGTGACCGACGACTCCCAGCAAGCGCCCATCGAACGGAGTGAGATGCCGGACTACGACACCGCCCAGACGCTGGAGGGCGCAGCGGTCGGCCACCTGCGGCAACTGGTGGCCGGGTCGCTCAAGCTCGACCCCGAACGGCTGTCCCCGGACGCCGCGTTGGAACGGTACGGCATGGACTCCGTCATCGCGGTCGGCGTGATCGCGGAACTGGA
>NZ_JYJF01000367.1 GCF_000955975.1 Saccharothrix sp. ST-888
GGTCTGACCCGTCAGACACGCAGGCCGGTGTTCGTTGCGGACCTGATCCGGCGCGACTTCACCGCGCCTCGCCCCGGGGTGCGGCTGGTCGGCGACATGACCTGCCTGACGACCGAGGAGGGCTGGCTGTAACTCGCACCCGGGATTCATCTGGCCACCCGTGAGGTGGTCGGCGACGCGATCGCCGGCCGCCACCGCCGCGAGCTGCCGGCGGCCGCGCTGCGGATGCCGGCCGGCGGCGACGGCCTGGGCCCCGGCCGGCACTTTCGTTCGGATCGCGTCAGCGATGGTGGTCTCAACCGGTCGAACTCCCAACAGAGATAAGAAAGTTGAACATGAGGCAGTCGATGGGGAGAGTCGGCTCCTGTCACGATATCGCCGCCACCGAGAGCTTCTTCGCCGTGCTGAAGGAGGAGATCGGCACCCGCATCTGGCCGGAGCGCGCCAGCGCCCGCGCGGAGGTCTCTG
>NZ_JYJF01000368.1 GCF_000955975.1 Saccharothrix sp. ST-888
GGCGAGGATGTCCTCGACGGTGCCGCCGGTCTCGTGCAGCAGGTGCCAGGTGACCTGCTCGCGCAGCGGAGCGCGGAGCGCGAACAGCGCCCGGAGCTCATCGCGGCCGAGCGGCGGCACGGTGTGCTCGGGCCGCGCCGGCGTGCACAGCCCTGCCATCCGGCTGCCGCGGGGCGAACCCCGCCTGCGCCCCCAGGCCGCGGCGACGCCGCGGATGGACAATTTCCGGTTCAGCGTGCCGCGATACTCGTCCGCGCCCCGCCCCGCCATGCCGCCCTCCTTCTCACGCTCCTTGTCATCGCCCTTACCTGCGTCCCGCTTCTCCCCGCCGACCACCGCGCCGTCGCTGGCACCCCCGCTCCCGACCTCTGCCCGCACAGCGGCCACAGCCTCCTCTCCTACCGCCGGGCCGCCGAGCTGTTCACCGCCACCACCCGCGCTCTGGACCCCGAGGGCTGCGGCT
>NZ_JYJF01000369.1 GCF_000955975.1 Saccharothrix sp. ST-888
GCGGCGGGCGTGCCGGGCGGCGAGGTCGACGTGGTCGAGGCGCACGGCACCGGCACCACGCTGGGCGACCCGATCGAGGCCCAGGCCCTGATCGCGACGGACGGCAGCGAGCACACCGCGGAGCGCCCGCTCGGGCTGGGCCCGATCAAGTCGCACCTCGGCCTCCCCGCCCGCCACGCCCGCCGCAGCCAGCGCCCGGCGTATCACCCGCTGCTGCGCCGTTCCGTTGGGGGCGGTGATGCCGTTGGACGCGCGTTCCTGGTTCACCGCGGTGCGGCGCACCACCGCCGGCACCTGGTTGCCGTTGCGGCGGGCATCGGAGAGCCGCTCCAGGGGCAGCACGCCCGCGCCCTCACCGTAGCCGGTCCCGTTGGCCGCGTCGGCGAACGGGCGGCACCGCCCGTCCCGCGACAGGCCGCGCTGACGGCTGAACTCGACGAAGGTCCCCGGGGTCGCCA
>NZ_JYJF01000038.1 GCF_000955975.1 Saccharothrix sp. ST-888
CCTCCTTCGCTGCGGCAGGAAGCTGGAGAACGGCAGCGCGTGCAACGCGAAGTTGTACGGTGCGCCTGCCCGGAAGACGCATGCCTACCGGTGCCGGTCACTGCTGGACGGGGGCTGCAACAAGCTCAGTCGTCAGGGACCGGCGATCGACAAGCTGATCAAGCATCTCGTGCTCGCCAAGCTGGAGAAGCGGAACGCTGAGCGTCAGCCTGTTGAGGAAGTCTGGTCGGAGGAGCCGAAGCTGGACGCCGCCCAGCGCCGGAAGGCCGCTCTGGAAGCCCAATGGCACGCCGAGGAGATCAGCGACTCAACGTTCTTCGCTCTTCTCAAGAAGGAGGAGGCCGAGATCAAGCGGTTCTCCAACGAGCGGAGGACCTGGGCGACGCGGCAGGAGACGAGGAAGCACCAGGTCACCAATGTGCGTGAGCAGTGGGAAGGCATGGATCTCCAGCAGAAGCGCGGAGTCATCTTCGACGCACTGGAAGCCGTGGTCGTCCTGCCGGGGGTGAAGGGATCTCACAAGTTCGATCCGGACACCGTCGTCCCTGTCTGGAAAGAGGAGGACGTCAGCTGAACTTGACGCCGAGCGTGTGACCCATCCGGTCCCACTTCTCAGCGCTCCAGTCCGGCGAACTCTCCACCCATTTGGCGACCCAAGCCCTCTCGGCTTCGGTCAAGTCCTGTTCAGGCGCCTCGATCTCGGTCGGGGCGCCTGTCTCTTGTCCGTCGTGTGCACTGCCAGCTACCGGAGCCACCGGTCGTGCTGCTGATCGCCCCTGCCGCCAAGTGCGGCGATGTACCCGCGCCGACCGCTCAGGCACTTGTCTCGCCACCTCTCCGGCTGCCGTAGGTCGCCATCTCCTCTCTGGCCACGACCCGATTGGTGGCGAGGTCTTCGGCGATGCCTGCGGCGATGAGTGCTTGGGCGAGGGTCTCGTGGCCAGAGCCGGCGTAGCGCCAGACGGATTCAGTAGTGGTGTCGGTGTCCCAGTCGGTGAAGAGCTGGCGGTCACCGGCCGCCTGGGTGCGGGCGTGGTGGGCGCGGGCGGCCCGGAGCTGGCCGTAAGTGGTGGAGTAGGCGCGGGTTTTGGTGAGGCAGTGGCCCCGGTAGCCGAGCATGTGGGCCCAGGCCCGCAGGCGCAGGTGTTCGAGTTCGGGCAAGCCGCCGAGGCGCCAGGCGGTGGCGATCAGCGCCCGGACGTGGTCGGTGACGCGCAGGGCGCGGATTTCGGTGAGGGAGTCGATGCGTCGGTCTACGGCGCCTGCGGTCTCCACGCTCTTGCTTGTGTATTTGGCGACGTACGCGGCTACGGCTTCGTCGGTGATCCGGCCTCCGTCGCCGCCCGAGATCGGGTGAATGTCGAGCTGTGTGCCGAAGCGCAGGCGGACGTTCCCGTAGGCGGCCGACTCCGGTGGAGCGAGCGCAACGGCGGCCGCCGCCGAACGCACCGTCTCCGTCAGGAGGTCTGTGGTGGCCCAGGCGGGGGGCGGGGTGTCGGGACCGTCGGGTCCGTCCAGGCGGATGACGGCGTGGAAGTGGATGGCGCCGCGTCTTTGGTACTCGGCGACCTTGGCGGCCGAGACCCGCACCAGGGTGCGCACGGCGGTGCGGCCGACTCCGGTGCGGGCGGCGAGGTGGTGGTACAGGTTGTCCCGGAACGCCTTCCACAGCGCCGGGGCCGCCGCGTTCCACAGCACGTGGCCGACGTAGTCGTAGCAGTGCGGGCACAGCGGCTGACCTATCGCCGGGGCGTTGTCCGGGTGGGCCAGGCCGCAGCCGCGCCGCCGGTCGTGTTCGCAGCTCCCGCGCCGAGCCGGGTGGCACTCCCCCGCCCGGTGGACCGGGCCGAAGCTCGGCGCGGTGAGGGTGACGAACAGGCGGGGGTGGCTGCGGACGCTGGCCGGGATGCCCTTGCCGCCGGACAGGCCGGCACGGACCAGGTGGAAGGTGTCGCCGGAGTGCTCCCGGGAGCAGGGTGCGCAGCGTGATGCGCGGCGGTTGCGGCAGCGGACGGCCAGGCGGCCGCCGGGTTCGGTGGCGGTGGTGTAGTGCCGCAGGACCTCGCCGGTCACGGTGTCGTGGACGGTGGTGTGTCCGGCGAGGTAGACGGGGTGGGCGCAGCCGCCGGTGGCGGTGATCTGTTCCAGCCAGCGGCCGAGTTGGGGCGTCTCGCCGAGGCGAACGAGGTCCCGGTCGACGAGGGGCAGGGCCCGCAGCCGGGCGTCACGGTCGAGGTGGGCTCGGCGTTTGGCGGGGTCGGTGTGCGGGTTGGTGCTGGCGGTCATGGGGGGTGTCTCCAAGGCCAGGGGGTGCCGGGCCCCGGCCAGGCCAGGCATGTGCTGGCGTGGCCGGGGGCGGCGTTGGGGCGGGTGGGGGTGTGGTGGCCGGGGGCTGGGTGGCCGGTGGCTGGGCTCTGGGGCATGAGGGGGTCCTTTCCGGGGTGGCTGCGGGTGGTCAGGTGGTGTGGGTGAGGCCCTGGGCGATCCAGGTGACGGCGTAGACGATCGGGTCGGTGACGTGGACGCGGTCGAGGAAGATGCCGAGCAGGCCGACCAGCGTGACGTGCCAGGTGCGCAGTTCGCCGGAGCGGATCAGGAGGAAGACGACCACCGCCATGAAGGCGATCAGGATGACGGCGAGGCTCACAGGTAGACCCCTTCGGTGTCGTCGGGTTCGGTGTCGTCGGATTGCGCCGGTTCGGTCGTCTCGGTCAGTCCGGGCCAGGTGGGTGCGAGGTGGGCGTGCTTGCGGGCGGTGCGGCGGGCCTGTCCGGGGGTGGTGTGGATGGAGCGGGCCCGGAGCCACCGGCCGTCGTCCCCGGTCGTGATCGCGATGCCCTGTTCGGCAGGGGTGATCTGCTGGGCGGCGGTGAGGGCGTCCTTGTCGAGGTCGCCCAGTGCCATCTCCGCCGTTCCCGGGTCGCTCACCCGGTGGCAGACCCGTCCGCCGAGTTGGGCCCGCAGGGCCGTCACTCCGGGGCCGAGGTCGGAGCCGACCCGCTGTCCGGCGATGACCAGGTGGATGCCGAGCGCCGCGCCGAGCTGGGCGAGGCGGAGCAGGTTGGTGGAGATCTCGCCGACTTCCGCCTTGTCGTCCCGGGTTGCCGTCAGGTAGAGCTCGGCGACTTCGTCCACGATCACGACGATGGGCATCAGCCTGTGTCTGCCGGGCAGGTCCCAGATGGAGCGGGCGCCGGCCGTGCGGCACAGCTTCATCCGGGCCTCGGCCTCACGCACCAGTTCGCCGATCAGCTGGGCGGCTTGGCTGCGGTCGGAGGCCAGGGCGGAGAGTCGGGGTTCGAACAGGGAGAGTTCCATGCCGCCCTTGAGGTCGATCCCGAAGAGGGCGACCCGTTGGCGTGCGAGCTGGCTGACCAGGGCCGCGATCAAGGTGGACTTACCGGAGCGAGTGGCGCCGACGATCAGCCAGTGCGGCACCCGGCGGAAGTTGATCACCCACTGTTCGCCGTCCTCCCGCATGCCGACGACGGCCCGCAGCATCTCCTGTCGCAGCAGGTACGGGACGGAAGAGGCCGCCAGAGGGTCCCAGGCCATGGCGGTCACGGTCGCGAAGCCCCGGGCGCCGCTGGTCACGCGGACCCCGTACACCCGCCAGGCGTGGGTGATGGCGTCTGCCGCCAGGGCGAGTTGTTCGGGGACTTGTCCGGGGTGGAGGCGCACCCGAATCGACAGGCCGCCGCGCAGGAGTTTCGGCATTCCGAGCTGGGGAGGGACCGGCTTGAGCGGATCACCTCTCACGACCAGGTCGCCGAGCAGGGCGTTGGCCGGACGGCGGGGAACCGCCAGGCCGAGCATGGTGGTCAGGCGGCGCCAGCTCAGCCGGGCCCGGACCACGGTGGCCGGGTAGCCGAGCAGGCACCACCACACGTACGGGTGCCGATCCCGCAGCACCGGCCCCAGGGCGAGGGCCAGCATGACGAGGGCGAGCAGCAGCACCCACAGCAGTTGGAGGGCCATCAGATCCCGTTCCCGTTCTCCGCTGCCGCGTTGCGCGCCTCGGTCACCAGGTCGCGGGCCAGGGCGCCGGCCTTGTCCGCGAGGGCGGTGATGTGGGGGAAGAGCAGGCCGCCGGTCTGGTCGGATGCGAACGGGTCGATCTCCGGGGCCAGTTCGCCGAGCTCCACCAGCACCCGGCGCAAGCGCACCCTCATCTGCGAGCCGCTCACGCGTCACCACTCTTACGCCCGGACGCGGCCGAGGCGGTCGGGGCAGCGGCGGGGGCGGGGGTGATGGCATCCGCACGGAAGCTCATCCCGTGCCGGTCGCCCATAGCCCACGAGACTGCGACCAGGCCGGTGACCGCCACTCGCACGCCCTCGGTGATGCCGACCGGCTCGCCCGAGACGCTGATCTCGATGATCGAGGCCCGGCGGCCCTCCTGGCGCACCGCGACACCGACGGTGAAGACCGTCTGCCCCTCCCGGTCCTTCTTGACCTCTCCGGTCTCCCGGTTCGCCAGCCGCGCCTCCGGGGCCACGATGCAGGTCATCGTGCCCAGCCTGGCGAGGTCCACAGGGATGGACTGCATGAAGCACACTCCTTGGAACCCACCAAAGGCCGCATGACGACAGTCGTCAAACGTACTTACCTTTGGCGGAGTCACGATGATGGAGCACCTTGACGCCTCAGCGCAAGGGATTCATGCTTACGTTTGACGATTAGCAATTGACGACAGATCCACTACATGCCGCCCGAGCTGGGCAAACGATCACTCACAGCGACTCAAAAAACGACGCGAAGCGGGCCAACCCAGGTGCCCGCGCAAGGGGTTCAGCCGACATGGCGATCATCCGGAACGAGGCCCTGCACAAGCAGGTGGCCACGGCAATGCGACAGTCCATCGGCAACGGCGAATGGCCGCCCGGTAGCCAGCTCCCCACGGAGACCGACCTGGCCCAGACCTACGGCGTCTCCCGACCAACCATCCGACTCGCCGTCGCCGCCTTGCGCACCGAGGGCCTGTTGGACGTGAAGCAGGGCCGGGGAACCTTCGTCCGAACCGCAGCTCTCGGCCCCGCGACCGCCATCGAGCGCACTGTCACCCAAAGCGGCAGCCGCTACGAGACACCCTCGGACGACTGGTGGACCGGCGTCGAGGAGCCGACCGTCTTCCGCACCCACACCGACGCCGTCACCGCCCCGCTCCTGGCCATGGACGAAGGCGAGTTGATGATCTCCGTCGACCGGCTCATCGCAGACCCCGCCAGCGGCACCCGCGCCCTGCACCGTCTACTCCTGCCCATGGAACACATCGACGGCACACCCCTCGCCGACACCCCGGACGTGTCACCCGCCAAGGCATACGCAATCCTCACCACCGCCGGCCACGACCTCACCTGGCGCGAACAGGTCACCGCCAAGGTGCCCACCCCCGAGGAGCGCCAGGTCCTGAAGCTGTCGGAGGCCGATCTCCTCTTGGTCGTCTACCGCGTCACCATGGATCGGGCCAACGGGCAGCCGCTCATTTTGGAGACCGTCCGCCTCGGTGCCGAGACCACAGCCCTCGCGTACACCATCGACGCCCAGGAGCCCACGCCCAAGCGGACCAGCGACGCCAAGGGCGCCCGCCTATAAGCCCTGTCTTGTGGATCACGGATGACCTATGCTCGCCGCCGGACGCAGCTGCGACAGGGGGAGCGATGGGGAACTGGAGTGCCCGGTTCGCGGCATTGATGGGCGCCGGTCCATGGCCACCGCGCAGGCGGCCGGGGATGAACCCGGTCCTCTCCACCAGGCAGGTTCGCCAGTTCGAAGAGCGGTACGGGGTACTGCTACCTCCGTCGTACCGGGCGTTCATCATGACGGTGGGCGACGGCACAAAACCGGATTACGGCTCCGCGTCGAGCATCTCCCGTCTCGCCAGCAGCTACGGCGATTGGGTGGAGTCCGGGTGGCCCGGCTTCCTGGCGACTCCATTCCCGCACACCGAGGCGGTCCACGCGGACGATCTCGACGATCACGAGTGGGACGCACTGACAACCGGATCGATGCTCATTGGTCGTGACGGTGAGGCCGCTGCGCGACTTGTCGTTACTGGACCAGCGGCAGGCCAGGTGTGGAGCGACTGCCTCTCCATCAACGACACCCTCTATCCCGGGCCGGACTTCAGCATCTGGTACCCGTCGCGGCTTCCCAAGCGATCGCGCTGACCGGACGGAACCCCCTGCAACCTGCTCTGCAGGTACGGCCCATCGCGAAACCAGCCCCTGTAAGACTGCCGACTCCGGCCGGTCGCGGCGGCTGTCGCATATCTTCTTCACTTACTCAAGCGGCGGCGCGTGCGCGCCGCCGGGCGACCCCTGCCGCTCCGGCCGGGCATGCGGCCTGACGGCCGTTCCGGGCCGGGCGGCAGGCCGCCCTGCACTGGCCGGCCACCACGCCGAGCATCGAAGGCTGCCGCGCAATGGCTGGGGCTGGCGGTGGCGGGAAGGTTTACGCACCTTGCCGAGCCGGAACCCGCGTCGAGCGCAACCGGGGGGCCACTCGGCCAAATTGCGGTCAGGCCCAGAAGCCTGCCCGAGATCGCGGGCCAGCTTACGGCCCCCCGGCCACGCCCGACCCCAGCACGGCAAGGACACCGCCCAAACCTTCCCGCCACCGCCCGCGCGCACACGCTGACCACCCACCGGGCCGTCCCGTCAGGCGGCCTCCCGCCCAACCTCGGCCGCCTGGGCCAACAGCTCCTCCAGGCGCAGCCAACCCGCCGCCACGCCCTCCAGCCGCACCACGCCCCGCCCCTGCGCATCCGTGTCCGCAATCGCCCGCAACTGCCACCGCTCCACACCGCAGCCGGCAAGCAGCACGTTCAACTCACCGGCCGCAGCATGTGCCTCACGCCAGCCGGCCGCGTAGTCCACCCCGCGCACCCACAGCCACTCGTCCGGCTCCAGGCCCTCCGCCGACTCTCCGAAGAAGTCGCCATCCCCGTCCAACAGACCGTCAACTCCCCTTGACCACCAGCCCTGACCGGGAATCCGTGTACGGACATGCCGACAGCCCCGGTACCATCGGCACCGGGCTACCGCCCACCGGACCACCCCATCCCCGCCAAGGTCACGGGGTGGTCCGGCAAGTCTTCAGTTGACCTTGTTCAGGCCGCCGCCTTCTTGGCCCGGTGCACGCGGACCAGGTGCGAGCGGCCCGACATGCTGAAGCTCAGGTCCAACCGCCCGTCCCGTTCCAGGAACTCGGCCACCCGCTCCGCCGCATCCGGCCCGAAGAAGTCCTTGTACGCCTCGTACTGGTACGAGCCGAGCGGCAGCGCTCGCAGCGAAACCCACAGCGCATCCAGCGCCTTGGCGAGATCGCGGAACATCGCCGGTTCGGTGACCCCCTCAATCTCGACCGTCACCGGGCCCCGTCCATCACCCCCACCCTTTCCTCTGATCATCATTCGTCCCCTGCCTCATCCAGCGACCAGCCCTTGCTGTGGCGGCCCGAAGGGCGCACCTCCACCCCGCGCGGGTCCAGAACCTCACGGACAACGTTCGCGCTCGTGCCCAGGTCCGCAGCGATCTCGCGCATCGACAGCCGCTCCTTGACGTACATCTGGACCACCACATCGGCCGAGGGCTTCGGCCGGTTGCGACGATCGCGCTCGACCCCATGGCGGGCCAGCAGGGCCACAATCGACCCCTTGGGAATTCCGTGCTCCCGGCTGATCGAGGCCAGCGACGCGCCCGCCCGGTAGTCGGTGATCACCTCCGGAGCAACCCCGTCCCACCGGCTCGGCCGCCGATCCTCCGCACTCACGCCGAGACCTCGCCCGGCCGCCGGGGGTGGTACTTGTGAACCGCCACCACCTGGCCGTTGACCACCAACAACCGCGCCAGCGCCTTCGCCAGACCAGCCCCGCAGTAGTGACACCGCAGCCCACCCACCTGGGGCCCCTTGGCCAACATCACCAGCCACCGCCTTTCCCATCCACCAGAGCCCAGACGAACTTCCCGACGCCGCCCGGCCGTGAACAGCAGCCCCAGGCAACCGACAGGGCATCCACCAGCCACAGACCCCGACCGGAGTCACCATCCCAACCGCTCAGCGGCCGGACGATCGGCCACGCGTCACTCGCGTCATGCACCTCGATCCGCAACTGGCCGCCCAGCAACTCCAGCCGCACCGCGATCATCCGGCCGGGCGAAACGACCGCGTGCAGCACAGCGTTCGTCATCAGCTCACTCAGGACCACCTCACCTACCGTGAGCAGCCTTTCGCCATCCCCCGAGCCGTCTAGGAAGATTCGAAGCAGCTCCCGCGCCGACGAGACCGAAGCGCGGTGGCGCGTGAACCAGCAGGTCCAGGCAGTGTCCTCATCAAACGACTTGGGCACGACCGCACCTACGGTCGGACTCTCGGAATCGATCACGGCAACGCCACCTCCCACACAACTCGAAAGATCCAGAACCGGTCATTCCGGCCTCAGGTCTTCAGAATCGCGAGGTCAGGGCTTGCAGATATACCCACCGTGATTACCCAAGGTGGGTAAACTCCCCGGTACTCAACTTGCCTGCGGTGCAACAGAGATCAGGCACCCTACTCAAGGGAACGACATGCCGGAGACAGGCGTACCACCGAGACTTCCAAGAGCCTTGCTCTCCGACCCTGAAATGATCAACGCCTGCGCCACCCGAGAGTTCTCGGTGATCTTCGGCTTGCTCAAGCGCGCAGGGATGTACCCATCGATGATCGCGCGGGCATGCGATCTGACCCCGAGCCGGGTCGGCGAAGTCATCGCCGGAAAACGCAAGATCGAAAAGATCGACCTGGTCGAGCGCATCGCCGACGGCCTGCACATCCCCGGCCACCTACTCGGCCTCGCAGACCGAGCTTGGGAACAGCCGGCCGCGCCCGGAGGGAAGGGGCGCCAGTCCGATGCACAGCCCTTCAGCAAAGCCGACCCAGGCGGCCACATCGATCCCGAGTTCTTCGCGGCACACATCAGAGAGCTGATGCCGGGTCACTACAAGACCGCAAACCTCCTTGGCGGACGGCACTCGCTCGACGCGGTCGAACGCCACGTCCAACTGATCGACCGGGTTCAGGAGCAGACCGGCGGCGCAGCCAGGGGCGACCTACTCGGCATCGGTGCCCGCAGCGCCGAGTTCCTGGGCTGGCTCCACCAGGATCTGGGCAACTTCCAAAGGTCGACCTATTGGTCGGACCGGGCAATGGAGTGGGCCCAGGAGAACAGCGACGACACGATGGCCGCCTACATCCTGTTCCGGAAGAGCAACCAGGCCACCGCCAGACGAGTCCCGCAGCAGGCCGTGAGCCTGGCACGGGCCGCTCAACGCGCACCTGGGGCAACCGCGCACATCCGGGCGCTGGCAGCCCAGCAGGAGGCCCAAGGCCACGCTCTCCTGGGTAATCCTCGATTCGCCCAGGCCAAGTTCGACGAGGCCCACGAACTTGCCGCCGCACCGGACGAGCCGCACCGGGACGACACCCTCGACACGGCCTACTGCACCCCGACCTACATCGAGATGCAGCGCGCCAACTGCCTGATCGAACTCGGCGATCCGCACCACGCCGCCGAGCTCTTCGAAGCCGAGCTACGACAGCTACCGCACGTGTACCGAAATGACCATGGCGTCTACCTCTCCCGCCTGGCACGTGCCTACGCTGTGGCCGGCGAACCGGAGCAAGGTGCCGCCGCTGCCGACCGCGCCCTGTCGATCGTGCTGGATACCGAATCCGCCCGAGCCATGGGTGAGCTGCGCTCGGCCGCTCAAGCGTTGAGCAGATGGGCTGAAGTTCCGGCGGTCGCGGTGTTCTCCTCGCGCCTCACCACCGCGTACCAGGCGACCGCACGGAGCCCCTTACCGAACCGATGAGAGAAGCTCAGACCATGGACTCACTGATCACGGACGCCACTTCAGCCGACGAACGCCGCCGAGGCCCCAAGGTGGCGGTGCTGCCGGTGGGCAGCTTCGAACAACACGGGGAGCACCTGCCGCTCACCACGGACACGGTGGTGGCGAGCATGATCGCTCAGCGCATCGCCGCCGACTACGACCTGTTCCTCCTGCCGCCGATCACGGTGTCCTGCTCCCACGAACACGCCCCCATGGCGGGCACCGTCAGCATCAGCGCCACCACCCTCTACGCGGTCGTCAACGACATCTGGCGCTCGCTCCAGGCGTCCGGCGTACCCGGCCTGATCATCGTCAACGGCCACGGCGGGAACTACGTCCTCGCCAACGTCGTCCAGGAGGCCAACACCACCGGCCGGCACATAGCCCTCTTCCCGGTCCGCGAGGACTGGCACCGGGCCCGCGCCGAAGCCAAGCTGGAGAGCAGCAGCGCCGAGGACATGCACGGTGGCGAACTCGAAGTCTCCCTGCTCCTGCACGGCGCACCGGAGCTCGTCCGCGAAGGCATCGAATACGACGACCACTCCGCACCGCACCGGCCCCACCTGCTGACCGTCGGCATGGCCGGCTACACCGGGAACGGGATCATCGGACAGCCCTCACTCGGCACTCCCGCCAAGGGCAAGGCCATCCTCGACAGCCTGTCCCGCAGCGCCGCCGCCCACCTCACCGTCCTTACGGAACTCACGTAACCGGCAACAGTCAGTGAACAGCCGGGAGCCCTCTTCTCATTCGTTGAGAAGAGGGCTCCCGGCTGCACGATGACTTGGCAGCGAGGATCCTGCCGAAGCGTGGCAATCAGCCCTTCACGCAGACGATCTGCTTCAGCTCGGCGACGACCTGAACAAGATCCTTTTGCTGAGCCATGACCTTGTCGATCGACTTGTAGGCGCCGGGGATCTCATCCACCACGCCGCTGTCCTTGCGGCACTCCACTCCCCTGGTCTGCTCCTCAAGGTCCCGGATTGTGAACCGCTTCTTCGCCGCCGACCGGCTCATCTTCCGGCCAGCGCCGTGTGAGGCCGAATTGAACGAATCCGAGTTGCCCAGGCCACGGACGATGAACGAGCTGGTACCCATCGAGCCGGGGATGATGCCCCACTCCCCCGACTGCGCACTGATAGCACCCTTTCGCGTCACCAGCAGGTCGATATCGTCGTACCGTTCCTCACTGACGTAGTTGTGGTGGCAGCTGACAATGCCGGGCCGGTACTCGACCGTCCTCATCACACCTTGACTATCTTCCTGCTGGCAGCTGATCACCTCCTCGAAGGCGACCCTCGCCTTCGGGAACTCACGGCGGACGACGTCCTGGAAGAGCGCCATCATGATCGCGCGGTTGTTCTTGGCGTACTCCTGTGCCCAGAACAGGTCCTGGCGGTAGGCCGCCATCTGCGGAGTGTCCGCGATGAACACCGCGAGGTCGCGGTCGACCAGCCCCTGGTTGTGCGGCAGCGAACGCGCCACCCCCATGTGATGCTCCGCCAGCTCCTTGCCGATGTTGCGCGACCCGGAGTGCAGCATCAGCCAGACCGCGCCGGTGTCGTCCAGGCACACCTCGGTGAAGTGGTTGCCGGAGCCGAGCGTCCCCATCTGCTGCATGGCCCGCTCGCGCCGCCACTTCACCTCGTGCGCCACCCCGTCGAAGCGGCTCCAGAAGTCGTCCCACCCGGCGGTCTGGAACCCGTGCAGCTTGCGCGGGTCCACCGGGTCGGAGTGCATTCCCCGGCCGACCGGGATGATCTGCTCGATCTTCGAGCGCAGCCGGGAGAGGTCGTCCGGCAGGTCCTTGGCGGTCAGCGAGGTCTTGACCGCGCTCATTCCGCAGCCGATGTCCACGCCGACGGCCGCCGGGCAGACGGCGCCCTTCATGGCGATGACGGAGCCGACCGTGGCGCCCTTCCCGAGGTGGACGTCGGGCATCACGGCGAGGCCGTGCAGCCAGGGCAGGGAGCTGATGTTGCGCAGCTGCTGCATGGCCTGGCCCTCGACGGTGGCCGGGTCGGTCCACATCCGGATCGGGACACGGATACCGGGTACCTCGGTGTACGACATGGTTGAACGACCTCCAAAGGTCGGCTGATTCAAGCCTAGGTGTGGTGTGCTGCCACGCGAAGCTTCCGGCGTGGCTCGGGGAAGACCTGGGTGCCCGCAGAAGGCGCGGCTCAGACGGAACGGCGTCGGAGCCGGGGCGATCGTGGGGAGCGCCTGCTCTCGGTGGTGGGCTCGACCCGCATGGTGATCGCCTCCTCTCCCGGTGTGGTCCGTTCGGTGGTACGGGGCTATCTACCCACGGCCCGTCAGGGGCGCGCAAGGAAATAAACGCGAGTGGGCCCGGCGGAGCTGATGCTCCGTCGGGCCCACCGGGTGGGACTGCGGCCGGGAGGCCGGGAGGTCAGGACGGGATGACGGTGACCTCGCCGATGCCGAGCTCCCTGACCTGGTCGGCGATGACGCCGGCGTCCCCGACCAGGACGGTGACCAGCCGGTCCGGCGGGAAGGCCGCGACGACGGCCTCGGTGGCGGCGTCGGTGCCGAGGACGGCCAGCTGCCGGTAGACCTCGGCCTGGTAGTCGTCGGGCAGGAACTGCTCGACCTGGTCAGCGAGGGTGACGGCGACGGAGCTGGCAGTCTCGTACTTGAGCGGGGCGACGCCGACGAGGAACTGGACGGCGTCGTCGCGTTCGGCGTCGGTGAGGCCCTCGGCGGCGAGGGTGCGCAGGATGGTCCAGGTGTCGGCCAGGGCGGGGGCGGTGGACTCGGTGTCCACCGAGCCGCTGATGGCGAGCAGCGCGCGACCGGTGCCGTCGGCGGCGGAGCGCAGCGGCTGGGCGAAGGCCCGGACGCCGTAGGTGTAGCCCTTCTCCTCGCGCAGGACCTTGTCGAGGCGGGAGGTGAGGGTGCCGCCGAGGCAGTAGGTGCCGAGGATCTGGGCGGCCCAGCCGGGGTCGTGGCGGTCGGGGCCGATCCGGCCGATGAGCAGCTGGGTCTGGACGGAGCCCGGCCGGTCGACGATGACGACGCGGCCGGAGTCGTCGGCGGTGACGGGGGCGTGGCCGCTCAGCTCGGCGGCGGTGCCGGTCCAGGTGCCGAGGGTGTCCTCGAGCAGCGGGAGCAGGTCGGTCCCGGCAAGGTCGCCGACGACCACGACGGTGCTGGTGGCGGGCCGGATGTGGGCCTGGTAGAAAACCTGGACGGCGGCGCGGGTGATGTTCTTGACGGTCTCGGCGGTGCCGCTGCGCGGGCGGGAGAGCCGGTCGGCGTCCGCGAACAGGGTGGCGTGGAGCGCCTTGGCGGCACGGCGGGCGGGGTTGGCCAGCTCGTGCACGATCTCGTCGAGGCGGTTGGCGACCAGGCGTTCGATCTCGTCCTCGGGGAGGGCGGGGGCGCGCAGGGCGTCGGCGAGCAGCGTGAGGCCGCGTTCCAGCCGGGAGGCGGGGACCTCCAGGGAGACCCGGATGCCGGGGTGGTCGGCGTGGGCGTCGAGGGTGGCGCCGGCGCGTTCGAGCTCGGCGGCGTACTGCTCGGCATCGAGGGTGTCGGTGCCGACACTGAAGGCACGGGCGAGGATGTTGGCGATGCCGTCGAGGTCGGCGGGTTCGGTGGCGAGCGGGGCGTCGAGCAGGACCTCGACGGCGACCAGCTGCTGGCCGGGGCGGTGGCAGTGGAGCACGGTGAGGCCGTTGCCGAGGGCGGCGCGCTCGGGTGCCGGGAAGGCCCACGGGGTGGGCGTGCCTGGGGTGGGCTGGGGGTGGAAGGTCATGGTGGGGGTGTAGTCGCTCATGCCGCCCTGCTCGCTGCGCTCGGTGGTGGCTTCGCCGGGTGCTGCACTCATGGTTCGCTCGCTTCGCTCGCTCATTCTGCCGCCGCCTCCTCGGTGTGGTCGTCGGCGGTGGTCGGCTCGTAGACCAGAACGGCGCGGTTGTCGGGCCGCAGGCGGGCCGCCGCGACGGCCTTGACCTCTTCGGCGGTGACGTCGAGGACCTTGGTGAGCGCGGTGTTGAGCAGCTTGGGGTCGCCGAACAGGACGGCGTAGCGGCAGAGTTCGTCGGCCCGGCCCGCCACGGTGGTGAGCCGGTCGAGCCACTCGCGCTCGATCTGGGCCTGGGCGCGCTCGAGCTCCTCCGGCGTGGGGCCGTCGGCCGCGAAGCGGGCGAGCTCCTCGTCGACTGCGGTCTCGATCTGCTGGATGGTGGCATCGCCCGAGGTCTTGACGTCGAGCCAGCCGAGCGAGGGCGCACCGGCCAGCCGGAGCAGGCCGAATCCGGCGGCGACGGCGGTGCGGTCGCGGCGCACCAGGCGGTTGTAGAGGCGGCTGGACTCGCCGGAGCCGAGGATGGTGAGGGCGAGGTCGGCGGCGTCGGCCTCGCGGGTGCCGTCGTGCGGGAGCCGGTAGGCGGCCATCAGCGCGCGGGAGGGGACGTCCTCCTCGACGAGTTCGCGGATCTCGCGGCCGATGGTGCCGGGGAGGGTGCCGTCGCGCGGGGGCTGCTTGCCGCTGTGCGCGGGGATGGTGCCGAAGTACTTCTCGACCCAGGCGATGGTCTGCTCGGGGTCGAGGTCGCCGACGATGGCGAGGACGGCGTTGTTGGGCGCGTAGTACGTGCGGAAGAAGGCCCGCGCGTCCTCCAGGGTCGCGGCGTCGAGGTCGGCCATCGACCCGATGGGGGTGTGGTGGTACGGGTGGCCGTCGGGGTACGAGAGCGCGGTGAGCTTCTCGAAGGCGGTGCCGTACGGGACGTTGTCGTAGCGCTGGCGGCGCTCGTTCTTGACGACGTCCCGCTGGTTCTCCATGGAGGCGTCGTCGAGGGCAGCGAGCAGCGAGCCCATGCGGTCGGCCTCGAGCCAGAGCGCGAGCTCCAGCTGGTGGGCGGGCATGGTCTCGAAGTAGTTGGTGCGCTCGAAGCTGGTGGTGCCGTTGAGGGAGCCGCCGGCGCCCTGGACCAGTTCGAAGTGGCCGTTGTTGGAGACGTTGGCGGAGCCCTGGAACATCAGGTGCTCGAAGAGGTGGGCCAGGCCGGTGCGGCCCTTGACCTCGTGTCGGGAGCCCACGTCGTACCAGAGGCAGACGGCGGTGACAGGGGTGAGGTGGTCCTCGGAGAGCACCACGCGCAGGCCGTTGGCCAGGCGGTGTTCGGTGATGGCGAGGCCTTGGGTGGCGGCGGGGGCCGGGTTGGCCATGCGTTTGGGGTCCTTCCCGTCTTCGACTCTGGTCGGGGCACGTAACCGTGTCCCCCATTGTGGTCCAACGCGCGAGGGGCCGGGATGTGTCCGCGTTCCCGGGGCGTTCGCCAGGGGCGGAAGAGCGGCCCTGGGACGGGCTCGGGGTAGCCCTTGACGGTGGCTGTCAGCGGGAGGGTCCACAATGGGGGGCGCCGTGCCCCCGTACGGTTCGAGTCAGTTATCACAGGATCGACGCAGCCGACCGAGCAACCGACCGAGCAGCCGACCGAGCAGCCGACAGACACAAGGGAGCCCAGCCGCGATGGCCCGCCGTAGTTCGCCCACCCCGCCACCCGGAGATTTCGAGGAGCGGATCCTCGATGTCGACGTGGTCGACGAGATGCAGGGTTCCTTCCTGGAGTACGCCTACTCGGTGATCTACTCGCGTGCCCTGCCGGACGCGCGGGACGGCATGAAGCCGGTGCACCGCCGAATCCTCTACCAGGCCAACGAGATGGGCCTGCGCCCGGACCGGGCGCACGTGAAGTGCGCGCGTGTGGTCGGCGAGGTGATGGGTCGGCTGCATCCGCACGGTGATGCGTCGATCTACGACTCGGTGGTGCGCATGGCGCAGCCGTTCTCGATGCGGCTGCCGCTGATCGACGGTCACGGGAACTTCGGTTCGCTCGGCAACGACGATCCGCCGGCCGCGATGCGGTACACGGAGTCGCGGCTGACGGCGGCGTCGATGGCGATGGTGGAGTCGATCCACGAGGACACCGTCGACTTCGGGCCGAACTACGACGGCAGCGAGCAGGAGCCGACGGTGCTCCCGGCGGCGTTCCCGAACCTGCTGGTGAACGGCGCCTCGGGGATCGCGGTGGGTATGGCGACGAACATGCCGCCGCACAACCTGTCCGAGGTAGTGGCCGCCGCCCGGCACCTGATCAAGCACCCGACCGCGGACCTGGAGACGCTGATGCGTTTCATCCCGGGTCCCGATCTGCCCACCGGTGGGCGGATCGTGGGGCTCACGGGCATCCGGGACGCGTACGAGTCCGGCCGTGGCACGTTCAAGATCCGGGCGACGGCCTCGGTGGAGAGCGTCACCGCGCGCCGCAAGGGCATCGTGGTCACCGAGCTGCCGTACACGGTGGGCCCGGAGAAGGTGATCGCCAAGATCAAGGACCTGGTGGGCGCGAAGAAGCTCCAGGGCATCGCGGACGTCAAGGACCTGACGGACCGTGAGCACGGCCTGCGCCTGGTGATCGAGGTGAAGAACGGGTTCGTCCCCGAGGCGCTGCTGGAGCAGCTCTACAAGCTGACGCCGATGGAGGAGACCTTCGGCATCAACAACGTGGCGCTGGTGGACGGCCAGCCGCTGACGCTGGGTCTGAAGGAGCTGCTGGAGGTCTATGTCGACCACCGCTTCGAGGTGGTGCGGCGGCGCAGCGAGTTCCGGCGGCGCAAGCGGCAGGAGCGGCTGCACCTGGTCGAGGGCCTGCTGGTGGCACTGGTCGACATCGACGAGGTCATCGCGATCATCCGCTCCAGCGACAACGCCTCGCAGGCCAAGGAGCGGCTGATCGAGCGGTTCTCGCTGTCGGAGACGCAGACCGCCTACATCCTGGACACTCCGCTGCGGCGGCTGACCCGGTTCGACCGGGTGGAGCTGGAGGACGAGCAGCAGAAGCTGAACACCGAGATCGCCGAGCTGACCGAGATCCTGGAGTCGGACACCAAGCTGCGCAGCGTGGTGTCGAACGAACTGGGCGCGGTGTCCAAGCAGTTCGGCACCGAGCGGCGGACGGTGCTGCTGGAGGCGGGCGCGGTGCCGACCGCGGCGCTGTCGGTGCCGCTGGAGGTGGCGGACGATCCGTGCCGGGTGCTGCTGTCCTCGACCGGCCTGCTGGCGCGGACGGCGGACGGCGAGCCGCTGGAGCTGGCGGAGCCCTCGGGCAAGCGCGCCAAGCACGACGTGGTGGTGTCGGCGGTGCCGGCCACGGCGCGGGCCGATGTGGGCGTGGTGACGTCGATCGGCCGGGTGCTGCGGCTGCCGGTGATCGATCTGCCGGCGCTGCCGCCGACGCCTTCGCTCTCGCTGGCGGGCGGTGCCCAGGTGAGCGAGTTCCTGCGGCTGGAGGACGGCGAGCGGGTGCTGGCGCTCACGACGCTGGACGAGTCCTCGCCGGGTCTGGCGCTGGGCACGGTGCAGGGTGTGGTGAAGCGGGTGGTGCCGGAGTGGCCGGCGAACAAGGACGAGTTCGAGGTGATCGCCCTCAAGGAGGGCGACGAGCTGGTCGGTGCCGTGGAACTGCGGACCGGCGAGGAGGACTTGGTCTTCATCACCTCCGACGCGCAGTTGCTGCGCTACCAGGCGAACCAGGTGCGTCCGCAGGGCCGTCCGGCGGGCGGTATGGCGGGCATCAAGCTCTCGGACGGGGCCCGGGTGCTGTCGTTCACCGCGGTGGATCCGGCCGCGGACGCGGTGGTGGTCTCGGTGGCGGGCACGTCGGGGACACTGACCGGCGAGGCGCAGTCCTCGTGGAAGGTGACCCCGTTCGAGCAGTACCCGCGCAAGGGCCGGGCGACGGGCGGCGTGCGCTGCCAGCGCTTCCTGCGCGGTGAGGACGCGCTGGCGTTCGGCTGGGCGGGCGCGGCCCCGGCACTGGCCACGGCGGCCGGCGGGGTGCCGGTGGAGCTGCCCGAGCGCGACCCGCGCCGGGACGGCTCGGGTACGCCGGTGTCGAAGCCGATCGTGGCGGTGGCGGGCCCGGCCTGGTAACCCGGGCGAGGATCGATCCGGGCAGGGTCCCGGGGCGCAGGCTGCTGCGCCCCAGGGCCCTGCCCGGCTGCCGTCCGCCACCGGTCAGCCGAAGGCAGCCCGGACTCCGGCCGTGCTCGCGGGGTGCTGCTGCCCGGCGACGGTGCGTGGTGGCCCGTCGCCCAGGACCTGGACGGTCTCGGCGGGTTCGGAGAGCAGCGCGACGTGGTGCGGCAGCTCCGGGAGCGAGGGTGTGGTCAGCGACATCACCAGCAGCGAGGAGACCTCGGGGGGCGGCAGGTGGACGTCCACCCTGGCCATCGATATCGCGGTCGGCCGGCGGCTCGCCCTCGGCGGCCGGTGGCGGCGTCCACTGCAGACCGGTGAACCGGACGATCGCCGGCGCCGGCCAGGTCCGCGTACAGCTGCCGGACGGTCTGCCGCTGGTACCCGGTGCCGCCGGACCAGGTCTCGGCGGCGACCTCGCCGAGGTGGGCCCAGCGCTGCTCCTCGCTGAGGTGCATGCCCAGGTCGTGGAAGTGGACCGGGACTTCGAAGTCGAAGCCGGGTTCGGGCGCGGGCGGCTCGGGCCGTATCCCAGGCATGCCGGACCTCCGATGCCTGTCCGGTGACCGGCGTCAGGCTGATCCCGAACGGTCCTGCGGAGCGGGCGCTCAGCCCGTGCGAGGCCGCGATCGCGTGGATCCGCTCGTCCGACGGGCTCGGGCGGGCGCCGAAACGCCCGCCGCCACCGCCCGATCGCCCGCGGGTAGGGTTGCCGGGGTGAGCACCTGTACGACACTGTCGCGCGAACTGACCGAGCCGCTGGCCGCCACCGCCGCGACGGCCACCACCTGGCTGCTGATCGAGCAGAGCGGGCCGTGGGGAGCGAAGGCGCTCACCGAGAGCCACCTGGACACCGGGACCGGCCGGGCCCTGGACGCGGCCTGCGCGGGCACCGGGGTCCGGATCGCACTGATCCGCCGCCCCGGCCGGCACGCGGACTGCCTGCCGACAGCGGGGCACGAGGTGATCGTGGCGCACACGGCGCCGGGCCGCTCCTGGGTCCGGCGGGCCGTCGTGGCGGATCCGGCGGAGCTGCTGGGCCTGGACTTCACCGCGCTGGGCGGCGGTGAGCACGGCGGCTTCGGCACCGCCCACACCGGCGGCCCGATCGCGCTGGTGTGCACCAACGGCCGCCGGGACCGCTGCTGCGCGCTGCTGGGCCGACCGCTGGCGGCGGAGATCGCGGTGGCCGGGCACAGCGAGGTCTGGGAGGTGACGCATCTGGGCGGTCACCGCTTCTCGCCGACGATGCTGGTGCTGCCCTACGGCTACGCGTACGGGCGGCTCACCGCGGAGATCGCCAAGGAGGTGCTGGCGGCGACGGCCGCGGGACGCACGGTGCCGGAGTGGTCCAGGGGCCGCTCGCACTGGGACCGTCCGGGCCAGGCGGCGGAGCACGCCGTACGGCTGCTGACCGGCGAGACCTCGGCCGAGGCTCTGACGGTCCGCCGGACCGACGACGGGATCGAGGTCCGGCACACGGACGGACGCCGCTGGCTGGCCGACGTCGCCGAGCGGGCGAGCGAGCCGCCCCGCCCGGAGAGCTGCGGGAAGGCGCCCGGCACGCCGCCCCGGATGGACGTGGTCGCGCTCCGGGAGCTCCGGCAGCAGCCGTGACGGCCCATCACCCGCTGTCCGGAAGGTGCCGGGCCGCCACGGATCCCGGGCTCAGCCGGCCTTGTTGACGAACTCCGTCGTGTAGGTCCGGCCGAGGTCGATGGCGCCCTCCTTGCCCTTGACGTCCGGGTGGAAGGCGCCGAGCACGGCGAGGACGGTCCCGGGTCCGTCGGACGGCATCACCCCGTCAGTGGTGAACATCGGCAGGGTGGCCCTGATCGCCTCCGCGTACTGCTCGGCACCGCCCTGCGCGTAGTCGGCCGGCATCTTGGCGGCGATCTCGGCGGGGGTGTGGGTGGACATCCACTTGAGGGTCTTGACGAAGGCGTTGGCCAGTCGCTGGTTGGTGTCCTTGTTCCGGTTCACCCAGTCGGTGTTCATGTAGAGCGAGGAGGACGGGTAGAGCCCGCCGAGTGCGGCGCGCGAGCCCTCGGGGGTGCGCATGTCGTAGAGCACCGTGCCGATCTTCTTGTCCAGGATGGTGGCCACGGTCGGGTCGGTGGTCATCCCGGCGTCGATGCTGCCCTGCTGCATGGCGGCGATGAAGGTCTGTCCCGCACCGACCGAGATCGGGCTGAACTCGCTCACCGCGACACCGTTCTTGACGGCCAGGTACTTGGTGAGGAAGTCGGTGGAGGAGCCGATGCCCGTGACGCCCAGCTTCCTGCCCTTGAAGTCGGCAGCGCCCCTGATCGCGTCCGCCTGCTTGGCGGAGACCACCTCGACCTCGCCGGGTGCCTGCGCGAACTGCACCACGGACTCCACGTTCTTGCCCTTGGCCTGCAGGTCGATGGTGTGGTCGTAGAAGCCGACGGCCCCCTGGACGTCCCCGGCGAGCAGCGCCGTGGTGGCGTTGACCCCGGCGGGCTCGCTCATCAGCTCGACGTTGACCCCGGCCTCGGCGAAGAAGCCGAGCCGCTGGGTGAGCATCGCGGGCAGGTAGATGACCTTGTCCAGGCCACCGACCATGATCTTCACCTTCGGACCGTCGACGCCGGGGCCTGCGGGGGCGGCCCCGGTGTGCGAGGAGGAGGCCGCGTCGTTGGCGCAGGCGGTCAGGGGCAGGAGCAGCACGGCGGCGACGGCGGCTGCGGCGGTTCTGCGCATGGAATGGCCTTTCTTGGCAAAGTGGTTCGGCGCAAGGGGGTTCGGCGCAAGGGGTTCAGCGGCCGTCGCCGGAGTCGGCGGGCTTCCACCGGAACAGGCGCTTCTCGGCGAAGGTGAGCAGGCCCTCGGTGAGCAGGGCGACCACGGCGAGGATGGTCATCGCGGCGTACACACCGGCCGCGTTGAAGGTGCCCTGGGCCGCCGCGACCAGCAGGCCGAGGCCCTTGGTGGCGCCGATGTACTCACCGACGATGGCGCCGATCAGGGCGAAGCCGAAGCTGACGTGCAGGCTGGTGAAGATCCAGGTGGTGGCGGCGGGGACGACCACCTGCACGGTCACCTGCCGGTCGCGGGCACCCAGGATGCGCGCGTTGGCGACCAGGTTGCGGTCGACCTCGCGGGCACCCTGGAAGGCGTTGAAGAAGACCGGGAAGAAGACCAGCACGACGGCCGAGGCGACCTTGGAGGCCGGCCCGAGGCCGAACCAGATCAGGAAGATCGGCGCGAGCACGATCCGCGGGATCGCGTTCAGCACCTTGATGTACGGGCCGAACACGTCTGCGAGGAAACGGATCCGGCCGAGCGCGATGCCGAGCAGCACACCGCCGACCACACCGATGACCCAGCCGCTCAGCGCCTCGTAGAGGGTGTAGCCGATCTGCTCGCCGAGCGAGCCCTGCGCGGTGCCGTGGGTGATCCACTGCCAGATCTGGTCCCGGATCCGGGACGGCTGGGAGAAGTTGAACGGATCGACGACCCCGGTGCGGGCAGCCAGCTCCCACAGTCCGAGGAAGGCGGCCAGCACGCCGGCGCGCGCCGCGTGCACGGTCAACTTCCGGTTGCGGGCGGCTCGTTCACGCACCTCGGTCCGGGTGGTGGCGGCGGGGGTCCGGACGGCACTCTCAAGCGGCACGACCCGCTCCTCTCTCACGGGTGATCCGCACCTCTTCGCCGAGCGAGGCCCAGATCTCGCGGTACAGCTCCACGAAGCGGGGCTCCAGCCGGACGGCCTCGACGGTGCGCGGACGGGGCAGGTCGACGGTGAAGACCTCCTTGACGGTGGCGGGGCCCGCCGTCATCACCACCACCCGGTCGGCGAGGGCGATCGCCTCGTCCAGGTCGTGGGTGACGAAGACGACCGAGGAGCCGGTACCGGCCCACAGGTCGAGCAGCTGGTCCGACATCAGGGCCCGGGTCTGCACGTCGAGCGCCGAGAACGGCTCGTCCATCAGCAGGATCCTCGGGTCGTTGACGAAGGTCTGGGCGAGTGCGACGCGCTTGCGCATGCCGCCGGAGAGCTGGTGCGGGTAGCGGTCCTCGAAGGCGGCCAGGCCCACCCTGCCCAGCCAGTCCCTGGCCCGCGCCCGGGCCTCGTTCGCGGGCACGCCCCGGAAGCGCGGACCGGCCATCACGTTGGACAGCACGGTCCGCCAGGGGAAGACCGCGTCCTGCTGGAAGACGAAACCGACCTGCGCGTTGATCCCCTCGACCGGCACCCCGGCCACCCTGACCTCGCCCTCGGTGGGCTCCTCCAGGCCGCTGACCAGGGTCAGCGTGGTGGACTTGCCGCAACCGGTCGGCCCGACCACGGCCACGAACTCGCCCTCGGCGACGGCCAGATCAAGGTCCCGTACGGCGGTGTGCAGGGCGCCCGAGGGTGTCCTGAACCGCTTGGTCGCACCGGTCAACTCGATCGCCGGCACTGTTCCAGCCTGTTTCATCGGCCCTCGTCTCGTCCTGGTTCCGTGCTGTGCTCCGGGAGGTTAGGAGCGGCCGAGGGCCCGGCGGGAGTCTTGCGGGCGTACTACGGCTTTCGGGCGTTGAGGGCTGTTCTGCTCGTTTTGCTTCCGCTACAACAGCGGAGCAGGGCTGACAGAAACACGGCCGAAACATAGGGTGTGCGTCCCGCACCCGACTGCTAGGCACTGCCCGGCGGGGCGACCCCTCATCGGCGCGAGAACCGCGCGGGTGACCCGGCACCTCGGTGGCGGGCGCGTCGCACCGGTCCCCGTGCCCCGGGCGGTGCGACCGGGGCAGGCCCGGCGACAAGGGCAGGACGAGAGGAGAGCCAGCCATGAGGCGTCCGCACTGGCCCCGCCGGGTCTTCGCCCAGCTGCTGCTCAGCCAGACGGTGGTCACGGTCGGCGTCACCGCCGTGACGGCCGGGCTGTTCCTGGCCCCGGTCAGCCGCGAGCTGGACCGCGACGCGATGCAGCGGGCCCTGTCGATAGCCCAGTCCACGGCCGCCGACGAGTCGATCGCGCGGGCCGCCTCCGCCCGGGACACCGCGGCCGTGCAGCGCAACGCCGAGCAGATCCGCCTCGCCACCGGTGCCAGCTTCGTGGTGGTGACCGACACCGTCGGCATCCGGCTCTCGCACACCGACCCGGCGAAAATCGGACAGCGGGTCTCCACCGACCCCGAGCCCGCGCTGCACGGCGAGAACGTGACGGCGATGCAGGAGGGCACCCTCGGCCGCACCGCGCGCGGCAAGGTACCGCTGCGGCTGGCCGACGGCCGGATCGTCGGCGAGGTCTCGGTCGGGATCAGCGACGACTCGATCCGTCGTCGGCTGCTGGGCATGGTCGCGGGCATTCTGCTCTGCGCGGGCGCCGGTCTGGCCGCGGGCACGGTGGCCACCCTGGTGCTGGCCAGGCGCCTCAAGCGGCGCACCCACAACATCGCCGTCGCCGACATCTCGGCGCTGCTGGTCGAGCGCGAGGCGATGCTGCACGGCATCCGCGAGGGCATGGTCGCCCTCGACGCACGCGGGCGGATCCGGCTGGCCAACGACGAGGCCGTCCGGCTGCTCGCCCTGCCCGAGGACTGCACCGGCCGCCCGATCGACGAAGTGCTGCCGCCCGGACGGCTGGCCGAGGTGCTCACCGGACGGACCGAGGGCGCCGACTTGCCGGCCGTCCGCGACGACCGGGTGCTGGTGGTCAACCGGATGGCCACCGCCGACGGCGGCGCCGTGGTCACCCTCCGGGACCGCACCGAGCTAGAGTCGCTGGTCCGCGAACTGGACAACACCCGCAGTCTCACCGAGGCCCTGCGCGCCCAGGACCACGAGCACGCCAACCGGCTGCACACCCTGCTCGGCCTGCTGGAACTCGGCCGGCACGAACAGGCGGCGGAGTTCATCTCCGAGCAGTCGGGCTCGCACGCCGCCCTCGCGGCCCGGATCGCCGAGCAGGTCCAGGACCCGCATGCCGCCGCGCTGCTCGCGGGCAAGGCGGCGGTGGCCGCCGAACGCGGCATCCGGCTGACCGTCACCCCCGACAGCCACCTGCCGGACACGGCCGTCGACCCGCGCGCCGTGGTGACCGTCCTGGGAAACCTGGTCGACAACGCGCTGGACGCGCTCACCGGCGGCACGGTCGAGGTCACCCTGCGGGCGAGCGGCGCGACCCTGCTGATCGAGGTGGCCGACAGCGGGCCCGGCATCCCCGCCGAGCTGCGCGAGCGGATCTTCGAGGAGGGCTGGAGCAGCAAGGACGCACCCGCGAACCGTCCGCGCGGCCTCGGCCTGGCCATGGTCCACCGCCTGGTCGAACGCGGCGGCGGACGGATCGAGGTCGGCGCGGGCCCGCTCGGCGGCGCCCGGTTCACGGTCCACCTGCCCGAGGCCCTGCACGCCCCCGCCACCGCCCCGGCCCCGTCCGGCTGCGCGCCGACCCACCTCGCGCCGGGCGCCGGTGGGGACCCGGCCCTGCCGAGGCCCGAACACCTGCGCTCCCGGCCCCAGGCCGTGATCCCCCTGCTCGTGGAGGCACCGTGATCGACGTACTCGTGGTGGACGACGACTTCCGGGTCGCCGAGGTGCACGCCGCCTATGTGGCGAAGGTCCCCGGCTTCCGGGTGGCCGGCCGGACGCACAGCGCCGCCGAGGCACTGGCCGCCCTCGAACGCCGACCGGTCGACCTGGTCCTGCTGGACCACCACCTGCCCGACGAGAACGGCCTGGCCCTGGTCCGCCGGATGCGCGCGGCCGGGATCGGCTGCGACGTGATGATGGTGACCGCCGCCAGGGACGTCTCCACCGTGCACGCCGCGATGCAGCACGGCGCGCTCCAGTACCTGGTCAAGCCGTTCACCTTCGCCGGCCTGCGGGAGAAGCTGGTCGCCTACGCGGAGCTGCGCCACGCACTGGCCGGACCGGCCGCGCGCGAGACCTGCCAGGACGAGGTGGACCGGATGTTCGCCACCATGCGAAGCGCCGCTCCCCCCACCGCCACGCTCCCCAAGGGCCACTCGGCGCCCACCACCGACCTGGTGCTCGGTGTTCTCCGGCGGGCCGGCTGCCCGCTCTCCGCCCAGGAGGTCGCCGACCAGTCCGGGCTGAGCCGCTCCACCGCCCAGCGCTACCTGAAGCAGCTGGAACGCGACAACCGCCTGCGGCTGAGTCTGCGCTACGGCGGCACCGGCCGCCCCGAGCACCGCTACGTGCTGCCGTCCCGCGCCTGACGGCCGGCAGCCGGAGAGCGAAAGCCGAAGGGCGTCGGCCGGAGATCGACAGCCAGCACCCGACGCGGACCTGACAGAAATGCTCGAAACTGGTTACTCTTCTCACACCAACCGGTCACCAAACGTGATGTAACCCATAGTGACTGTCGCGTTACATGGATGAAATAGTCGGCAGCGCAAGCACCTTCGGCTCTGATTCAAAGGAGAACAGTGCCATGATCTCGCGTATCGCAGGTCTGGTCGTAGGCACGGCGGCAGTCCTCGCTGCGGCGGCGGGCCCCGCGCTCGCCGCCCCGGCGGCCTCGGAGGCCGTCAACCCCGCCTGCCTGGCGGCCCTGAACCGGCCCTGTGCCTGGCAGCAGCCGAACACCACCGGCACCGGAATCATCGGTTCGGCCCGGGTCGACGCCGTCGACGACCAGCTGACCCTGCTCCGGGTGGAGGTGAGGATCCAGCGCGCCTGGGGCAGCCCCTGGCAGACGGTCGCCTCCTCCACCATGATCCGCAGCGGCTCGATACAGCTGTCCACCCCCGCGGTGGTGACCGACTACCGCACCATGGTCTGCGCCACCGGCGGCCCGGCGGAGAGCGCCGAGCAGCAGGTCACCATCTGTACGCGCTGACACCTCGGGGGCGCGGGACCGGACACCCGGTCCGGCCCCGCGCCCCCGACCGTCGGTGGCCGAGCGGACCGCTACGCGGCGCCCGCTCCGGTCAGCGAACGGACCTCCAGCTCCGCGTACCGATCGGCATCGGCGGCCTCCGGCGAGGTCACGGTGCCGGCCCAGCCCGCCAGGAAGCCCATCGGGATGGAGACCAGCCCGGGGTTCTCCAACGGGAACCAGTGGAAGTCCACACCTGGGAAGAGGGCCGACGGCGCCCCGGACACCACCGGCGAGAACACCACCAGCAGGACCGCGGGGACCAGCCCCCCGTAGACCGACCAGACCACGCCGCGAGTGGTGAAGCGGCTCCAGAACAGGGTGAAGAGCAGGGTCGGCAGGTTGGCCGAGGCGGCCGCCGCGAAGGCGAGACCGACAAGGAAGGCCACGTTCAGCTGCTGGGCGAACAGGCTCAGCACAATGGCCGCCGCCCCGATCACCACGGCCGCCACCCGAGCCGCCACCACCTCCTGGCGATCCGTCATCTCCCGGCTCCCGGGCCGCCGCCAGGCCCGCGCGTAGAGATCGTGGGCGAAGGCGGCGGAGGAGGCCAGGGTGAGTCCGGCGACCACGGCCAGGATGGTGGCGAAGGCCACCGCCGAGATCAGCGCGAACAGCACCACTCCCCCGGTGCTGCCCGAACCGCCGCCCAGATCCAGGGCGAGCAGCGGGACCGCGGTGTTGCCCGCCGGGTTGGCGGCCCGCACGGTCTTCGCGCCGATCACGGCGGTGGCCCCGAGACCGAGCACGATGGCCATCAGGTAGAAGCCCCCGATCAGGCCGATCGCCCACATCGTGGAGCGCCGGGCGGCCCGGGCCGTCGGCACCGTGTAGAAGCGGGACAGGATGTGCGGCAGACCGGCCGTGCCGAGCACCAGGGCGAGGCCGAGGCTGAAGAAGTCCAGCCGACTGGTCGCGCTCGCACCGTACTTGAGCCCGGGCTCCAGGTACGCCTGGCCGACGCCGCTGCCCCGGGCGGCGGCCCGCATCAGCGCGAACAGGTCACCGTGGAAGCGGGCCAGTACCAGCACGGTGAGCAGCGCGGCGCCGACCAGCAGCAGTCCGGCCTTGACGATCTGGATCCAGGTGGTGGCCCGCATCCCGCCGACCGTCACATAGATGATCATCAGTGCGCCGACCGCGACGATGGTCAGCGTCTTGGCGAGGCCGCTGTTGGTGCCGAGCAGCAGGGCGACCAGGCTGCCCGCGCCGACCATCTGCGCGATCAGGTAGAGCAGGGTGACGACCACCCCGGCCGTACCGGCGGCGGCCCGCACCGGGCGCTGGCGCATCCGCAGGGCCAGCACGTCGGCCAGGGTGTAGCGGCCGGCGTTGCGGACCAGTTCGGCGACCAGCATCAGCACCACCAGCCAGGCGACCAGGAAGCCGATGCTGTAGAGCACGCCGTCGTAGCCGTAGAGGGCGATCAGGCCGGTGACGCCGAGGAAGGAGGCGGCGGAGAGGTAGTCCCCGGAGAGCGCGAAGCCGTTCTGGAGCGAGGTGAAGCCGCGCCCGCCGGTGTAGAAGTCCTCGGCGGCCTGGCCGCGCCGACCGGCCCAGAGCGTGATGCCGAGGGTGATCAGGACGATGACCGCGAACAGGACGATCGCCAGTTCGTGGTGCGCCCCGGTGGTCAGCGTCCCGACGACGGAGTGTGCCGACGCCGGCGCGGGCGCCGGGTGCGGCGGCACCGTGGTGAGCGGCGCCGGGTGCGGCGCGAGGTACGGGGCGGCGGGCTGGGCGGTCGTGCCGTGCACCGCGTGAGGGTCCGGGGTCGGAGTCATCGCAGCTGGTCCTGGGTGTCCCAGCGGAGCCCGAGCGCGGCCCGGTCGCGCTTGTCGCGGGCGTTCCTGGCGTAGAGCCAGGTGATCGCGAAGGTCGAGGCGAACTGCAGCAGGGCGAGCAGCCAGGCGACGTTGAGCGGACCGGCCACCCGACCGTGCATCAGCCCGGGGGCAGCGGCCTGTGCTCCGAGGTAGAGCAGGTACCAGAGCAGGAACGCCGCGGTGGCGGGGAAGACGAAACCGCGGTAGCCGCGCCGGATGTCCTGGAACGGCGCGCTGGCCTGCACCGCCCGGTAGACCTCGGCGGCACCGGTTGCCGACCCCGCCGACGCCATCGACCCCACCGTCACCGCCGAGGCCGGGCCGACGGCCGGTGGCGTGTCCGGCAGTGGCAAGTCCACCGGCGACGGTTCCGCGGGCGCGGCCGCCGCGGGACGCCCCGGTGCGAGGCGCCCCACCGGTGACCGGAGGACCGCCTTGCGCCCGGTGGGCTCTGCCGCCCACCAGTCGAACCTCTCCTGCTGTGCCACTGCTGCTCCTGGACCTACGACACCGCGCGGGGGCTGCGACGTCGGTGTGGGGTGGTGCAGGCGGCGGAGGGTGAGGATGCGGTTCCGCGCACCCGCTGACCGCACCATGATGGTGCCCTTGCGCACACTCTTACGGCCAGTTGCAGATACGTTCACCCGATCAGGTGAGCAAAACGTCAGCTTACGAACGGCGTCTAATCCCATGGGTGAACGCGTACGCCACCGCCTGCGCGCGGTCCCGGACCGCGGTCTTGGCGAAGAGGTTGTTGATGTGCGTCTTCACCGTCGCCTGGCTGACGAAGAGCTCCCGCGCGATCTCGGCGTTGGACAGCCCGTCGGCGATCAGCGCCAGCACCTCGGCCTCCCGGACGGTGAGCCCGTCGGGCAGCTCGGCCCGCGCCGCCGGCTTCGACTCGCCCGGTGCGGGCCCGCGCTGCCCGGCGGCGTCCGGCGCAGGCGCCTGCGACAGCCGCTCCAGCAACCGCAGCTGCACCTGCGGCGAGAGCCCGGCCGCGCCGGAGCGGACGTCCGCGATGGCCCGGGCGATCTCCTCGCCGCCGGCGTCCTTGGTCAGGTACCCGCGTGCGCCGGCCTGCAGGGCGGGGAAGAGCGAGGCGTCGTCGGCGAAAGTGGTGAGCACCACGACCTCGGTGTGCGGGTACTCGGCCCGGATCCGCCGGGTGGCCTCGACGCCGTCGCAGCGCGGCATCCGAAGGTCCATCAGCACCACGTCCGGGGTCTGCTCGGCCACCAGCCGCACGGCCTCCTCGCCGTCGGCCGCCGCACCGACCACCTCGATGCCCGGCAGCAGCCCCAGCAGCATCACGATCCCCTCGCGCACCACCGTCTGGTCGTCGGCCACCACCACCCTGGCCGGCCTCCCCCGGCCGCCGGCCCCGGGTGCCCCCGCCTCGTTCCGCTCAGTCATGCCCCGGCCCCGTTCGCTCCTCGGCCCCACTCACGCCGGTACCCGCAGCAGCACGCGCCACCCTCCGTCCTCCGGGCCCGCCAGCAGTTCACCGCCGAGCAGTTCGGCGCGTTCGCGCATCCCCAGCAGACCGTACCCACTTCCACTGACAGCCAGCTCTCCCGACCCCGCGCCACGCGGTGGACGGGTGTTGCGCACCTCCAGCTCCACGCTGCCCACCAGGTATGCGAGCCGTACCGTGGCGCGGCTGCCGGGCGCGTGCTTGCGGACGTTGGTGAGCGCCTCCTGGGTGGTGCGCCGGATCGCCAGCGCGGCCTCGGCGACCAAGGGCCTGGCCGTGCCCTGCACGGTGAGCACCGCGCCCTCCTGACCGGTCAGCTCCACCAGGTACTCCCCCACCGGCGTGAACTCGCCACGCAGCGCCGACAGCGCCTGCCGGGTCTCGGCCAGGCCGTCCTGGGCCATCCGCCGGGCCGCCACCACCCGTTCCCTGACCTGCTCGCGCTCGGCCCCGCCGTCCAGCATCAGCCGGGCCGCCTCCAGGTGGACCAGCTGTGCGGAGAGGCTGTGCGCCAGCACGTCGTGGATCTCCCGCGCGATCCTGGCCCGTTCGGCCAGTGCCGCCGACTCGGCCCTGGCCGCATGCGCGGCCCGCTCCTGGGACAGCATCCGCTTCGCGTTGGCCCGGGCCTCGGCGTCCAGCCGCAGCAGATACCCGAGCAGGGCCAGACCGCCGACCGTGCTGGCGGTGCTCAGCCAGCTGTCCCAGCTCACCAGGGTGTACGCGCCGAAGGTGACGGTCGCCGCCACCGCGGCCACCCCCAGCGGCAGCCGGACCAGTGCGATGACCCCGAGGCCGAGCCAGAGGACGTCCGACAGCGGGACGGCGTGCTGCCACTCGGCCAGCGAGGCGAGGGCAAGCAGCCCGACCGTGGCCGCGACGGCGGGCCCCAGCCGCTGGGCCCGGGTGAACCGGAAGAACGCCACCGCGAGGACGACCGCCGCCAGGATCTCCGCTCCCACCGCGACCGTCGCCCAGAACCCGAAGTGGCCGCGTGAGAAGGTGCCCCAGATCATCACCGTCAGCAGCACCAGCCGGGTGGCCACCGAGATGAGTCTCCGGGGCGTGCTCTGACGGTCGTCGACCAGCCCCTCCCGCGACGGCCAGCGGGCCCACTCCTGCAACGGCACGGACGGTCCTCCCACGACTCGGGCCGCCGGCTCAGACGCCGACGAGACCACAGGGCTGCTCCAGGCTACGGGCCCGCCAGTCCACCACCAGACCGCGGACCAGGAGCAGCGCGGCGAGGCTGAGCAGCAGCGCGTTGCTGCCCTGGTGCACGTGGAGTGCCGAACCGAGGGCGTAGAGACCGATCCGGATGGCGACCATGCCGCCCCAGGCGGCGAGGGTGACCTTGGTGCCCTGGGCCCAGACGGCGCCGTCACGGTCGCGCCAGAGCCGGACGGTCCAGCCCCAGACCGACCCCATGGCGAGCACCGCGACGACCGAGGCGACGAGCAGTCCGACCGACTCGGACCGGTGTGCCGAGTCGATCAGCCCGGGGCCGCGCAGCGCGACGACCGCGAGGATCGCCGGCAGCAGCCAGAACCGGCGCTCGGTGTCGAGCTTGCGGGCTCGCAGCTGACGGCTGACGACCAGAGCCATCACGGCGACCGCGATCAGGACGTTGGCGAGGGAAGACATCGGGTTCTCCGACCGGACGACGGTGATTCCTTGACACCCTCGACGCTACGGAGCGCGGGCCTCCCGGTCCTCGGAGCCAGGGTTGATCCGCACGACGGAGGGGCCCTCCACCCGTAGGTGGAGGGCCCCTCGGTACGGGCACGCGTCAGGCGTCGATGCGCGAGCGGTCCAGGGTGGCGGCCGAGTCCACGATGAACTCCCGGCGGGGCGCGACCTCGTTGCCCATCAGCAGGTCGAAGATCCGCTCGGCCTGCTCCAGGTCGCCCAGGTTGATCCGGCGCAGGGTGCGGTGGCGCGGGTCCATGGTGGTCTCGGCCAGCTGGTCGGCGTCCATCTCGCCGAGGCCCTTGTACCGCTGCACCGGCTCCTTCCAGCGCTGCCCCTTGCGCTGGAACTCCAGCAGGGTGCTGCGCAGTTCGGCGTCGGAATAGGTGTAGTGGTACTTCTCCTGGCCGCGCTTGGGGCTGGTGAGCTCGATCCGGTGCAGCGGCGGGACGGCGGCGAAGACCCGGCCCTGCTCGACCATCGGCCGCATGTAGCGCTGAAAGAGCGTCAGCAGCAGGCAGCGGATGTGCGATCCGTCGACGTCGGCGTCGGCCATGAAGATGACCTTGCCGTAGCGGGCCTGGTCGATGTCGAAGGACCGGCCCGAACCGGCCCCTATCACCTGGATGATCGAGGCGCACTCGGCGTTCTTGAGCATGTCGCTCACGGACGCCTTCTGCACGTTCAGGATCTTGCCGCGGATCGGCAGCAGTGCCTGGAACTCCGAGTTGCGGGCCAGCTTGGCGGTGCCGAGCGCCGAGTCGCCCTCGACGATGAAGAGTTCGCTGCGCTCGACGTCGTCACTGCGGCAGTCGGCCAGCTTGGCGGGCAGCGAGGAGGTCTCCAGTGCGGTCTTCCGGCGCTGCGCCTCCTTGTGCTGGCGCGCGGCAACCCGGGTACGGGCGGCGGCCACCACCTTCTCCAGGACCGCCCGGGCCTGGACCTTCTCGTCCTTCTTGGTGGAGCTCAGGAAGGCCTTGAGCTCCTTGGCCACCACGGCGGCGACGATCCGGTTGGCCGCCGAGGTGCCGAGCACCTCCTTGGTCTGGCCCTCGAACTGCGGCTCGGCGAGCCGGACGGTGACCACGGCGGTGAGGCCCTCGGTGGCGTCGTCCTTGGTGATGTCGTCCTCGGCGACCCGCAGCAACTTGGCTGCCCGCAGCACCTCGTTGACGGTCTTGGCCAGCGAGCGCTCGAAACCGGTGACGTGGGTGCCGCCTTTGGGGGTGGCGATGATGTTGACGAACGGGCGCAGCGTGTAGTCGTAACCGGCGCCCCAGCGCAGCGCGATGTCCACCCCGAGGTGGCGGGTGACCTCGGTCGGGGTCATGTGGCCGAGCTCGTCCAGGACCGGGACGGTCTCCTTGAAGCTGCCCTCGCCGCGCAGTCGCAGCACGTCGCAGACCGGCTTGTCGGGGGCCAGGAACTCGGTGAACTCGCCGATGCCGCCGTCGAACCGGAAGGTGGCCTCCTCGACCTTCTCGCTCTCCGTGAGGCGTTCGTCACGGACCACGATGGTGAGGCCGGGGACCAGGAAGGCGGTCTGCCGGGCCCGGTTGTGCAGGCTCTCCAGCGAGAGCTTGGCGTCCTTGAGGAAGATCTGCCGGTCGGCCCAGTAGCGGATCCGGGTGCCGGTGCGGCCCCTGGGCGCCTTGCCCTTCTTGGTGAGGCCGCTCGCCGCGTCGAAGGGTGCGTCCGGGCTGAGTTCGGTGAAGATGCCGGGGGTCCCGCGCCGGAAGCTGATCGCATGGGTGTGGCCGCTGCGGTCCACCTCGACGTCCAGGCGGGCCGAGAGCGCGTTGACCACGGAGGCGCCGACGCCGTGCAGACCGCCGGAGGCGGCGTACGAGCCACCGCCGAACTTGCCGCCCGCGTGCAGCTTGGTCATCACGACCTCGACACCGGACAGGCCGGTCTTCGGCTCGACGTCGACCGGGATGCCGCGGCCGTTGTCGCGGACCTCGACCGAGCCGTCCTCGTGCAGCAGCACCTCGATCCGGTCGCAGAAGCCACCGAGCGCCTCGTCCACCGAGTTGTCGATGATCTCCCAGAGGCAGTGCATCAGACCGCGACTGTCCGTTGACCCGATGTACATACCCGGACGCTTACGGACGGCCTCGAGGCCCTCCAGGACGAGCAGATGCCGAGCGGTGTAATTGGAACCGTCGTCTCCGGCCAACAAGCCGGACGGCACGGTTTTTTCAGCGCTCACGCGGTGCTCCTCATTGAAGTTCTGATCCCGTCCGGCTTCCGCCCGACGCTCGACTGACTTCCGACCCGGTCACCGGGCCGACTCGCACAGTGTTCCCAATGCCTGAGACACAGGTGGCCCGGCCCGCGCAGCTTGTACGCGCTGCGCGAACAAGACCTGCGCCGAGGACCGGGGCTCGGGAGCGCCATCTCCACCTGCCCCCAAGGGTCCTGGCGGACCGCGACGCGAACAACAGGCGGCGGAACTGCTGCGATGCAGGCTACCGGTGCCTGGGACGGGGCTTATGCTCCAACCCAGCAGAGGATTATGCTACGCGGACCTCGACCTCGCTTCGTTAGGACGTTCGAGGGCTGAAGCGGATCCTGGGAATCGGTACGCATGAACCACCGGCGCCCTGGGCACGTCCTCAGCAACAACACAGCAGAATCCTCAGAGAAGAAAAGCCACGAGCGGGAACGATTTCGGCCTGGTTGGATGTTGACCCTGGTACGACAGCTCGTCGAGCTAGAGAAGAGGCGACGTGACTACTGTTCTGACACCTGCGAGCCCGCTCACCGCGGCTGACCGCTGCGACCGCTGCGGCGCCCAGGCATACCTGCGCGTCGTACTCGCAAGCGGCGGAGAGCTGCTCTTCTGCGCCCACCACGGCCGGAAGTTCGAGCCCGAGCTCAAGAAGATCGCCGTCGAGATACAGGACGAGACGGGTCGCCTTTCGACGACCGCCGCCTCGGCCGACGACGACGAGCGCTGACCTCGACGCTCGCCCGGCGAGCTGAGTCGAGCCAGGCCGACAACAGCCGGACGGCAGGCCCCGCAAGGGGTTTGCCGTCCGGCTGCGGCTTTTCCAGACACCCCCGGCGAACTGACGACATGTCGGAGAGTGCGCACTCCGACACCCAGGGTCAGCCATTGCGCACATGGTGTGCCCGTCAGATCACCGAGTGCAGCCAGTCCGAGACCGCCGCCACCCGGGTGTAGACACCGGGGTGGTTGACATCGGCACAGCCGGCGCCCCAGGAGACCAGCCCGGCCAGGCGACCGGCGACCACCAACGGGCCGCCGCTGTCGCCCTGGCAGGCATCCTTGCCGCCCTGTTGCTCCCCGGCGCAGACCATCCCCCTGGCGTCGAACATCCCGTCCGGGCCGCCCGGGTAGGCATGCGCGCAGATCTCGTCCGCGATGATCGGCACCTCGACGCTGCGCAGCGTGTTCGAGTAACTACCGTCCCCCTTGGTGTCACCCCAGCCGAAGACCTGCGCCCGGACGCCCGGCGTGTACGGCTCCGTCTCGCCCGGCGCCAGATAGTCGAGGACGGCGGTGGCCGGCTGGGGCTCGGCAAGCGTGAGGACCGCCACATCCTGCATGTTGGCCGCGTAGGCGTAGTTCGGGTGGATCCGCACCTCGCGGACCTCGACCTCCCTGCCGTCCCGCCGGGTGAGGTCGTCCCGGCCGATGATCACCCGCAGCCCGGGACGGTCCACCCGGTGGCCGTTGCTCTCGGCGTAGAAGCAGTGCGCGGCCGTCACCACCTTGGTCGGCGCCACCAGGGCGCCGCCGCAGAACTGCCCGGACCGAGCGTTTCCGTACTCCCGGCGACTGGACAGCGCCACCATCCACGGGTGGGTGGCGGTGGTGACCGCCCCACCGCCCACGACCCGCCGCTGCGCCGCGGCGGGCACGGCGGCGGAGAGTGCGATCAGCGGGACGGGGAGGGCGGCGAGCAGCGCCAGGGCCACCGCCCGGCGGCGACGCCTGCGGGGCAGCACGGCCGGATGGGCGTCCAGGATGGGCAGCACCGGTTTCTCCAGACAGGTTCGGCGGCAGGCAACCGGCACAGCGTATGTGATCGACTACGCAAAGTGCCGACGCCCGCCACCGCACCACCCTGACGAGGGATCCGACGCGCGGCCGGATGACGGGTGCCCGTCGGCCCGCCGTGTCCGGACATGCCGAGGGGCCCGGAGCACAAGGCTCCGGGCCCCTCGGGGACGATCCGAGATCAGTCCAGGTAGTCGCGCAGAACCTGGGAACGCGACGGGTGGCGCAGCTTGGACATGGTCTTCGACTCGATCTGGCGGATGCGCTCACGGGTGACCCCGTAGACCTTGCCGATCTCGTCCAGCGTCTTCGGCTGACCATCCGTCAGACCGAAGCGCATCGAGACCACGCCGGCCTCGCGCTCGCTCAGGGTGTCGAGCACCGAGTGCAGCTGCTCCTGGAGCAGGGTGAAGCTGACCGCGTCGGCCGGGACGACCGCCTCGGAGTCCTCGATCAGATCACCGAACTCGCTGTCGCCGTCCTCACCCAGCGGGGTGTGCAGCGAGATGGGCTCGCGGCCGTACTTCTGGACCTCGATGACCTTCTCCGGGGTCATGTCGAGCTCCTTGGCCAGCTCCTCCGGGGTGGGCTCGCGGCCCAGGTCCTGGAGCATCTGGCGCTGGACGCGGGCCAGCTTGTTGATGACCTCGACCATGTGCACCGGAATACGGATGGTGCGGGCCTGGTCGGCCATCGCGCGGGTGATCGCCTGGCGGATCCACCAGGTGGCGTAGGTGGAGAACTTGTAGCCCTTGGTGTAGTCGAACTTCTCGACCGCACGGATCAGACCGAGGTTGCCCTCCTGGATCAGGTCCAGGAAGAGCATGCCGCGGCCGGTGTAGCGCTTGGCCAGCGAGACCACCAGGCGGAGGTTGGCCTCCAGCAGGTGGTTCTTGGCACGGCGGCCGTCCTCGGCGATGATCTCCAGCTCGCGCTTGAGCTTCGGTGCCAGCTTGTCGGCGGCGCTGAGCTTGTCCTCGGCGAACAGGCCGGCCTCGATGCGCTTGGCGAGCTCGACCTCCTGCTCGGCGTTGAGCAGCGGGACCTTGCCGATCTGCTTCAGGTAGTCCTTGACCGGGTCGGCGGTGGCACCGGCAACGGCGACCTGCTGAGCGGGCGCGTCGTCCTCGTCGTCGTCGGAGAGGACGAAGCCCTCCGACTCCTCCTCCGGCGCGTCGCCCTCGGCCTTGTCGCCGGGCAGCGCGGCGTCCTCGAGCAGCTCCTCCTCGCCGAGCAGCTCCTCGTCGCCCTTGCCCTTGGCGGCGGTCTTCTTGGCAGCGGTCTTCTTGGCCGGCGCGGCGGCCTTCTTGGCCACGGCCTTCTTCGCGGGGGCAGCGACCTTCTTGGCCACGGCCTTCATCTCGGTGACCTCGACGCCCTCCACCATCGTGACCTCGGTGGTGGACACCACCGCGGCGACGGCCGGGACAGCCGGGGTCGCAGCAGGGGCGATCCGCACCGGGGGACGGGTGGGGGCAGTCGGGGTCCGAGTGGTGACAGCCTTGGTCGCGGTGCGCTTGGTGGTGCTCTTGGCGGCAACGCTCTTGCGCTTGGACCCGGCAGGTTCAGCAGCGCTGACCATCAGGTCCACCCCTTCCTCAATCAGCACCTGGTTGAGGCTGCGCATGACGTTCTTCCACTTGGTGACCGGGATCTGGTCTGCCTCGAACGCCTGGCGCACGTCGTCACCGGCGATCTGCCCCTGGGCCTTGCCCCGCTCGATGAGCGCGAGCAGAGCCGCGGACTCGGCGATCTCGGGGGGAAGCGAACGGGATGTGCTGGCCGACACGAACAACCTCTCGGACGATGAGTGGACTCGAACCCCGTACCTGGCCGCCCGAGGGGGCGGGGAAAGAACACGCGGCAGCGCGCGGTGTCGATTCCGGCCGGCTCGGGGTTTGAGGACTGGGTCTGTAGGACGGCAGCAGCGCCGCAGACCAACACAGCATTCTGACACTGGCTGGTATTCCGGAGCTGCTTCCGCTCCGTACACATCGCTGCCGCACCTCAAGTGTTACGCATGGCCATCGTGTCGCCGGTCACACCGGTGTTTCGGCACGAGCACGGCCCTCCGGCTGCCTCGGACGGCTGAGCGACCGCAGCGGTCCGGGGACTGCGGCGGTCGCGAAGCTCGGGCGGTTCAGCCGAAGGGCCATGGGTGCCATTGTCCCTGGAGGTGCCCGGTCCCGGCGGTGCGACCCTGCCCACTTCGGCCCGGCCGGGTCGGCGCCCCTTCGGGCAGGCCCGTCGGGCTTGGACTCGTCGGGCGGGCCCTGGCAGGCAGGCCCAGTCGGACCTGGACCCGTCGGGGCGGTGCTCGGCCGGGCGGCGCCCCGTCGGGTCAGTGCTCGCGCGGTCCCGGCACCGAGGGCTCGATCTCCGGGTGGACGGTGAGCAGCGCCCGGACGGCCGCCTCGGCGGCGGTGCCGTCCCCGGTGCCGAGCGCGTCGACCAGGCGGGTGTGCAGGCCGACCGAGGAGTCGGACGGCCGCTCACAGGTGGTCGCCGTGCCCCCGGAGACCTGCAGGGCGCAGGCGACGATCCCGGAGAGGTGCTCCAGCATCCGGTTGCCCGCCAGCTGCAGGACCAGCGCGTGCAGCTCGGCGTCGGCCCGGCCGAAGCTGACCAGGTC
Organism: Saccharothrix sp. ST-888; assembly: GCF_000955975.1. GTDB lineage: Bacteria > Actinomycetota > Actinomycetes > Streptomycetales > Streptomycetaceae > Kitasatospora. Next base: position 37,394 of record NZ_JYJF01000038.1, read on the forward strand.
GCCCTGGGCGCCGGCGTGGCCCATGACCTCGGTGAGCTCCACCAGCCGCTGCTGGATGTCCTCCCGGCCGTGTCCGGCCGCGAGACGGGCGGCGAGCGGCTCGATCGCCCAGCGGAGCTCGAACAGCTCACGGCGCTGCTCGTCCCGCTGCGGCCCGAAGGCCCGCCATTCGATGATGTCGGGGTCGAGCAGGTTCCAGTCGCTGACCGGGCGGACCCGGGTGCCGACGTTCGGCCTGGCACTGACCAGGCCCTTGGCCTCCAGCACCCGCAGCGATTCACGGACGACGGTGCGGGAGACCTCGAACCGCTGGCCGATCTCCTCGGGGACCAGCGGACGGTCGGCGCCCAGGTCGCCGGAGACGATCATCTGGCCGAGTTGCTGGACCAGCTGGCCGTGGAGGCCACGGCCACGGCTGCTGGTGGTCTTCCGGCCGACCCGGGTGAGGTCGGTCTCCGCGCCTTCCCAGCGAGGCACGGGCGGGGTGGGCCGATCGGCGTACGAGAAGCGGTCCAGCTCGCCGGCGCCGACAGGGTCTGCCGATCGAGCTGCGGTCATGGTGGGGTGCGCAAGGGTACTCACACGTCCTTTGTCGGCGATCGGCGGGGCTGGCTTGAGAATTCTCGTGAAAAGCACACGAAAGGGTGATCGCCCATGATCGGATAATTGACTTCTTATCAGGCAGAAAGCGCTTGTTTCGATCTCTTCCCTCCGCCGGCCCTGACGGGCTGCCACCGAGCCCGTCCGTCCGGCCCGGCGACGAGCGCTGCGCCGGGCCGGACGACAGTGACCGTCAGAGGGCCCGACGCCGGGCCTGCACCACGAGGCAGGCGACCAGGAGTGCCGCCGCCGGGGCGAGCGAGGCCGCCAGGAACACCGGCTGCAGCACCGACTGCAGCTCGGGGCTCAGCGCCGGACCGAGCGTCGGAGCAGTGCCCTGGGGCGTGACTCCCAGCCAGTCCAGCCCGTACTGGAACGGCAGCAGCTCACGGACCTGATCCGGCAGCGGCCGTCCCACCTGGCGGAGCGCCAGCACGAGCGCGGGCTCCAGCAGCGCGGGGAGCGCGCAGAGGATGAGCATCCCTGCGGCCGCACTGCGCACCAGCGAGGTCGTCAGCACCCCCGACCAGCCGGCCAGCACCACCAGGGCCCCGAACACCGCGAGCGCCCGACCCGCGGCCAGCAGGCTCGGGACGTCCCCGGCGAACAGCTGCCCGGCGTCCACCCGCAGCGGGAGCGCGAAGCGCAGCACCACGACGTCCAGCACGATGGTGGCCACCGCGAGCGCCACCGCGAGCAGGCCGATCACCGCCAGCTTCCCGGCCAGCAGCCCGATCCTGCGCCGGTACGCGACCTGCGAGGCCGCCAGACCGGGGTGCCGGACCTCGTGCCCGTACGAGAGGGCTCCCAGAGCGCCCGCCCCGAGCGCGGCGATCGGGAGCGGCAGCAGCGGGACGATCGCGGTCAGCGAACGGACGGCTGCGGACACCGAGAGAGTCCCCGACGGCAGTTGATGGGCGATCACCGCGGCCACGGCGGCATCGCCGAGCAGCACCGCGGCGAGGACGCACCAGGTGGAACGGAGGCCGCGCAGTCGCCGCAGCTCGTAGGCAAGGACTCGCACGATTCACTCGCTCCGGTGGTGGTCGAGGCCGGGCAGGGGCTGGGACAGCACGATGGGCTCGGGCTCCGGCCCCGGTGTCGGCACGGACACCGACGGCGGCGCCGCCGCCCGGTCGGCCTGGGTCGGGCGGCTGACCAAGGACCGCCCCGCCGACTGATCCACCGGCTGGCCTCCGGCCCGGCCGGACTGCCTGCCGAGTGCTCGGCTGCCCATAGGCCGTCCAGGCTGTCCGATCACCGGCTGGGCCGATGCGGTGCTCCTGGGTCCGACCAGCTCTCCGCCGGTGGCCTGCGCGTCCACCGGAAGGGTGTCCGGCGTCGGGGCGTCATCGGGCTGCGCTGCGGACTGTCCTGTGGGTTGTTCTGCGCGGTGAGCTGCGGGCTTCGCCGCGACTCTTGCTGCGGCTCTTGCTGCAGGCCGGAGTTGGACATGGCCCGATCTGTCCGAGGCGGACGGCAGGCTCAGGTGCGGGACCAGCTGCTCGACCACCCGGTCGGACAGCTCGTGCAGCAGAATGCCGTTCCGGTAGGCGAGCTCGCCGATCTCGGTGCGGTCGATGCCGCTCACCGCGATCCCGGCGCCACCGTCCCGCCGGACCTGAGCCCCCTGCCCGGCGAGCAGGTCGGCCAACCGGGCCATCTGCGGGCCGCGGACGGATACCTCCGGGTGCAGTCGTGTCCGGCGGAACTCCACCGCCTGCTGGTCCGCGAGCAGCCGCCCCTGGTCCAGTGTGATCACCCGGTCCGCCAGCACCGCTGCCTCCTGCGGGGTGCGGGTGGTGACCAGCACCGTCCCGCCCGAGGCCGCGAAGGAGCGCAGGAACGAGTGGAGCCACTCGACGTTCCGGGGTGACAGGCCCTCGGTGGGGGCATCGAGCAGCAGGGTGTGCGGGGAACCGAGCAGGGCTGCGGCAAGAGCCAGTCGCCGGTGCATACCGGGCGAGAAGCTGCGCAGCCGGTGGGACGAGACCGCGGCCAGCCGGGTCTGGTCCAGCAGCTCATCGGCTCGGGCGGACGGTACCCCGACTGCTCCGGCCAGCATCTTCAGGTGGTTGCGCGCTCGGCGCCCCGGATGCCCCGCCAGCGGACGCCCGCCGGGGAGCAGCACACCGACCTCCCGCTCGGGACGGCGCAGCCTGCGGTAGGTGCGCCCGTCGAACAGCGTGATGCCCGATCCGCGCTCCAGTTCCACCATGAGCCGCAGGGCGGTGGTCTTCCCCGCGCCCTCGGCTCCCAGTAGCGCGGTGACCACGCCGGGACGGGCGTCGAAGGTCAGGTCCAGCAGAGCCGGTGGGCGGCCCCGACGGTAGACCTTGGTCAGTCCGGTGATCTGGATCATCGATGCCTGCTCCCACGTCTTCGGCCGACCGGGTCCGCGGGCATCGCGATTGGTCTCCGGGTGCGTGCCCGCGCCAGCACACTAGGGCGCACCATCGGATATTTCGGGCATTACGAATGCATCGTGCACGGTGTGGCCGCGCAGCTCACTCAATCAGGCGACAGCTACGACAGATGATCAGTTCACCAGGGCCCACCCGGCGTCGGGCCGACCCGTCAGGACTCCGGACGGAGCATCGGCGGGTTGAGGACAGTCGCCCCACCCGCCTTGAAGAGCTGCGCGGGACGGCCGCCCTGACGGGTCGTGGTGCTGCCGGACGGCACCAGGAAGCCCGGGGTGCCGGTGACCTTGCGATGGAAGTTGCGCGGATCCAGGGCCACGCCCCAGACAGCCTCGTAGACCTGGCGCAGCTCACCGACGGTGAACTCAGGCGGGCAGAACGCGGTGGCGAGCGAGGAGTACTCGATCTTGGACCGGGCCCGCTCCACACCGTCGGCGAGGATCCCGCCGTGGTCGAAGGCCAGCGGCACGCCCGCGTCCGGACCCTGTCCGATCAGCTCGGCGACCAGCGCCCAGCGAGCACTGCGGGCGTCCCCGCCCGGGCGCGGGGTGGGCAGGTCGGGGGCGAGCGCCAGGTGCGCCACGCTGACCACCCGCATCCGGGGGTCGCGTTGAGGGTGGCCGTAGGTCGCGAGCTGCTCAAGGTGCGCACCGGCCGAACCCTGGCCCGGGGTGGAGTGGGCGCGCAGTCCGGTCTCCTCGGCAAGCTCTCGGGAGGCCGCTTCGGCCAGGCCCTCGTCCGGGCGGACGAAGCCGCCGGGCAGCGCCCAGTACCCCTGGAACGGAGGCTCGCCACGGCGTACCAGCAGTGCGCACAACGCGTGCTCCCGCACCGTCAGCACCACCAGGTCGACCGTGACAGCGAACGGGGGGAAGGCCGACCGGTCATAACGCGACATGGCGACGATCATAGTCGTCTTTCTGACGATAAGCACAGGGTTGGGCAAGGACAGACCGGACAGGTCTGTCGGACTGCACCATCGCGCCCCTCCCCAGCTCGCAGACCACACTGCCCCACCGACTCGTCACTGCCCCGCCGGCTCCTCCACCACTCCCAGCCCAGGCCTCACCTCGTCACATCACCTCGACTCTGCCCGCACCGGTCGACCAGTCGACCGGCACCACCTTGCCCAACATTCCCTCCGGCTTGTTCGACATCTCCTCCGACTCGGTGGGCCCCGTCGGCGGGCTCCCGTCAGCGGGCTCCCAGTTGAAGTGCCGGCGGCGCCTCCTCCACCACGGCGACACCGATCCGGCTGACCCTGACCGAGAACGGCTCCCCGGCCACTCGCAGCCCCGTGAGCTCCAGCTCTCCCAGCGGAGCCGTACTGGCCGGGCGCACCACCACTCGCCCTGCCGGGACGTCGGGGCGGACACCAGCGAGAGTGAGCACCATGTGAACCGCTGCGGCCGCCGACACTGCCGCGGGGCGGCAGGCGGCCGGGTGCGGCACCGGTGGACAGCCCGACATCCGCTGCTCCCCCGCGTACATCTCGGGCAGTCGGCCCTCGAAGTGCGTCGAGGCATCCAGCAGACCCTCCAGCAGGACTCCGGCCTCCCGTTCGAACCCCGCCTCGGACAGGCCCGCCACGGCGAGTGCAGTCTCGTGCACCCGGACGGCGCCGCTGCGGTGCCCGAGCGGGTTGAAGCGCAGGGACTTCGCGCTCAGCGTCCGCAGACCCCAGCCACAGTCGAACTCGGGGGCGGCCAGCCGCTGGGCCAGGGCCCGGGTCTGCTCCCGATCGAGCAGACCTTCGTGATACGCGCCGTCGGCCGACAGACCGAGGTCGAGGAGGTGTACGAACGAGGCCGCGACGGCAGGCACCGGGCGCCCCGGACCGGCGAGCGCCGCCGCCGGCCGCCCCCCTGACAGGTCGTCGATCCAGAACTGTTCTCGGAAGCGCTCACGCAGGCCGGCTGCCCACGCCCGCCACTCCGCCCCACCGTGGCGGCCGAAGGCGTCCAGCAGCTCGGCCCCGTGCAGCGCCGCCCGGTACGCCTGGGCCTGTACCTCGCAGCGCGCAGGCAGCGGGCGGGCAGCGCGCTCCTCGGCAGAGCGCCCGAGATCGGTCACAAAATCGGTCACAACACTGCTGGGGCCATCGGCCAGGAAAGCCCCCGAGTCGTCGCTCACGTTGGCCCGCAGTGCTGCGAGGGCACGCTCGGCGGCCGGGAGGAGCTCGGCTACCTCCTGCTCCGGCAACCCCCAGCGCCACGCCTCGGCCAGCAGGGTCACGAAGAGGAGTGTGGCCTCGGTGGCCGTGCAGGACGGCGGCAGTTCCGGGCCGCCGTGCCTCAGCCCGCCCGGGAGGAGACCCTCCGGCCGGGCCCACGGGCCCAGCCCCGCAGCGGGCCCGCCTGCCGCACCAGGCGCCCCGGAGGCGGCCGGGGCGCCCGCAGTGCTCGCGGTACCGGAGGTCGTCCAGGTGGCCGAGCCGCCGGGGCCGGGGGAACCGGTGCCCTGGTGCTGACGGCGCGCCAGGGAGCGCAGAGTCCCGGCCGCGAGGCGTGTGCCGAGGGGCAGCAGCAGTCTGGCTGCCCAGAGTGCGTCGGCCGCAGTCAGCCCGAAGCGCCACGGCACACCGGAGGCCGCGTAGAGGTCCGTCGGACGGTCGGCGTCGGCGAGCAGCAGGCCACCGAGCGCGTCCAGAGAGCGCGGGACGAGCAGCTCCACCCGGGAGTCGTCGCACCGCACCGCCGGCTCCGACCAGGGCAGTGGCACCGCCTGAGCTCGACCTGTCGGCGGACGGAAGGCCGTCGGGACCGAGGACTCGATCTCCGCCCGCAGCTCGACCGACCAACGGGCACCGGGCTGCAGCTCCAAGTCCCAGCGCAGCACCCCGGCCCCGGCGAGGACGGCGTGCGGGGACGGGCGCGCCGCGACAGTGGCGCTGTGCCCCGGCCTGACCCACCGCAGCCCGGCCGACTGCACCTGGCCGGGGAGGTCGGCCAGACGTCGTCCGGCGGCGGTGTCGGCCAGCAGGCCGAGGTCCGTCCCGAGTGCGATCTCCAGGGGAAGGCGCGCAAGACGACCACCCGTGTTCCGGACGGTGATGGTCTCCACTCCGTCGGCGTGGCGGAGCCGCTCGACGGTCAGCGCCGGATCCGGATCCGGGTCTCCCGGGATGCGGACGGCACCGACGAAGCGCGCCTCGGCCGCCAAGGTCAGCGCGCCCTGGAGGGGCAGCGGCTCGACACCGCCCAGGCGCAGCTCCATCCGGGCCAGAACCCGGATACCCGAGCGGTAGAAGCCGTGGAGACCCTGGCCGCGGAGCTGACCGTCGGCCCCTGAAGCGGCCATCGCCGGAGCATTCACGCACAGGACCGCGGCATGGGCTGCGGTCTGGGCAGCCGTGTACGTGGGCGGCTGCTGCGGGCGCGGCTGGTTCGGCGGGCGCAGCTGACCTGTACCCGGCTGGTCGGAGCGGACCGCAGGGCGCGGGGCGGCCTCGACCGGAGCGACCCCGGGCAGGACCACCCCGGCAGCGGCGGCAGACCCACCCAGCTGGGCGGAGCCGGACTGAGGCAGCCCCGGCCGCGACGCCCCGAACGGCGCGTCATCCCACGGTGGTGGCGCAGTCGGTACCGGCGGAGCAGCCGGAACGACCACCTGGCCGGAATTGGTCGATGTCGGTGGTACGGACTGCGGTACGGATGGTGGTGCGGTCGGCGGCGCTGTCTGTGGCACTGCCTCTGGTGGCCTCATGGCGGTCACCTGGCTCTCCTCCCTCGGCCGACCGACGGCTGCCGTGCCGGTCGGCCGCGAGCGTGCTCGATCGCGATCTGATGTCTATGCCGCCGGTACGGGTGAACCACCCCGCGAGCGGCCGGGCTCTCCGCCCTGCCCTCGGCACCGCCCCCAACGGCGCCCCAAAAACCCAGCGTCCCGGCTCTGCCCGTCCCCGCCCGGCGGCGTTCGGCGGGCCGGTCAGGCCTGCTGCCCGGCCCGCCGTTCCTCGTCCGAGCCGGGGCAGGCCCCGCCGGGCACCGCCACAGTCCCCTCACGGGCGGAGCCAGGACGGCCCCCCTGTGCAGCTCCGCCTCCTGAGCACTCGACACCGGATCGGTGGGTGGCAACACCCGTAGGGACTGCACCCCGCAGGATGAACGCAGCGCACCTCCCCCAGGTCACGCCGTGCCGCCGACAACCGCTCCGACAGCGCCCGCCCCAGTATCGAGTGCCGTCGACATCCGCTCGAGATCCGCTCGAACCCCCGTGAATCGAGCCAATGATTCGATCGGTTGAGTCGAGTGCCTGAGCCGGCGGCCGGCTCCGAGCTGCTTCGGGCTGTTTCGGGCTGCGCTGTTGTCTGCGACAGCCGTGGCTGCAGTTGACGGCACCTGAACGAACGGAGCCGTTCCCCCAAGGTCGGCCGGCCCTCGGAGCTGCCTGCCGTACCGGCTCCGGTGCGGCGTCAGGATACGGTGCGGGGGCGGCGGGCCTCGCGCTGGGAACCCGGTTGGTATCCGTCGCTCCGCACCCGTGACCAGCTGATACCGAGGAGCTGCATGTCCACTACCAGTCGACTGCCCGGGATCGTCACGACCGACCACGTCTTCCAGCTGCCGCTGGATCACCACATGCCCGACGGTGAGCAGATCGAGGTCTACGCCCGCGAAGTGGTCGCCGCAGGGCGGGAGTCGGACGAGCTGCCGTGGCTGCTGTTCCTCCAGGGCGGGCCCGGCGGCAAGGCCGGGCGCCCGCTCGGCCGGGACACCTGGCTGACCCGCGCCCTGGACGACTACCGGGTGCTGCTGCTCGACCAGCGCGGCACCGGGCGTTCCACCCCGGCGAATCGGCAGACCCTGGCTCGGCGCGGCACGCCCGATCAGCAGGCGGACTACCTCGCCCACTTCCGGGCCGACTCGATCGTCCGAGATGCCGAGTTGATCCGCCGTCGGCTGCTCGGTGACAACGGCCGCTGGACCCTGCTCGGCCAGAGCTTCGGTGGCTTCTGCACGCTCACCTACCTGTCGCTGGCTCCGGAGGGCCTGCGCGAGGCGTTCGTGACGGGCGGTCTGGCCGGGCTTCGCAGCTCGGCGGAGGACGTGTACCGCGCCGCCTACCCGCGCGTGGCGACGAAGAACGAGGCGCATTACGCGCGCTACCCGCAGGACGTGGACCGCATTCGACGGATCGCCGAGCACCTGGTCGGGCGACCGGCCCGGCTCCCCGACGGCGGCCTGCTGACCGTTCAGGGGTTCCAGGGGCTCGGCATGCTGCTCGGAACCGGGGCCGGCTCGCACACCCTGCACTACCTGCTGGAGGAAGCCTGGGTCGAGGGCGTCGACGGCCCGGAACTGTCGGACACCTTCCTCGGTGGTGTCCAGGCGCAGCTGTCCTTCGCTCATGGGCCGCTGTACGCCGTGTTGCACGAGTCGATCTACGGACAGCGCTCGGTGGACCCGGCGGGTACGGGCTGGGCGGCGGAGCGCGTCCGCAAGGAGTTCCCCGACTTCGACGCCGAACTGGCGCTGGCGGAGGGTCGGCCGGTGCTGTTCACCGGCGAGATGATCTACCCGGCGCTGTTCGAGACCGACCCGGCGCTTCAGCCGCTGCGCGAGGTCGCCCGAGTGCTCGCGGAGCGCCGTGACTGGTCCGACCTCTACGACCCGGCTCGGCTGGCCGAGAACCGGGTGCCGGTGGTTGCGGCGGTGTTCCACGACGACATGTTCGTGGACACTGCTGACTCCCTGGAGACCGCGCGCGCCGTGCGAGGACTGCGCACCTGGGTGACCAACGAGTGGGAGCACGACGGCCTGCGCGTGAGCGGTGGTGCGGTGCTGGACCGGCTGATCAGGATGGCGCGCGGCGAGCTGTAGCCGAGCCGCGGTCCACCGGCCGAGGCGGGCGAGGCACCCGGCCGGTGGGACTCCACGCCGGGGTCGGGCCGGTGGCCATTGCGTGGTGGCCACCGCCCGGGGCCCGGCGGGTGCGACGGCCCGGGGCGAGAAGGGCTGGCTCATACCGGCTTCCTGTTCCCCCTCGGCGCCCTGCGCCGGGCGTCGGCGCCACACTGCGGGATGCCGCCTTGCTGAGCCGCCGTCACTCCGGGCCCCGCCGTTCGGAGTCTGTCGGACAGCCGCCGCCCGGCCTGGCGAACCTGGCTGCGCAGGCCGCCCCGGCCGACCTGCCGTCGCTCTCCCGGATCAGCCGCACGGCTGGGCGAGTCGTAGTCGGCCCCGGGACTGCGCCCGTCGCGCAAGCCCGGCCTCTCACCCTCACCCTCGCCGTCGCCGTCGCCGTCGCCGTCGCCCGACGGTGCACCTGCGCTCGCACCGCCCGGGGACGCCCGGTCCGGGCCCGGGGTGGCTGGGCCGTCCGCCTCGCCCTCCGGGGCTTCTTCCGGTACGCCTCCCGACGACCGAGCCGTCTCCCGGCCACCGGGCAGCCGATGCCCTGCCGGGACGCTCTCCGGCCCGCCAGCTGACGGGTGGGCAGCCGGCGGAGAGGAAAGCGGTCTCTCCGCGACGGGTGCTCCGGTGACAACCGCCTCCGTGACAGGCACGGGCGGGGTAGTCACCTCCCGGTGAGCTGCCCGCTCCTGGCGCACGCTGTCGAGCAGCTGGTCCGGCAGCAGCCCGCCGTTGAGCGACTCGTAGAGCAGCTGCGCCAGCGTGTACTCGGGGTCGAGGTCGAGTGCCCTCGCCAGCACGACCCGGGCCGTTGCGGAGTCGTCCGCGAGCCAGGACGTCCAGGCGAGCAGCGTCAGGGGAGCCACCGCGAGGGGTTCGAACGGCGGGACGCAGCGCTGCGCGAGGAACCGCCAGAGCCGCTGGGCCGAGCCGAGCTCCTCCGACTCCGCGTACTCGGCCGCGCGGTCCCTGCCCATCTTGTCCTGCAGGCCGACCAGCAGCCTCGCCGCGCGCTCGGGGGTGACCTCGCGTGCACCGGCCTGGAACTCGGCCATGGTCTCGTCGAGCAGCTCCACCGTGCGCGCCAGCGTGGCCTGGCGGCCACCGGGCCCGACCATCTCGTGGAGCAGCAGCGGGCCCGCCCGCTCGATCGCGACACGCTGCGGCGCGTCGCCGGGTGCCCCGATCGGCGCCAGGCCCGCGACGATCGACTTCCGGCTGCCTCTGGGCGCCAGGCCCGCGAAGGTGGCCGCCGCCGCGGCCGGGCTCGCCGTCCTGGCCGGACGGACCAGGACGCCCTTCGGGTCGCAGCAGCCTGTCCCCTCGCAGAGGAAGGACCACCAGCGACCGGCGGAGACGCAGAGGGACTCCTTCACCACCACGTTGCGGTCGCCGAACGCCTGCGCCAGGTACTGCGCCAACGGCTTGAGCGCCGCGACCACGCTGCGGCCGTCGCCGTCCGCGGGATCGCGACAGAGATAGAGCAGTACCTGGTCGGGGCGGCGATCGCGCTGCTCGGACAGCTCGACCAGCAGCCGCGCCGTGTCCGTCGCGATCGACTCCCACAGGGCGGTGTCGTCGGGGATGTCGATCCTGATCACCCCGCCCTGGTGGAGGGACGGTCCTTGCAGACCCACGGCGACGATGCTGTCGTCGGGGAAGAAACCCAGCAGGTAGGGCAGCATCTCGGCCATGTCGGCCGGCCCTCGCATCCGAACGGGCGGCTGGTTGGACAGGTGCCCGGGAACAGGCCCGGACGGCGCGGTGGGAGTGAGGTCCTCGTTCATGCCGGGAAGCGTGCCGCAGCCCGGACCCCTCCGGCTGAAGTTGGCTCCCGCCTGTGGACAAACCGGGGGGTACAGCATTAACTCACTCGTTCGAGTGAAACGAAATTGCCAAGATTTCAGGACAAATAGCGCCTACTCGGCAGACTGTCTGCTGATATTCCTAACTCCGCACATTTCCGCTGTTCGCCGGTTGTCCGTCCCACCCGGTATTCATGGAGCCATGCACGCACCCATCGAAGCCCAAGACACCGCCCCCAACCGCGCCGCCGTCCGGGCTCAGGCCGAGGCCGTGCTGCGCGAGCTGGCCGGCCCCGACGCCGTGCTGCGCGAGGACCAGTGGCTCGCGATCGAGGCCCTGGTCATCGACCACCGCCGGGCCCTGGTGGTCCAGCGCACCGGCTGGGGCAAGTCGGCCGTCTACTTCATCGCCACCGCCCTGCTGCGCGCCCGTGGCGCCGGCCCGACCGTGATCGTGTCTCCGCTGCTCGCCCTGATGCGGAACCAGGTCGACTCGGCCGGTCGAGCCGGGATCCACGCCCGGACCATCAACTCGGCCAACCCCGAGGAGTGGGACGAGATCCAGGCCGAGGTCGCCGCCGGAGCGGTGGATGTCCTGCTGGTCAGCCCGGAGCGGCTGAACAACCCGGACTTCCGCGACCAGGTGCTCCCCAAGCTGGCCGCCTCCACCGGCCTGCTCGTGGTCGACGAGGCCCACTGCATCTCCGACTGGGGCCACGACTTCCGGCCGGACTACCGCCGCCTGCGGACGATGCTGGCCGACCTGTCCCCCGGCGTGCCCGTCCTGGCCACCACCGCCACCGCGAACGCCCGCGTCACCGCCGATGTCGCCGAGCAGCTGGGCACAGGCGCCTCCGACAGCGCCACGACCAGGTCCGGCGCGGGGTCCGGCACCGCGACCGCCTCTGGGACGACGGCCGCCGCCGGCGCCGCGACCACGCCGAGCGCCGACACTCGCGCGCTGGTGCTGCGCGGCCCGCTCGACCGCGAGAGCCTCAGCCTCGGGGTCCTGTCACTGCCCGACCCCGCACACCGCCTCGGCTGGCTGGCCGACCACCTCGACGAGCTGCCCGGCTCCGGCATCATCTACACCCTCACCGTGGCCGCCGCCGACGAGGTCACTGCCTTCCTGCGTGCCCGCGGCTACCAGGTCGCCTCGTACTCCGGCCGCACGGAGGACGCCGAACGGCGGGCCGCAGAGGCCGACCTGCTGGCCAACCGGGTCAAGGCCCTGGTGGCGACTTCAGCTCTCGGCATGGGCTTCGACAAGCCGGATCTCGGCTTCGTGGTGCACCTCGGTTCGCCGAACTCACCGATTGCCTACTACCAGCAGGTCGGCCGGGCCGGGCGCGGTGTGGCGCAGGCCGAGGTGCTGCTGCTGCCGGGCCGCGAGGACGAGGCGATCTGGCGGTACTTCGCCTCGCTCGGTTTCCCCGCCGAGGAGCAGGTCCGCCGGACGATCGACGCGCTCGCCGAGGCCGGGCGGCCGCTGTCCACAGCCGCCCTGGAGCCCCGGGTGGATCTTCGCCGGGCGCGGCTGGAGACCATGCTCAAGGTGCTCGACGTGGACGGCGCGGTCCGCCGGGTGCGCGGGGGCTGGACGGCCACGGGCGCAGCCTGGGCCTACGATGCCGCGCGCTATGCCAAGGTCGCCGAGTCCCGTGAAGCCGAGCAGCGGGCGATGCGCGAGTACGCGGCGACGGCAGGCTGTCGGATGGAGTTCCTCCGGCGCCAGCTGGACGACGAGGAGGCGGCGGCCTGCAGCCGGTGCGACAACTGCGCAGGCCCACGCCACTCGTCGGAGGTCTCCGCCGATGCCCTGGCCGCCGCCAGGGCCGCGCTCGGGCGGCCGGGTGTGACGTTCGAACCGCGCCGGCTCTGGCCCACCGGCATGGACGCACTCGGCGTACCGCTCAGGGGAAGGATCCCGGCGAGCGAGCAGGCCGAGACCGGCCGGGCCCTGGGTCGGCTCTCGGACATCGGCTGGGGCACCCGGCTGCGCACGCTGCTGTCCGAGCAGGCACCCGACGGCCCGGTCCCGGCCCAGGTGCGGGACGCGCTGGTCGACGTGCTCGCCGACTGGGCACGCGGTCCCGGTGGCTGGGCCGGTCCCGAGGCCGCCGACGGCAGCCGCCTCACCCGGCCGGTCGGGGTGGTCGCGATGACGTCCGCCACCCGGTCGACGCTGGTGGAGAGCCTGGCCACGGAGCTCGCCGCGATCGGACGGCTGCCGCTGCTGGGTCGGCTCGAGTACGCCACCGGCCAGTCACCGCACGGCCCGCGCAGCAACAGTGCCCAGCGGCTGAACTCACTCGCCGGCACGCTGGTGGTGCCGACCGGGCTCGCGTCGGCGCTGGCCGCGACACCCGGTCCGGTACTGCTGATCGACGACCTGGTGGACTCCGGTTGGACGGTCACGGTGGCCGCACGGCTGCTGCGCCAGGCGGGTGCGAGTGCGGTGCTGCCACTGGTCCTGGCGGTGCAGGCGTGAGCCGGGCCGCACCGTCGGTCCGGCATCCCGTCCCGGGCAGCCGCACGCGACCTGAGCCGCTGCCCGGGCAGGCCCCTGGACACCCGCCCGAACCTGTATCCGAATGGTCCTTCGAGTGGCCGTCCGAACCACCGCGCGGCGTGTCGGCCAAACTTCCGGCCAACGTCTCAGCCAAACGGCGAATGGCGACCGCCCGAAGGCGGAATATGTCCGACAGACCGTCCGAATGCGGGCGGCATACATCAAGTCGTCGTTGCCGGTCAGGCCGATCTGACCTGAGAATTGGTCCGTACCCCGCCCCTGGTCCAGTGGACCTGGCCTTAGGCGTACGCGGGTACCAGTACGCCCGGCGGGCGGGTCAGGAGGATCGCGATCAGCGGCATCGACCGGCCTCGGTATCCCACCGCCCGGAAACGGTCCATCGACCTGGAGACCTGGACCGGCGCCGGGATCCCACTGCTGCGTGCGCCGCGCGAGTTCGTCGCCGAGCTGCACCGGCTGCACCTGCCGCAACCGGGCACCACCGTGGTGGCCGTGCTGGATGCCCAGCACCGCGTGACGGCCTCCGCCTCGTTCGCTCCACGGCCGCATGTCGAGGACGGCTGGCACCACCGGAACGCGATCCTCGCACACCTGCGCCAGGTGACCCCGCACGACCTGCGGCTGGCCAGGCCCACCCGAACGGCGGTGCTGCTGCGCTGCCGCGAGGGCTCGGGAGACTGGACGGAGCAGGACGGCGCGTGGATGTGGGCGCTTCGGGACGCGACCGCTCTGCACGGTCTGCGCTGCGGGTCGTACATCACCCTGACCCCGACCGGCTGGCAGTCGCTCGGCGACGGCCGACGCGGACGCAACCCGCACTCGGGGTCCTGGGCCGAGGGGCCCGTGCACACCGTCACCGAGCTCCCGCCGCGCTCCACCCGGGAGCTCGCGCAGGACCGGGCCTGGCGACCGACCGGTATCACCTCGATCGAGACGGTCCGCCGCGCGGCCGCGCGCTGACCGGCCTGCCCGAAGCCCTCCGGTACGGACGGTCGGGGCGGTCCTGGAGGACCCTGGCAGGGCTTGGAAGTACGGCCCGGGGCGCCGGGCTGCCGCGCGGCGGTCGGCGGTCGGTATCAGCCGGAGCCGACGAGCCGGACTGGCACGGACGGGCGCATCGGCAGGACCCGGCCCGCCCGGGCCGGGACCGACTCATGCCAGGGCCGACTCAGTTCAAGGCTGCCTCAGATCAAGGCCGGCTCAGATCAAGGCTGGCTCAGGCCGGGACAGGTCGGTTCGCGTCAGGGAAGACCGCTGCCGTCAGCTCCGGCTCGCCGCAGACCACCAGCAACGCTCCGGCGTGACCGAGTGCCTTCCGCGCCGCCTGCTCCACCCGCTCGGAACGAGCCTCGTTGACGGCCAGCACCACGACATCGCGCCGGAGCGGCCTGGTCGAGGCGACCTCCGCGTAGAAGACGTCGCCGCCCTCGGCGAGTTGGGCCCAGTAGCGGTCCGCGCCGAAGGAGAGTTCGTGCTGCTGCCAGGGGTGCGGCTCACCCACCGTCAGCACCAGGATGTCGTCCGGGCAGCGCCCGGACTCCAGCAGCAGGTCCACCGTCTCGTCGGCCCGCTCGATCGCATCCGCCACGGCCGCCGCCACCACGCGCACCTCGGGCTGCCCGACCGGGAGTTGCCCATCGGCGGCGGAACGGCGAACGCCGGGGCCGGGCTTGGGAATCGACTTTCGCACCGGCGGCGGCGTCGGCCGGGCCGCACTCCTGGGCGGGGCCGGGCGGGGCGGAGCGGGCCGCGGCCCGGTCACGACAACGCCGCGGGCAGGGGCGGTTGCAGGGGCAGGGGTCGCACTGCCGACGGCAGGCTTACGGCGGGCGTGTGCGTCCGACTCGCGGGGGCTGGGAACGCCGGGGCCCGGGATACTCTCGCGAATCTCCGGCTCCTCGGGGAAGACAGGCATACCCGGATATCTATCAAATGCCGGTCGGGTGCGCACGGGCGCCCCACCAGTCGGGACCCGCGCGCCCAACCGGCCTCCCGTGCAGGCAGGCGGACGAAACGTCAGCAGACGTCAGAAACCCAGCGAAAGCTGCTCATCCTGCGGCTCCGCCGCTCTCCTTCGTTTCAGGTGGCTCCACTTGGGCAGCGCATCCAGGTACGCCCAGGACAGCCGGTGGTGCTCGGTCGGCCCGTACTCCTCCAGCGCGGACCGGTGGATCGGCGACGGGTAACCTGCGTTGTCCGCGAAGCCGTAGGCCGGGTACTGCTCGCCGAGTTCGGCCATCAGGCCGTCGCGGTGGACCTTGGCGAGGACGGAGGCGGCCGAGATGCAGATGCAGGACTGGTCCCCCTTGATCACCGTGCGCACTCGCCACGGACCGCCGAGGTAGTCGTGCTTACCGTCGAGGATGACCGCATCGGGCCGCACCGGGAGAGCCTCCAGCGCGCGCAGCGCGGCAAGGCGCAGGGCGGCGGTCATGCCGAGCTCGTCGCACTCCTGCGGCGAGGCGTGGCCGAGCGCATAAGCGGTGACCCAGTCGGCGAGGACCGGAGCCAGCGCCGTGCGGCGGCGCTCGGTGAGGAGCTTGGAGTCGGTGAGCCCCTCCGGCGCCCTGCGCAGCCCGGTCACCGCTGCACCGACCGTGACCGGTCCGGCCCAGGCGCCACGGCCGACCTCGTCGAGGCCGACCACCAGCTGGGCACCGGCCCGGCGGAGGGAGCGTTCGACCGAGTGGGTCGGGGGATCGTAGGGCATCGGAGGTCCTTCGGCTGCGTCCTGGGCGCCTCCAGCCTACGTCCTGGCTCCCATCCCGACTCCCGCCCCGACTCCGCCCCGAAGCCCGCCGCAGCTCGTTGCGGCCCGCCGGAACCGGATGGTTCCGCAGCGGCCGCCACCGGCGGCGGCCGGCGCTCAGCTGCGATCGTTCGGGCGCACCATCGGGAGCAGTACCTCGTCGACCATCGCCTCGCCGAAGCCCGGATCCAGCCGCCCGTCGCAGAGCTTGGCCCGGTAGAGGAGCATGGCCGGGGCGACCTCGGCGACCAGCCGGGTCGCGGCTCCGGGCCTCACATCGCCGCGCAGCTCACCCCTGCGCAGGATCTGCAGGGTGGCCAGAGTGGCCGGCTGCAGCACCCGCTCGACGATGAAGTCCTTGAAGAACCGGGCCCGTTCGTGGTCCAGCTCAGCCATCAGGGCCCGCATGGCAGCTCCCGCCCGGGAGTCGATCGCAGCGCCGAAGTACTCCATGAGCTGCATCAACTCGGCCCGTGCGGACCCGAGGTCGGGGATGTCCGTGGGGGGTGGCAGAGTGGAGCCGAGGGCATCCAGGACCAGATCGGCCTTGGAGGCCCACCGCCGGTACAGCGCTGCCTTCCCGGTCTGTGCCGCACCGGCCACGCCTTCCATCGTCATCCGCGCGAAGCCGCCGGAGGTGAGCTGGTCGAGGGCCGCCTCGAAGATCGCGGCCTCCAGCGCCTTGCCACGCTTCCGGGTCGGCCCGGCAGCGTCGACCGCCTTCTGCTGCACGATCTGATCCATCATCACCAATCCTAAAGAACGCTTGCGTTCACAATCTCAGTCGGCTACTGTCCATCGTAGTGAACGTATCCGTTCACTCTCGACGCATAGTCTCGATACCCGGTTCCAACCAGCACTTCACCACCGTTTCGAGCAGAGCTTCCGGCAGGGCCGCAGTTCAGGACGTTCACGGGCAGCGGGGAGGGTCCTGGCAACCGCGCATCAGGCGCGCTGCACACGTGCACCGCACGTGCACACCGTGCGCCTCGGGTGCGCTACGCGCGGCGTCGGCGGAATCGGCCGAACTCATCAGCCATAGCCAACAGGGGGCAGAAAGTGGCTATCTCGAACACGCTGAGAAAGACCGCACCGCCGCAAGCCGGTCACGGGCAGCGCAAGGGGATCACCCTCACGGTCATCGCGGCCACCCAACTCATGGTCGTGCTCGACGCCACGATCGTGAACATCGCCCTTCCCCACATCCAGGACGCCCTGAAGTTCTCCGACACCAGCCTGTCCTGGGTGATCAACGCCTACACCCTCACCTTCGGCGGCCTGCTGCTGCTCGGCGGTCGGGCGGGTGACATCCTCGGACGCCGCAAGGTGTTCATCACGGGTGTGCTGCTCTTCGGCCTGGCCTCACTGCTCGGCGGTCTCGCGCAGGACTCCGGCATGCTGCTGGCCGCCCGGGCCCTCCAGGGCATCGGTGGTGCGATCTGCTCGCCGACCGCGTTCGCACTGATCGCCACCAACTTCAAGGAGGGGCCCGAGCGGAACCGGGCTTTCGGGGTCTTCTCTGCGGTGGCGGGCTCCGGCGCGGCCATTGGCCTGCTGGCCGGCGGCCTGCTCACCGAGTACCTCAACTGGCGCTGGGTCTTCTTCGTGAACGTCCCGATCGCCGTCCTGATCGCGATCGCCGCACCGCTGTACATCAGCGAGTCCGAGCGCCGCGCGGGCCGCTTCGATCTGCCCGGCGCGCTGACCTCGACGATCGGCCTGGTCAGCCTGGTCTACGGCTTCATCCGAGCCGCCTCCGACGGCTGGAGCGACGCGCTCTCACTGGGTTCGTTCGCCCTCGGCGCCGTCCTGCTGGCGGCGTTCCTGGTCGTCGAGCGGCGGACCGCGCAGCCGATCACCCCGCTGCACCTGTTCGCCGACCGGAACCGCACCGGCGGCCTGGTGATGATGCTCTGCCTGGCAGCAGCCATGTTCGGCATCTTCTTCTACATCACCATCTTCGTCCAACGCGTACTCGGCTACAGCCCGTTGAAGGCCGGTGTGGCCTTCCTGCCGATCAGCGTGGCGATCATCTGCGCCGCCCAGCTCGCCTCCGCGCTGCAGGCCAAGTACGGCCCCAAGCCGTTCATGGCCGGCGGGGCCCTGCTGGTCACCATCGGTCTGAGCTGGCTCACCCAGACCAGCGCCGACAGCAGTTACGTCGACGGCGTGCTCGGCCCCACCGTGATCTTCGGCTTCGGCATGGGTCTGATCTTCGTCCCGGTCATGCTCCTCGCGGTGGCGGGGGTGGCGGCCCACGAGACCGGCGCCGCCTCGGGTCTGCTGAACTCGATGCAGCAGATCGGTGGTTCGCTCGGCCTGTCGATCCTGACCACGGTCTTCGCCACCGCCACCCGCAACGAGGCGAAGACCCAGGCCGTCGATCTGCTGGCCCATGGGACGCCCGAGCAGAAGGCCCAGTTCGCCGCCACCCACGACTTCGCCGTCGGCACCAGCTGGTACAACCAGATCCTGGCACACGGCATAGCCCAGGCCTTCGTGGTCGGGGCCGCGCTGGCTGCGGTCGCCCTGGTGGTGTCCGTGGTCGTGATCAAGGCCAAGCGCGGTGACCTGCCCACCGAAGGCTCAGTGGGCGCGATGCACTGACCGGTGTCCGGATGGTGGGCCGCGCCGATCCGCCCACCACCCGGCCTACCGCCCCGCCCGCACCACGACGGCCACGACGGCCACGACGGCCACGACGGCCACGACGGCCACGACGGCCACGACGGCCACGACGGAACACCTCTCACCCCTTGACCGATCCGGCCAGCAGTCCCCGGACGAAGTAG
>NZ_JYJF01000370.1 GCF_000955975.1 Saccharothrix sp. ST-888
TCGCAATGGTCAGCCGGTGAAGCCCGGGACCACCAGGCCGGACTCGTACGCGATCACCACGGCATGGGTCCGGTGCTGCGCGCCTAGCTTGGTCAGCACGTTTTCGACGTGAGTCTTGACAGTTTCCAGGCTCACCGTGAGGGACTCCGCGGTCCCCGCATTGGAGCGCCCGAGCCGCGGAAGGTGGTTGTGATCACCGCCTCCGAGCACGACGGATAGGTCACCGCCGCCCTCAGGGCGGGGGCCGGCGGCGTCGTCCTCAAGCGCCTCCCGGTGCGCCAGATCCGTGATGCGCCCCGGGTGGTGGCTGCGGGCGAACCGGTCCTCAGCCCGGCCGCCCTGCGCCGCATGGCCGCCGCCCCCCCGCTGGCCTCCGCCGAGGCCCTGCCGCAGCCCGCCCTGACTGGCCGGGAGGAGGAGGTGCTCCGCCTGATGGCCACCGGGCTCTCCAATCC
>NZ_JYJF01000371.1 GCF_000955975.1 Saccharothrix sp. ST-888
GCCGCACCGCCACCCTCGCCCGCACCACCACCGAAGCCACCCACAACCTCACCCACACCCACACCCACATCACCGGACACGCCCACCCCAACCCCCGAACCGCCTTCCTCCTCACCGGCCAGGGCAACCCCTACCCGAACATGGCCCGCGGCCTCTACGACACCGAACCCGTCTTCCGCACCACCCTCGACACCTGCGCCCAGACCATCCACCACCACACCGGCCACAACCCCCTCACCGCCCTCCACACACCCCACGCCACCACCCACCACCTCACCGACACCCAGCACCAACAACCCGTCCTCTTCGCCCTCCAGTACGCCATGGCCCAACAATGGCGAGCCTGGGGCATCCAACCCCACGCCCTCATCGGCCACAGCCTCGGCGAACTCGTCGCCGCCACCCTCGCCGACGTCTGGACCCTCGACGACGCCCTCCACATCACCTGCCTACG
>NZ_JYJF01000372.1 GCF_000955975.1 Saccharothrix sp. ST-888
GCTGTCCGCGTACCCCGACTACGGACTGGTCCGCAAGCGCGCCGACTTCGACGAACTGCTCGTCCGTCAGGCCGAGAAGGCCGGCGCTCGGCTGTACGACCGCTGCAACGTCAGCGGCCCCGTGCTGGACGACCGCACCGGCCGGACCGTCGGCGTCACCGCCCGACTCGGCCAGGACAAGCGCCCGGTGCCCCTCCGCGCCCCGCTGGTGGTCGCCGCCGACGGCAACTCCACCCGGCCCTCGCTCGCCCTGGGCCCGCACCGCCGCCAGGACCGCCCGACGGGCGCCCCGTACCCGCCGTACTTCCACTCCCCGCGCCACCACCACCACTACCTCCAGCCCTCGCTGGAGCTCTGCGACAACCGCGACCGCCAGAAGCACCCGCTGCCCGGCTCCGGCCGGCTCTTCGCCATGGGCGCCGGCACCTCCACCGTCCGCCTCCGCACCCTCAC
>NZ_JYJF01000373.1 GCF_000955975.1 Saccharothrix sp. ST-888
TGGCCCTCCTCCCGCCCCGCGGGCTCGTCGGCGGTGGCCAACAGCCGGTCGGCCGGCTCGACGGGGCGGGAGGGTACTTTCACCGGGTTCTTTACAAGAGGGGCGCCAGCAGCACCGGCCTTCGCCCTACCGGAGACCGGACTACCGACACCCGGTATCGCCAACTGCAGCTGTGGGGTGTCGAAGACGTGGGCCTCCGAGCGGACGGTGCCGTCGGGCATCCGGACCTTGTCGACCCGGTAGTACCCGGCCTCGGTCAGCTCGCGGAGAGCCCTGCGGATCGCCCCCCGCCCCTGCGGGCTGGAGTCGGCCATCTGCCGACCGTCCTCGCGCCGGCCGTCGGGGCGCGAGAGGAGGTCGGCCAGCAGGCCGCGGGCGGTGTAACTGAGCCGACGGTCCTGCAACAGGCCGTTGGGCAGCACGGTGAAGTGACGTGCGTGTTCGGTACGAT
>NZ_JYJF01000374.1 GCF_000955975.1 Saccharothrix sp. ST-888
GCCGCCCTGGAGTCAACACCCTCCACCCGCAAGCCCGTTCGCGACGCCTTCGCCCCGGTGCGCGAGGGCCGGCACACCAGCACCCCCACCGGCACTCCGACATCCCTCCCACCGCGCCCGAGCCCGACGCGGCGGACTCAGCAGCCCAACCATCGCCGGAGCACCCGCCGCAGGCGGCCCTGGAGGCAACCCCCGCCGCCCGCAAGCCCGTTCTCGAAGCCTTCGCGCCGGTGCGCGAGGGCCGGCACACCATCACCCCCGCCGGGCGTGCGCTGCGGCGTGCGCGGCCCGCGCCCAACCTCCACGCTGGAGCCCCCACCTGCGCGTTGCACCGAGGCGCCTCGCCTCCGGCGTGGCCACCCTGGCCATGGCCGCCGCCAGCCTGGGCGCCCTGACCGTCGGCGCCGCCTCCCCGGCCGCCGCCCTCGACAACGGGGTCGCCCTGACC
>NZ_JYJF01000375.1 GCF_000955975.1 Saccharothrix sp. ST-888
CGTAGCCGACGAGCCGGTCGTCGTGGGCGAGGACGGCGGCCTGGGCGACGCCGGGGTGCTCGGCCAGCGCCGCCTCGACCTCGCCGAGCTCGACCCGGAAGCCACGCACCTTCACCTGGTCGTCCACCCGGCCGACGTACTCCAACTCGCCGTCGGCACGCCACCGCACCAGGTCACCGGTGCGGTACATACGCTCCCCGGTCGACCCGAACGGGCACGCCACGAACCGACCGGCCGTCAGCCCCGGCCGGTTCAGATAGCCCCGGGCCAGACCGGCACCCGCCACGTACAACTCGCCCGCCACACCCGGCGGGACCGGCTGAAGCCGGTCGTCCAGCACGTACACCCGCGCGTTGGCGATCGGACGCCCGATCGGCGGCACACCCGACCCCGGAGACAGCGGATCGCTCATCGTCGCGCACACCGTCGTCTCCGTCGGACCGTACGC
>NZ_JYJF01000376.1 GCF_000955975.1 Saccharothrix sp. ST-888
GACGGTCATCGCGGTTGAAGCCGCCCTGCGGACGGTCGTCACGGCGGAAGCCGCCACGGTCATCGCGGTCACGGTTGAAACCACCGGACGGGCGGTCATCGCGGCGGAAGCCGCCGCCCTGGGGGCGGTCGTCACGACGCGGACGGTCATCGCGGTCGCGGAAGCCACCGGAGGGACGGTCGTCCCGACGGAAGCCGCCACCCTGCGGACGATCATCGCGGCGGAAGCCACCACGGTCGTCACGGTCACGGTTGAAACCACCCGACGGGCGGTCATCGCGACGGAAGCCGCCGCCCTGGGGGCGGTCGTCACGACGCGGACGGTCATCGCGGTCGCGGAAGCCACCGGAGGGGCGGTCGTCCCGACGGAAGCCACCGCCCTGCGGACGATCATCGCGGCGGAAGCCACCACGGTCGTCACGGTCACGGTTGAAACCACCCGACGGA
>NZ_JYJF01000377.1 GCF_000955975.1 Saccharothrix sp. ST-888
GCCGGTGCTGTGGGCGGTGATGGTGTCGCTGGCGGAGGTGTGGCGTTCGGCGGGGGTCCGTCCGGCTGCGGTGGTGGGTCATTCGCAGGGTGAGATCGCCGCTGCTGTGGTGGCGGGTGCGCTGTCGCTGGAGGACGGCGCGAGGGTGGTGGCGCTGCGCAGCCGGGCGATCGCCGGTGGTCTGGCGGGCCGGGGCGGCATGGTGTCCCTCGCGCTGCCGGTGGAGGCCGTGCGCGAGCGGCTCGCGGCCTGGGGCGAGGAACGGATCTCCGTCGCTGCGGTCAACGGTCCGTCGTCGGTGGTGGTTTCGGGTGAGCCGGCCGCACTGGAGGAGCTGCTGTCCTCCTGTGAGGCGGACGGTGTCCGGGCTCGCCGGGTGCCGGTGGACTACGCCTCGCACTCGGCGCAGGTGGAGTCGATCCGCACCGAACTGCTGGACGTCCTG
>NZ_JYJF01000378.1 GCF_000955975.1 Saccharothrix sp. ST-888
GACCAAGGGCAGCCGCGCCTGGGTCGCCCTCTCCGACCGCGTCGCCGACGCCCTCGACGACCGCGCCGGCTCACGAGCCTTCGGCCAGATCACCCCCGCAGGCGGCTACGTCTTCCACCGCCACGGCCGCCCCCTCCACCCGAAGAGCGTCCTGGACCGCTTCCACCTGCTCTGCGACAAGGCCGGCGTCCCCCGCATCGCCCTGCACGACCTGCGTCACCTCGCCGCCAGCTTCGCCCTGGCCGCCGGCACACCCCTGCCGGTCGTCTCCAAGACGCTGCGTCACCGGACCCTGTCGACCACCGCGAACATCTACGCCGAACTCACCCATCTCGCCGCCCGCGCGGCCGTCGACGCCATCGCCTGGATGCTCAACACCGCCGACCGCGCCATCCTGGGCCAGCCCGCCTGCCGCGCCCGGCGGCCCTGGCACCAACAGCCG
>NZ_JYJF01000379.1 GCF_000955975.1 Saccharothrix sp. ST-888
GGTCAGGTTCATACCGACCGCGCTCATCAGCGGGATCCGCACCACGGCGAGGTCAACGGACCGGTGGTGGTCGAGGCCCTGCTCCTGCCTGCGCTCGGAGCACCGCTCGGCCCCGTCGGCCGCATCGGCCTGGCCGCGGTTCTGACCCAGCTGATGCCCGCGGCCGGTATGAGCCTGCCCTACGCCGCTCCGGACAGCGGGGAGAGCTTCCCGGCGCGGCGGGGCGGTATGAAGGGCGCCACCAGGGTGATCACGGTGCCGCCGGTGTACGAGGCGAGAGGGACGGCGGGGCCGATCTCCAGGGCGGCGGAGGGCAGGTTCATACCGACCGCGCTCATCAGCTGGTTCAGGCGCACGGGCAGGCCGATGCCGACGAAGAGGCCGTGCGTCGATCCGAGCACCGCCAGGATCAGGGCCTGGACCAGCACCGATCCGTTGACC
>NZ_JYJF01000039.1 GCF_000955975.1 Saccharothrix sp. ST-888
GGGAGCGGCCGCCTGCTGGACGACCGGGGCTGCCTGAGTCACCGGCTGGGACGCGGCCGAGGCGAAGGTGAGGCCGGTCGCGGCCAGGACCGCGGCGGTTCCGGCGGCCGCGGTGATGGCGGTGGCGCGGGTGATCTTCATGGAACCTCTCCTGATTTATGAGCGATCGACTGGGTCGTCGACGTGATTTGAACGTACCGACGGCTGTCATATCGGGCATGTCGAAGGTCCGGCGCTGGGGGGCCGAACGGGGTACCGGTGCAAGGCTTAGGGACGACAGACGAAATGTCAGATCATAGGAAAAATAAGGAAGTTGACGGAGCCATTGATCCACCTGGTTGAACCTGACACCTGCTCACGCCTTCGGCCCCAGGACGCCTGGATCTGCCGATGCGATGAGCTGAGTCGCCATCATGGATGCGGCGCCTCCGGGGGGGGATCCCGGCCTGCCGACGCCTGCGCCCACAGGCCATGCCCCGCCATGCACGGCGGTCGGCCAGGTCCACCAGGTCCGTACGGTCGAGGGCGCGAGGCGCCCGGGGCCTGGACGACCTGCACCGAGTCCAGCAGGCCGCCGGAGGCGGTAACAGCCCGTCAGCCCCCCTGCCGAGCGGGCCCGAGAGTGGCAGTCGCCGCCCCCTCCTGACAGGCACCGGCGCATCCTCGGCAAGATCCGCATGAACGCCCGGCACGCGACCACACTCCCGCGAGCCCTGCTCGTGCCGGCGAACGCGGAGAGATCAGCGAAATCGCGTGGGTCCACCCGGACGACGTCCCCCACCGGTGCGAGCCCGACCAGACCCGCCGCATCAAGGCCGCCTCAACCGCCTCGCCGACCCGACCGCGCCCGTGTACCACGTCGAGGGCTACGCGATCACGGCCTGACGGCCAGCTCTCAACTCCCCTCCAGGACCTGCCGAATGGGACCGCGCGGGCGCCACAGCGGGCCCTGCTCGGGCCGTACCTGCGGTGGCAGGTCGGTACGGGAACAGCACTCCTGAGGCCGCCCCCGACCGGCCGTGTGCTGCTGACGGCCGGTCGGGGGCCTTCCGACTGTGAGAGGAGAGAGCCATGTCGTACTCGACAGCGGAGGCCCTCCGGACCTGTAG
The DNA here is from genome assembly GCF_000955975.1 of Saccharothrix sp. ST-888. Classification (GTDB taxonomy): domain Bacteria; phylum Actinomycetota; class Actinomycetes; order Streptomycetales; family Streptomycetaceae; genus Kitasatospora. Next base: position 1,110 of record NZ_JYJF01000039.1, read on the forward strand.
CCCGCGCCGGGACCGGATGCCGACGCCCTTGCCGTCCCGCACGCGGCGGTTGAACGGCACCGTGATCACCCCCACCATCACGCGGGACGCCATCCTAGAGCTCACCCTGCAGCAAGCTGTAGCCTCAGCCCTCGGGCGTGGGAGCACTGCTGTCCGAAGTCTGATCAATAAGTGTCCTCGGTCCCATGACGAGGCCACCACGGGCGCTCACCGGCCGAGCACCCTCCAGCACGCCGGCCGCTCGCGATTCGGATCCGCCACCGCAGGCGATCTTCCGGCTCCAGCTGGTACGGCTCAGCCCGCTTCGCGATGTCACGTGAGGACGGAGCGCGGCGACCGGCTGCCTCCGGAGCGGGCCGACTCGGCCTGTCTGCCCTGGTCCAAGGGCAAGTCCGGCGGCCGGTGGGTCACGCGGTGGGTCACGTGACTGCTGAACCGTGGCCGAGAAAACAGAAAGACCCCTGTAAACAGGGGTCTTTGCTGGTGCGCGAGGGGGGAGTTGAACCCCCACGCCCTTGCGGGCACTGGAACCTGAATCCAGCGCGTCTGCCTATTCCGCCACCCGCGCATCGGTGATGTCGTAGATACTAGCCGATCTTCGGACCACTCCGCACCGCCCCCGCAGTCCGCCGCCCTCGCCGGCTTCAACCGGGGCTCCGCCGCGTTCACCAGGACGGAAGAGTCCTTCCCTCCGTCCGCCGCCGGGGGCGCGACCCGGCTCTGCGGGCGCGCACCCGGAGGAGCGGGCGGACGGGGCGATCGGGGTTCAGGCCGCACTCTCGCCCAGGTAGGCCTCGCGGATGCGGGGGTCGTGGAGGAGTTCGGCGGCCGGGCCGGACATCCGGATCTCACCGGTCTCCAGGACGTAGCCGCGGTCGGCCAGCCTGAGGGCCTGGGCGGCGTTCTGCTCGACCAGCAGGACGGTGGTGCCCTGCGCGTTGATCTCCCCGATGATGTCGAAGAGCTGGGCGACGATGATGGGCGCCAGGCCCATCGAGGGCTCGTCCAGCAGCAGGAGTTCCGGACGGCCCATCAGGGCGCGGCCGATCGCGAGCATCTGCTGCTCACCGCCGGAGAGCGTCCCGGCGATCTGGCGGCGGCGCTCGGCGAGCCGGGGGAACAGGCCGAAGACTCGGTCCAGGTCCTCGGGGGCCGCCCTGCCGAAGCGGTAGGCGCCCATCTGCAGGTTCTCCAGCACCGACATGTCGGCGAAGACCCGGCGGCCCTCCGGCGAGTGGCCGATGCCGAGGCCGACCACGTGGTGCGCCGGTACGCCGTCGATCCGCTCGCCGCCGAAGCGCACCTCGCCGGCGGCCGGGCGCAGCAGTCCGGAGATGGTGCGCAGGGCCGTGGTCTTGCCGGCGCCGTTGGCGCCGAGCAGTGCGACCACCTCGCCCTGACGTACCGTCAGATCGATGCCCTTCAGCGCGGTGATCGCACCGTGGTCGACCCGCAGCCCGGCCAGTTCCAGCAAGGCGGGGACGGTGGCGCCGACCGCAGCACCGGCCCTCACCTCGGCCGTCACACCGGCCCTTACCTCAGTCGCCACACCGGCCCTTACCTCAGTCGCCACACCGGCTGTCGTACTGGTCACCGCTCGACCTCCTCCGGGTCCGGTTGGGCCGCCTCCGCGCCCAGGTATGCCTCGACCACCGCCGGATCCCGCTGGATCTCGGCCGGGGTGCCCTCGGCGATCACCCGGCCGAAGTTGAGCACCGCGACCCGGTCGGCGACCGACATCACCAGGCGCATGTCGTGCTCGATGAGCAGCACGCCGACGCCGAGTTCGCGGTTGATCCGGCGGATCAGCGCGGTGAGTTCGAGCTTCTCGGTCGGGTTGGTGCCCGCGGCGGGTTCGTCCAGCAGCAGGACGCGGGGGCCGGTCGCGAGGGCACGGGCGATCTCCAGGCGGCGCTGGTCGCCGTAGGAGAGCGATCCGGCGCGCTCGTACCGGCGGGCGGCCAGGCCGACGAACTCCAGGAGCTGCTCGGCCCGTTCGCCGCTGGCCCGGTCGGCCCGGCGGGTGTGCGGCAGGCCGAGGGCGATGCCGAGCGGCCCGCTGCGCTCGCGGGTCTCGGCCGCGACCTTGACGTTCTCCAGGGCGGTGAGCGCACCGAAGAGGCGGATGTTCTGGAAGGTCCGGGCGACGCCCAGCCGGTTCACCGAGTGCGGCTTGCGGCCGATCAGTTCGTGGGTCGCGCCCGACTCGTCGCGCAGGGTGACCCGGCCCTCCTGCGGGTGGTAGAAGCCGGTGAGCGAGTTGAACAGCGAGGTCTTGCCCGCGCCGTTGGGCCCGATCACGGCCAGGACCTCGCCGCGCCGCATCCGCAGGCTCACCTCGGAGAGCGAGGTGAGCCCGCCGAAGCGCAGGGTGACCCGGCTGGCCTCCAGCACCACCTCGTCCGTACCGGTTGCCGTGGTGGTGGTAGTCACTGTGCGTCCCCTGTCTGCACCGAAGACCGCGCCGGTGTCGGCTCACCGCGCCTGCGGCGCCGGGCCGGCAGCAGCCCCTGCGGCCGGTAGATCATCATGACCACCAGCAGCGCGCCCATGTACATGAAGCGGTCCTTCTGGTCCACCACGTCCTTGAGCGCGTGCGGCAGCCAGGCGAGCAGCCCGGCGCCGAGCAGCACCCCGGGAATCGAGCCCATCCCGCCGAAGATGACGTAGGCGAGCACCAGCACGGAGTACAGCAGCGGGAAGTTCTCCGGGTTGATGAAGCCGACCTTGCTCGCGTAGACGACACCGGCGGCGCCGGAGGTGGAGGCGCCGATGGCGAAGGCCATCAGCTTGTACTTCACGGTGTCCACGCCGTGCGCGGCGGCGGCCACCTCGTCCTCGCGGATCGCCGCCCAGGTGCGGCCGACCTTGGAGTGTTCGAGGCGGCGCAGGACGAGTACGGCGAGCACGATCAGGCCGAGCAGCAGCCACCAGTAGTCCAGCGGGTCCAGCTTCCACCGGTACTGCACCGGGCCGAGGCCGACCGAGAAGTGCGGGATGCCGAAGACGCCGAGCGAGCCGTTGGTGAGTCCGTCGGAGTTCTTGGCGACCAGGTAGATGATCTCGTGGAAGCCGAGGGTGACGATGGCCAGGTAGTCGCCGCGCAGTCGCAGCGTCGGCCCGCCGAGCAGCACTCCGGCGATCAGGCAGGTGGCCATCGCCACCGGGATCACCAGGAAGGGGTTGAGCTCGAAGGGCGGCTTCACCGGCAGGTGGCCGGTCCAGAAGGCCGCGCTGTACCCGCCGATGGCGAAGAAGGCGACGAAGCCGAGGTCCAGCAGCCCGGCCCAGCCGATCACCACGTTGAGGCCGAGCGCCAGCAGGATGTAGATGCCGACCCAGTCCACCAGCACCTGGTTGGTGGCCCGGCTGAGCGCCAGCGGTACGAACACCGCGAGGGCCAGTCCCACCAGGGCGGCGGTGACCCGCACGCCGCGCCGCCGGACGGCGAGCTCCCCGCCGCGGGCGATCGGCGCGGTCACGGGGGCCAACAGCCGTACGGCGGCGGCCCGCAGGGGCGCACCGGTCTCGGCGAGTACCCAGGCCACCACACCGAGGCCGAGGCAGACCCAGAGCCGGCCGGAGGCGAGGGTGCCGCGCAGCGAGTACAGCAGGTCCTTTCCGTTGCCCTGCTCGCCGGTCATCACCGCGAGCAGGAGGCCCGCCGCCAGCAGTGCGCCGAGGCGCCGCAGGCGGGGCTGCCGGTACCAGCGCTCGCGGCGCAGCCCGGCCACCACCACGGCGGATACGGCCTTCGCCGGACGCTCGGTCCGTTGCTCGATCACGGCGCTCATGCGCCCTCCTCTCCGCCGGCCTCCGGCAGGGGGTGTCCCCGCCGCTCGTCGACCCTTTCGTGGACCATGCCCCGCCCGTCGGCCGCTCCGTGGAACGTGCGCCGCCCGACGGCTTCCGCCCGGCCGGCGGCCCGAGGGCGCCACCCGGCCGAAGGGACGGGAACGGGTGTTCCGGTGCCGCACCCGCTCATGCCGCCCTCCCGATCTTCACGCCGAGGATGCCGGCCGGACGGAACATCAGCACCCCGACCAGGACGACGAACGCGGCGACATAGCGCCACTCCTCGCCGAACAGCGGCACGTTGAAGCTCTCCACCAGGCCGAGCAGCAGGCCGCCGAGCATCGCACCGCGGATGTTGCCGACTCCGCCGAGGACGGCGGCGGCGAAGGCGGTGATACCGGGGTTGAAGCCCATGGTGAAGGAGACCTGGGTGTTGAGGCCGAACAGGAATCCGGCGACGCCGCCCAGCAGGCCGCCGATCACGAAGGTCCGCGAGATCACCCGGTCGGTGTCCACGCCCATCAGGCTCGCCGTCTCGGGGTCCTGGGCCAGCGCCCGGATGCCCGCGCCCAGCCTGGTCCGGTTCACCAGCAGGTCGAGCCCGACCATCATGAGCAGCGCGCAGACCAGCAGCAGGAGTTGGGTGATCGTCACACGTGCGCCGAAGACCGTGAGGACGACGTTGTTGTCGTACAGGTGCGGCATCGGCAGCGGGTCGCGCCCGAAGAGCTTGCCCGCCAGGTTGTAGAGGAAGAAGGAGGCGCCGATCGCGCTGATCAGGAAGACCAGCTTCGGAGCGCCGCGCCGCCGCAGCGGCCGGTAGGCGACCTTCTCCAGGCCGTACGCGGTGGCGCCGCCGCAGAGCGCGGACACCACGAGCCCGACCAGCACCAGCAGGACGGAAATCGGCGCGGAGGGGTGCGCGGGGGTGAGCGAGGTCAGGACGATCAGGCTGCCGAAGCCGCCCAGCATGAACACCTCGCTGTGGGCGAAGTTGATCAGCTGCAGCACGCCGTAGACCAGGGTGTAGCCGATCGCGATCACGGCGTACAGGGCGCCCAGGGCGACCCCGGGGACCAGGTAGTCCCAGAACTCGTGGGGGGACATCGTGTCACTCTCCCCCGGCTCAGCTCGCGGCCAGCGTCAGGATGTTGCCCTGGTAGGCGATCCTGCCGCTCTCGACCCGGTACAGGAACGCGGTCCGGTCCGGGAACTCGCCCTTGTCGTCGAAGCGGAAGCGCTTGGTCAGGCCCTTGTAGTCGGCGTGCCTGACCTTGTCGAGCAGGGCCTCCCTGGTGGCGTCGGTGCCCAGCGTCCGCAGCTGCTCGATCACCAGGTTGGTGACGTCGAAGGCCTCCGCCGAGTAGGTACCCGGGTCCACCTTGAACTCGGCCCGGTAGTCCTCGGTGAACTTCTTGATCCCCGGCTCCACGGTGGCGTCCACGCACGGGCAGGTCAGCAGCCAGCCCTCGGACGCGTCGCCGGCCAGGTCGATGAACTTCCGGTCGTTGGTGCCGTCGCTGGCGATCTTCGGCTTGTCGAAGCCCGCCTCCTTGAGCTTCTTGGCGAACGGCGCGGCGTCGGCGTAGAAACCGGCGTAGATCAGGCCGTCGGCACCGGAGTTCCTGGCGGCGGTGGCCACCGCGGTGTAGTCCGGGGTCTTCTGCGGGACGCTCTCGTGCACCACCTGCACTCCGGCCTTCTTCAGGTCCGCCTCGGCGACACCCGCCAGACCGACGCCGTACTCGGTCTTGTCGTCGACCAGGAAGACCTTCCTCGCCTTGACCTTCCGCGCGAGGTAGGCCGCCATCCCGCCGCCCTGGGCGTCGTCGTTGGGGATGCCGCGCAGGAAGGAGGTGAAGCCCAGGGTGGTCAGTGCGGGGCTGCTGGCCGAAGGGGTCAGCGCCACCAGGCCGGCCTGCGAGTAGAGCTCGCCGGCCGCCTTGGTCGGGGCGGAGAAGGCCGGGCCGATGGTCGCGATCACCTTGTCGTCGTCGATGATCTTCTGTGCGGCAGCGGGCGACTGGTCCGCACTGCCGGCATCGTCACCGGCCGCGTACGAGAGCGTGAACGGCAGGTCCCCACGTGCGTTGGCCTGCTTGATCGCGAGTTTGACGCCGTTCTCCATGTGGACGCCGAGCGCCGAGCTCTCCCCGGTCAGCGGCCCCTGGTAGGCGATCCGGTAGACCTTCTTGCCGCCGTCCGAGCCCGCGTCGTCGTCGCTCTTCGAACAGGCGCTCAGCGCCAGCGCGCCGACGATCAGCGGCGCGGCGGTCCGCAGAAGTCTTCTGTGCAGCACAACTTCCCCCTGGTTGAACGGTTCTGGCGGTACTACGGCGCAGCGGTCCGATCTCGCGCGGTCCCGCGCCGCTCGGTCCCACGGTCACGCGGTGGGCTCCGGCGGGCCGACTCCGGTGAGCCGGACGCGTGCCGAGTGCGCCGGAGGACCGGACGGCAGCGGTCTCTGCGCCAACTGCAGCCTTCTGCAGCGGCCGTGACTCTAGCCAGAGTCGAAGAGCGGACGGCAGAACCGAGTTGGCGCTATGTCACCTCGGTGTCCGGACGTCCGGGGGTTCCCGCAGGCTACGCAGCGGCCTCCCGGTCCTCCTCCGAACTCCCGTCGGCCGAACCGCCGTCCTTCGCCCCGGCGGCACTCGCTACCGCCACCGCCGGCCGCGGCTGTTCGGCTCCGCCCAGCCGCCCTGCTGTGGAGTCCGGCCGGGGCTCCCGCTGGGATCGGGCCACCCACCACCCCGCCAGTACGACGAGCAGGCCGACCCCGATCCTGATCAGCGCACTCTCCGCGTCCTTGGGCGAGCGGTGCACCCACTCCCAGACCACGTAGCCCATCCCGGCGGCGACCGGTACGGCGAGGGCCAGGAGGCGCCGTCCGACGGTGCGGGCTCCCGGCGTCCACAGGGCCGCCGTGGACGCCCCGGCGAGCAGCAGCAGGACCCCTGCCAGCGTGAACGCCATCGGCAGTGCGGGCACCAGGACCGCACAGGCGAGGAGCACCCCGCCCGCGGCGAGGGCGAGTTCCACGGCACGGGTGCCGAACCGGCTCCGGCGGGTGAGGAAGACGACCATCCCCCACACCATCAGGGTGTAGCCCCGGAAGGCGGCGAGGATGATGCCGACCGGTCTGAACCGCGGCAGACCGGGGCGGCCCGCGCGAGGACGCAGGAGCTTCTGCGAGGTCGCGGTGTTCGCGGCGGCCGCCGCCGCGTGGGCGACCGTGCGGGCGAAGGTGTCGCTGCCCGCGTCGTCCGGAATCCGCTCACCGCCGATCCGCTCGGCCTCCCACCACAGCTGCCAGAGGTCCTCCGTCCTGAGCGTGCCCCCGGCGGCGTTCCGCTTGGCGTCGTAGAGCTCCAGCCAGATCCTGCCGTCGCGGGTGCGGTCGCTGTCGCCCTCGCCGCGGATCGAATCCGCCAGCGCGTCGAGGTCCTCCCGCAGGATGCCGGTCTGGGCCGACCGGCAGACCGCCCGGACGCACGCGTGCAGGCCGGCCAGTCCGTTCGCGTCACCGGCCGTCTCGTTCACGTCGCCGTCCGGTCCTGGCAGGCTGCCCGCCTGGTCGGCTCCGCTCGGCGCCGGTGCGCCGGTCGGCCCCGGTGCGTCCGGTGCATCCGGTGGGACGACGGTGACGATGCTCTCGATGAAGCGTCTGCACTCCGCCGCGTCCTCGGCCTCCCAACGCTCCGCCAGCCAGCCGCGGTCGCGGTCGCCCTTCGGACCGGTGGCGAGCGCGCAGGCCCGGATGAGCCCGAGCAGCTCGTCCACCCGCCTCCGCCGGAGCTCCGCAATCCGCTCGGCGGCCCGGTCGGCGGTCCGGTCGGCGGTCCGGTCCGTGGTCAGATCGGCGGCACGGTCGGCCGGGCTCGGCCCGTCGTCCGCCGTAACCGTCCCGCACTGCCGGAGCCGGTCGGGCGAGAGCAGCATCCGGACGATGTGAGCCGAACCGTCCATCCGCCCGTGCAGCCAGTCGTTGACCCGCCACGACGGACGGTAGAACGCACCGAAGTGGTGCAGCTGCTTCCCGGTCAGCAGTTGCGGTGTCATCGAGGAGAACTGGACCAGCTCCACCTCCTGCTCGACGTCCTGGCTCGCGCCGGAGAAGGCGAGCTGCACGACGTCGAGCCGGAGCATCCGCTGCAACAGCTGCGCCTCCCCAGCCGCGCCCGGTCCCTCCACCGGCCCGTCGTCCGCCGACCCCTCCACCGGTCCGAACAGGTAGTCGTGGAGGGCTTCGAGCCACTGGCTCTCCACCCGTTCGGCTTCGACCAGCTGCGAGGTCCTGACCACGGCACCGATGGCCTGACGGCAGGTCCGCACCTGCTCGGCCACCGCCCCGGCCAGCTCGTACTGCCGCTGCCTGGGGTCGGCTCCCTCGTTCTCGGAGCGCGCGCTGTCCACCCACCCGTCGACGACCCGGCCGAGCCACCTCTGGAGCATGTCCCGGTTCGTCACCTTGCCGAACCGGTCCGACTCGCGCATCGGCATCCTGGAGCACTCGTCCACCGCACCGTCCACCGCCCTCGGGTACTCCCGCCCGGGCGCGCCCGCCCAGTACAGGTCCATCAGGCGCCGGTTCCGGTGGATGTCCTCCAGCGTGGCGCCGAGGCCTCGGCGGGCCTCGACGATCTCCCGACGCTGCGGGGAGCCCATCGGCGACAGCTGGAGGGCCCGCCGCAGGACGTCGACGGCCATGTCCGCCAGCCGCTCGACGGTCGTCATCCCCCAGTCCCAGTCCCCGCCCGTCCGGGTCAGGGCGGTGGCCAACGGGTCGGCGGGGACGAACGATCCGTCCTGGCCCCGCATTTGCCGGATCAGCCCCCGCAGCACCTCGTCCAGCTCGCTCGGGCTCCAGCGGTGCTCCCCCACCGGCTGGCCCGCGGCGACGAGTCCGCCGATGGTCCGGGCGGCGTAGTCGATGCGGACGTCGACATACCCACTCCACGCCCGCTCGGACAGGTCCTCGGCGCCGCCCGTCATCGCGGCCGCGAGCCGGTCCCTGGCCCGCCGCCGGAACTGCACCGCCTCGTTGCGGGTGCGGATCTCGGTGAGCTCGCGCGACACCGAGTCGGTCGACCGCAGCCGGGTGAGCACACCGAGCAGGGCGTCCCGGGCGTGCGGGAGGTCCTCGGCGGTCGGAACCTGGGCGGGCAACGCCGTCGTCTCGGCCGGGTCGGGTACGACGTAGGCGAGCACCCGCCGCACCTGCACTCCGCCGGGCTGGCGGTACACCGCCTCCAGCGCCGGGCGGATGGGCTTGTTGAGCAGCACCCCGCCGTCGAGGACGTACTGCGACTGACGGAAGTTGGCGCCACCCGCGGTGGACGGCCACGGGCCCTCGCCGGCGGCGGCGGGGGAGGCCGTCACCGCGACCCAGTGCGGTTCGAAGGCGCCCGGGAACGAGGAGGTGCACCGGGAGGCGACCGCCAGCTTCTCCACGACCTCGTCGGCGGTCAGGTCCCCGAGGGTGTCCGTGCCGTCGGCGGGCGCGGCGAACCTGAAGGTCGCGTCGTGGTCCACCTCGGTGATCCCGGTGCCCATGTCGTCGGTGAACGAGGTCGTCCGGCCCTCCCACAGGGTGCCGGTGAGGATGAGCTCGACCGGGTGCGCCGCCACGTCCCGGGCCGCTTCGCCGCCGTCCCCGAGCGGCGGGGAGTCGAGCACCGTCCTGAGCGCGGAGCGGAGCTTCGGCAGGAAGTACTCGTCCCCCATCAGGAGCGAGGGCGGGTTCTTCCGGAGCGGGCTGCGCAGCAGCTTCTCCAGGCTGCCGTCCCGGCACCACAGGTCCCGCAGGCCGGCGAGCTCCCGGGGTCGCGCGAGACCGAGCGCGAGAAACGCGCCGTTGATCCCGCCCGCCGAGGTGCCGGCGATGACGTCCACGCGGGCCTCGGCCTGCAGCAGGTCGAGCAGCGGGAGGTAGGCCGCCCTTGTCCGGCGGCGCACCGTCGCCAGGCGGTGCAGCTCCAGCGTGACGCCGCTCATCCACACGGCCAGGCTCACACCGCCGTTCAGCACGACGGCGAGGCGGATTTCCTGACGGTCGAAGTCGGATTCGGGCGCCGCGCCGCCCACCGGATCTGCGTACTCGTCCGCTGCGTTCACCACAAGGTCTCCACCCGGCTACGTGCGCCTCGCGCATCGGATCTGCCGCAAGAAGTGTGATCCGCAACCGACGGCAAGCGCAAAATGTCAACAAGAGATCGTTGGCGAAGTAACAGAAAGCCGGACCACCTGTCCGAGTCACGCTTCCGGCTCTTTCCGGTGGCATCCCGGCCCCGCCGATGATGACGTTGACAGGGCGCCGGTCCGCCGACGTTCCGGCGGAGGCGTCCCTTCCTCCGGCTCGCGGGATTTCCTCACCACCCCGCCATGGGCTCCGAACCCGCCATGGACTCCGAACCCGCCCTGGGCTCCGAACCCGCCGGGAGCGCGGCCCGGAGAGCCACCGGGCGCGCGGCCCAGATCACCTTCCGACATTCGTCCGACCGGGAACGTGGTGGACATGCACGAGATCGCCCGATACAGCCTTGCCGGTATCCGCCTCGTCAACGGAGCCGTGGCGCTGCTGGCCCCGAACACCCTGGCGCAACGACTCGGCATCGCCACCGGCCGTGACAGCGGCACGAGTTACACGCTTCCGCTCTTCGGGGTGCGCACCGTGCTGCTGGGCGCAGAGCTCCTGCTCGTCAAGGACGGCGCGGCACTGAACCGCTCGCTGCGCCTGGGGACGCTCATTCACGCGAGCGACGTGATCTCGGCGATCCGGTCGGGGAAGAACGGTGACCTGCCGCCCCGGGCGGCCGTGATCGCCACGGCCATCTCGTCGGTCAACGTCGCGCTGACCTTCCTCGCCCGGGAGCCGTCGCGGTGAACGCGGCGCCACGGCCCCACGAACCGTCCGCCTCCGCCGCGCCCGACTCACCCGACGCGGAGGAGGAGTTCGACTACGTCGTCGTCGGATCGGGGGCGGGCGGCGGGCCGTTGGCGGCGAACCTGGCCGAGGCCGGGTACCGGGTACTGCTGTTCGAGGCCGGCGGCGAGGACGAGCGACTCGACTACACCGTCCCGGCCTTCCACACCCACGCGACCGAGAACCCGGAGCTGCGCTGGGACTTCTACGTCCGGCACTGGGACGACGAGGACCGGCAGCGGCGCGACGACAAGTACGTCAGCGGCCACCACGGGGTCTGGTACCCCCGGGCCGGCACCCTCGGCGGGTGCACCGCGCACAACGCGATGATCACCGTCTGCCCGCATCCGGCGGACTGGGACCGCATCGCCACCCTGACCGGCGACAAGTCCTGGGCCAGCAGGCGGATGGCACGCTGGTTCCAGCGGGTGGAGCGCTGCACCTACGTCCACCGGCCGCGGCTCCTGCCGCGGAGCCGCCTGCTCGCCGCCGTCCTGGAGCACCTGCCGCTGGTCTCCGCCAGGTTCGTCAACCGCAGTGGCCACGGCTTCGACGGCTGGCTGACCACCTCGCTCCCGGATCCTCGGCTGGTCCTGCGCGACCACCGGCTGCTCAAGGTCGTCGCCGCCGCCGCGGAGTCCGCGCTGACCGCCACGCTGGGGCGCCCGCTCACGGCTTTCGAGGGTCTGGACAGCTACTTCGACCCCAACGACCGGCGGGTGGCGGGCGGCGCCCCCGGCGGACTGTGGCTGGTGCCGCTGGCCACCTCCGGCGGACACCGCGTCAGTGTCCGCGACCGCATCCGGGACGTGCGGCGGCGGCATCCGGACCGGCTCACCGTACGCACCGGCACGCTGGTCACCCGGGTGCTCCTCGACGAGTCCCTGGCCGCGGTGGGGGTCGAGTACGCGGCGGCACCGCACGCGTACCGGGCCGATCCGCGCGCCGCTGCCGATCCCCTGCCGCCGCTGCGCCGGGTCAAGGTCCGCCGCGAGGTCGTGCTGTCGGGGGGCGCCTTCAACACCCCGCAGCTGCTGATGCTCTCCGGGATCGGGCCGCGCGCGGAACTCCGGCGGCACGGCCTGCCCGTCCGGCTCGACCTGCCCGGCGTCGGCTCGAACCTGCAGGACCGCTACGAGGTCGGCGTCGTCTCGGAGCTGGACGAGGCGTTCACCCTCATCGAGGACTGCACCTTCGCGCCCCCGGCGCCGGGAACCCCACCGGACCGCTGCCTCACCGAGTGGGAGAGCGGCCGCGGGGTCTACACCTCGAACGGGGCGGTGCTCGCGGTGACGGCCAGGTCGCGGCCGCAGCTGGAGTCGCCCGACCTGTTCCTCTTCGGCCTGCCCGCCTACTTCCAGGGCTACTACCCCGGCTACTCGGACCAACTGTTCCGCAACAGGCGCTACTTCACCTGGGCGGTGCTCAAGGCCCACACCCGCAACACCGGTGGCCGGGTGGGTCTGCGCAGCGCGGACCCCCGCGACACGCCCCTGATCTCGTTCCGGTACTTCGAGGAGGGCACCGACAGCCGCGGCGAGGACCTCGACGCGGTGGTGCACGGCATCGAGCTGGCCCGCGACCTGATGCGGCGGGCCGGAGCGGTGGTCAGGCGCGAGGCGCTGCCCGGGGAGGGCGTGCAGACCTCCGAGGAGCTGCGCGAGTTCGTCCGGGACCGGGCCTGGGGGCACCACGCCTGCGGTACCGCCCGGATCGGAGCCGCGCACGATCCGCTGGCCGTGGTCGACAGCCGCTTCCGGGTGATCGGTACGAAGGGCCTGCGGGTCGTCGACGCCTCGGTCTTCCCCCGGATTCCCGGATTCTTCATCGTCACGGCCGTCTACATGATCGCCGAGAAGGCGAGCGCCGTGCTGCTCGGTGAGGCGGCCGGGACCGGACGCGCTGCCCGCGCGAACCGCCGCCGCCCGGCCACGGCCGCCCGTACCGGCTGACACCTGCCCCACCGGGCGCCACCGACCTGGCCGCGCCACCGACTTGAACCGCACCACCCGCACACCCGACACGAGGAGGCCGTCATGGCCGACCAGCCCACCCCCCGAAACAGCCGGCCGCCGGCCGGATCGACCTCCCAGGAGGCGCCCGCGTTCATGCGGGCGTACGAGCGGCTGGCGCTGGCCGTCGACCACAAGGTCGGCTGGGACAGGCTGCCCACGCCGCTCGGCCTGGCGACCCTGCTGGGCCTGCGGAACCTGCTGCGCCGCAAGAACCTCTTCGACACCACGTCCTTCCCGGCGACCGACCTGCCGCCGATCGAGCCGCGCCAGGCCCGTGACACCACCGAGCGCTCGGCCGACGGCACCTACAACGACCTCGGCAGTGCCCGGATGGGCATGGCCAACTCGCGCTTCGGCCGCAACGTCCCGCCGGACCGGACCTACCCCGAACCCGAACCGGAGATCCTCTCGCCGAGCCCCCGCGAGGTGAGCCGCGCGCTGCTGACCCGGCACGCGTTCGTCCCGGCCACGACGGTCAACTCGCTGGTCTCCGCCTGGCTGCAGTTCATGATCCGCGACTGGTTCAGCCACGGACAGGGCGTCATGACCGATCCCTGGCGGATCGAGCTGGTCGACGACGATCCCTGGCCGGATCGCCCGATGCTGGTGCCGCGGACGATCCCCGACCCGACCAGGCAGGCGGGCGACGGCCTGCCGCCCACCTTCATCAACGAGAAGACCCACTGGTGGGACGCGTCCCAGATCTACGGCGACGGCCCGCAGGAGCAGCGGCAGCTGCGCGCCGGCGAGGGCGGCAGGCTGCGGGTGCCCGGCAACGGCGCGATGTCCTCCGGCGACCCGGAGCAGGATCCGGCGAACACCCCGGGCTTCTGGCTCGGCCTGGCCATGATGCACCGGCTGTTCATCCTGGAGCACAACGCCATCTGCGACCGGCTGCACGACGAGTACCCGCAGTGGACGGACGAACAGCTCTTCCAGCGGGCCCGGTTGATCAACGCCGCGCTCATCGCGAAGATCCACACGGTCGAGTGGACCCCGGCGGTCATCAGCCACCCCACCACGGTCCTCGCGCTGCGGGCCAACTGGTTCGGCGTCCTCGGCGAGCGGCTGAGCCGGCTCCTGGGCCGGGTCAGCCGCAGCGAGGTGCTCAGCGGCATCGTCGGCGGTGCGACGGACCACTTCGGCGTCCCGTACGCGCTCACCGAGGAGTTCACCGCGGTCTACCGGATGCACCCGCTGATCCGGGACGAGTGGGCCTTCCGCTCCGCCGCCGACGACACGCTGCTCCAGGAGGCGAAGTTCCCGGAGCTGTCCGGGCCGCACGCCTACGAGCTGCTGGCGAAGCACTCGCTGACCGATCTCTTCTACTCGTTCGGCACGGCCCATCCGGGGCTGGTGACACTGCACAACTACCCCGAGTTCCTCCAGAAGTTCGAGCGGCCCGACGGGAAGGTCGTCGACCTGGGCGCCGTCGACATCCTGCGGATCCGCGAACTGGGCGTGCCCAGGTACAACGAGTTCCGGCGGCTGCTCCACCTCAAGCCCGCCAAGGACTTCGAGTCGCTGACCCCGGACCCCGCCTGGGCCCGGGAGCTGAGCCGGGTCTACGAAGGCGACATCGAGCGGGTGGACCTGATGGTCGGGATGTTCGCCGAGCGCCGGCCCAAGGGGTTCGCCTTCAGCGACACCGCCTTCCGCATCTTCATCCTGATGGCCTCGCGCCGTCTGAACAGCGACCGGTTCCTCACCAAGGACTTCAGCAGCCAGGTGTACACCCGCACCGGGCTGGACTGGATCGCGAACAACACCATGACCTCCGTGCTGCTGCGTCACTTCCCTGACCTGCGCCCGGCGATGTCCTCGGTGACCAACGCGTTCACCCCCTGGCAGAGCACCGGGGCCTGAACCGGGCCCCGGCCCGCGCACTCCGCCACCGCCCGCCCGGTGTCCCGGCCGGGCGGGTGGCGACGCCCGCTACGGCTTCATCGACCGGAGATCGGGGCCGGCCAGGAACTTCCAGATCGAGATCACCACGGCGAGCTGCGCCATCACGTACGCGATCTGCACGGAGAGCCCGCGCAGCTGGTAGATCGAGAGCAGCAGCTCGAACCGGCTGGGCCAGAACCGCCGTTCGGCGCGGAAGGTGTCCGCGTCCATGGCGAGGCTGGTGAGGGTCAGCACCAGGAGCATCAGGCAGATGGCCAGGGCCACGGCGCCGAGCGTCTGGTCGGTGATGAGGTTGCCCATGATGTCCAGGGCGATCAGCATGCTGTAGGCGGCCACCAGCCACAGGGCGCGTGCCGGGCCGCGGCGACCGGGCAGCAGGCGCCAGAGCGCTCCCATGACCAGACCCGCGCCGGCCCAGACGAGCTCCCAGGACGCGAACCTCCATACCAGATCGGGTACTCCGAAGAGGTTCTGGCGGGTGAGCATCCACTGCTCCTGCGGCGCGTAGGCCGACCAGACCAGGATGACGCTGCCGGGAACGCCCACCGCGGCCGCCAGCAGGGCGGCCCGGCGGGCGTTGTCCCACCACCTGGCGTGCGGACCCCAGCTCAGGGCGATGTCCACGACCGTGACCTGGCTGGGCAGCCACGGCCGTGCCACGGCACCCTGGGCCACCTGCCGCCAGCGGTGCAGCCGGTTCAGTTCCTTCTCCACCGCGTGCCTGCCGAGGGCGCCCTCGCCGTGCCCCTGGTCCAGGCCGCGCAGCACGGTGGTCAGCTCCCGGTAGCGGCGGGCCCGTTCGATGAGGTCCCGGTGGCCCGCCTCGGCGATCGCCTCACCCAGCGTCGGAGCGGCGGCGCAGCCCTCCAGGTGCTGGTTCAGCACCGCCCACCGCTGCCCCACCGCCAGCAGGCCGTACAGTGCGGCGATGTCCAGCACCAGCCAGAGGCTGGCCAGCACCTGGCTGCCCGCGTACGAGCCCTCGCGCCAGGCCACCACAACGGCGAAGAACACGGCCAGCAGGAGGCGGTCCAGCTCGGCGGGGTTCGCGTAGGGCACCGGCAGCCCGGTGCCCCTGGCCCGCAGTAGGGCCACGATCGCGACACCCGTCAGGACCCAGGCGTGGGAGAAGCACCACGCCGGGACACTGGCGGCCAGCGAGGCCGCTTGCTGGCTCAGGACGAGAAGGTGCAGCGAGCCGTACGCCGGTGCGGTGCGGTCGGTCAGCCAGCTGATGCGCTCCCAGTAGCCCTCGCGGGCCCAGAGCGCCCAGCCGAGCAGCAGGACGGTGAGGGCGGCCAGTGCCGCTCCGGTCCCGCGCAGCCGCAAGGGGTTCGCCGGTTCCCGGAGCAGACCGCCGTCACTCGCGATCAGCCGGACCCAGAGCACCAGACCGGTGAGCCACAGCCACAGCATCGCCGCGGTCAGCAGCACCAGAGCGGCGATGCCGGAGGCGGGCGGGGGCTGCTGGGGAACGAGCGTCGGGGGGAGCCCGAACAGGCCGGGCAGTACGGCCACCAGCGTCCCGGCGACCGCCGTCAGCGAGGCCGCGAGCAGCACCGACGCCCTCGGGCGGGCGGTGACCGTGAGGGCCCAGCCGGTCAGGACGCCGATCAGGACCTGCCAGCGCCGCTCGTCGCCCCACGGACCCGGTTCGCCCACCGCCTTGGCCGCGTCCGGAATCAACAGGTAGAGCAGCAGGATCATCACGCCGACGACGGCGTTGAGCAGGCCCCAGCGGAGCAGGGCTCCGCTGCTGCTCCGCTCCACCGGAGTGGCCACGGCGCCGGCCGGCTGGCGGCGGGCCCGGACGGCGGCCACCACGATCACCGCCGAGGTGCCCGCCCACCAGGCGGCCAGCCCGGCCGCGTTGACGACGCGCCACCCCCTGCTGGTGTTCGCCGTCGCCAGGGCTCGCTGCCACGGGGGCACCAGCTGCACCGTCACGGCGGTGCTCGGGCCCCCGGGCTGCCCGAGCCCCGACCACACCAGGTTCTCGCTGTCGACGGCCGTGGGGGTGGGAGCCACCTCGAAGGCGTCCAGGCCGCCCAGGTCGATCTGGACCCGGTCCCAGCGGGCGCCCGCCAGTGCCGTCGGCGGGGTGAGGGACAGCTTCCACCGCTCGGCGTGCATGTCGACCGCCCACGGCCCGACGGTGAAGGTGCCGCGCTGGTCGAACCAGAAGACCGTCTGGTACTGGACCTTGACCCAGGAATCCTCCGCGGTCACCTGCGGCCGGTGCGGGCGCCACTCGTCCGTCCGGAGGTCCTGGAACCGGGGACTCCCCTGCTCCTCCCGCAGCAGGCAGCGCATCGCGAGCCGGTAGGCATCGGAACTCTCGCTCAGCATCAGGTCGTTGGCGAGCGCCCAGGTGGTGGGCACCTGGACCGTCATGTCCCCCTTGCCCTCGATCACGGTCTGGGCGTGGTTGACGAGTCGCAGGACGGCCTCGGTCCGGGCCGTGACCAGTTGCTCCGCATGGCAGCCGTCGGCCGCCGCCTCCGCCCGGCCGGGCCACAGGGCCCACCAGGCCAGGCCCACCAGCAGGAGGGCGGTGCACCGCCGCCACCGGTGCACCAGCGCCCGGGCGTCCCGCCTCATGCCACCGCCCCCGGCAGGGGTGCCCGGAGGAGCGGCGTCCTCGTTGCGCGGGAAGCCTTCAAGGCCGGCCGTTCGCGCTTCCCGGGCACCCGCTGACCGGACTGCACTGCAGGATCACCTGGTAGGCGTGGCTGACGGCCGCTTCACCGCCGTCACCCCCGGCGGTCTTGACGAACCGCCACTGCGAGGGCCTGGTGTGCTCGGTCGTCGCCGCCTTCTCGACCTGGACGTGCAGTGTGCGCGCCGCGAGGTCGTGGGTCTCGACCAGGATCTCGTCGGCGGCGACGGGGAAGTGGTGGTGCAGCAGGCACAGGCCGAACCGGTCGAGATTTCCGTGTTTCTCCAGCACCGCCACAAGATCGTCCACAAACTTGCGATCCTGCGGACCCAGCCCTTCGACCTCCTCGAACCGCGGGAGTGCCTGCCCGGAATCAGCCGTACGATTTCCCATCGATCCGCTCCTCGATATCACAGCGCTGCATGGCACTCGGAACGCTAAATGGGTCGGTATGCACCTGCAAGGACAGACATGGGACAACCGGCCCGTCCCCCGGAAAGATCAGCCGTTCACCCGGATCCACGCACTCGGCGCCGGCCGGCCGGCCGTCGCTGCGACCCGCCCGCCGCCGTGCCGGTGAGCAGAACCGCCCGAGGGAGCGGCCCGGGGGAACGGCTCGACACGGGCCGGCGGGCGGCGGCGAGCTGACGGGCCGACCAGCCTCTGCCGGGGCCGCGGCACCGACCGTTACGGTGCGGAGGAGGGCCGTTCGACCCGACCCCCCGGACTCGGTCTCCGGATGGACGGGTATCGTCCAACGGGCAGCTTTCCGATCCGATCGGTGGGGGACGCATGGGCGTGGTACTGCCAGACGAGCTGGTGTGGATCCTGGACCTGATCGGGGTCGACTGGCCGAACGTGGACGAGGACGACTACCGGGCGATGGCGGACTCGCTGCGCTCGTTCGCCACCGACATCGACGACCACACTGCCGACACCCACCAGGCCGTGCAGCGGATGCTGGGCGAGAACGCCGGGATGGCCGTCGACGCCTTCCAGGCCCACTGGGGCAAGCTGTCCGGCACCCACCTCCACCAACTCGGCGAAGGCGCCCGGATGGTGGCGACGGTGATGGACGCCGTCGCAATGGTCGTCGAGGGCGCGAAGATCGCGGCGATCGCCCAACTCGGGATCCTGGCAGCCGAGGTGATCGCCGCCCAGGCCGCTGCGGTGGTCACCTTCGGCGCCTCCGAGGCAGCCGCGGCCGCGGCCACCCAGGTCACCCGGGTGGTCGTCAAGCAGCTGCTCAAGGAGGCCGAGCAGCAGATCATCTCGCAGCTGATGTCGATCGCCGAGGGGCCGATCATCAGCGCCCTGGAGGGCATGGCCGGGAACCTGGTTCTGAAACTCGGCGCCCCGGCCGGATCGGCGGCCACGGCATGAACGAGGAGGGGTTCAAGCACAACCACGAAGAGACCGAGAAGCTCGGTACCCACTTCCAGTCGTACGCGCAGAAGCTCAACTCCTCGGCCGGGACCCATCTGGGGAAGGCGAACCAGCACCTCGGCAGGACCCGGGGCAAGGGCGGCCTCGCCGCTGCCGCCGAGCAGGGTGCCGAGAAGCTGATGGGCAGTATCACCAAGGGCCAGCAGGCGCTCGGCAAACACCTCGACGACGTCGGCACGGGCCTGCACCAGACCAGCGCCAACCACAAGACCCACGAGGAGGGACTCGCCAAGTCCCTCAGCGGCATGGGCGGCAAGGGCGCCCCGGCACCGGCCGCCCCCAAGAGCTGGGCCAGCATCGCCAAGGGCGAGGGCAGCAGCGCCCCCAAGCCGGGCCCGTCGGCCGGCGGCGCCCCGAAGCCGACACCCCCGAAGCTGCGGGACAACACGGCCGACCCGAAGAAGACCGCGACCCCGGCCACCGCCCGCAACACCAAGAGCGACCCGGTCGACATCGCCTCCGGCGAGATGCTCCTGCCGCAGACCGACGTCAGCCTGCCCGGTGTGCTGCCCCTGGTGCTCTCCCGCACCCACGTCTCGTCCTACCGGAGCGGTGGCTGGTTCGGTGCGTCCTGGGCATCGACGCTGGACCAGCGCCTGGAGCTCGACGACGACGGCGTGGTCTTCGCCGCCGAGGACGGCATGCTGCTGGTGTACCCGGTCCCGCAGCCGGGCGGGCGGGTCGAACCGGTGGAGGGCCCGCGCTGGCCGCTGCACTGGGACGGTACCCCGTCCGGCGGGATGCGGATCAGCGATCCGCACAGCGGCACCAGTTGGCACTTCGCGATACCCGCACAGGGGCCGGGCCCGCACGCCCGCCGGTCCGGCGCGCTGCAACTGCCCCTGCAGGCGATCAGCGACCGCAACGGAAACCGGATCGAGGTCCACTACGGGCCCGGCGGCGTGCCGATCGAGGTCCGGCACGGCGGCGGCTACCGGGTCGGCATCGACACCGACGGCCGCACCGTCACCGCCCTGCGGCTGCTGGCCACCGAGAGCACCGAGGCCGCTCCGGAGACCGACGCCGCCGAGGCCGAGGCGGTCCAGCTCGTCGGTTTCGGCTACGACGGCAACGGCCGGCTGTCGGCCGTGACCAACTCCTCCGGCCTGGCCATGCAGTTCACCTACGACGCGGCCGGCCGCATCACCAGCTGGACCGACCGCAACCGGTTCCGCTACCGCTACCTCTACGACCGGGCCGGCCGCTGTGTGCAGACGCGCGGCGACGGCGGCTTCCTCGACGCGGTCTTCTCGTACGACCCCGAGAACAGCACCACCACACTCACCGACTCGCTCGGCCACCGCACCGTCTTCGACCTCGACGAGCACGGCCGTACCGTCCGGGAGACCTCTCCACTCGGCGCGGTCGCCACCACCGAGTGGGACCGTCGCGGCCGCCTGGTCTCGCGTACCGACCCGCTGGGCCTCACCACCCGCTTCGGCTACGACTCCGACGGCAACCTCGCGCACAGCACCCTGCCCGACGGCACCACCAGCACCGCCGTGCACAACGCCGAGCACCGGATCGTCGAGCTCACCGCACTCGACGGCGCCACCTGGCACTACGAGTACGACCTCCGGGGCAACCTCAGCGGGACCACCGACCCGCTCGGCCACCGCTCCAGGTACGCCCACAGCCCGCTCGGCCACCCCGCGGCCGTCACCGACGCCCTCGGCAGCACCACCCGGGTCGCCACCGACCCGGCCGGTCTGCCGGTGTCCGTCACCGACCCGCTGGGCGCCGTCACCACCTGCGTCCGTGACCGGTTCGGCCGCCCGCAGACCACCACCGACCCGCTCGGCGGCGTCACGGCCTACGGCTGGACGGTCGAGGGCCGGCCGGCCTGGCGGGTGGAGCCGGACGGCAGCCGCCAGGAGTGGCGCTACGACGCCGAGGGCAACCTGGTCGAACACCAGGACGCCGCCGGCGGCATCTCCCGCTTCGAGTACACCTGCTTCGGACGCCTCGCCGCCCGCACCGGTCCCGACGGGGCGCGCTACGGCTTCACGTACGACACCGAGCTGCGCCTGACCGCCGTCACCGGCCCCGACGGCGCCCAGTGGACGTACCGGTACGACGCGGTCGGCGGGCTGATCTCCGAGACCGACTTCGGCGGGCGCACCGTCGGCTACACCCGCGACCTGGCCGGGCAGGTGACGTCCCGCACCAACGGAGCCGGCCAGACCGTCCACTACACCCTGGACGCACACGGCCGCACCACCGAGCTGCTGGCCGACGGGCAGGTCACCCGCTTCAGCCGCGACGGCGCGGGGCGGATCCTCTCGGCGCGCGACGCGGATGGCGAACTCCGCTACAGCTACGACCCGTTGGGCCGGACCCTGACCGAGGAGTACAACGGCGCCGCGGTCGTCTCCGGCTACGACCCGGTCGGCCGGCGGCTGCTGCGCCGCACCCCCAGCGGGGTCGAGAGCGCCTGGACGTACGACGCGGTGGGCCAGCCCCGGACACTCACCGGCCAGGGCGGCGCGCTGCGCTTCGACCACGACCGGGCGGGCCACGAGATCCGGCGCGAGTTCGGGCCGGCCGCGCTGACCCAGACCTGGAACGAGGTGCACCGGCTCACCGCACGCCAGCTGGCCGTGGCTGAACAGCCCGTGCTGCGCGCCGGGTTCGACTACCGGGCGGACGGCGCGGTCACCGGGAGCACCGACTCCGCGCGGGGCCGGCGCTCCTACGAGCTGGACCCGCAGGGTCGCGTGACCGCCGTGACCGGCGAGAACTGGACCGAGCGGTATGCCTACGACGCGGCCGGGAACCTCACCCACGCCGAGTCCGCCGGATCGGCCGGAGCCGCGGGATCTGCGGGGTCTGCGGGGTCTGCGGAGCCGACCGGAGCGGACGCCGACGGCGCCCGGCTGCTGGAGCGCGGCCTGCTGCGGCGGGCGGGCCGTACCGGCTACGAGTACGACGGCCAGGGCCGGGTGGTCCGCCGGACCACGAAGCTGCTCTCGGGCACCGTCCGGACCTGGCAGTACACCTGGGACAGCCACGATCAGCTCACCTCGGCCACCCTGCCCGACGGCACCCGCTGGCGCTACCGCTACGACCCCACGGGCCGCCGGGTCGCCAAGCAGCACCTGGCGGCGGACGCGGAGACCGTGCTCGCCGAGACCACCTACGCGTGGGACGGCGCGCAGCTGGTGGAGCAGTCGCACACCGAGGCGGGCCGGCCGGGACGGCGGATCAGCAGCTGGGACTGGAGTGTCGGCGGGCAGGTTCCGCTGACCCAGACCGAGCAGATCGAGCAGAGCGCACTGCCGGGCGATGCCTCCCAGGCCGAGATCGACCGCCGGTTCTACGCCATCGTCACCGACCTGGTCGGGGCGCCGAGCGAACTCGTCGACGGGGACGGCCGGATCGCCTGGCGGTCCGACACCACCCTGTGGGGCGCCGCGCCCGACGGTCCGGCCCCGGCAGTGGACTGCCCGCTGCGCTTCCCCGGGCAGTACCACGACGCCGAGACCGGGCTGCACTACAACGTCTTCCGCTACTACGACCCGCAGGCCGCCCGCTACCTCAGCCCCGACCCGCTGGGCCTGGAGGCCGGGGCCAACCCGTACGCGTACGTCACGAATCCGCTCACCTGGGCCGACCCGCTCGGTCTCGACCCCAAGATCCTGGACCTCTACCACGGGACCACCAAGGCGGGCGCGGACAACATCGTCGGCAAGGGGATCGACCCGCAGTTCAAGCCACGCAGGATGGACTTCGGCAACGGCGGCTTCTACGTGACCAAGGACCGCGCGCAGGCGGAGGAGTGGGCACACTCGATGGCGAAGGGCCGGAACGGGCAGGCGCCCGGCGAACCCGCCGTCATCCACTTCAAGGTCCCCGAGGACGAGCTCAACGCGCTGAAGGTGCGCCGGTTCGGTGACGGGGACGACCAGGCCCTGGCGAACTTCATCCGCCACAACCGCAACGGCGGCCGGATGACCAGCGACGACGTCGTGGAGGGCAAAATGCTCTACAACGTCCCGGGGTTCCTCAGGCAGAACAAGCCGCCGAGGCTCGGCGGCCACCAGATGGCGTTCAACACGACGGCAGGCGCGGACCTGCTGAACAGTCACATTCATGAGGTGAGGTTGTGAGCGAGTTCATCTTCCGGGCGGTCCCGGAAATGGTCGAGTACTTCTCGGACATGGCGGACGAGATGGTGCAGCGGTTCGGCATCAGCCGGGCCGAGGCAGTGGCGCGGATCAACGAGTCCTGGAAGGACGACACCTTCGACAGCTTCCCGCACATCCTCTGCCACGAGTTCCCGGAGCACTGGGCCTACCTCATCTACTACGGGGACGTGCCGTACTGGGACGAGGACGCGGACCGGTCGACGTGGGTGGCTAGCGACCCGCCGCCCGCCGACTCCCCGGCCTGGACCCTCCCGCGCGAGCCGGAGCAGCGCGACTGACGCACCCGCGACCGGCCCGCCGCCGGAGGTCCGCCGGTGGCGGGGTCAGGGCCGCGTGGGCGGCTCACTGACGTCCGGGGTGATCGCGAGGATGGCGACGTCGTCGCCGAGGACGCGGGCGTGGCGGGGCAGGTCGGTGTCGAGGAAGTCGATGACGTCGACGGGTGTCGGGGCCGGCCGACCGGCGAACCGGTGGCGCAGCCGGTCCAGGAGCGGGTAGAAGTCCCCGGCCGGGTCACGGGCCTCGATCAGTCCGTCGGTGCAGAGCAGCAGGACGTCGCCGGGGCCGAGCCGGTGGGTGTAGGCGATCGGCGGTTCGGAGTCCAGGGAGCCGAGGCCGAGCGGGAGGGCCGGCGGTCCGACGAGGGCGTGGACCTCGCCGCCGGAGATCAGGACGGGCTCGATGTGGCCGTGGTTGATGATCGTGACCCGCTGGGCCTGGTAGTCGTGTTCGATCAGGACGGCGGTGACGAACAGCTCGCTGTCGAGCAGCGCTTCGGCCTCGCGGGCCATTCGGCGTTCCATGCTGTCGGCGATCTGCGCCAGGTCACCGGGTTCGTGGGCGACCTGGCGGAAGCTGCCGAGGATGTCGGCGACGGTGCGCACGGCTTGCAGGCCCTTGCCGCGGACATCGCCGACGATCGCGCGTTCGCCGGCCTCGGTGTCACAGATGTCGAAGAGGTCGCCGCCGACCATGCTGCCCACCACGGCAGGGCGGTAGAGACCGGCTGCCAGCAGCCGGCCGACCCGGTGCGGCACCGGCCGCAGCAGGGTCCGCATCAGCGCCTCGGCAACCGAGTTGACGTTGACGAGGTGGGTCTCCTGGCGCCTCCGGTGGAAGGCCAGGGCCGTCCCGAGGACACCGACCAGCGCGGTGGAGATGTAGGCCCCGACGTAGTGGCGCTCCAACAGGTCGTGCGAACTACGGCCCGCACAGCACGGAGTGCCGGCCAGAACTCCCTCGAACCCGACGGCGAAGACCGCGGCTGCGATGACGCCGACCGGGCCGAAGGTGTAGGCGGCGACCACCGGCAGGGCGATGAGCAGGAAGCTCACCGGCCACTGCACCGGCGTCACGGGTTCGAGCACCAGGACCGCCGCGACGTAGGCGACCGGCAGCCAGCGCATCCAGGCCGGCAGAGCGGGCGCCTCCAGGCCGGCGGCGCTCAACCGGACCGCGCGGCCGTCGGCCCTGCCCCGGCCGGGCCACCTCACTGCGGGCCCCGGCGGTACGGCGCAGCCGACCGGAGCTCCTGCGGCTCCGGGCGGCCGGAGCGGGCACGCTCGACCGACCGGGCGTCCTGCGGGTCCGCCGCCGGACCCCGGCCGACCCCTTCGAAGATCGGCTCACGCGACCTGTGCACACGGGCTCCCGAGACGGCCGTGATCAAGACCCACAGCCTGACGCGGCCGGACAGCCCGCCCCGACCATTACGCCGTACGCGGCATGCCACACACAGTCGGACAAGATGGTTCTCCCCCACGGCCGAGCCGCCGCGCGGGTCGCGGTCAGCGGATATGAAAGGGATTACTCCGCTCACCTGTCTCAGCCGAGATCACGGCAGAGTCGCCACGCCACCGCTGCCGGGGAGCGCCCGCTTCAAGCCAAGTACGCGCACCGATCCGGGCGTTGACCGTTCCGGACGGCCGGACGGGCCCGCTCTCCCCCGCTTCGGACTCTTCGAGCAGTCGTGACCGCGCGGGCGGCGCCACCGGAGCCGCCCGCAGCTCCGCGCGCCCCCAGTACGCCTATTGAAAATCCGATGATCGGACTATCGTTAGCTGATGAGAGCTATCTAAAGCACTCCGGACGAGGGCACAGGGACACCGGCCACGCATCGGGAGGCGGCGGTGACGACCAAGGAAGCGGTCGGGAACAGAGCCGGACGCACGGGACGCTCATGGTGGAGCGCAGGACCGGACCATCCGCACTACAAATGGGTCGCACTCTCCAACACCACGCTCGGCACGCTGATCGCCACCGTCAACGCCTCGATCGTGCTGATCTCGCTCCCCGCCATCTTCAACGGCATCGGCCTGGATCCGCTCCGCCCCGGCAACGTCAGCTACCTGCTGTGGATGCTGATGGGCTACATGCTGGTCACCGCCGTGCTGGTGGTCACCCTCGGGCGGCTCGGCGACATCTACGGCCGGGTGCGGATCTACAACGCCGGCTTCCTGATCTTCACCGTCACCTCGGTGGCCCTCTCGCTGGACCCGCTGCACGGCGGCGCCGGCGCCCTCTGGCTGATCGGCTGGCGGGTGGTGCAGGCGGTCGGCGGATCGATGCTCATGGCGAACTCGGCAGCGATCATCACCGACGCGTTCCCCGCCGACCGGCGCGGGACGGCCCTGGGCGTGAACATCGTGGCCGGCATCGCCGGCTCGTTCATCGGGCTGGTGCTGGGCGGGCTGCTCGCCGAGTGGAACTGGCGGTCGATCTTCTGGGTCAACGTGCCGATCGGGATCCTCGGCACCGTCTGGGCCTACCGGTCCCTGCACGACACCGGCATCCGCCGCCCGGCCCGGATCGACTGGTGGGGCAACGTCACCTTCGCCTTCGGCCTGACCGCACTGCTGGCCGCGATCACCTACGGCATCCAACCGTACGGCGGCCACACCATGGGCTGGACCAACCCGTGGGTACTGGCCGGACTGATCGGCGGCGTGGCGGTCCTGATCGCGTTCTGCCTGATCGAGGCACGGGCCGTCGAGCCGATGTTCCCGCTCGCACTCTTCCGTGACCCGGTCTTCACCGGGGGCAACGCCGCCACCCTGCTGGGCTCGATCGCCCGGGGCGGCCTCCAGTTCATGCTGATCATCTGGCTCCAGGGCATCTGGCTGCCACTGCACGGCTACGACTACGCCGACACGCCGCTGTGGGCCGGTATCTACCTGGTGCCGCTCACCGTCGGCTTCCTGGCCGCCGGGCCGATCTCCGGCTACCTCTCGGACCGGGCCGGGGCCCACCTGTTCGCCTCCGGCGGGCTGGTGGTCATGGCCGCCTCCTTCGCCGGGCTGCTGGTGCTGCCGACCGACTTCGGCTACCCGTGGTTCGCTGTCCTGGTGTTCCTCAATGGCCTGGGCGGCGGACTGTTCGCCGCGCCCAACACCTCGCTGATCATGTCGAGCGTGCCCGCCGAGGCACGCGGCGCCGCCTCCGGCATGCGCGCGACCTTCCAGAACGCCGGCATGGTGCTCTCGATCGGGGTCTTCTTCTCCCTGATGGTGGCCGGGCTGGCCGGGTCGCTGCCGCACACCCTGAGCTCCGGACTCACCGCACAGGGCGTGCCGGCGGCCGACGCGCACGCCGTCGCGTCGCTGCCGCCGGTGGGCACCCTCTTCGCCGCCTTCCTCGGCTACAACCCGATCCAGCAGCTCCTGGGCCCGCACACGCTCGCCCAGCTCCCGGCCGCCAACGCCCGGACGCTCACCGGACGCGAGTTCTTCCCGGAGCTGATCTCCGGGCCCTTCCACGACGGACTGGTCGTGGTGTTCTGGCTGGCGATCGGCATGTCCCTGGTCGCCGCAGTCGCCTCGCTGCTGCGCGACCGCAAGCCCGACAGCGTCCGGCAGCCGACGGCCGTGGCGGCCCCCGCCGCCGCGACACCGGGCACCGCCGTGGCGCAGGCCGGCACCGTGACACAGACCACCACTGCGGAGCGGGCCACCGCCGTGGCGCAGAGCACACCGCCGACGCAGCCCCGCCGGCCCGACCGAGGACAGTCCGGCGGATCATGACCGACCCCAGCAGCACCCCGCCCGCCGCCAGGCCCGAGACCGCAGCCGAGACCACGGCCGAGAGCGGCGGCGCCCTCTCCGAGGACGCCGTGGTCCGGCTCCGCCTGGTGATCGCCCGGCTCAACCGGCAGATGGCACAGGCCGCCAGCGGGAAGGACCTCACGTTCGCCCAGCTCTCCGCGCTGGCCCGGGTCGAGCAGTACGGCCCGCTGCGGCTGGGCGAGCTCGCCGCGCGCGAACGTGTCGCCGTCCCGTCCATGATCCGCACGGTCGGCCCGCTGACGGCGGCCGGACTGGTCGCCAAGACGCCCGACCCGTTGGACGGGCGGTCCCAGCTGCTGGAACTCACTGCGGCGGGCCTGGACGCGATCACCCGGATCCGCCGCGAACGGTCCGCACTGCTGGCCCACCGCAGCGGGCGCCTCACCCCCCGGCAGTGCCGGGACCTGGAGGCGGCCATCCCGGTGCTCGAACTGCTCCTCGACGAGCCCGAGCCCACCGCACCGGTCGCCGACACCGCCACGGGCACCAGCAGCGACGCCGGCACCGCCGGCTGAACGTCGAACCGGACGCGACCGTCGGCGATGCCGGGCCGTCCGGTTCCGGGTCAGTGCTCGGCGAGCAGGGCCGTGCGCAGGTCGGTGAGCGTGCGGTTGAGCAGGCGGGAGATGTGCATCTGGGAGAGGCCGAGTTCGCGCCCGATCTCGGCCTGGGTGAGTTCGGCGCCGAAGCGCAGGGAGAGGATCCTGCGGTCGCGCTCGGGCAGGTCGGCGATCAGCGGTTTGAGCGTCTGCAGGTCGAGGAGGGTGTCGAAGGCCGGTTCGTCGACTGCCAGCCGGTCGGCCAGCGAAGGGCTGGTCTCGGCGGGGTCGTCGGGGCCGGCGGGGGCGTCCAGCGAGCGGGCCGTCTGGGCGCGGGAGGCGGTCAGCCCCTCGTTGACCTCGGCCTCGGTCAGGTCGAGGTGCTCGGCGAGTTCGGCGGAGGTCGGTGCGCGGTCCAGCGACTGCTCCAGCGCGTCCGTGGTCTTGGCGAGGGTCAGACGCAGTTCCTGCAGTCGCCGGGGGACGTGCACCATCCAGCCGGTGTCGCGGAAGAAGCGCTTGATCTCGCCGGTGATGGTCGGCAGCGCGAAGGTCGAGAACTCGACCTGGTACGACGGATCGAACCGGTCGATGGCCCTGATCAGACCGATCGTGCCGACCTGGACGATGTCCTCCGTCGGCTCCGCACGGTGCCCGAAGCGGCCGGCCGCGAACTTGACGAGGGCCATGTTCAGCTCGATCAGGGTGCCGCGGACGTAGGAGTACTCGGCGGTGCCCTCGTCCGCCGCGCGCAGCCGGGCGAAGAGGACCTTGGAGAGTTCGCGCGCGTCGGCCGGGCAGACCTGCGCCAGGTCGTCCGTCTCGATTCCGAGCTCGGCCGCCAGGGCGGCGAGGTCGTCCGATCCGGTGATCGCGGACGCCGGTCCGGGCTCCGCCGGAGAGGCGTCGGCGCAGCGGACAGCGGGCGAAGGGCTGGAAACAGTGGCCGGCATGCTCTTTCTCCTCTGGCGACAAACCGCGCGGGTCGGACACGGCTCCGACTCGGGTGCCCCGACCAGCGCAGAGCAGTCGCAAAGACACTCAAGGTTCACATATTCTCCACCAGGTCTCACCCGATCGGCGCCGGAGGGGCCCGATTCGTCCCGGCACCGGGCTCGTCCGGCCCTGCGGGAGCGGGTCCCTACCCACCGAGGAGCCGTCGCCATAAAGTCGTACCGGGGGTGCCGAGCGTCCCGCACAGATCGCCGGTGGCCCGGGACCGGACCGTCGCCCGACAGACAGGAGCACCATGCACAGCAGCGTCCCCGAGGGGGCCGGGGCAACCCCGCCGACGACCGACCTCGAACCGGCACGGCTCACGGCCGGACTCCGGACCGAGGCCGGTGTGGTCGTCGTCTCACCCTCCGGAGAACTGGACCACGACAGCGCCGCCCTGCTCAAGGACTGCCTGGCCGAGGCGGTCGGACGGGCCGACGCTCGCGTCGTGGTGGACTGCCGGGGCCTCTCGTTCTGCGACTCCACCGGGCTGAACGTGCTGCTTGTCACACGGCTCCAGGCGGAGGCGGCCCGGATCTCCCTGGTCCTGGCCGACGTCCAGCCCAGATTCGCCAGAGTGCTGGAGCTCACCGGCACCGACGCGGTGTTCGACATCCGCCCCGACGTCGACAGTGCGGTCGCCGGATGACCCCTACGCTCCGGGGCTCCGGCAGCGGACATCGGCGGGTGAACCGGCCCGCAGCACGTGTTCGCCCCGGCGCAGCGGGAAGACGAGCCTGCGGCGGTCGGCTCGCCGCCAGTCCACCAGCCGTCAGAGTGAGGACAGATGAGCGCGAGTGATTCTCGGACCACCGATCGGCCCGTGCTGTCCGACCTGCCCGAGTCGGGGCAGCGTCGTCAGCTGATCCTCACCGGCGTCGTCGGCACGGTCGGCCGTTGCCGCGACCACACCCGCCAGGCCCTGCACGACTGGGGCTGGCTGCCCACCGAGGACCCGGACCAGGAGGCCCGCGCGGAGGACATCCTGCTCGTCGTCTCCGAGCTGGTCACCAACGCCTGCCAGCACACGGGAGGCGCGGACCAGCTCGTCCTGTACGCCACCGGCCGCACGCTGCGGGTCGAGGTGTACGACGGCGCGGCCACCGCTCCGCACCTCCGGCTGCCGTACACCCCCGGCCGCCCGGGCGGCCACGGCCTGCACACCGTCGCGCTGCTGGCGAGCCGTTGGGGTCACACCCCTCGTACCGACCACCCCGGCAAGGCCGTCTGGGCCGAGATCGACCTCCCCCTCACCTGAGGCCCGGGCGTTCGCCGGACAGGCCCGGGGCACTGCACACCGAACGCCCGGGTCGGCCGCAGATCGCGGCCGGCCCGGGCGAGGCGAACGGTCAGCGGGTCGGACACCCGGGAGGCCTCCGGGGTTACCAGCGCCATCTGACCGATCGTCAACTCTCTTGGTTGTCAATCCCGTTGGCCGACACTGATCCTGGGCAGCGACTCCGGACAGTGCTCCCGGAGGTACGCGATCAGCTGCTCCCGGATCCAGCAGCGCAGCTCGAAGGCGTCCGAGGCGTTGCGGGCCGTCATCAGCGCACGGACCACGATGGTGCTGGGCGTGGTGTCCACGAGCTGGAGCGCGCTGCCGACGCCGTCCCACAGCGGGCACTGCTTCAACAGCCGGTCGAACTCGGCCCGCAGCTCGTCCATCGGCGTACGGTGGTCGAGGTGCAGCAGCGCCGTACCGGTGATCGCGGGATCCCGGCGGGACCAGTTCTCGAAGGGCTTGCCGACGAAGTACGACACCGGCATCACGATCCGCCGCTGGTCCCAGGTCGCGATCACCACATAGGTCAGGGTGATCTCCTCGACCGTGCCCCAGTCACCCGCCACCACCACGTCGTCGCCGAGCCGTACGACATCGCCGAAGGCCAGCTGGACTCCGGCGAACAGGTTGGCGAGCGTGCTCTGCGCGGCGACACCCACGACCAGACCGACCACGCCCGCCGAGGCCAGCAGGCTGGCACCGACCGCGCGGACCGCCGGAAAGGTCGTCAGGGCGGCCGCCAGCGTCACGACGGCGATACCGGCACCGGCCAGCCGTCGCAGCATCACGGTCTGGGTCCTGACCCGGCGGATCCTGGCCGGATCCCGGCGTTCGGTCGCGTACCGGGCCAACGAGGTGTCGATCAGCAGCGTCACGACCCTGGTGAGCAGCCAGCCGCCGGAGGCGAGGAGGAGCAGCAGCAGGCCGTGCCGGATCGGCCCCCGGGTCGGCGGCGGGAGGCCCGCCCCGGGCTCCACGACCAGCAGCAGCAACGATCCGAGGGTCAGCAGCGTCGGTACCCGACAGCTCCGCAGCATGCGCCTCATCGACAGGTCGGGCAGCCGCCCGGCGGTCCGACGGCCGACCAGCAGCACCGCACGGTCGGCGGCCGCAGTCGCCAGGACCACCGCACCGACCAGCGCGATCGGCGTCAGCAGATTCCACGGGGACATGTATCTCCTTTTTCGATCGGGTCGCTCGGGTCGCTCGGGCCGCTCGGGATCGACGGCGGGTGCGTCGGTGGGCGGCCGGTACGGACGAAGGGGCGGCGGCCCGCCCGGGCGGGTGGAGTCGGCGCCCGTCTACCCCCGCCGCACGCCGTTACCCCGCCCGAGGCGGTTCCGGCAGCCCCGACCGGACTCCGCAGAAGACCGATGGAGATCCGCATAGCTCCGACCGACGGGGGTAGCCGGGGCATCGAACGGACGCCTGGGCCCCTGAACCAGCCCTTCCCAAGGAGATTCCGTGACCGACATATCCCGTCTGCCCGGCCCCTTCGAACACCGCTGGGAGTGGCAGTTCCACGCGGCCTGCCGCACCGCGGACACCGGCCTCTTCTTCCACCCGCCCGGCGAACGCGGCCCCGCCCACGACGATCGGGACACGGCCGCGAAGACGGTCTGCGCGCACTGCCCCGTCCGCGCCGCCTGCCTGCAGTACGCGCTCGAAGCGCGCGAGCCCTACGGCGTCTGGGGCGGGCTCACCGTGGAGGAACGTCGCGCCCTGCGTTCCCGGCAGCAGGCGCGGACCACCCGCCACCGGACCGCCGCCTGAGTGCCCGGCTGATCGTTCGGCTGGGCCGGGTTGGCGGCCGGGAGACGCGCGGCCGACGGTGGCAGCTGTGGACGGCACGGGTTTCGGCCGCTTGCTCGGGTAACTGCTGGAGCGGCCCGACAAGAGCGCTCCGGGTGAGCTGCCGGCTCTGGTCGGACAGATCGGGTCGGCCAGTTGATCCTCGGCCTGGCCGCAACCTCAAGATGGCGGCCGTCGGCCGGGCGTTCGGGATGGACGTGTTCGAGACCGGGCCGCTGCCGGACGACGACGTGCTGCGCACGCTGCCCAACGTGCTGGCAACGCCCCCCACCTGGGCTGTGTGACGCAGTCCGACTACCGCACGTACTTCCACCGAGGCCGTGGCCGACATCGCCGACTTCCTCGCCGGAGCGCCGATCCGGACCCTGGCCGACGGGCAGCCGGACCCCGCGATCGGTGCCCGTCCGCCGGACAGGCAGAAGGCCCCGGGCCGTCGCTCGGACGGCCCGGGGCCCTGCCTGTCACGCCGTGGAACCACCGCGCGGAGTGGAACTACCGCGCGGATCGCATCAGACGAGGCTCGCGATGGCCTCGTTGAAGGTCTGCGACGGACGCATGACGGCAGCCGCCTTGGCGGGGACCGGCTGGTAGTAGCCGCCGATGTCGGCCGACGATCCCTGGACCGCGATCAGCTCGTCGACGATGGTCTGCTCCTGCTCGGCCAGCGTCTTGGCGAGACCCGCGAACGCCTCGGCCAGCTCGGCGTCGGCGGTCTGCTTGGCCAGCTCCTGCGCCCAGTAGAAGGCCAGGTAGAAGTGGCTGCCGCGGTTGTCGATGCCACCCAGGCGGCGGCTCGGCGACTTGTTCTCGTCGAGGAAGGTGCCGGTCGCCCGGTCGAGCGTGTCGGCGAGGACCTGGGCACGCGCGTTGCCCGTGGTCTGCGCGAGGTGCTCGAAGCTGACCGCCAGCGCGAGGAACTCGCCCAGGCTGTCCCAGCGCAGGTAGTTCTCCTTGACGAGCTGCTGGACGTGCTTCGGCGCGGAGCCGCCGGCGCCGGTCTCGAACAGACCGCCACCGTTCATCAGCGGGACGACCGAGAGCATCTTGGCGCTGGTGCCCAGCTCCAGGATCGGGAACAGGTCGGTCAGGTAGTCGCGCAGCACGTTGCCGGTGACCGAGACGGTGTCCTCGCCGCGGCGGATGCGCTCCAGGGAGAACGCGGTCGCCTCGACCGGCGAGAGGATCTCGATCTGCAGGCCCTCGGTGTCGTGCTCCGCGAGGTAGGCCTTGACCTTCTCGATCAGGACGGCGTCGTGCGCGCGGTTCTCGTCGAGCCAGAACACGGCCGGGACACCGGTCGCGCGGGCACGGCTGACGGCGAGCTTCACCCAGTCCTGGATCGGCAGGTCCTTGGTCTGGCACATCCGGAAGATGTCGCCCGCGCCCACCGGCTGCTCCAGCACGACGTTGCCCTCGGCGTCGACCACGCGCACCGTACCGGCGGTGGCGATCTCGAAGGTCTTGTCGTGGCTGCCGTACTCCTCGGCCTTCTGCGCCATCAGGCCGACGTTCGGCACCGAGCCCATGGTGGACGGGTCGAAGGCGCCGTGCGCGCGGCAGTCGTCGATGACGACCTGGTACACGCCGGAGTAGCTGCTGTCGGGCAGGACGGCGAGGGTGTCGGCCTCCTGGCCGTCCGGGCCCCACATGTGGCCGGAGGTGCGGATCATGGCCGGCATGGAGGCGTCGACGATGACGTCGCTCGGCACGTGCAGGTTGGTGATGCCGCGGTCCGAGTCGACCATCGCGAGGGCCGGGCCCTCGGCGATCTCGGCGTCGAAGGACGCCTTGATCTCGGCGCCCTCGGGCAGCGCGTCCAGGCCCTTGAGGATGGTGCCGAGGCCGTCGTTCGGGCTCAGACCGGCGGCGGCGAGCACCTCGCCGTACGCGGCGAAGGTCTTCGGGAAGAAGGCGCGCACCACGTGGCCGAAGACGATCGGGTCGGAGACCTTCATCATCGTGGCCTTGAGGTGCACCGAGAACAGCACATCCTCGGCCTTGGCACGGGCGACCTGCGCGGTGAGGAACTCACGCAGCGCGGCCACGCGCATCACGGAGGCGTCGACGACCTCGCCCGCGAGGACCGGGACCGACTCGCGCAGCACGGTGGTGCCGCCGTCCGCCGCGGCCAGCTCGATCCGCAGCGAACCGGCCTCGGCGACGACCGCGGACTTCTCGGTCGAGCGGAAGTCGTCGGCGCCCATGGTGGCGACGTTCGTCTTGGAGTCGGCCGTCCAGGTGCCCATCCGGTGCGGGTGCGCCTTGGCGTAGTTCTTCACCGAGGCGGGCGCGCGCCGGTCGGAGTTGCCCTCGCGCAGCACCGGGTTGACGGCGCTGCCCTTGACCTTGTCGTACCGGGCGCGGACGTCCCGGTCCTCGTCGGTCTTCGGGTCGTCCGGGTAGTCCGGCAGCGCGTAGCCCTGCTGCTGCAGCTCGGCGATGGCCGCCTTGAGCTGCGGGATCGAGGCCGAGATGTTCGGCAGCTTGATGATGTTGGCCCCGGGGGTCTTCGCGAGCTCGCCGAGCTCGGCGAGGGCGTCGGCGATGCGCTGGCCCTCCTCGAGACGCTCCGGGAAGCTCGCGATGATGCGCCCGGCCAGGGAGATGTCGCGAGTCTCCACAGTGACGCCCGCCGTCGAGGCGTACGCCTGGACCACAGGCAGGAACGAATACGTTGCCAGGGCCGGGGCCTCGTCAGTGTGCGTATAGATGATGGTCGAGTCAGTCACCGGTACTCCGCTTCACGTCTACAACGTCTTGATATCAAGATATCTCGTGATGGCCCCTCCCCGACACCCACCCCCGCGTCGAGTCGTCAGGTCCTCGGGGCGGACCGGCTCCCGTGCGGCGGCGAGCACGCCGACGTGACGCACCACACACCGAGTATGAGCGGCACCCTGATGCCGCTGCCAATCGGACCGGCCCTGCTCTCCGAGAGCGGCGCCCTCACCGCCCAGTCCCCCATCGAGACGGGTTACTTCCTGTTCGCCCCGCACGCGGCTGCCGGAGTCACCGCGCCAGTTCGTGCCGCCGGTCCCAGACCCGCGCCGAGATCCGCGCCAGCAGCCCGGCCGCCGGATCGATCTCGTCGTGGCCCGAGGCCAGCGGGCCGGTGTAGCAGACCGCGAGCGCGTACGGCGCGCTGTCCTCGGGGTGGACGACGGCGGCGCAGTGCCGCACACCGGGGCACCAGCCGTTCTTGAAGCCGATCCGGGTGCCCGGCGGAAGCCCGGCCGCCAGGTCGACCCGCCAGGTGTTGCGTTCCAGCAGGGCGAGCAGCTCGGGCTCCAGGGACTCCAGCAGCCGGACCAGGTCCAGCGCGGTGACCCGGTTGTGCACTCCGGCGTCGCGGGCGGGGAAGTCCTCGATGCCGCGCGGGCTCGAACTGCGGGTGGCGTTCGCCTGCCGCCACGCCTCCGCCACCGCGGGCCGGCCCACCTGCGCCAGGCAGAGATTGGTGGCCAGGTTCGAGGAGTGCGTGATCATCCGTTCGGCGAGCCAGCGCAACGGGGCCGAGGCCGGCGCCTCAGCCATGTTCGGGGACGAGGCCGGGGACGACGCCGGTCCGGCGTCGAGCAGCTGCCAGGGTTCGGGGTCACTGTCCCACTCGCGCGCGTTGCCGTAACTGCCGCCGACCGCCGAGGTGAACCGGTTGACCACCGGTACGGCGGCCTCCAGGTCGAGCCCGCTGCGGTACACGGCCGCGAGCACGGCCATCTTCATGGTGCTCGCCGCATCGTGCAGCACCTCGGCGTTCCGCAGTACCACCGGCGCTCCGCGCCACGGCCCCACGACGACAGACAGCATGCCCCACTCCGATCCGTGACCGCCTGCGAGTCCTCTTCCCCCGGCCGAGGAGCATGGCACCCGAAAGCCCCCGCTGTCCGCCGGTCGGCAGCGGTGGCGGCCGCAATCACGGGAATGGCGGCGTGCCCCGTGTGCCGGTCGGTCCGGCCGCGATGCGATCGGCTACCGCTGCCGTACCAGGCCGCGGACATAGGCCGCCTGGCCCGCGTGCTGGAGGTTGTCGGAGATGACGCTGACCAGTCGGACGGCCAGGGTGACCGGTGGAGTCCAGCTCTCGTCCACGACCCGGCGCAGGTCCGCGTCACGGATCCCGCCGACGTAGCGGACGGTGTGCTCGTGCACGGCGTCGTAGTAACCGGTCAGCAGCGTACGGGACTTGACCCGCACCGCGGCCACCTCCCCGGCGGAGTGGCCGTATCCGGTGTCCGCAGCGGAGAACGGGAGCGCGAAGCGGTCCCACCAGCCGTCGGCGGTCCACAGCTGCTCGGTGCCGCTCGCATCGGCGACATGGTCGTCCTGTACCCGCGTCAGATGCCAGATCAGCCAGGCGACCGAGTTGGCCTGTTCGGCCGGACGCTCGGCCAGTTGGGCGGCGGTGAGACCGCCGACCGCCTCGTGGACGGTCTCCTGGACTCGGTTGAAGGCATCGACCAATAGGTCCGCGCTGGTCATCCGGCCCTCCGTACTCGGTGCTGCGGCACCGCCGTTCGGCGGTGCGACTGCTCCGATTGTGCCCGCCCGGCCATCCTGCGGCGCGGAATGACGGGGCGCCGCACGTGTCGTCCACCGGCTCCCGGAACGGTGCCCGGGAAGTCCAGGGGTCCGGCCGGGGCCGCTGGGCGGGCGGCGGGGTCCGGGCGCGCCGGACGGCGCGCGCTCCGTCGTTTCGGCGCAACGGTTCCTCGCGGCAGGCCGGTTGAGGACAATGAGGCCCGGGCGAGTGAGCGGGCGAGAGGACACACACCATGGATCACCAGGAACTCCGGCACCGGTTCGCGACGCTGACCACGGCCCATGTGGCGGATGCCTGCATTCGCACCCGGATCCCGGTGCGCTGTGCGCCCGCGGGACTGCATGCCGTGGTGGCCGGTGGCCGGGTGGCCGGGCGGGCCTGCCCGGCCCGGCACGTCGGCAGTGTCGACATCTTCCTGGAGGCAATCGAGGGGTCCTCGCCCGGCGATGTGCTGGTGGTCGACAACGGCGGACGGCTCGACGAGGCCTGCGTCGGTGATCTCGTGGTCCTGGAGGCGCAGTCCGCGGGGCTGGACGGGATCGTGATCTGGGGGCTGCACCGCGACACCGCCGACATCCGGGCACTCGGACTGCCGGTCTTCAGCCTGGGCGCGACGCCGACCGGCCCGCAACGCCTCGACGACCGCCCCGAGGACGCGCTGGAGTCCGTCACCGTGGGCGACTGGACGGTGAGTTGCGAGGACCTGGTCCTGGGCGACGACGACGGGGTGCTGCTCCTCCCGGCCGCCCGCGCCGAGGAGGTCCTCGCCCTCGCGGAGAGGATCCGCGACACCGAGCGCCGGCAGGCCGGACGGATCCACGCCGGTGTCCCGCTGCGCAGCCAGGTGCACTTCGACGCCTACCTCGCGCAGCGCCGGCAGACGCCTTCCCTGACCTTCCGCGATCACCTGCGGTCCGTGGGCGGGGCCATCGAGGAGTGACCTGCGGCCCTGGCCGGGCAAGGAGCACGCACCCGGCCGTCACGCGGCCCGACAGTCCGACAGCCCGACAACCGGGCTGTCGGACTGTCGGAGGATCAGTTCACCGGACCGCCGCGCTTCAGGGCACCGGGGAAAGGTCGGCGGGTGCCTCGCAGGAGCGCCGGGTCACCACTTCGACCAGGCCATGTTCCAGCCGCTGAGGCCGTTGTCCGGGTTGAGCGCCTGGGTCTTCACCGAGTTCTTGACGGTCACGACGTCACCGATGAGCGAGTCGGCGTAGAACCTGCCCGCCGTGGAGCCGTCGTCGCCCTGCGCACTGTCCGGCAGGCCGATGCAGCCGTGGCTGATGTTCTCCCGGCCGGCCACCGCACCGGCCTTCGGGTTGCCGTGGACGTAGGTGCCGGAGTTGGTCAGCCGCAGGGCGTGGGGCTCGTCCACCGAGTACCCGGGCCCCTTGATGTCCGACACGGTGGACGAGGCCATGTGCTCCATCCGGCTCTTGGCGGAGATCACCATGGTGCCGTTCCAGGACGGGTTGTCGTTGGCGCCGGCCGTGATCGGAACGTTCTGGTCGGACCTGCCGTCCTCCTTGACCACCATCATGTGGGAGGACGCGTCGACCGCGCTGACCTTCGAGCGGCCTATGGTGAACTGCTCGTCCCGGTCGGTGTCGCCGTAGACGCCGGGCGAGAGCTCGACGTTCTTGGTGCGGAAGTGCACCTTCACCGTGGTGTCGGGCTTCCAGTAGTTCTCCGGCCGCAGATCGAGCCGCGTGCCGTCCTCGAACCAGTGCCCCTTGACCACGGTTCCGTCGGTGGCCTCCACGGTGATGGCCTTCTGCGCCTCCGCCCGGTTCTTCACCTGGTCGCCGAATCTGACCGACACGATCATGCCGACGCCGTACTTCTCGCCGGTGTCGACGTTGTCCGAGACCTTGAGGGTCTGCTCCGGCGTCAGGGTGGTGAAGGCGCTGTTCGCCGTGGTGACCACACCATCGGCATCGGCGGCCCGCGCGCTCACCTGGTACGCGGCGCCGACGGCCAGGCCGGCCGACGGCGACCAGCTCGCCCCGTCGGCGGAGATGGTGCCGTCGACCGGCTTCCCGCTCTTGTCGGTCACCGCCACGCTGGTCAGCTTGCCGCTGGCGACCGACACCTTGAGCGCGTTCGGCGCCGCCCCCTGCGAGCCGTCCTTGGGCTCGATCGCTAGTCTCGCCGTGGACACCTTCGGCGAAGCCACCGCGTCGGAATGATCCGCGCCGGAGGTACCGCCGCCGCTGCACCCCGCCAGCACCAGCACCCCGCCCACCGCCAGCAAACCCGTCGCCCGCTTCACCGCATCCCCCTCTGTCTGTCGGTTCCGTGAAGATATACGTGGCGAGCAGGCGTTCGGTTGCACACCGATCATGGGATCTTTCCGAGAACTTCCCAGGTGGGCACGGGACGGCACCGGCCCCGGTCGACGGCGGTCCCGATCGACGGTGGTCACCGGTCGTCCCCGGCCGGTTGGTCCGGGTCTTCGGCGGCGGCCTCGCGGGCGCGTTCCTCCCAGTGCCTGGCGGCGATTCGCTCGGCGCGGGCAGAGGTACGGGCGAGACCGGCGATCAGCAGGACGACGAACCCTGCTGCGACGACGGCCGCGATGATCCCGGCGGTGGTGAGGGTATCGGCGAGGTGGCGCATGGCGGATCCTTCGTGTGGCGTGGATGCTGCGCCGGGTCAACGGTGTGCGGAGCCGGAGGTCATGGCCTGGCGAGGGTGACGTACCGATCGGCCCGGTCGAGTCATCCGTGGGGGGCACGCCGGGACCCCACGCCGTACGGCTCGTACTGCTCCGGACCCTGCCGGTCCCGGTGGTGGCCGGACTGTCGACCGTCGTCGAACTGGCGGCCGTCGCCGTCCTGTTGGCCTGGACCGTGTGGTACCGGCGGCGGGTGCGGGCCGGCGCGGAAGCTCCTCGGGAAGGCTCGCCCGGGCTCGGCTGGGACCGCGTCCGCGCACCACCGGGGGCGCCCTGAGGAGTCCGGTGCCCGTACGGACGCCCCCCCGGTCGGATCGGATCAGATCACCCGCTGGTCGGCCTCGATCCGGCCGACGGCGGTGCGCACCGCGTTCACGAAGGACCAGAAGAGCGGCCGGGTGTTGACCGCCCGGGCCGCCCGGGTGTTCCTCCCCTCCGCGAACATGGCGGCACGCAGGTCGGTGGTGATCTCCAGTTGGACGCCCATCCCGAGCAGGGTGCGGTTGCAGATGTTGTTCGGGGAGACACCGGCGATCTCCTCCTCCCCCGAGGCCGTCAGCGCCCGGATACCGGTCGCGGTGAGCTCCTCCATCAGGTACTTCCGCAGGTCGGCGTTGAGACCGCCCACCAGCACCGCCCGGGTCCCGGCCGCCAGACCGGCCTGGGCTGGCGTACAGCCGTGCAGCGATACCACGTTGAGGCTGCCCGCGCAGAGCGAGCGGGCGATGGTGTCGTCGCAGTGCGTCGAGGTGACGTGCAGGGTGGCGTTCCCGACGAGGCGCAGTCCCTCGAACATCCAGAAGTCGTGCACCGGCCCGGCGGCCGGGGTGGGCGCGAGGTCCGCCGGGTGGTAACCGGCTATCGCCAGACAGAGTTCGGAGGTGCCGCCCTCGATACCGCCGCCGTGCGGGGCGATGACCGTGGTCCTGTTGAAGGCCGAACGGCCGGAAAGGTCGGCGTCGTCGATCGGATGGCGACGCGAGCGGCGGCCGTAGTCCACACCCTCGACCAGTCCTATGTCCGCATAGAGGGCGGTGTTGGAGGCGTAGGTGTCGCCGGCGGCCCGGGCCGGAGCGCTGCCCACGACACCGGTGACGGTGCTCAGGGCCGGTGCGGCTGCCAGCGCGGTGATCACTGTACGGCGATTGAGGATCATGTAGAGCGAGCATGGCAGGGGCAGACCCTTCTGACAATCAGGTTCACCGGCGTGCCACGCCGAGCTCGGCCGGGTAGTCCGGCAGCGCCACGGTGGTGACCTTCATGCCCTCCTTGAGCATCAGGTCCAGCAGGAAGCGCCGGTTCAACAGCCCGTTGCGGATCCGCAGTCCGATCGCGGAGCCGGGAGCGAAGAACTTCCCGGTCCGGTCGCCGCCCTTCTGGCAGCCCTGGGCGTAGTCGCGCAGCAGGCTCTCGTACCGGGTGAAGGCAGTCCGGTGGTCGCCGCCGGCCCGGGCGAGTTCGCCGGCCAGCACATACGCCGCCACCACGGCGGTTCCGGTGCCCATGCCGCCGATGGTGGCGCCGCACGCGGCGTCCCCGAGCAGGGCCATCCGGCCGGTGGACCAGCGGTTCAGGTCCGCCCGACTGATCGAGTCGAAGTACAACTCCGGCGCCTGCCGCAGGGTTTCGAGCAGTCGCGGCACCTCCCAGCCAAGGTCGGCGAAGGCCGTGGTGAGCAGCGCCTTCTGCTGCTGCGGGTCGTGCCGGTCGTAGTCGAGCCGGGGTGAGGCGAAGACGAAGAAGGCGCCCGCCCGTTCGGCGTCCCGGTGGCCGGCGCCGACCGAGGCGAACCGCCCCGGGACGCTGCAGCCGACCGAACCCCGGTGCAGGCGCAGGTAGTTGGGCAGTGACCAGGTCGCGGCGTAGTAGCCGAGGTGGCGGACGTAGCGGTCCTCCGGGCCGAAGGCCAGCCGACGCACGTTGGAGTGCAGTCCGTCCGCGCCGATCACCAGGTCGAACTCGCGTGCCGCGCCGTGCCGGAACTCGGCCCGCACGCCCGTGGCGGTCTCGGTGAGGCGGGTGATGGTGTCGCCGAAGACGTACTCGGCGTACGGGAGGCTGCGCTCGTACAGCACCCGGGCCAGGTCGCCGCGCGGCACCTCGATGTCGCCCCCGGCGAACTCGCCCGGCAGGCTGAGCATTTCGCGCCCGCGCTGGTCGACGAAGCGGATCGGGCTGCCGCCGGTCTCCAGCGTGCGCAGTTCCTCCAGCACGCCCATCCGCTCCAGCACGGTCAGGTGCGTATCGCCACGGAAGTCGACGGCGTGCCCGCCGCCGCGCAGCTCCGGGGCCAGTTCGACCACGGTGGACCGGAAGCCGTAGCGCCCCAGCCAGTAGGCCAGCGCCGGGCCGGCGATGCTGGCGCCCGAGATGAGCACGTTCCTGTTGGCGAAGACCACGGCAGACCACTCCCCGAAAACTGTGTCCGATGGACACTGATGATTTATGTGTACGGTAGACACAGTTATGGCGGCAGCGCAAGACCGAGGACGGGAGCGGCGGATGAGTGACGAAGCGAGCGCAAGGGTCCGGCTGCTCTGGGGCCCGCACCCCAAGCCCTCGCGCGGACCCAAGCCGGCCCTCAGCCTGGACCGCATCGCGCAGGCGGGCGTCGGGATCGCCGACACGGAGGGGCTCGGTGCGGTCTCCATGCAACGGGTCGCCGGACAGCTCGACTTCACCAAGATGTCGCTGTACCGGTACGTGCCCGGAAAGGCCGAACTGGTCGCCCTGATGGTGGAGGCCGCGATCGGCGAGGCCCCGCCGAGGACCGGGGCGGGCGGCGACTGGCGCGGGCAACTGGGCGACTGGGCCCACCGGTTGGGCGAGGTCTTCGCGCAGCACCCGTGGCTGCTGGACGCCACCGTCGGCCCGCGTCTCCCCGGCCCCAGGGAACTCACCTGGATGGAGCGCGCCCTGGCCGCACTGGACGGCACCGGCCTGACCGGCGCCGAGCGGATGGACGCCCTGGTGCTGCTCGTCGGCCATGTCCGCGGCATCGTCGCGCAGAGCCGGGCGGCGGGCCCGGCGGGCGAACCGGAGGCGCGGTTCCTCGCCCCGCTCGCCGAACTGATGCGGACGCACGGCGCCGACTACCCCGCCCTCACCGCCGCGATGGCCTCGGCGGCCCAACCCGGCGGGCACGACCGGGCGCTGGACTTCGGCCTGAACCGCATCCTCGACGGCCTGGGCGCCCTGATCGCCCAGCGCGCGGGCTGAGCGGACCCGGGGCACTCCCGGGCCGCCGGCCCTGGCGGACGCGGACATGACGTGCCTCACACCACGCCCTGACGCTCCGTCAACATGCCTGCTCAGAGACGGTTCTCCAAGCCCCGGCCGGCCGGTGTGGCCGAATTCGTCAGTAAGCCGTCATTGCCGCCATCACGCTCTGGATACAGGCTGTGACCGTGTCTCAGCGACGAATAGTGGTGATGGTCTACTCCGGTGCACAGGCGCTGGACATAGCAGGGCCGATCGAGGTGTTCGACACCGTCAACCGGCAACTGTCGACGACGGGTGCCGGTTACCGGATCCAGTTCGTCTCCGCCGATGCGCCGCTGGTACGGACCTCCTCGGGCATGGTGATCGAGGCCGAACCGCTCGCTGCGGGAGACGGCCCGATCGACACCCTGCTCGTCCCCGGCGGCTGGAGCCTCAAGGAGGCGCTCGACGACCGGGAGTTGGTCTCGTGGATCCGCCGGGCCGCCGACCGGTCGCGCCGGGTCGCCTCGGTGTGCGGCGGGGCGTTCCTGCTCGCCGAGGCGGGCCTGCTCCAGGGGCGGCGCGCCACCACGCACTGGGCCTACTGCGAGGACCTGGCCCGCCGGTACCCGGCCGTGACGGTCGATCCCGAGCCGATCTTCGTCTGGGACGGCCGGTTCGTGACCTCGGCCGGGGTGGCCACCGGCATCGACATGGCCCTCGCGCTGGTGGAGGCCGACCACGGTGCGGCGTTCGCGCTGGAGATAGCGCGTTTCCTGGTGCTGTTCTTCAAGCGGAACGGCGGCCAGTCGCAGTTCAGCTCGATTCTGGAGGCCCAACTCGCCGACCGGGCCCCGATTCGCGCCGCACAGGAGTGGATACTGCAGAATCTCGAACAGCCGCTGCCCGTCCCGGAGATCGCCGAGCGCGCCAATATGAGTGTCCGCAACTTCGCCCGGGTATTCCGGCGCGAGGTGGGAATGCCGCCCGGTCATTACATCGAACAGATGCGCATCGCCCAGGCCCGCAAACTGCTGGAGACCACCGATCTGCCGATCAGTCAGATCGCCCGCTGCTGCGGCTATCCGGCCTCCGAGACGTTTTTCCGCTCCTTCGGCCGGGCTTTCGAACTGACCCCGAGCGAATACCGCCGCCGATTCCAGGCCACCTCGCCGTCCGGGCTCATCGTCGCGCCCGGCGAGGCGGAGATGTCCGGCCAGGCGGAGAGGAGCATCGCATGACCATCGGAGTCCGACTCGTCGACCGGCTGGCGGCCGAACTGGCCGCAGCGGGCGTCAGCCAGGTGTTCGGCGTCGGTGGCGCGAACATCGAGGACCTGTACGACGCGTTCCACGCCACCGGCGGCGCGATCCGCGCCGTCGTGGCCAAGCACGAGTTCTCGGCCGTCACCATGGCCGACGGACACG
Source organism: Saccharothrix sp. ST-888 (assembly GCF_000955975.1). Classification (GTDB taxonomy): domain Bacteria; phylum Actinomycetota; class Actinomycetes; order Streptomycetales; family Streptomycetaceae; genus Kitasatospora. The sequence continues at coordinate 44,547 of NZ_JYJF01000039.1, forward strand.
CCCGGGTCACCGGGCGGATCGGGGTCGTCGCCGCCACGTCCGGGGGCGGCGCGGTCAACCTGCTGCCCGGACTGGCCGAGGCGTACGCCTCCCGGGTTCCGGTGCTGGCGCTGGTGGGCCAGCCGCCCACCGGCTCGGAGGGGCGGGGCGCCTTCCAGGACACCAGCGGGAAGGCCGGCTCCTTCGACGCGCTGGAACTGTTCGCCCCCGTCACCCGGTTCTGCGCCCGGGTCGAGGACCCGGACTCGCTGCCGGAGTTGCTCGCCCAAGCCCTCGCGGCAGCCCGCACCGGTCTCCGGGGCCCTGCGGTGCTCCTGCTGCCCAAGGACGTCCAGCAGGCACCGGTCGAGCCCCGCCGGCCGACGGGCCCGGCCGCCCCGGCCACCCTGGCGGAGCCGCCGAGGCCGCCGCTGCCGGACCGGGCCGTGGACCTGCTGCGCGGCGCGCGGACCGTACTGGTCATCGCCGGTGAGGGCGTGGCCTCGGCGGACGCCCGGACGGAGCTGGCCGAGGTGGCCGGCCGGCTCGGCGCCTGGGTGGCGGTCACGCCGGACGCCAAGGACGTGTTCCGCAACGACGATCCCCGGTTCGCGGGCGTGGCCGGGGTGATGGGCCATCAGAACGTCACGGACTGCCTGCGGCGGGCCGATGTCTGCCTGCTGGTCGGCACCAGGCTGCCGGACGTGGCGCGCGGCGGACTGGACGGAGCCCTGGCCGGGACCCCGGTGGTCTGCATCGACCCCGAACCGCCGTTCGTCCCTGGGATCTCGCTGCAGGGCACCGTCCGGGACACCCTGCGCGCGCTGGCCGAGCGGCTCGACCCGCGCCCGCGACCGGCCCCCGGGCACGCCGGACCGGTGCCCCGGCGGACACCGCGGACCGGTCGCGGCGGCACCTCCTACGCCGCTGCGGTGGCCGCCGTCGAGGCCGCGCTACCGCCGCAGGCGGACGTCTTCGTCGACGCGGGCAACGCCGGGGCCAGTGCGATCCACCTGCTGCCGGCCCCGCGGCACGGCCGCTTCGTGGTGGCCGTCGGCATGGGCGGCATGGGCTACACCTTCGGCGCCGGCATCGGCGCGGCGCTCGCCACCGGCCGGCGCACCTATGTGATCGCCGGCGACGGGTCGTTCTTCATGCACGGGATGGAGGTGCACACCGCGGTCGAGTACACCGCGCCCGTCACCTTCGTGATCCTCAACAACAACGCACACGCCATGTGCGCCACCCGCGAGCAGGTGTTCCTCGGAGCGCCGCACCACAGCAACCTGTTCCGGCCCACCGACATCGCGGCCGGTGTGGCGGGCATGTTCCCGACCCTCGACGTGACCCGGGCCGACGACGGCACCCAGCTGCGCCGGGCGCTGCTGCGCTCCAACCACAGCGGCGCCCCGGCGTTCGTCACGCTCGACCTCGATCCTGCCGAAACACCGCCGTTCCTTCCGTTCCTGTCCCTTCCCGATGTGGCGGCCGCCGGCCCGGAGCCGGCCGAGAGTGAGGAGAGCGCACATGAGCGCGGACCCGTACGAGTTGGCTGACGTCCCCGGCCTGACCCGGGTGGAGAACACCGACCAGGAGCAACTGCTGGTCCGCTGCGCGGAGTTGACCCGGCCGTCGTATCCGCACCAGGAGGTCTACGGGCAGTACTGCACGATCCAGACCTACGTCGACTGCCCGCCGGAGAAGGCGTACGAGTACCTGAGCCAGGGCCACCACCTGGAGGAGTGGACGTTCAGCCTGCGGGACTTCGCGCCCGCCGGCACCCCCGGCCTGTGGGTCGGGGACGACCGGCTGGAGCAGGACACCAAGATCTTCTGCAAGGTGGTGGCCAACGCCGAGGCCATGACGGTGGACTTCCACTGCGCCTGGGACCAGGGCGAGGAGCTCTGGATGATCTACCTGATGCGGGTCGTTCCCGCGCGGTCGGTGCTGGGCGCACCGGGCTCCGTGATCACCTGGACCAACTGCCGGCACCCGTACTACGACCGGAACCCCCGTCCCGAGCTGGCTCCCCGGCCGGACCGGCCGTGGGTGGGCGACTACTGGGACATGTTCTACGCCGGCCACACGGTGGAGCTGGAGAACCTGAAGGCCATCCTCGAACACCGCCACCACGGCGGACTGCCGGTCAGCAGCTCCCCCCGCACCGTGGTGGCGCCGTGACCACGGTCAGCCTCACCGACGTCGCCGGCTATCTGCCCGGCAGGCCGGTCCCCGCCGAGTTCTACACCGAGTACGCCGACGCCGAGGACAGCCTCCGCGACAGCCCGATGTTCCGGATCCCCCCACTGCGGCACCACGTGGCCGCCGACGAGACCAACGTGGACATGATCGAACGCGCGGTGCAGCCGCTCGTCGAGCGGCACGGGCGCGAGGAGATCCGCGCCGTGGACGTCCTGCTGACGCACAGCCAGCTTCCCGACATCCCGTTCGTGGGCGCCGGCACCGAGGTCGCGCGCCGGCTCGGGCTGAAACCGCAGTGGCTGATCGACGTGGCCAACGCGGGCTGCGCGTCCTTCATCCAGATGATCGAACTGGCACGCACGATCCTCACCACCACCGACGCGAAGACCGCGCTGATCTGCAACGCGCAGAGCGCCGCGGGCCAGCTGTTCACCCAGTCCGACGTGCGCCGGCTCGCCCAGGCCGCCATCCCCGGCGACGGCGCCGGGGTCGGCTACCTGACCACCTCGGCCGGCGCGCCCGTGCTGGACGTGGTGACCCGCCACATCGGCGACTACGGCGGCGACATGACCGCGGTCCTCGACGACGGCCGGAAGTACTGGGAACCCGGAGAGTCCCAGCTGCGGATAGGTTTCACCGAGTCCGGCATCGCCCAGGTCATGGAACGCGGCAACCGCCTGGTCCCGGAGGTCGTCACGGACCTGTGCCGCCGGATCGAGGTCCGAACCGCCGAGATCGACCTGCTGGTGACCAACCAGCCCAACCGCACGTTCCTGCAGAACTGGCGCGAGTCCCTGGGGCTGTCGAAGGACCGGCACCCCGACACGTTCGACAGCTGCGGAAACCTGTTCGGCGCGGCCATCCCCATCACCCTCGACCGCTCGATCCGTTCCGGAGCGGTCGAGGACGGAGGCCTGGTCGTACTCGGCGGTTTCGCCCACGCCGGTGACTTCGCCGGCGCGGCCGCGATCCGCTGGGGCGGCGGCCACCGCGCCGCCTGACGCGCTGCCGCCGGGTGGGCTACACCGCCTCGCGGCAGCGGGGCGACTGCACAACCCGGGGCGACGCCCGCCGGCTCGGCGCACTCCGGTGCGGCCGCGCGGCGGGCGTCCCGACCGGCTCCGGCTCACCGGGCAGGTCGAACGGCAGCCGGTCCTCCACCGAGTACGGCCACTCGACGGTGCTCAGCCGGAGCGCGGGAACTGGCGGAGCCGGCACCGCCGTCCGCCGACACCGCATCACCGCGCGACCGAATGGTCTCCCTGAGTACCCGAACTCCTCGCGATCTCACCGTACGAGACGGTAATTCCGCTCCCCGGAGTTCCCTCGAGTAACGATTCATCCAAGGGTCTATCGGTAATTCCGGGGCGGCCCTACGCTGCGTCCGTGTCGCTCTTCCGAATGCTTCGAACCACCGGCCCCCGCCTGTCCCCCGAACTCGACGACAGCAAACTCGGAAGGGTGCGCAAGCAACTTGGTTCCCCCCCTATGCCGGGCCTGACCGATATTCAGATCGACCAGGTCGAACGGGTAATTCAGGACGCGGGAACGGACTGGGACCGGCGCGCGCACCGCTTCGCGGTACTGGCGGGACCGGCGGCGAATTCCGGTCTCGCCCGGTCCTGGCGGATGCGCCGGCCGAAGAGTGCCGACGCCCTGATCTTCGAGTCCTGGGTCGAGCTGATCCGCGGCCAACTCGCCGGAGAGATGGAGGACGCGCGCGCCACCGCCGACCGCTGCCACCGCGCCGCCGAACTCCAGCCGAGCGATCCGACGCCCTGGGTGGTCATGCTCGGGATGCTGCGGCTGCTGCGGCGCGACCCGCAGGAGGTGTTCCAGGTCTGGCACGAGGTGATGGCCCGTGACGCCTGGCACCGCGAAGCGCATCTGCAGATGCTGGGCTACCTGTCCCCGGAGGAGTGCGGCTCCCACAGCCGGGTGCTCGACTTCGTCGACTCCGTCCGGTCCCGGATACCTCCGGCGGTACCGGCGGTGGGCCTGGAGCTCACGGCGATCGTCGAACACCACCACCGCACCGTCTCCCGCGGCGGCGTCGACGGACTGCTGGCCCGAAGACAGTGGACGCAGGCCCGCGCGGCGTCGTCCCTGGAACGCGCGCTCGCCGACTGGACCAAGCCGGGCTACCTGCGGCACGCCGCGGCGCTGGCCGACCTCAACCTGCTGGCCTACGCGCTGGTCCGGGCCAACCGGCTCCCGGAGGCCGCAGAGGTCTTCCGCCTGATCGGAGGAACCGTCACCCCCTGGCCCTGGCGGATGGACGGCGAGCCGCTCCAGCGCTTCGGCTACTGGCAGACGCAGGCTCTGCGCTGACCCGTACTGGCCTGCGCCGGCCTGTGTCGGCCTCCGTCGAGCTGCGCCGAACTGCCCGTGCGCCAGCGCCGGTTGACCGCTGCCCGCAGAGCCGGCTCGCGCCGGCGTGACCTCCGGGGTCAGGCGGCGTGCGACAGCTCTCGCAGGTCGGTGATGCGGGCGACCCGCCGCAGCTCGGTGTGGAGCGTGGACGGCGGAACGGCGACCACCGGGCACGTCGCACGGGCCAGGCAGTAGCGGCTCACCGAACCGTGCAGGAGTCGGCGCAGGCCGCCCTGGCGTCCGGTGCTGATGACCAGCAGGTCGTCCGGCCGATCGGCGACCTGGACCAGCACCGGTCCGGCCTCACCGCGGACCACCAGCGGCTCCACCCGGACACCGACGGGGAGTCCGCCGAAGGCGTCCTGGAAGGCTCGCTCCAGTCGCTCCCGGGCAGCCGCCTCCCAGGTGCGGAGCAGCGGCGGACACGGCCGGGCGCGGTAGTTGAACTCGCCGCCGACGGGCGACCAGGCCAGCACGGGAACAAGCACCGCCCCGCGGGTACGGGCCTCGTCCACCGCGCGGTGCAGTGCGGTCAGGCTGTTCAACGAGCCACTGACTCCGACGATGACGCGCGCGCCGTCCGACATGGACCCTCGCTCTTTCTGCTCTTGCCCGCTCGCCCTGAGCTCAACGCGGACTCCTTCGATTATAGTGGCACGCCACTCCTATTACATGCAAATCAAAGGTGTTTCTACTATTTGATCTTGTATACATTGACTATTTGGGGCATCTGACCTGCATCAATGCGGACGACGCGCGGCCGGTCGGCCGGTCGGGACGCGGCGGCGGCCACCCCCCGGGCACAGCCCTCGACCGCAGCGAACTCCCTTGTGATCCTGGCCAGTTGGCGATTGAGAAGCGATGCCGCGCACCCGCCACGGCGGCTGCGTTCGGACTTGGACACCCAGAGCCGGATCGGCCGACTCCGCAGGGGTCCGCAGACCGCCTGACCAGCGCACCGTTCGAGCCGAAGATCCCGGTAGCGAGAAATCGGACTTATCGGTCATTTCCGCCCTTATTTGCCTATATGGGCTTCTTGACAGTGCGCGAACCACCGGGCAAGAATCCGGTCACCCAGCGCCGCCCCCCAAGCGGACAGCTGTCGTGCTGAAGGCCCAGGTCGCCGGATCGCCCTACGGGTGCCGCGCCGCCGGCCGAACGCCGAAACCCGGAAGTCCCTGCCCCGGCGTCCGACGCCTTGTCCCGCCACACCCTGTCCCGCCATGCCTTGTTGCACCGTGCCTTGTTCCACCGAGTCCGTCCCGTGACCCGGTGGCCTTGCTAGGAAGACCCCGATGCCTGGCTCCATTCGTCTCCCCGCCCCTGTCCGACCTGTCAGCGCGGCTGCCCTCGGCGCGCTCGGCGTCCTGGCCGTGCTGGTCACCGTCGGCGGCTGCGGCAGCGCTCCCCGGCTGTCCGCCACCGCCCGCAGTACCGGCGCGTCCGCCTCGGTCGCCGGAGCACCGACGAGTGTCACCGCAGAGTCCACAGCAGGGCCCACGGCGACGGAACGGCTCTCCGCGGCCCAGCTCCCCAACGGAGCCGTCGAGGGATGGCACCCGCTCGCTCCACCTCGTACCCAGGCCGTGACCGGCGCCGTCCAGCTCGACGAGTGCGCGTCCGTCCCCGGTGCCGCCTCCTGGCAGCAGCAGGCGTACGTCAGCGTCTACCGGACACCGGCGGAGCAGGACCTGTTCACCTTCCGTGACGGCACCGCCGCGCAGACCGCGTACCAGGGCCTGCTGACGCAGATGGACGCCTGCCAGACCGTGTCCCGCGCCCTTCAGGCCAAGGCCCTCGGCACGACGGACGCGCAGGTCACCAGGACCGCCGTGACCGATCAGGGCACCGCCTGGTCGCGGCAGTGGACGGGCGTCGAGGGGCTGTCCGCGGCCGGCCCGCAGACCGACCACCTCTACGCCGTCCAGCAGGGCACCACCCTGGCCGTCGTCCACTTCGACGAGTGGGCTGCCACCCACGCCGTCCCCTACAGCACCCGAGCCGACGGAGACCTGCTCACCTCGGTCGCCCGACAGCTCGGCTAGCCACACCCGCTGCCCACACCAGCACCCCGCTGCCCCACACCAGCACCCCCTGGAGACATCCATGCACCTGTACGGACCCGCCCTCCGCCGCTGCCTCGTCGGCCTCCTCGGAGTCGGCGCCGCCTCCCTGATGATCGCCACTCCCGCGCACGCGGCGTCGTCCGTCGGCGGCAGCATCTCGCCCGACGAGGTCATCCAGCGGGCCAAGAGCTGGGTCAGCCAGGGCGTGCCCTACAACCAGGGCGCGACCCACACCGACAGCAACGGCACCTACCGCGAGGACTGCTCCGGGTTCGTCTCCATGGCCTGGCACCTCAGCTCCAGCCTGGTCACCTCCACGCTCCCGGGCGTCTCCACCAGGATCGCCAGCTCCCAGCTCCAGCCCGGCGACGCCCTCGACTACACCGCCGACCACGTCATCCTCTTCGGCAACTGGATCGACCAGTCCGCCGGGACGTTCAACTTCTACGCCGAGCAGAACCGCAGCGTTCCCACCCGCGAGTACCAGGGCAACCTCAACGCCAGCTCGCTGGCCGGCTGGCCCACCAGCTACTACACGCCGCTCCGCTACAACAAGATCACGGGCTCCGCCACCAGCGCGTCCACGACGGCACCCGCACCGGCCCCCGCCACCCCCACGACCAGCACCCCCGCACCCGCCGCCCCCGCACCTGCGCCCGCCGACCACACTTGGCAGCACCACTCGTACCGCTGGTAACGAGTCCCCCCGGAGTCCCCTGCCCGACTCTGTGACAACCGCCACCTTCGAGGGTCGGCCCCGCGCCAGCGGGGCCGACCCTCGATGCGTTTGCGGCGGACCTGCCGGGTGCGCGAGCGACGCGCTACCGGCGGAAAAACGTCCGGGATATGAGATCCCAGGATGTGAGGCCGATTACAGCGGCTCCACCGCTCCCGGGATGTCGGCGATCTCCGCTGGTCAGAGACCGTGTCGCGGACAACGGCGGCTGACTTGGCGTCAGTGACGGGTTCGGAGCGGGTGCCGGTTCCGCCACCGGATGCGGCCCCCGATGCGGTGGCCAGGCGACGACAGCAGAGCACGGAGGTGAGGAACCAGCTCAGCCTGGCGGCAGAGCCCCTCCGGCCCTCCAACGCTGCGGGCTCCGACGCCTGGGAGTTCCTGCGCGACGCCGAAGCCCTGTTCCGCTGCCCGCCGCCAGGGTGAAACAGCGAGACTCCGCTGTGGAATTCGTTTCGCTGCATGGATTGTGCTGTCCGCTCACATAAATTAGCCCACCTGGTTGCATCCCCTTCCAGCATCCCCCCGAAGGGTGTAACGCGGTCGTCTGTCTGCCTGATAAGGCCGATCCCGCATTGGTTTCGGATCAGACCCGCCCGTGCGGCCGGGGACGTGCAGAAGGAACGATGGGCATGAATGCGAACTCCTCTGCTCCGGCGCGGTGGTCGCGTACGGCGTGCCTGGCCGCTGTCGCCGTTGCCGGAGCACTGGGACTGCTCAGCGCGTGCGGCGGATCGTCACACCCCAAACCCGCCGGCGCGCTGAGCCCGGGACCCGGCCAGACCCTGCCCGGATTTCCCGGTGCCTCCGGAACGAGCGGTACGGCCATCGCCAGCCCACCACCAACCGCGCCATCGACCCCGTACACCAGCGGCCAGCCGTCCGCTCCGGCGGCCGCCAACGCGGTGACGATCAAGAACTTTGCGTTCTCCCCGGCCACCGTGACGGTCAAGGCGGGAACGACGGTGACCTGGACCAACACCGACCCCGACGCTCACACCGTCACCAGCAAGCAGGGATCGGGCGGGCCACTGCAGTCGGCAGCCCTAGGCACCAACGACACCTACAGCTACACGTTCACCCAACCCGGCAGCTACCCCTACTTCTGCTCCATCCACCCGTTCATGACCGCGACCGTGGTGGTGACCCCGTGACCGAGCCCACACCCGACTCCAACGGTGGCGTCGAACACGGCATGACCCGCCGCCAGCTCATGCGGCACTCCGCCTGGTTCGGTGGTGCCGTGGTCCTGACCGTCACCGCGGGAGAGGTTATCAGTCACATCCCCGGTTCGTCGAACGCGGCCCCGGCGGGCAGCGCCGACCTGCGGTTCGTGCAGGTCTCCGACAGCCACATCGGCTTCCAGGGCCCGGCCAACATGGACGTCACCGGAACGTTCGCCGACGCGATCAACCAGGTCAACTCCCTCGGCTTCCGCCCCGACTTCGTCATGCACAGCGGCGACCTGACACACCTTTCCACCCCCGCCCAGTTCGACCAGGTCAAGCAGATGCTGTCGCAGCTGGACACCGACCGGGTCTTCACCGTGCCGGGCGAGCACGACTCGATCGGAGACAACGGACCACGCGCCTACCGGCAGACTTTCGGCAAAAACACCCTCGGCGACGGCTGGTACAGCTTCGACACCCACGGCGTGCACTTCATCGCGCTGGTCAACACGCTGCACCTGGAGCAACTCGGCCACCTGGGCAACGATCAGATCGACTTCGTGCGCAAGGACATCGCCGGCCTGTCCTCGGACACCCCCATCGTCATCTTCAGCCACATCCCCTTGTTCGCGATGTATCCGACCTGGGGCTGGGGCACCGACGACGCGGTACAGGTGCTGTCGATGCTGCGCCGCTTCTCCTCGGTCACCTGCCTCAACGGGCACGTCCACCAGCTGTTCGCCAAGACCGAGGGCAACATCACCTTCCACTCGGCCGCCCCCACCTGCTACCCGTTCCCCAAACCCGGCCAGGGCCCCGCCCCGCTCCCACAGGTACTGCCCGCCGGACACCTCAAGGACGCACTCGGCATCCGCACCGTCAACTACTGGCAAGGCAACCACGCACTGGCCATCAAGGACGAGAAACTCGCATGAACACCCGCAGCCTGCCAGCCCTCGCACTGCGCCTGGTACTCGCCGCCACACTCGCGGCAAGCGGATACATCCACGCCCAGCTCTACATCGACGGATACCGCTTCGTCCACATCATCGGCTCGCTGTTCCTGCTACAGGCCAGCACCGCCTTCGCGGTGGCCGCACTCCTGCTGCTGGGGGCACCCCCGCTCCTGCGGATCGCCGCCACCGCGATCGCCATCGGCACACTCGCCGGGTTCACCGCATCCCGCACCACCGGACTGTTCGGGTTCTCCGAAAACGGCCTGCAACCCGCCCCACAGGCCCTGCTCAGCCTCATCACCGAGACGCTCACCCTGCTGATCGTCGTGGCCTGGCATGCATCCGAGGTCGGGCTCGTGCCGTCAAGATCCAGGGCGGCAGAGTCGGGAGCGGGGACGGCTGATCACGCGGAGGGCCTCACTCACCCCGCCAGCCACCAACGGCTCCACGACGTCCTGTGGCTCCTCCTGCCCGTGGCGGTGATGGTCGGCCTCTTCTGGTACGGCCGGGTACACACCCCCAACTACGAGACCAGCCTCTTCGGGAACCGCGGCAACGACGCGATACTACTGAAAGCCCAGCTGGGATCCGCGCTCCTGGGCCTGGCGCTGATTCAGCTACTTCTCGCCCTGTGGATGTACGGCCGCCTGCCCGCACTGCGAGCCGCACCGCACCGGGTCCACACCGTGCACCGCCTCATCGGCCTGACCGCCTTCCTCCTCTCCCTGCCCATCGCCCGGCACTGCATCACCGCCTACGGCGTCCAATTCACCGACACCCGCGTGGCGCTGCACTCGCTCGCCGGCTGCTTCCTCTACGGGGCCTTCGTCGCCAAGGTCATCGTGGTCCGGCACCGCCGCTGGCCCGGCTGGGCACTCCCCCTGGCCGGCGGCACCCTCGTCACCGCGATCGCCCTGATCTGGTACGTCGCCCCCTTCTGGTACCTGAACGGCTTCCAGGCCCCCGGCCTGTGAGCAGAACGTGAGGCGTTTCTCTCCCGACGGCCGACACCGGACTCCCGCGTGGCGCGGCCGAGTTCGTCCTACGCCGGAATCACGAGGAGATTCCGGCCGCTGGTCGCATACATGTCGAAGTGGCCGATAGATCCGGGGCCATGAGTACCGTCCCGGAAATCGTGGCGCTACCCGAATACGTGCCGACCTGCCAGGTCGCGGCGGTCGCCGTGGCCCCGTGACCCCGACCGCTTGCGGACGGCTGCGCGACCCGGTTGACGACGCACTGGACCTGCTCGGTCTGGAGTGTCCGGACCCCCGGACAGCGTCCGACCAGGTGCGCCGCCGGCACGGACGGCGGCTGACGGACACACCGTGTGGCGGGCAGCAGCTGCTCAGTCCCACCAGGACTCCCAGAAGGTTGATCCGATGAGCTGCTCGGCGTAGGCGGTGGGTACTCCTGCCCCCTGCCACACGTCGTGCGGGCAGAGCGCGAAGTTCAGATGACAGACTTCTCCTGCAACGGGGCCCCTTTCCTTGATCGACTTTCTTTGCCGATCATTGATCTACAGGTGTCCCGTTGCCTCGTTCACCCCCCCTGACCTCCGGCCTCACGTCCAAACGCAGCGGCGTTGCAGGTATCGACCGCCCCCGATCACCGCCCCCGTGAGCAGCGACGCCGACGGACCCACATCGGCACCTTGAACCGGAGAGCTGCCTCCGAACCGGGAGACCGGCCCGCGCGCCCCAACGAGGGGCGCAGCCGGCAGTTACCCGACGCGTCCCGGCGGACCGGCCCGTACGGCTCCGGCACCGTGCCGGGGCGCCGACGCCTCCAGGTCGCCGCCACGCCCCCGACCGGCCGTGCAGCGATTAAGGAGACGCTGCGGAGACACCGCCCTCGCGGGGCAAAGCAGGATGCGCGGGCCCTCGTTGCCGGTGCAGTGCCGCCCGGCGGGCGCCCCCGACTACCTCTCCGGCGCCCTGCCTGTGGCGGGCCCGCAGCACCGTCCGGGCCCGCCACCAGGCTCCGAATCACCTCGGTCCCCGTATTCAGTGACCCGGGTCACACCGCCATTCCCGCGAGCCGGGTCCCGGGCATTCTGTGACCCGGGCCACAGGCATTCCTGTGGCCTGCGCCACTCC
>NZ_JYJF01000380.1 GCF_000955975.1 Saccharothrix sp. ST-888
GCGGGGTTGAAGGTGATCAGCTCGCGGGCGATGGCGGCGTTCAACGCGGCCCGGAGCGTCGACCGGACGCGCTGGCGGGTGGCCGGGCCGGTGAGCTTCCGGTAGGGCTGCATCGCGGCCAACTTGGTCCGCTCCTCGGCTAGTCGTGCCCGCTCCTCTGCCTTCGGTGCGCCGGGCCGACCGGGCGAGCAGCGCGCTACCTGCTCCCTGCGTGCCTGGTTCTCGGCCGCGATGGTCTCGTTCTCGTCGGCGATGGCGTCGAACATCTCGACCAGGTGGCCGACGTTCAGGCGCGACAGGCGTATATGGCCGATCCGAGGTTTGAGGTGTACCCGGACGTGGGACTCGTAGCCGTTGGTCGTGGTCTTGCGGGTCTTCTTCGACGCAAGCCACATGTCGAGCCACTCGCCGACGGTCAGCCGGGACGTGAGCGAC
>NZ_JYJF01000381.1 GCF_000955975.1 Saccharothrix sp. ST-888
CGGCCAGCAGCCTGGGTAGCGGATCCTCGTCACCCAGGCCCCACCGGTCGGCCAGCGCGGCGGCGAGGGCGGCCTCGGTGTTTTCGCTGATCTCTCTCGTGCGAGCCCGAAGTGCCGGACTGTCAGCCACCACTCGCCAGAAGTCCGCCGATGCGGGGTTGAGCCCGAGCGCCGGCTCGCCGCGGGCCAGGCCCGCCATGCGGTCTGCCCGGACCGCGCCGACAGCCGCCTGCTCAGGAGGCGCACTGTCGAGGACTTGGGCCAGCCGCTGCTCCGCGTCGGCCTGCCGGTCGCAGAGCAGATCCTCCTGGGCCGGGAATCACTTGAAGACCTGGTTGACCGCGACCCCAGCGGCGCGGGCCACCTCCGCGACGGTGACCCGGTCGAAGCCGCGCTCGGCGAAGAGTCCGAAGGCGGCATCCGCGATGGCAGT
>NZ_JYJF01000382.1 GCF_000955975.1 Saccharothrix sp. ST-888
AGCTGGCTGGCCACCACCCGGGTCGGCCGGCTCGCCGGTACCCCCGACGGCAAGGGCAAGGTCCGTGCCGCGCTCGGCCCCGAACTGGACCGGACCCTCCCGCCGTCGGTCCGCCGCGCCACCCTCGGCCTGCTGGCCGCGCTGCCGCCCGGCGGCACCGCCACCGCCGCCCCGCTGCTGCCCGTTCTGCGCTGGCAGCGCCCGCTGCGCGGCGGGCCCGGCCCGCCGGACAACCCCCAAAGTCGGGCACACCCGGCAGGCCTCCCCCGCCGTCCGCACCATCGAGGAGCCGCCGGACACCTAGGCCCTCACGCCCCGGCCCGCCCGGCGGAGCGGTGGACACGCCCCCCGCTCCCTCTACGCGCTCGACCTCGCGCTGCCCTTCCCCGAGTCCACCGCGTCGGTCTGGCCGGGCTTCGCATACACCGCCGA
>NZ_JYJF01000383.1 GCF_000955975.1 Saccharothrix sp. ST-888
AGCTCGGCGGTCATCCACTTGAGGTGGTCGAGGAGCTTCTTTTCGTCTGCCATCAGAGGGCTGCCTTCCGGAGAGCCGGGACACGTGCGTTCGTCACGCTGGTGGTTGTCGGGCCGGCCGTTGCTGTCGTCGGGTGCTGGGTTGCGGTCGTCACGTCAGGACCTGCCGAATTCCTTGTTGATTATGTCGAAGAGGTCGTAGGCAGACGCGTTGTCCAACTCGTCGTCGTCCGCGCCGTTGGCGGGGCCCGCGCCCTCGTCACGCCCCGCCTCCAGGCCCTCCTGACGACGTGGAACGCGGGCGACGGCCCCGCCGACAGCGCCGACGACGCCGAGTTGGACAACGCGTCGGCCGACGACCTCTTCGACATCATCAACAAGGAATTCGGCAGGTCCTGACGTGACGACCGCAACCCAGCACCCGACGACAG
>NZ_JYJF01000384.1 GCF_000955975.1 Saccharothrix sp. ST-888
CGCTCGGCAGCAGCTCGGCCTCGTCACCCGCGACCACCACCGACGAAGGGCCGTTCACGGCCGCGATACCCACCCGCCCGCTCAACAGCGGCAACACCTCGGCCTCGGACGCCTGCACCGCCACCATCGCACCACCCGACGGCAACGCCGGCATCAGCCGCCCACTCAACGGCGTACACGCTCCGGCGCGGGCCGCCTCAACCGCCCCCATGGAACCACCCGCCGGCAACGCCGGCAGCAACCGCCCACGAGCTGCCACCACCCGCCACGCATCCGCCAACGCCCGCCCAGCCGCCACATGCGCCGCAGCCAGCTCACCGATCGAATCACCCGCCACGAAGTCCGGCCGCAGACCCCACGACTCCACCAACCGGAACAACGCCACCTCGACCGCGAACAGGCCGGTCTGGGCGTACAGGGTCCGATC
>NZ_JYJF01000385.1 GCF_000955975.1 Saccharothrix sp. ST-888
CTGTTCGCGGTCGAGGTGGCGTTGTTCCGGTTGGTGGAGTCGTGGGGTCTGCGGCCGGACTTCGTGGCGGGTCATTCGATCGGTGAGCTGGCTGCGGCGCATGTGGCGGGTGTGCTGTCGTTGGCGGATGCGTGCCGGTTGGTGGCTGCTCGTGGGCGGTTGATGCAGGCGTTGCCGTCGGGTGGTGCGATGGTGGCGGTGCAGGCGTCCGAGGCCGAGGTGTTGCCGCTGTTGAGCGGGCGGGTGGGTATCGCGGCGGTGAACGGTCCTTCGTCGGTGGTGGTCTCGGGTGACGAGGCCGAGGTGCTGCGGATCGCGGAATCTTTCGAGAAGACCAAGCGGTTGGCGGTCAGTCATGCCTTCCACTCGCCGTTGATGGAGCCGATGCTCGCGGAGTTCCGCGCGGTCGCCGAGAGCATGACCTAC
>NZ_JYJF01000386.1 GCF_000955975.1 Saccharothrix sp. ST-888
GGCGAGGGCTACCACGCGGAGCTCCGTCAGCGGGTTCGGCAGCTGCTCGACGAGACCGCGGCGGTGGCCCGGGAGAAGCATCCGGACCTGGAGATCTCCAGCAAGGTGGTGTACAGGAGCGAAAGCCGGGTGCTGCTCCGTGGGTCGGCGCACGCCGCTGCCGTGGTCCTCGGCTAATGGAGCCGCCCCCGGGCCGAGGAGGTGCTCAGTGCGCATGCGGTGGCGGCGCCCGTGCTGGCTCGGGCCGGACGTCCGGTGGCCGGGGTCCGCGAGCCGGAGCACGTCACCCAGGACCCCCTCTCCGTGGTGGGCGGGGTGGACGGCAGCCGGTCCTCCGCCGCCGCCGTGGACTGGGCCTTCGACCTCGCCTCACGGCGCTGCGCCGGCCTGCGCGCCCTGTGGGTGTGGCAGCCGGCGCAGTTCTTC
>NZ_JYJF01000387.1 GCF_000955975.1 Saccharothrix sp. ST-888
CACGAGGTGAGGAACGCCCCGGTCGCGGCGGCCCGCTCCGTCACCGGCAGCTCGTTGCTGAGCAGCGCCTTGGTGATCTCCCAGGTCATCCGGGTGTGGTGGCTCTGGTCGGAGGCCGGCTTGCGCTTGCGGCTCTTGCCCTTCGCCGCGCCAGGCTCCAGCCACTCGAGCACCTCGTCGGTGTCGCGCTGGGCGCCGAACGTGTTGGTCGCGTGCATCCGGCGGAAGAACAGCCGCTGCGGCACCTGGATGAACTCGCCGCGCAGCGCCAGCTCGTGCAGCATCCGCACGTCGCTGGACAGGAACGGCCCGAGCAGCCGGGTCTTGCGCAGCACGTCGGTGCGGATCACGCCGAAGACCTCGTTGCAGAGGTTCCACTTGCGGGCGTACCAGCTCACCCGGCTGCGCGAGCGCCTCCCG
>NZ_JYJF01000388.1 GCF_000955975.1 Saccharothrix sp. ST-888
CGCGGGCGATGGCGGCGTTCAACGCGGCCCGGAGCGTCGCCCGGACGCGATGGCGGGTGGCCGGGCCGGTGCGCATGCCCGATGCATGCCTTGCTGCCTACTTGGTCCGCGCCCCGGCTAGTCTTGGCGGGTCGCCTTGCTTCGGTGCGGGGGGCCGACCGGCGGACGAGCGCAGCGCACTCCGGGAGGGCGAGGAGGCCCGCCGCTTGCTGCGCCGTAGGGAGGCGCGCACGTCCCGGGTGACCGTCGGCGAGGGGCACGGCATATGGCGTGGGTCCGAGAAGACGAGCAAGGCCACGAGCAAGGGGTACGGGCCCCACGTCCGGGTACACCCCAAACCGCGGATCGGCCATATACGCCTGTCGCGCCTGAACGTCGGCCACCTGGTCGAGATGTTCGACGCCATCGCCGACGAGAACG
>NZ_JYJF01000389.1 GCF_000955975.1 Saccharothrix sp. ST-888
TCAGTTACAGCGTGCGGGCGGGGGAGACGCTGGCGGTGCTGGGGGAGTCCGGCTCGGGCAAGTCGGTCACCGCGCAGGCGGTGATGGGCATCCTGGACATCCCGCCGGGGAGGATCACCGGCGGCCGGGTGCTGTACCGGGGCGAGGACCTGCTCACCATGCCCGAGGAGGAGCGGCGCAGGATCCGCGGCCGGAAGATCGCGATGGTCTTCCAGGACGCGCTCTCCGCGCTCAACCCGGTGTTCTCGGTGGGCTGGCAGCTCGGCGAGGTCTTCCGGGTGCACGAGGGGATGTCGAAGAAGGACTCCCTGCGCAAGGCCGTCGAGCTGATGGAGCGGGTGCGCATCCCGGCGGCCAGGGAGCGGGTGAACGACTATCCGCACCAGTTCTCGGGCGGTATGCGTCAGCGCATCATGATCG
>NZ_JYJF01000040.1 GCF_000955975.1 Saccharothrix sp. ST-888
GCCACGCCTTCATCCCCGGCCTCGGCGGCTGCGACATCGGCGGCCGTCCGGTGGACTTCCACTTCGAGGTGCTCCGCCAGTTCGGCGCCACCATCGAGAAGCACCCGCAGGGCACCTACCTGGTCGCCCCGCAGCGGCTGCACGGCACCAAGATCGAGCTGCCCTACCCGTCGGTCGGCGCGACCGAGCAGGTGCTGCTGACGGCGGTGCTCGCCGAGGGCGTCACCGAGCTGCGCAACGCCGCCGTCGAGCCGGAGATCGTCGACCTGATCTGCGTGCTGCAGAAGATGGGCGCGATCATCTCGATGGGCACCGACCGCACCATCCTGATCACCGGCGTGGACGAACTGGGCGGCTACACCCACCGCGCGCTGCCCGACCGCCTCGAGGCGGCCTCCTGGGCCTGCGCCGCGCTGGCCACCAAGGGCGACATCTACGTCCGGGGCGCCCGCCAGCTGGAGATGATGACCTTCCTCAACACCTTCCGCAAGGTCGGTGGCGCCTTCGAGGTGGACGACGAGGGCATCCGGTTCTGGCACCCGGGCGGCGAGCTCAAGGCGATCGCCCTGGAGACCGATGTGCACCCCGGCTTCCAGACCGACTGGCAGCAGCCGCTGGTGGTCGCGCTGACCCAGGCGACCGGGCTCTCCATCGTGCACGAGACGGTGTACGAGTCGCGGCTCGGCTTCACCGGCGCGCTGAACCAGATGGGCGCGCACATCCAGCTCTACCGCGAGTGCCTGGGCGGCACCCCGTGCCGCTTCGGCGCCCGGAACTTCCAGCACTCCGCGGTGGTCTCCGGACCGTCCAAGCTGATCGGCTCCGAGCTGGTCATCCCGGACCTGCGCGGCGGCTTCTCGTACCTGATCGCGGCGCTGGCGGCCGAGGGCACCTCGACCGTGCACGGCATCGACCTGATCAACCGCGGCTACGAGAACTTCATGTCCAAGCTGCGCGAGCTCGGCGCCCACGTCGAGCTGCCGTCCGAGAAGCTCGCCGCGGTCTGACCGCAGGCCCCGCCGGGCCGGACCGGATCACCACCGGGCCGGCCCTGCAGCGGCTCCCGAACGACCGATGGCCGGTCTCCCCGAGGGGGAGACCGGCCATCGCCGTCTGTGCCGGACGCGGCTCCGAGGAGCCCGACGTCACTTGCCCTTGGCGGCTTCCTTCAGCTTCGAACCGGCGCTGACCTTGGCGCTGTAACCGGCCGGGATCTGGATCGGGTCACCGGTCTGCGGGTTACGGGCGGTGCGGGCGGCACGGTGGGTGCGCTCGAAGGTCAGGAAGCCGGGGATGGTGACCTTCTCGTCACCCTTGGCAACAACCTCACCGACGACCTCGGCGAAGGCGGCCAGCACGGCGTCGGCGTCCTTGCGGGTCACCTCGGCGCGGTCGGCCAGAGCGGCCACCAGCTCACTGCGGTTCATGTGTACTCCTGTGGTCTGTTCGCGTTGCGTGTGCGGGGGCCCCATCGGTCACCCTCCGGGGGCACCCGGCGGGCCGCTGGTCCGCACACTGTGCTCGTTCAGGCGAGGGTTGGTCAGGGGTCGGGCTTGCACCCCGAAGCGCCTCAAACCGCACTGCCTGGGTACGAATCCTGCCCCGACCGGCACTGAGAAAGCCAATCGGGCTCCGGCGAGGTTGACCCGAACAGCGCCCGCCGGACGGAGTTGTGACACTCCGTCGGCTCCGGCGGACCGGAGCGGGCAGCGGTCGGGACGACACGCCGGGATGCCGGAGGGGACGTTCCGTACTTGTCGGACACGCCGCCCCGTGCAGGGCTACCGTACGCCCTGGCACCGACAAGCCCAAACACGCCCCTTCCCCTTGTGTCGCAAGGGTTCGGGGCGTGTAAGGACGGGTATGGTGGCTAATCGCACATTTGAGCGATCGACCGGCGCGCCGCGGGCGGCGCTCCGGTCAGATCCGGATGGCCGGGAACGAGGTCGTGTCGAGCGTCCCGACGATGCCGGGGGTGGGCTTCGCCGGGGCCGGATCGCCCTCGCGGGCGGCCAGCGCGGCCTCCCGCACGGCGGCCGCGACGGTCTTCGCCACATCCGGGTGGAACACGCTGGGGATGATGTAGTTCGCGTTGAGCTGGTCGTCACCGACGGTGGTGGCCAGCGCGCGGGCGGCGGCGATCATCATGCCGGTGTTGACGGTCTTGCTCTGCGCGTCCAGCAGGCCGCGGAAGACGCCCGGGAAGACCAGCACGTTGTTGATCTGGTTCGGGAAGTCGCTGCGGCCGGTGGCGACCACGGCGGCGGTCTGCCGGGCGACGGCCGGGTCGACCTCCGGGTCCGGGTTGGCCAGCGCGAAGACGATCGCCTTGTCCGCCATGGTGGCGATGTCGTCGCCGTTCAGCACGTTCGGGGCCGAGACGCCGATGAAGACGTCCGCGTCCGCCACGGCCTCCTTCAGGGTGCCGGTACGGCCCGAGCGGTTGGTGTGCTCGGCGATCCAGCGCAAGCTGTCGTTGAGGTCGTCACGGCCGCTGTGCACCACGCCGCGGACGTCCGCCACGGTGGCGTGCTCGACGCCGGCGGCCAGCAGCAGCTTGAGGATCGCGGTACCGGCGGCGCCGGCCCCCGACATCACCACGCGGATGTCGGAGATCTCCTTGCCGACCACGCGCAGCGCGTTGGTCAGCGCGGCCAGCACCACGATCGCGGTGCCGTGCTGGTCGTCGTGGAAGACCGGGATGTCCAGCGCCTCGCGCAGCCGGGCCTCGATCTCGAAGCAGCGCGGGGCGGAGATGTCCTCCAGGTTGATGCCGGCGAAGCCCGGGGCGATGGCCTTGACGATGGCCACGATCTCGTCCGCGTCCTGGGTGTCCAGGCAGATCGGCCAGGCGTCGATGCCCGCGAAGCGCTTGAACAGGGCCGCCTTGCCCTCCATCACCGGCAGCGCGGCCTGCGGGCCGATGTTGCCCAGGCCCAGCACGGCGGAGCCGTCGGTGACCACGGCGACGCTGTTGCGCTTGATGGTCAGGCGGCGGGCGTCCTCGGGGTTCTCGGCGATCGCCATGCAGACCCGGGCGACACCCGGGGTGTAGATCATCGAGAGGTCGTCACGGTTGCGGATCGGCAGCTTGGACGACATCTCGATCTTGCCGCCGAGGTGCATCAGGAAGGTACGGTCCGAGACCTTGCCGATCGCCACCCCGTCGATCGCCCGGAGCTTCTCGACGATCTCCTCGCCGTGCGCGACCGAGGAGGCCGCCACGGTCACATCGATCCGCAGGGCCTCCAGGCCCGAAGCGGTCACGTCCAGACCGGTCACCGAGCCGCCGGAGGACTCGACGGCGGTCGTGATCGAGCTCACGGCGTTGCCGGTGGCCGGGACCTCCAGACGCACCGTGATCGAGTTCGAGACACTTGGCACCGTCGCCATCGACGTCCTTCTTCCATCCACTGAGAGGGTTGGCAGCAGGGGCCAGGATTCAACACTCTGTTGAAGCCAGCCCAGCGCATGTTAGACCTCGATCGTCGCACCTACCAGCGGGTAGTCAGAAATATTGGTCATTAATTGCACGGGCCCCACAACAGACCCTCCGGCCGCCACACCCGGACGCGGAAAATCTGCCGTGGGCCACTGGCCTTCTCGCGGCAATGCGTTACATTGGACGAGACACCGGCTCGATCCAAGCCCCCGGGCCCAACCTTCGTCGCTTCGAGCGACCACTTGCCGCGAGGCGAGCATGGCGGGTCGGTGTCATCAACGTGAACGGCGAAGGCCCCCACCACTTGGTGGGGGCCTTCGCCGTTGGTTTCGCCCCCGACGGCCGGGGAGCTCGGCAGGGGCGCGGGGAACCGCGCCCCTGCCGGTCTAGCCGTGCAGCAGCGCCGGGACGCCGTCGGCATCCGGGAGGTCGTCCGGCCCCGACAGCACCGTGAGGCGCTGGGTGGCCCGGGTCAGCGCCACGTACAGCACCCGCAGGCCGGCCTCCGACTCACCGGCGATCCCGGTCGGGTCGGCCACCACCGTGGCGTCGTACTCCAGGCCCTTGGCCTCCAGGCTGCCCAGTGCCACCACCCGCTCGCCCAGGCCCTCGGCCCAGGCGGCGGCCTCGGCCCTGCGGTCCATCGGGACCACCACCGCGACCGTGCCGTCCACCTCGGCCAGCAGCCGGGTCAGCTCGACCCGGGCGGCCTCGGCGAACGCCTCGGGCGCCGGGTCGTGGACGGCGGCGAACCGCGGTGTGATCCCGGTCGAGCGGACCGCACTCGGCGACGGCGTACCCGGCGCGGCCAGGGCCAGCACCTTGGCCGCGACCTCGGCGATCTCGGCCGGGTTGCGGTAGTTGACCGTCAGGGTGTGGCGGCGGCGCGGCTTGCCGGACAGCACCTCGTCCAGCGCGGCCTGCGCCTCCTTCGGGTACGGCCAGGAGGACTGCGCCGGGTCGCCGACGATGGTCCAGGTCGCCATCCGGGAGCGGCGGCCGATCATGCGCCACTGCATCGGGGTGAGGTCCTGCGCCTCGTCCACGATCACGTGCGCGTACTCGCGGCGCTCCACCGGCACCTGCTCGCGCTGGCGGGCGCTGCGGTCGGCGTAGGTGGTGACCTCGTCCAGGCCGGTCAGCATGTCGACCGCGTCCACCTCGCGCACCTTCGGGCGGGCCGGCTCACCGAGCAGCAGCTGCAGCTCGTCGACCAGTGCCACGTCGTGGGCGGACAGCGCGCCCGCGCCGCGGTCGCCGAGGTGCCGCCAGGACGCGGCCAGCAGCCTGGCCTCCTCCGGGGTGACGGCGCGCCGGGCGATCCGGTTGGTGTGCCGGCTGTTCCTGAGCGTCGCCAGCACCCGGCGCGGGGTCAGGGCCGGCCACCAGGCGTCCAGGAAGTCCAGGAAGGACGCCTCGTCCGAGACGTACTCGTCGAAGGACTCCTTCTCCTCCTGGCGCTGCTCCCGGCCGTAGTGGTCGGTCGGCTTGGGCAGGTGCCTGACCGCCTCCAGCCAGAGCGCGTCGAGCAGCAGGCGGCGGGCACGCGGGCGCAGCAGGTTCAGCGGCGTGCCGCCCCCGCCGATCACGTTGCCGCGCACCGCCTTGAGGCGGCCGGCGTCCAGGCGCAGCGCCTCGCCCCGGGCGAAGACCTTCAGCTCGGTCGGTGCGTCCAGCTCCAGCGCGGCCCGGGCCGCCCGGCGCAGCAGCTGCACCATCCGGCTCGAGCCCTTGACGTGGGCGGTCTCGGGAGTGTCGTACCGCTCCGCCTCGATGCCGTCCACCAGGCTGCCGACCGCGCGGATCGCCACCTGGCCCTCCTCGCCGAGGGAGGGCAGGACGCCCTCGGTGTAGGAGACCAGCAGCGGGGTCGGGCTGACCACCAGGATGCCCCCGGCGTAGCGGCGGCGGTCCTGGTAGAGCAGGAAGGCGGCCCGGTGCAGGGCGACGGCGGTCTTGCCGGTGCCCGGACCGCCGGTGACCAGGGTCGCCCCGGCCGCGGCGGCGCGGATGACCTCGTCCTGCTCCTTCTGGATGGAGGAGACGATGTCGCGCATCGAGTGGCTGCGGGCGCGGCCGAGCGAGGCCATCAGCGCACCGTCGCCGACCACGGCCAGCTCGCGGCCGTGCAGGGTGGGCGTGAGGTCGGGGCGGAGCAGGTCGTCCTCGACTCCGATCACCTTGCGGCCCTTGGAACGGATCACCCGACGGCGGACCACCCGGCCGGGCTCCACCGGGGTGGCACGGTAGAACGGTGCGGCGGCGGGGGCCCGCCAGTCGATCACCAACGGGCCGAACTCGGCGTCCAGCACGCCGAGGCGGCCGATGTGCAGGGTCTCCGCGACGGCCGGGTCGGCCGGATCCATCGGGGTCTGCGAGGGGATGCCGTGCTCCTCGGGCGCGTCGGCCTGCTGGAGGTCGATCCGGCCGAACAGGAAGTCCTCGAACTCGCTGTTGAGCCGGTGCAGGTGGGCCCCGGCCCGGTAGACCTGGGCATCGCGCTCGGCGAGCGCGCCGGGCGTACCGACCTGGACCCGCTTCGCGGCGTCCTCGAGGATGTACTCGGCCTCGGCCAGCTTCTCCTCAAGACGGTGGTAGACGGTGTCGAGGTGGCGTTGCTCCTCGGCGATCTCGCGATCGCGGACGGTGTCGCCGTCGTTGTCGATGACGTCGACGATGGTTGCGCCGGCGATTGCGGCAGTGCTGGTGCTGTGCATGGCGGTGCTGTGCATGGCCTCGGTGGTTGCGGCGGTGAACTGCTGGGCTGAGCCGTGCGCGCCCAAAGAGCCCCCTGAGGTGCGTCCTGCGGCTGATGGATCGCCGCCTCCCGGAGAGAAGGCGGACGGATGATCCTACGCCAGCGCACCCCGTCGGCGGCAGCACCGGATGGTCCTGAAACCACGGCGAACTGCGCGAACCGGCAGAAGACCGCTCAGGCGGCGGCCTCCCCGGGCGGGCTCCTCCCCCGCCCGCGCGGCTCCACGTGTCCCCGGGAGGTGCCCGGATTGCCCCGGGGTGCAGGACCTCAGCGGGACGGGGTGCCGAAGTCCGCGTGGGGGTCGAGGGCCAGGCGGTAGCCGCGCTTGACCACGGTGGCGACCAGTTCGGGTGCGCGGAGGGCGGCTCGCAGGCGGGCCATCGCGGTCTCCACGGCGTGCTCGTCGCCGCCGCTGCCGGGCAGCGCCCGCAGCAGTTCGGCCCGCGGGACGACCCATCCGGGCCGTCTGGCGAGTGCCCGCAGCAGGGCCATTCCGGCGGGCGGTACCGGCCGGAGCTCGCCGTCCACCAGGACGGCCCGGCCGCGCAGTTCGAGGCCGTGCCCGGCGACGGCGAGGCGGCGGGCCCGCTGCGGCAGTTCGGCGGTGAGGGTCTGCACCATGGCGCCGAGCCGCATCCGCTCGGGCCGGACGGTGGCCACGTCCAGCTCCTCCAGCGGTGCGGCGGTGACCGGACCGACGCAGACCGGGAGGACGTCGCGGCGCAGGGCGTGCAGCAGTTCGGCGGTCCGGCGGCGTTCGGCGGCGCGGTCGAGCAGGCCGAGGGCGGCGGGGGCACTGGTGAAGGTGACGGCGTCGAGGGAACCGCTGCAGATCGCGTCGAGGAGCCGGTCCAGTGGGGCGCTGTCGGCCGGTGGCAGCCAGCGGTAGACGGGGACCTCGACCACCTCCGCGCCGGCGGCCCGGAGCGAGTCGATGAAGCCGCGCAGCGGCGCACCGTGCAGCTGGACGGCGATCCGGCGGCCGTCCACGCCCTGGTCGAGCAGCCGTTCCAGCACCTCCACGGAGGACTCCGACTCGGGCGACCACTCCTCGCGCAGTCCGGCGGCCCGGATCGCGCCCTTGGCCTTGGGACCGCGCGCCAGCAGGACGGCCTTGCCGAGGCAGGCGGTCAGTTCGCCGGCCAGGCCCCAGCCCTCGGCGGCTTCGATCCAGCCCCGGAAGCCGATCCCGGTGGTGGCGACCGCGAGGTCCGGTGGCGCGGCCAGCAGGTCCCGGGTGGCGGCGAGCAGGTCGGCGTCGTCGGCGAGCGGCACGATCCGCAGTGCGGGGGCGCGCAGTACGGCGGCGCCCCGGCGCTGGAGCAGGGCGGCGAGCTCGTCGGCGCGGCGGGCGGCGGTGATGCCGATGGTGAAACCGGCCAGCGGGGGCACGGTGGGGGCGTTGGGTGGACCGAGGTGGGAGGCGTCCATGGTCGAGGGTCCTTCGGTGGGGCTCCCCCGGCCTGCGGACGGCCCGGTCCGGGGGTTGTCGGGTGGGACGATCATCCTGCCGTGCGGTGGTGACGCCCCCGGGTCGCTCCGATTTCCGTCGTGTTGCGCCGGTCCGGCCGGGTCCCTCACCACCGCCGGGGCCGGGTCGCGCCCGGCGGAGGCCGGGGTCAGACCCGGGCCGGGGCCGGGGTCTCGACCGCGGTCGGCGCGGCGGTGACCGGACGGCGGAGGTAGGCCGCCCAGGTGAGGGCGGAGCAGACCGCGTACCCGGCCAGGAAGGCGAGGAAGGCGGGCGTACCGGTGCCGGTGGCCTGGAAGGACTGCCGGAAGGCCAGATTGATCAGCAGCCCGCCGAGCGCGCCCACCGCGCCGATCACGCCGATCGCCGCACCGGACATCCGCCGGGACCAGGCGGCTGCCTGTTCGGCGTCGGCTCCGGCCGCGATCCGGTTCCTGGCCCCGGCCTCGAAGATGCCGGGGATCATCTTGTACGTGGAGCCGTTGCCGATCCCGGCGAGGACGAACAGCGCGGTGAACCCGGTCAGGAAGAGCGGCAGCGAGGCGGCCGAGGAGGCACCGGTCACCAGCGCGGCGGCAGCGGCCATGGCGACGAAGTTCCAGAAGGTGATCCGGGCCCCGCCGAGGCGGTCGGCCAGCCGGCCGCCGACCGGCCGGACCAGCGAGCCGATCAGCGGTCCGAGGAAGGTGAGCTGGGCGGCCTGCAGCGGGGTCCGTCCGAACTGGCTCTGCAGCACCAGGCCGAAGGCGAAGGAGAAGCCGATGAACGAGCCGAAGGTACCGACGTAGAGCACCGACATCAGCCAGGTGTGCCGTTCCTTCAGGGTGTCCCGCAGCGCGCCGCCGTCGTTGCGCAGCGGTGCGAGGTTGTCCATGAACAGGGCCGCGCCGAGCGCCGCGAGGACGATCAGCGGCAGGTAGAGCCCGAGCACCAGCCGGGGGTGTCCGGCGCCCGCCCAGCCGATCACGGCGAGCGCGACCAGCTGGATCACCGGTACGCCGAGGTTGCCGCCGCCCGCGTTGAGCCCCAGGGCCCAGCCCTTGCGGTGCTGCGGGAAGAAGGCGTTGATGTTGGTCATCGACGACGCGAAGTTGCCGCCGCCCACCCCGGTGAGCGCCGCGACCAGCAGGAAGGTCCGGTACGAGGTGCCCGGGTGCATCACGTACCCGGCCGCGAGGAGGGGCAGCAGCAGGAGGGCGGCGGAGCAGACGGTCCAGTTCCGGCCGCCGAAGCGGGCCACCGCGAAGGTGTACGGGATCCGGACCAGGGCGCCGACCAGGGTCGGTACGGCCACCAGGAAGAACTTTCCGGCCGGGTCGACGTGGTACTCCCGCCCCATGAAGAGCACCATCACCGACCAGAGGCTCCAGACCGAGAAGCCGATGTGCTCGGAGAGGATGGAGAACGCCAGGTTGCGGTGGGCGGTCCGGCGTCCGGTGCGCGCCCAGAACGCGGCGTCCTCGGGGTGCCAGTCCTGGATCCAGCGGGTGCCAGGGCCGGACTGCGGGCCTGCTCTCATCGGTCTCCCCTTGCCTGCCGGTGCTGTGTGCGACCGACGGTAGGAGTCCGGGGTTTCCGGTCCGTTGTGCGCGGTGACGCCTGCGGAACCGTCCACTCACCCCCGCCACCGCGACGGTGTGAGCGGGACAGCGGCTCATGCGGACAGAGGTACGGGACACGGGGACAGCGGTACCGGAAAACACGAGAGCCGCCCTCCGGAACGGAGGACGGCTCATGTGCACATGGGATGGTGGAGATGCCGGGAATTGAACCCGGGTCCAGTGGAGTGGATTCAGGGCTTCTCCGAGCGCAGTCCGCTGTGATTTTCTCGGCCCTGGCAGTCACGCGGACAAGCCGCCAACAGGCCCAGCTGCTGTTTGATTTCCCCGCCTCCCTCGCAGCCCGAGAGGAGGGTTGAGTTCCCTAGATTATGCCAGGATCCGGGTCGGGAACGCCCCGGGCTGACACCCATTCACTTTCGCAGATCAGGCTGCGAGAGCGAACTGCTGGGAATCGCGCTTAGAGTTGGCGATTATATTTTTGCGACAGATGGTTAACGAGATCATTGCCGCGTTCCTCGGCTCGCTTCCCCTGTTTCGACTTCCCCTGTCGAAACCGATCATCCCCATGTTTTTTTGAGAAACAGCTCCACAGGGGCGGACCCCTGTGGTGTTGCTGTCGCCATGGTACTCGCAGTCACCGGCAGGGGTCCAGCTCATTAAGGCGGGGGCACGGCCTCAGGGCAGGGGCGCGACCTCCGGCTTCGCGGTGGCCGGGCGGGAGCCCGGGGTACCGACCTGCTGGGCGAGCAGTGCGAAGTCGTGCTGGAAGCCGGTGGCGGCGAACTGCCAGACGTGCTTGCCGGGCAGGACGGTGGTGTGGACCAGGTATCCGGCCTTGTGCAGCGCGGGTTCCAGCTGCTGCTTCATCTGACCGATCTGCCGGGTCTCCTGGTCGCCCGCCATCAGCATCGCGGTCACGCCCTTGGGGTACTTCGCGTGGTGGCCGAGCACGGTCATCGGGTCGTTGGCGGCCCAGGCGGCCGCGTCACCGCCGTACAGCTTGGCGATGGTCTGGTCCTTGTTGCCGGTGTTCGGGCCGAGGTCGCCGGATATGTCGAGGAAGTGCCCGAAGACGTCCGGGTGGGTCACCGCCAGAGTGAGGGCGCAGGTGCCGCCCATGGACCAGCCGGCCACCCCCCACTTGCGGGGGTCGGTGGCGGTCTCGAAGGTGCTCGCGACGAACGGCGGCACGTCCTTGACCAGGTGGTCCTGGGCGTTCCCGGCCGGACCGTTGGCGCATTCGGTGTCGACCTTGAAGCCGCCGCTGGGGTCCACGAAGACCATGACGGGCGCGAAGCCCTTGTGCTTCTTGGCGTACGCGTCGGCGGTCTGCGCCGCATTGCCGATCCGCAGCCAGTTGTCGGGGGCGGAGAACTCGCCGCCGATCATCTCGACCACGGGCAGCTTGGGGCGGACCTTGCTGCGGAACCAGGCCGGCGGCAGGTAGACCAGTTCCTGCCGGTGGGCGAAGTTGCTCGCGGTGGCGGGAATGGTCACCGACACGATCCGGCCGGTGCTGGTCTTGCCGGTGATGCTCTTCGCCTCGTCCACCGTGATCTGGCTCGGCAGCGCCTGGTTGGTCAGCTCCCCGACGGCGTCGCCGACGGTCGGGTAGTAGCCGGTCTCCTGGTTGATCACGTTCGCGCCGGTGGCGACCGCGAGCAACACCGTCACCGGCACCGCCGCACGCTGCCACCAGCGTCCGCCGCGCCAGCCGGCCACCAGGACGGCCAGCGCCAGGATCGCGACGCCGAGCCAGACCCAGAGGCTGACCGGCAGCGGGTCGGTGACCCCGGACAGGTAGCGCACGCCGAGCGCGGCGAGCACCGTGAGCAGGACGGCCGAGCCGAGTGCCACCGGCAGCCGGCGCAGCCGCCAGCCGGAGTCGCGCCAGCCGACTGCCGCCAGCAGCGCCAGTACGGCCACGATCTTCATCGTGGCCGGGAGCCAGCCTTGAAGCAGAGAGACATTCACCGGGTGATCGTACTGATGATCCGGTGCGGCTCCGGCGGCCAGGTGGTCTTGGGACGAAACTGCGACAGTCGCCCGAGCCGTCAGTGCTGCTGACGGCGGCGGGCGGCGGCCACCGCGCGGTCCGACTCGCGGCGGTCCTGCTTCTCGCGCAGCGTCTGCCGCTTGTCGTACAGCTTCTTGCCGACGGCCAGCGCCAGCTCCAGCTTGACCCGGCCGTCCTTGAAGTAGAGGGAGAGCGGCACCAGGGTGTGGCCGGTCTCCTTCACCTTGGACTCGATCTTCCGGATCTCCATCCGGTGCAGCAGCAGCTTGCGCTTGCGCCGAGCGGCGTGGTTCGTCCACGTGCCCTGGGTGTACTCAGGGATGAAGACGTTGTCGATCCATGCCTCGTGCCCCTGGATGTAGGCGTAGCCGTCCACCAGATTGGCACGACCCTCACGCAGCGACTTCACCTCGGTGCCGGTGAGCACCAGGCCGCACTCGTATGTGTCGAGAATCGTGTACTCGTGCCGCGCCCGCTTGTTCTGGGCGATCAGCTTCTGTCCCTTTTCCTTTGCCATAGCGCCGATCATTCTCGCACCTCGGAGCGCCCTCCGGCAGCCCCTTTACCGTCGGGGTGCGTCCCGAGGGGCCGTCAGCCGCGGCCGAGGCCCGAGAGCACGGTGCCGGCCAGCGCCAGCGCGTCCTGCGGGGTGGCCCCGGCGGGCAGCGGGACGTCGGGGGTCAGGCCGGTGCCGTCCGGGGTGCGGCCGCCGGGGGTGTGGTAGCGGCCGACGGTGAGTTCCAGCACCGAACCGTCGGCGAGCCGGCTGGGCTGCTGCACCGTGCCCTTGCCGAAGGTGCGGACGCCGACCAGCACCGCGCGGCAGCGGTCCTGTAACGCGCCCGCGAGCAGTTCGGCGGCGCTCATGGTGCCGCCGTCGACCAGGACCACCAGCGGGGTGGCGGTGTCGCCGCCCGGCGCCGCGGTCAGGTCACGCCGCTCGCCGCGCGACTCGTACCAGGCCACCGGGCCGCCGTCGAGGAAGAGCGAGGCGGTCTCGACGGCCTCGCCGACCAGGCCGCCGGAGTTGCCGCGCAGGTCGAGCACCACACCGCGGGCACCCCGGACGGCGGCCCGCACCTGCTCGGCCACACCGTCGGTGAAGCCCCGTACGGCGACCTTGACCACGCCGGGGCGCGGGTGCTCCACCGTCACCTCCCGCGCCGCCAGCAGCTGCCGCCGGAGCACCAGCTCGCGCACCGGACCGCCTTGGCGCTGCACCCCGAGCGCCACGGTCGAGCCCGCGCCGTCCTCGGGCCGGCCGCGCAGCCGGGCCACCAGCTCGGTGACCGGCAGCGGGTCGGCCTGGACGCCGTCGATGCGCAGCAGCCGGTCGCCCGCCGTGATCCCGGCCTGCTCGGCCGGTCCGTCGGGCTGCACCTGGGAGACGGCGAAGCTCCCGTCCTGTGCCCGCCCCACCGAGAGGCCCACCCCGAGGTACCGCCCCTGGGTGAAGTCCCGGTACGCCTCGGGGCTGTAGTACGCGGCCCAGGGGTCACCGCCGGTCTCGACCAGCCGCTCGGCCTGCTGCGGGGTCAGGTCGGCGCCCGCGGGATCGGCGAGCCGGTGGGCGGCGTCGGCCGAGGGCGGTCGGGGCGCCGCGGCCGGTTCGCCCCAGGCGCCGGTGGCCGCGCCCACCAGCAGCACGGTGCCGAACACCAGGGTGAGTGTGGCGCCCTGCCGTACCCCGCTCGGTGTTCGTGCCATGGCACCGGAGTCTAGGCGCCCGCAGATCGCGGCGGTGGCCGAAAGCGGCACGGCCCCGGAACGGCGCGCTGCCGTTCCGGGGCCGTGCCTGACGCCGGATCAGACCTTCAGGTACTTCCGCAGGGTGATGAAGGCCGCGATACCGGCCATGCCCATACCGAGCACGACCAGCAGCGGGATCACCGTCAGCACCGAGGAGAGCCCGATGAAGTGGATGAACTGCACCCGCTGGGCCAGGAAGTTCTGCACGAAGAAGTGCCCGGCCAGCAGCAGTCCGGAGGCCATCACCGCACCCAGCAGCGCGGCGAACGCCGCCTCGGCGATGAACGGCATCTGGACGTAGAAGTTCGAAGCGCCGACCAGGCGCATGATGCCGGTCTCGCGCCGTCGGCTGAAGGCCGACACCCGGACGGTGTTGACGATCAGCAGCAGCGCCACGAAGAGCATCAACACCATGATCACGAAGGCCGCGGTCTGCAGGCCGTTCAGCAGACCGAACAGGTTCTCCAGGATCTTGCGCTGGTCCTCGACCGACTTGACGCCGGGCTTGCCCGCGAAGGCGCTCTGCACGACGTCGTACTTCTCCGGGTCGTTCAGCTTCACCCGCCAGGACTGCGGCATCGCGTCCGCACCGACGGCGGCGAGCAGCGGGTTGTCCGGGTTGGTGTCCTTCCAGCGCTTGTACGCCTCCGCCGAGCTCTCGAAGGTGGACGACTGCACCAGCTGGGTCATCTTGTCCAGCTGCGCCTTGACGTCCTGGACCTGCTGGTCGGTGGCGGCACCGGCCGAGCACTGGGCGGAGGTCTTGGCGTCCGACTTGGTGCAGAAGTAGATGCTCACCTCGACCTTGTCGTACCAGTAACCCTTCATCGAGTTGACCTGGTCCCTGACCAGGAGGCTGGCACCGGCGAGGGCGAGCGACAGCGCGACACTGACGACGACCGCGATGGTCATCGTCAGGTTGCGGCGGAGACCGACACCGATCTCCGACAGGACGAACTGGGCGCGCATGCTTATCTCACTCCAGGGTCAATGCGGGTGGGGCGACTTGGCGGGCGGGGCGTCTCAGTGCTGGTAGCCGTAGACGCCGCGGGCCTGGTCGCGGACCAGCAGCCCCTTGTCGAGCTCGATCACTCGCTTGCGCATCTGGTCGACGATGGCCTGGTCGTGAGTGGCCATCAGGACCGTCGTCCCGGTGCGGTTGATCCGGTCCAGCAGCTTCATGATGCCGACCGAGTTCTGCGGGTCGAGGTTACCGGTGGGCTCGTCCGCGATCAGCAGCATCGGGCGGTTGACGAAGGCCCGGGCGATCGCCACGCGCTGCTGCTCACCACCGGAGAGCTCACCGGGCATCCGGTCCTCCTTGCCGCCGAGGCCGACCAGGTCGAGCACCTCGGGCACCACCTTGTTGATGGCGCTCTTGGGCTTGCCGATCACCTCGAGGGCGAAGGCGACGTTCTGCGCCACCGTCTTGTTCGGCAGCAGGCGGAAGTCCTGGAAGACGGTGCCCAGTTGGCGGCGCATGTGCGGCACCTTCCAGTTGGACAGCTTGCCGAGGTCCTTGCCCAGCACGTGCACCGCGCCGGTGCTCGGGCGCTCCTCGCGCAGGCACAGGCGCAGGAAGGTGGACTTGCCCGACCCCGAGGAGCCGACCAGGAAGACGAACTCGCCCTTCTCGATCTCTAGCGAGACGTCCGACAGGGCGGGACGGTTCTGCTTGGGATAGGTCTTGGAGACGTTGTCGAATCTGATCACGGCTGCATCACGGGGGCCATCCTAGGTGGAATGGCGACCGGCTCGGCCAAACCTCCGTGACCCGATCGTTAAACTCAAGGCCGGAGGGCGCGGCCCCGCGGTGCCGTTCCTCGGTCGGCAGGAGGGGCCCTGTGCCTCTCCTCCAGCCTGGGACCATACGCGACCCGCGTGAGGACTCGCAGGCTCCGCCCGCGAGCTTGGGAGAAGTGCCCTGATTTGCCCCGAATAATGCGAGCGATTTCACAGCCCACGGGCCGTACTGTCCAGAACCTGGCACAGTGGAGAGAAGCGGAACCAAAGCCGCGTCCGGTGCGTTGGCTTAGCAGCAAGGAGGAGATCGCATGACCTGCGACCATCTGGTGTGCGCCAACTGCAACGGCCGCGTGAGCGAGGGCCGCTGCCCGGTCTGTCGCGCCAATCGCGCCCGGCTCCAGCAGGAGCAGGGCCCCTTCGCCGCGCTGACCCCCGCCATGCTGATCGCCCTGCTGCTCGGCCTGCTCGCGGTGGCGCTGATCGCCAAGCAGGCGCTGGCCTAGGCACCGGACGACGAACGCGGACGCCGATACGTGAAAGGGCCCCCGGTCACCCGGGGGCCCTTTCACGTATCAGGCTTGTCAGTTGTCGGCGGTCTCGCTCTGCTTGCGCCAGCGGATGCCGGCCTCGATGAAGCCGTCGATGTCGCCGTCCAGCACGGACTGCGGGTTGCCGACCTCGTACTCGGTGCGCAGGTCCTTGACCATCTGGTACGGGTGCAGGACGTACGAGCGCATCTGGTTGCCCCAGGAGCTGCCCTCGCCCTTGAGCGAGTCCATCAGGGCGCGCTCCTCCTGGCGGCGCCGCTCCAGCAGCTTGGCCTGGAGGACGTTCATCGCCGAGGCCTTGTTCTGGATCTGCGAGCGCTCGTTCTGGCAGGAGACCACGACGCCGGTCGGCAGGTGGGTGATCCGGACCGCCGAGTCGGTGGTGTTGACGCCCTGGCCGCCGGGGCCGGAGGCGCGGTAGACGTCGATGCGCAGCTCGGACTCGTCGATGTCGACGTGGTCGCTCTGCTCCACGACCGGGAGGACCTCGACGCCCGCGAAGGACGTCTGGCGGCGGCCCTGGTTGTCGAACGGCGAGATGCGCACCAGGCGGTGGGTGCCCTGCTCGACCGAGAGGGTGCCGTAGGCGTAGGGGGACTTCACGGTGAAGGTCGCGGACTTGATGCCGGCCTCCTCCGCGTACGAGGTGTCGTAGACCTCGGTCGAGTAGCCGTGCCGCTCGGCCCAGCGCAGGTACATGCGCAGCAGCTGCTCGGCGAAGTCGGCGGCGTCCACGCCACCGGCCTCGGCCCGGATGTTGACCAGGGCCTCACGGGCGTCGTACTCGCCGGAGAGGAGGGTACGGACCTCCAGCTCCTCGACGGCCTTCTTGACCGAGACCAGCTCGGACTCGGCCTCGGCGCGGGCGTCCGCGTCGCCCTCGTCCTCGGCCAGCTCGAACAGGACGCCCAGGTCCTCGACCCGGCCCCGCAGGGTCTGCACCTTGCGCAGCTCCCCCTGCAGGAAGGAGAGCCGGCTGGTGACCTTCTGCGCGTTCACGACGTCGTCCCACAGGGCGGGGGCGGCTGCCTCCTCCTCCAAACGTGCGATGTCGGCCCGGATCTTGTCCAGGTCGAGGACGGCCTCGATCGACCCCATGGTCGTTTCGAGGGACTTGAGCTCTTCGGAAGGATCGACGGCTGCCACGTAACCAAGACTAATGGTTCCGCGGAGGAGCTCGGCTACAACCGGGGGATCAAGGGAGCGGACCGGGGGCTCGGGGCCGCCAGGACGCTCCCCGCAAGGCTCGCCGCGCCCACTCGGCCGCCCTCCCGGCCGCCACCGCGGCCACCCCCGCCGCCGCCACCGGCGAAGGCCGCGAACGCCGCCGCCGCACCCGCCAGCAGCAGCACCACCGCGATCAGCACCGCGATCGTCCGGCGGCGCCTGACCAGGGCCCGGCGGCCCTTGCGGTGGGCGGCCGGGACGGCGTTGCTGCGCTGCGCGTCCGACTCGGCCGCGTAGGAGGCCAGCTCGTGCGGGGAGGGGCGGCGCAGGCTGGTGTGGGTGTCCCGGGTGGAGTCCGGGGACGGCCCCGGAACCAGCGGCACGGCGGGACCCCGGCGGCGCCGGTGGGTGCCGGGGCCCGTCTCGGCCTCGGCGTAGACCGCCTCGCCGGGGGTGAGCGCCTCCTCGGCGAGCAACTTGCCCTGCGCCGGGACGGCCAGCGCGGGCAGCTCGTCCAGCCCGGGGAGCTGCTCGCGCAGGCGCTCGGCCAGCTCGGCGGCGCGCAGCCGGGACGCCGGGGCCTTGGCCAGGCACTCGGCGATGATCCGCCACAGGCCGTCCGGCAGTCCGGGGACGGGCGGGACGGACTCGGTGACATGGCGGCGCAGTACGGCCCCGGTGTGCCCGCCGCCGAACGGGGTGAAGCCCGCCAGGACCTCGTACAGCACGGTGGCCAGGGCGTAGATGTCGACGGCGGCCCGCGGCTCCAGGCCCTCGATGATCTCCGGGGCGAGGTAGTCGGGGGTGCCGATGATCCGGGTGGCCCGGGTCCGGCGCGGGGCGTCGACCAGGCGGGCGATGCCGAAGTCGGTGAGCTTGGCGCGCGGGGCGCCGCCCGGGCCCGGCGGAGCCGCGAGGTCGAGCAGGACGTTCTCCGGCTTGACGTCGCGGTGGACGATCCCCGCCGCGTGGGCGGCGGCGAGGCCGTCGGCGACGTCGGCGATCACCGAGACGGCGTGCCGCGGGGTGAGGACGCCGTCCCGCTCCAACCGGGTGCGCAGGTCGGTGCCCTGCACCAGTTCCATCACCAGGGCGAGGTCGCTGCCGTCGACCACCATGTCGTGCACGCCGACCACCCGGGGGTGGTCCAGGCTGGTGAGGGCGGTCCGCTCCTGGACGAAGCGGCCGACGAGTACCTGGTCGGACGCCAGGTCCTCGCGCAGCAGCTTTACCGCGACCGGTCCGTCCGGCCCCTCACCGAGCCACACGGTTCCTGCGGAACCCCGGCCGATCACCTGGTGGACGGTGTACCGGCTGCCGATCTTGCGTGCCAATGCTGCTCCGTGGGCTCGGTAGGTCGGTGCTCAGCGACCAACCTACGCGCCCCGGAGCCCTCCGAGAGACGCCGGGAGGGCTCCGGGGGACGCCAATTGACGAGAAATATCTCGAATTGTCGACATAGCGGCAAAGTCGCGAACTGCCGGACCGTCAGCTAGTTGGTGTACTTGCCGAACCAGTCGCTCACGCTGGTGTACCAGCCGTGCACGGTGTCCCAGTAGTGCGGAAGCGGCGTGAAGTTCCACAGCGCCACCGCCGCCACCGCGAGGATCAGCAGCACCATCAGACAGCCCTTGAGACAGCCCAGACCCGGGATGTACATCCGGTTCGGGCTGCGGCGGCGCGGCTCTCGCGCGGGCGGCGCCTCACGCCGCGGTTCGCGCTCCCTCGGCTCGGGGTCGCGCGGCCTCGGGGCCGGCGGCTCGGCCCGGCGCGGCGGCGCGGGCTCGGCCCGGCGGGCCGGCTGCGGCGCGGGGGCCGGCGCGGGCTGGGGAACGGGCGGCGGGTACGCCTGCGGGTAACCCTGAGCGGGCTGCTGCTGGTACGGCTGGGGCGGCGGGTACCCCTGCGGCTGCTGGTACGGCTGACGACCGCCGTACGGCTGCTGCCGGGCCGGACCGCCCTGGTCGGCCCGGTACGGCGGCGGCGCGACCGGCGGGCGGTCGGCGTAGCCGGGACGCTGCTGCCCCTGCGGCGGGCGGCCGTACGGCGGCTGGGCGGGCGGGGGCTGCTGACCGGGCCGGGGCGCCTGGTACGGGCGCGGGGCCACCTGGGGGGCGGCCAGCTCCTCCGGGTCGAGGTAGCCGATCTCGGTCTGCTGGTTGCGGTCGCGGGCGGCGCGCAGCTGGGTCTGCCACGGGTGCGGCGTCTCGGCCTGCGGCGGCCCGGCGGGCCCGCCCGGGGGCATCGGCGGCATCACCGCGGTCCGGTCCGCGGCACCGCCGGGCGGGGTGCCCATCACCTGGGTGCGGTCCTGCGCGCCGAACTGCTGGACCCCGGGCGCGGCGCCGAAGACCTGGGTGGCGGCCGCCGGGTCGTAGCTGCCCGCGTTGGAGGGCAGCACCTGGGTCGGCGCGGCCTCGCCGAAGGCGTCGGCGAGGGCGTCACCGGACTGCACCTCGGCGGCGGACGCGGAGCTCAGTCGGGGGTCAGGCAGCAGCAGGGCCCCGACCTCGATCGCCGCGTCCACGGCCGCCGGGGAGGAGTGCACCCCGATCCCGGCGGCGACCACCCGCAGGGCGTGCGCCAGCGAGACCGCGCTGGGGCGCTCGGCCGGGTTCTTGCGCAGGCAGCGCTCGATCACCGTCCAGAGCGGCTCGGGCATGGTGCGCGGGCGCTGCGGCTCCTCCCGCAGGTGCGCGGCCAGGATCGCCACCGGGCTGTCGCCCTCGAACGGCGGACGGCCGGTGACCAGCTCGTACAGCATGATCCCGGCGCCGTAGACGTCCACGGCGGCGGTCTGCGGACGGCCGTCGGCGGACTCCGGGGCGACGTACGCGGGGGTGCCGACGAACTCGTGGGTACGGGTGATGCCCGGGGAGTCGGCGAGCCGGGCGATACCGAAGTCGGTGAGCATCGGGTGCATCTGCTCGGCGCCGTCCACGGAGACGGTGGCGAGCAGGACGTTTGCCGGCTTGAGGTCCCGGTGGACGATGCCGTCGGTGTGGCTCGCGGCCAGCGCGTCGGCGATCTGGGCCATCAGCAGCGCGCCCGCGACCGGGCTGAACGGCCCGTTGGTGCGCAGGTAGCGGTACAGGTCGGGGCCCTCGCCCAGGTCCATCACCAGCGCCAGCAGCTCGCCCTCGACCACCAGGTCGCGGACCCTGACGATGTTCGGGTGGGTGAGCCGCAGCAGGACCGAGCGCTCGCGCAGGAAGCGCATCACCACGTCCGGATCGGCCGCGAGCTCCTCGCGCAGTATCTTGATCGCGACCGGCCGCCCGGGTTCGATGCCGGGAACGGCGGCGTCCTCCCGCACCTGGGCGCGCCACACGGTGCCGGTGGCCCCGCGCCCGAGGGTTTCCTCAAGCAGATACTTGCTGCCGACTGGCCGCACCTGTGACTCTCTCTCCGCGCCCTCCATCGGCCGAGGAGGGGCCCGTTCGCGACGGGCTGCGGGCCCGTGTTTTCGGCAACTCTAACGGTGACCGCGCGGCTTTCCGAGGCAGTCGCCGGGCCGCGCCGCCGACAGTGCGCGGCAGACCTCGGGGGTCTCCCCTAGGGGGCGGACCAGCGGGCAGGTTGACCTGACTGCCCGTCGGCTCCACCATGGCGATCATCGCAAGATCGTCAAATCCGGTACCGGGCGCGCGCTGTCGGCCCCGAGTGGCAGGATGGCATGCGCCACACGTGTGACGGCAGGCGAGGGTACGGCGTCGCTCAGGACCGGCCGGCCGGTCCTCGGACGGCGACCCGGCACCTCCCCGAGGCACGGGGCTCCGGGAGCGAGGCACTTCCCGGCCCGGGCCGGGGAGCACGGCTGATCACGTGCCCGAGATCGACCGGCAGGGCCTAGACGAGCAGAAGGGACCGGGCGAGATGCAGATCCGGCTGACCGTCCTCCGACCCCGCAGCGGCTCGGCCGCCGCCGGATCCGCCACCGACGTCCTGGTCACCGCCCCCGTCGGCACGGCGCTCGGCACCGTCGCGGGCGCCCTGGCCGGCGCGGTGGGCGTGCGCGGCCCGCGCTCCGCCACCCACGTGCACCTGTACGCGGGCGACCAGCGGCTCGACGACCAGGCCCTGCTCGGCCACCCCCCGCTGCTCGACGGCGCCGTCCTCGCCCTCAACGAACCCGACCCGGACGCCGACGAGCCCGTCGGCGGCACCGCCCCCGAGCTGCGGATCGTCGGCGGCCCCGACGCGGGCGGGGTGCACCGGCTGCACGGCGAGGAGATCCGGGTCGGCCGCTCCAGCCAGGCCGACGTCCCCCTCGACGACCCCGACGTCTCCCGGCTCCACCTCTCCCTGCACCTGTCCCCCGACGGCCGGGTGACGGTCCGTGACCTCGGCTCCACCAACGGCACCACGGTGGACGGGCGGTTCCTGCGCGGCGCCGCCGCCGACCTGCCCGACGGCGGACTGGTCCGCCTCGGCGAGTCCACCCTCCAGGTCGCCAGGCCCGACGGCACGGCGCACCCCGATCTCGGGGATATCTCAGGGTCGCCCCGGCAGCCCGTAGCGGACGGGCAGGGCCGCCTCCAGCTCGCCCCCGCCCCGCCCGCCAAGCCGCACCCCGCCGAGCCGCCGGTACCCGCCGCCGCCGAGCCGCCCTCCCCCGGCGGGCGCGCCCGGGCCCTGCTCTCCCGCGCCCTCGGCCACTCCGCCGCCCCCGAACCGCAGCCCAGCGCCGCCCAGCAGCACACCGCCGCCCGGCTCCGCCAGACCGCCGCCCAGCGCGAGCGCTGGCCCGACCCGGCCGGTCTGCTGCTCACCGCGCTCGGCACCGGGCCCCGGCTGTGGGAGCGCGGCCCGGCCCACCCCGACGCACTCGCCCTCCGGCTCGGCACCGCCGACCGGCCCGGCGGCCCCGGGACCGCCCCGGGGGCCGTACTGCCCGCCGTACCCGTCACCGTCGACCTGCGCAGCGCCGGAAGCCTGGGCCTGACCGGGCCGCGCGCCCGGCTCCTCGGGCTGGCCCGCGCCGCCGTCGCCCAGCTCGCCGCGCTGCACCCGCCGAGCGTCCTGAACCTGGTCCTGGTCAGCGCCGACGAGGCGTCGGCCGCCGACTGGTCCTGGGCCCTGTGGCTGCCGCACCTGCGCCCCGCGCACGGGCAGGACTGCCGGCTGCTGGTCGGCTTCGGCCCCGAGCAGACCGAGGCCAGGCTCACCGAGCTCACCGCCCGTACCGGCTTCGACTCCGCCGCCGCGCCGCCCGCCACCGTCCTGCTGGTGGACGGCGACCCGGGCAGCCCGGCCGCCCGCCACGCCCTGGAGCTGCTGCTCGCCCGCCGCCGGGCAGGTGGGGGCACCTCCGACGCGGGGGGCTGGGGTGGGGGCACCTCCCAGCCGCCCGGCTGGGGGAAGGTGTTCCCGATCTGCCTCGCCGAGCGGCCCGACGACCTGCCGCCCGGGCTGGGCGCCACCGCCCACATCACCGGCGAGGTCGCCACCCAGCTCACCGTCAGCCGCCCCGCCCAGGGCGGCCGGGAGACGGTCACGGACGTGTCGCTGGACGCCGTCTCCGCCGCCTGGGCCGAACGGCTCGCCCGCGTGCTCGCCCCGCTCACCGAGACCTCCCCCGCCAGTCGGGGCCCGCTGCCGGACGCACTGCGCCTGCTCGACCTGCTGCGGCTGGACACCGTCACCCCCGCCAAGCTGTCGGCCCGGTGGGCCGCCCTGCCCTCCAGTCCGGGCACCGCCACCGCCCTGCTCGGCACCA
Source organism: Saccharothrix sp. ST-888 (assembly GCF_000955975.1). Classification (GTDB taxonomy): domain Bacteria; phylum Actinomycetota; class Actinomycetes; order Streptomycetales; family Streptomycetaceae; genus Kitasatospora. The sequence goes on from NZ_JYJF01000040.1 coordinate 22,180, forward strand.
CCCGCGACGATCACTGCACCATCGACCTGGCCGACCCCGACCTGGCCGGTCCGCCGTCCTTCGCGGGTGCCGAGCCGGTGGGCCCGCACCTGATCGTCGGCGGGGCGAGGGGCTCGGGCAAGACCGAGCTGCTGCGGACGCTGATCGCCTCGCTCGCCGTCTCGGAACGGCCCGAGCGGCTGCGGATCACGGTCGTCGAGGGGCGGGGTTCGGCCGGTCCCGACGACCCGTCCAGCCTGCGCAGCTGTACCGACCTGCCGCATGTGACCGACCATCTGGACGCCGCCGCCGACCCCCGGCAGGCCCTGCTCACCGCCGAGTCGCTGCTGGACGAGCTGGACCGGCGCGAGGCCGTCCTCGGCGACCTCGACTTCACCTCCTGGCACACCACCCGCGCCCTCGGCGGTACGCCCGGCGCCGCCGCACTGGTCACGGCGGGCAGTGCCGGCCCGGCCGGCGCCGTCACCCGGACGGCCGGGCCGCGCACCGGGGCGGACGTCCGGCCCGCCGCACCCGCCCGACTGGTCGTGGTGGTGGACGACTACGACGCGCTGCTCGCCCCCACCTCCCCCGCCGGACGGCCGCTGGCCCGCGCCCTGGCGGCCGTCGCCCAGCGCGGCGGACGCCTCGGGGTGCACCTGGCGGTCAGCACCGGCTCCCCCGAGGACACCGCCGGTACCGAGGTGGACGAGGTCGCACAGCTGCGGATCGCGCTGCGGACGGCCGACCCCGCCGACTCCGACCTGCTGATCCACCTCGGCGATGCCGCCGCGCTCGCCGAGGACACTCCGGGCCGGGGTTACCTGCGACGCCCGGACGGCGGCGTCACGGCCTTCCAGGCCGCCCGGGTCAGCGGACGCATCCCGCGCACCGCGACCCTCCGGCCGACCGTCGTCGCCATCGACCCCGCCCAGCTCGGTGCCCCGCCGACCCGCCGCCCGGTCCGCGAACTGGGCAACGGCCCCACCGACCTGGCCCTGCTCGCCAGCGCCCTGCAACGCGCCGCCACCACCCCCTAGGGCACAAGCCCTCCAGGGGCCCGGGGAACTACGCCAGCAACCGCCCACAGCCGTAGCGACTGCTCACGCTGCCCCTACGCCCCTGACGGTTCCCCCTCCCTCCAGGGGCGCGGGGAACTGCGCGAACAACCACCCGCGACCGCAACAGGCCGATCACACCACCCCCAACCGGCCCGAGGCGCCACCCCCTCCGGAGGCCGGAACGCCGCGAGGGCGGTACCGGAATGATCCGGTACCGCCCTCGTCAGGCCCTCGGCAGGCTCAGCGCATCGAGCCCGTGCGCAGCAGCGTGCGGATCACCCGCATCGCGACCGAGAGGCTGGACAGCTCGTAGTTGTCCGAACCCCTTATGTCGTCCAGCGTGGTGTTCGCCCGGCTCAGCAGCGTGCTGTTGATCTCGGCCCAGGCCTCGTACCGCTCCTCGGGCGTGGCGCCCTCGGGGCCGCAGGCGAGGATGTCGGCGGTCAGTGCCGAGTGGGCCGCGAACAGGTCCTCGCGGATGGCCGCGCGGGCCATCGAGGACCAGCGGTCGGTGCGGGGCAGGTCGATGATCCGGTCCAGCAGGTGGGTGATCTGCAGGCGGTCGGCGAGGTCGTAGTAGAGCTCGGCGACCTCGGCCACCTCGGCACCCGTGCTGTCCGCGACCCCGACCATGTCCAGGGCCGGGAAGGTCGAGGACAGACCCGCGATCCGGGTGGCCAGGCCCCCCGGGACACCGGACTCGGCCAGCTCCTGGTAGACCGACTCGAACCAGGTCAGGTCCTCGCCGTGGAGCGGCTTGGGCAGGCTGCTCCAGACCTCCTCGACGCCCTCGCGGAAGAACTCGATGGTGGCGGCGATGTCGAGCGGCTGGCGCCGGTTGTTGAGCATCCAGCGGGTGGCGCGCTCGACCAGTCGGCGGGAGTGCAGCCGCATCTTGGTCTGGATCCGGGCCGACACCTGGTTGTCCAGGCCCTCGACCTCGTCCCAGATGTCCTCCAGACCGAAGACGGCGCGCGCCGCGGTGTGCGAGCGGGCGATCTCGGCCATGGTCGCCCCGGTCTCCTCGCGGAGGCGGAAGGCGAAGGTGCAGCCACCGCGGTTGATCGTGTCGTTGACGATCAGCGTGGTGATGATCTCGCGGCGCAGCGGGTGCCGGTCGATCGCGTCCGCGAAGCGGGTGCGCAGCGCGGTCGGGAAGTACTCGTGCAGCGTGCTGCGGAAGTACGGGTCGTCCGGCAGGTCGGTGGCGAGCAGCTCCTCGGCCAGCACGATCTTGGTGTACGCGAGCAGCACCGACAGCTCGGGCTGGGAGAGCCCGCGGCCGGCCGCCTGGCGGTCCCGGATCTGGCGCTCGGTCGGCAGGAACTCCAGGGCCCGGTCGAGCTGACCGTCCGCCTCGAACCGGTTGATCATGCGCGAGTGCACGTTGACCAGGCTGTGCGCCTGCTTGACCGCGTTGGCCAGCACCACGTTCTGCGCGTAGTTGTTGCGCAGGACCAGGTGGCCGACCTCGTCGGTCATCTCGGCGAGCAGGGCGTTGCGCTGCTTGATGGTCATGTCGCCGTCGGCGACGACCTGGTTGAGCAGGATCTTGATGTTCACCTCGTGGTCCGAGGTGTCCACACCGGCCGAGTTGTCGATGGCGTCGGTGTTGATCCAGCCGCCGGTGCCCTCGGGGCCGCCGGTCGCCGCGTACTCCACCCGGCCGAGCTGGGTGCAGCCGAGGTTGCCGCCCTCGCCGACCACGCGGGCGCGGACCTGGGCGCCGTTGACCCGGATGGCGTCGTTGGCCTTGTCGCCGACCTCGGCGTTGGTCTCCGTGACGGCCTTGATGTAGGTGCCGATGCCGCCGTTCCAGAACAGGTCGACGGGCGCCTGCAGGATGGCCTTCATCAGCTCGGCCGGGGTGAGGCGGGTCTCCTCGATCCCGAGCGCCGCGCGGACCTGCGGGGTCAGCTGGATCGACTTGGCACTGCGCGGGAAGACCCCGCCGCCGGTGGAGATCAGCGACTTGTCGTAGTCGTCCCAGGAGCTGCGCGGCAGGTCGAAGAGCCGGCGGCGCTCCGCGTAGGCGGTCGCGGCGACCGGGTTCGGGTCGAGGAAGATGTGCCGGTGGTCGAAGGCGGCGACCAGCCGGATGTGCTCGCTGAGCAGCATGCCGTTGCCGAAGACGTCACCGGACATGTCGCCGATGCCGACCACGGTGAACTCCTGCGACTGGGTGTCCACGCCCAGCTGGCGGAAGTTGCGCTTGACGGACTCCCAGGCGCCGCGCGCCGTGATGCCCATGCCCTTGTGGTCGTAACCGGCCGAGCCGCCGGAGGCGAAGGCGTCGCCCAGCCAGAAGCCGTACGACTCGGCGACACCGTTGGCGATGTCGGAGAAGGTCGCGGTGCCCTTGTCCGCGGCGACGACCAGGTAGGTGTCGTCCTCGTCGTGGCGGACCACGTCGGCGGGGTGGACGACCTTGCCGGCCTTCAGGTTGTCGGTGATGTCGAGCAGCGCCGAGATGAAGGTCTTGTACGAGGCGATGCCCTCGGCCAGCCAGGCGTCGCGGTCCACCGTCGGGTCCGGCAGCTGCTTGGCGACGAAGCCGCCCTTGGCGCCGACCGGGACGATCACGGTGTTCTTGACCATCTGGGCCTTGACCAGGCCGAGGATCTCGGTACGGAAGTCCTCGCGCCGGTCGGACCAGCGCAGGCCGCCGCGGGCGACCTTGCCGAAGCGCAGGTGCACGCCCTCGACCCGGGGCGAGTAGACCCAGATCTCGAAGGCCGGGCGCGGCGCCGGCAGGTCGGGGATGGCCTGCGGGTCGAACTTCATCGAGAGGTAGCCGTGCCGGCTGCCCTCGGAGTCGTGCTGGAAGAAGTTGGTCCGCAGGGTGGCCTTGATCAGGTTGAGGAAGGAGCGCAGGATGCGGTCCTCGTCCAGCGAGACGACCTCGTCCAGGGCGCCCGCCAGCTCCTCCAGGATGCCTTCGGTCAGCTCCCCGGAGCCCTGCTGGTGGCCGGGGCTGAGGCGGGCCTCGAAGAGGTTGACCAGCAGCCGGGTGGTGTGGGTGTTGTTGCGGAGCGCGTCCTCCATGTAGTCCTGGGAGAAGGTGCTCCCGGCCTGGCGGAGGTACTTGGCGTAGGCGCGCAGCACGACGGCCTGGCGCCAGGTCAGCCCAGCGGTCATGACCAGCTCGTTGAAGCGGTCGTTCTCGGCCTGGCCGGTCCAGGTGGCCGAGAAGGTGTCCTGGAAGCGCTCGCGGGCCTCGTCGGTGAGGTTGATGCCCTCGCGCAGCCGCAGGCCGAAGTCCACCACCCACGCGGTGGAGCCGTCGGCGCGGGTCAGCGCGTACGGGTGCTCGTCGAGCACCTCGACGCCCAGGCGGGACAGCACCGGCAGGACCTCGGTGAGCGAGATCGGGCCGCCGACCCGGTAGATCTTGAAGCGGCGCTCGTCGTGCGCCGCGCCGACCGGCTGGTACAGGTTGAGCCGGAAGTCGCCCTCGCCGCTCAGCGACTCGATGTGCTTGAGGTCGGCCACGGCGGCCCGCGCGGTGAAGTCGGCGCGGTAGCCGTCGGGGAAGGCGTTGGCGTACTTGCGGCCCAGCTCGGCGGCCTTCTCCTCGCCCAGCTCGATGTGCAGCTGGTCGTGGAAGCCGTCCATCCAGAACCGGGCGGCCTCGGCCAGCTTGGCCTCGATCCGCTCGATGTCGGCGTCGGAGAGCTCCGGCAGCGAGCTGCCCTTGGCGACCCGGACCACCAGGTGGAGACGGGTGAGCACGGACTCGGTCGAGTAGATCGTGTAGTCGATCGCGTCGCCGTTGAGCTCGTCCTTGAGGATCCCGGTGATCCGCTCGCGGACCCGGGTGTTGTACCGGTCGCGCGGCAGGTAGATCAGCGCGGAGAAGTAGCGCCCGTACTCGTCCTGGCGCAGGAACAGCCGCAGCCGGCGGCGCTCCTGCAGGTAGAGCACGCTGGTCGCGATGGAGAGCAGGCCCTCGGCCGGGGTCTGGAAGATCTCGTCCCGGGGGAAGGTCTCCAGGATCTGCAGCAGGTCGCGGCCGTCGTGGCTCTCGCTGCTGAAGCCGGACTCGGCCAGCACCTCCTGCACCTTGCGGCGGACCACCGGGATCCGGGTGACCGACTCGGTGTACGCGGCGGAGGAGAACAGGCCGAGGAAGCGGCGCTCGCCGACGACCTCGCCGTTGGCGTCGAACTTCTTCACGCCGACGTAGTCGAGGTAGGCCGGACGGTGCACGGTCGCACGGCTGTTGGCCTTGGTCAGCACGAGGAGCTTCTTCTCGTGCGCCTTGGCGCGGACCGGGGCGGACAGGCGGCCGAAGGCCTCGCTGACCGGGTGGTGGTCGGTGTCGTGGCTGAGCGGGTCGGAGCGCAGCACGCCCAGACCGGTGCCGGGGACGGCCCGCAGCACCTCCTCGCCCTGGTGCTCGGCCAGGTCGTACTCGCGGTAGCCGAGGAAGGTGAAGTGGTCGTCGGCCAGCCAGCGCATCAGCTCCCAGGCCTCGCCGACCTCCTGCTCGGGCAGGTGGGCCGGGGGCTCCTGGGCGAGCTCGTCGGCGAGCCGCAGCGCGGAGTCGCGCATCTTGGACCAGTCCTCGACGACCTCGCGGACATCGCCCAGGACGCGGCGCAGGTTGGCCTCGATCGAGCGGAGGTCCTCGCGGTCCGTCTCGCGGTCGATCTCGATGTGCATCCAGGACTCGACCACGGCGTCGGCCGGCCACTCGGCGCCGGCGGCCTGGCTGCGCGAGCAGGCGTCGATGTCGAGGATCTCCAGCAGCTTGCCGGTGATGTCACGGCGGACGGCCAGCTGGGGGTGGATGACCACGTGGATGCCGCGGTCCTCACGGGTCAGCTCGTTGGTGACCGAGTCGACCAGGAAGGGCATGTCGTCGGTGACCACCTCGACCACGGTGTGGCCGCAGGACCAGCCGTTCTCTTCGACGGTCGGGGTGTACACCCGGACCTCGGCGGTGCCCTGGGGCCGCTTGAGCCCCAGCCGGTAGTGGGAGGCGGCCGCACCGTAGACGTCGACCGGATCCCGGTCGATCAGGTCCTCGGGCGCGGTGTGGAGGTAGTAGTGGTGCAGGTATGCGGTCAGAGCACCGTTGCTCAGCCCTTCGCCCTGCGCCGCTCCCCCCACCTGGCTGTTCTCAGCGGCTGCTGCTGCCCTGGTGAGCAGTTCGGCCTTGGCTGCGTCCAGCTTGGTCTGCATGGCTGTCTGGCTCCTGTCGCGCGCCGTTGCGTGACTCGGTGGTGTCGGGTGTGCACCGCCGGGTCTGTCTGCAATCCTCCCTCATGATCCAGATTCCGCCCTAATGGGTGGTTACGAAAGGCCGCCATGTCACGCATGACTTGCCCTCCATCTGGGTACGTGAGGTCCTTTGGCCTGGATTGCCAACCCGACGACGCCAGCCAGCCTAGCCGGAGCAAACGAAGGTGTCAGGGGACATGAAGGCACAAACCCGTAGGAAGATCGATCCGTCCTGGACATCTTGTCCAAAGTGGCCTGGCGGCGTGTCAGGCTCTGTCAGGTTCGGCGGGCTCCCGGGAGCCGCTCCACGCCCCCTGACGGGCACCGTCAGCGCATGTGGGGGTACCGGTGGTCGGTCGGCGGCACGAAGGTCTCCTTGATCGAACGCGCCGAGGTCCAGCGCAGCAGGTTCTGCATCGCCCCCGCCTTGTCGTTGGTCCCCGAGGCCCGTCCGCCGCCGAACGGCTGCTGGCCGACCACCGCACCGGTCGGCTTGTCGTTGATGTAGAAGTTGCCTGCGGAGAAGCGGAGTTGCTCCACCGCCCGGGCGATCGCGTACCGGTCCTGGGCGATCACCGCCCCGGTCAGGCCGTACGGCGCCCCGGTGTCCACCCGCTCCAGCGCCTCTGCCCAGCGGGCGTCCTCGTAGACGTGGACGGCCAGGATCGGGCCGAAGTACTCGGTGTGGAAGATCTCGTTGCGGTGGTCGGCCGAGACCAGCACGGTCGGCCTGACGAAGTACCCGATCGCGTCGTCGTACTGGCCGCCCGCCACCAGCTCCACGGCCGGGTCCTGCCGGGCCCGGTCGATCGCCGCCCGGACCCGGCCGTACGCCCGGCGGTCGATCAGCGCGCCCATGAAGTTGGTCAGGTCGCAGACGTCGCCGACGGGCAGCGCGTCCACCTCGGCCAGGAACTCGTCCTTGATCCGCAGCCAGATCCCGCGCGGCAGATACGCCCGGGAGAGTGCCGAGCACTTCTGCCCCTGGTACTCGAACGCTCCCCGGAGCATCGCCGTCCTCAGCACCTCCGGGTCCGCCGAAGGGTGCGCGAGCAGGAAGTCCTTGCCGCCGGTCTCGCCGACGATCCTGGGGTACGCCCGGTACGAGCCGATGTTGGCGCCGATGGTCTGCCAGAGCGTCTGGAACGTCCTGGTCGAACCGGTGAAGTGCAGCCCGGCCAGCGCCGGGTCGGCCAGCGCCACCTGGGACAGCTGCTGCCCGTCCCCGGTCACCAGATTGATCACCCCGGGCGGCAGCCCGGCCGCCTCCAGCACCCGCATCAGGTAGTACGCGGAGAGCGTCTGGGTCGGTGACGGCTTCCAGACCACGGTGTTGCCCATCAGCGCCGGCGCGGTCGGCAGGTTGCCGGCGATGGCGGTGAAGTTGAACGGCGACACCGCGTAGACGAAACCCTCCAGCGGACGGTGGTCGGTGCGGTTCCACACCCCCGGCGAGGAGAGTGGCTGGTCGGCCAGGACCTGCCGGGCGAACTGCACGTTGAAGCGCCAGAAGTCCACCAGCTCGCACGGAGCGTCGATCTCGGCCTGCTGCACCGTCTTCGACTGGCCGAGCATGGTCGCCGCCGCGACCGTCTCCCGCCACGGACCGGCCAGCAGATCGGCCGCCCGCAGGAAGACCGCCGCCCGGTCGTCGAAGGAGAGCGAACGCCACTCGGGCGCCGCCGCGAGCGCCGCGTCCACCGCCAGCCGGGCATCCTCCCGGGTCGCGTTGCCGAGCACTCCCAGCTTGGCGGCGTGGTGGTGCGGCTGGACCACGTCGATCCGCTCACCACCGCCGAACCGCTGCGCACCGCCGATCGTCATCGGCAGCGGGATCGGCTCGGCGGCCAGCTCGTCCAGCCTCGCCTCCAGCCGGTCCCGCTCGGGGCTCCCGGGAGCGTAGGAGTGCACCGGCTCATTGGCCGGGACCGGTACCTGGGTCACTGCGTCGATGGGCATGGGGAGCTCCGATCGGTCCGGGGTCGTCGTCCGGGGGCGATCCCAGACTGACCACCCGGTGCCCCGCCGGCCGCCGATGACACGCCGCAAGGAGCGGGGTCGCTGCGCCCGCCGGAGGCTGCCCGGGCCCCCGTGCCCTACGACGCGATCCGCGCCGCCAGCTCCACCGCCTCCGTGAGGGTGTCCACCACCGGCACGCCGACCTGCTCCAGCTTGGCCCGGCTGTGCGAACCGCCCGTGTACAGCACCGCGTGCGCGCCCGACTCCAGCGCCGCCAGCGCGTCGTCCGCCGCGTCCCCGATCAGTACGGTGCGCCCCGGCTCGACCGCAGGGGCCAGCGCCGCCAGGTGCCGGGCCAGGAAACCGGCCTTCCGCCCACCCGCATCCCCGACCCGCCCGTCCACCCGGACGAAGTGCGGAGTGATCCTGAAGGCGTCCACCACCGGCACCAGCTGCTCGTGCTCGTACATCGACAGCAGCGACTGGCTGTTGCCCGCCGCCTGCCAGTCGCGCAGCAGCGCCGACGCACCTTCGGTGAGACCGCAGCCGCCCCGCAGCTCGGTGTACCGGTCGTGGAAGACACCGTCCAGCTGCTCCCACTCCGCCTGGCTCGGGGCCCGGCCGAGCAGGCGCTCGTAGAAGCGCGGGATCGGGATCTCGTACGAGTCCCGGTACTGCTGAAGGGTCATCGGGGCGATCCCCACGGTGGCGAAGGCGGCGTTGCTCGCTTCGAGCACCGCCGCCATGTCGTGGAAGAGCGTGCCGTTCCAGTCCCAGACGATGTGAGTACGCACCCGGGAACGGTAGCCGGAACTGTCAAGCGGCAGGAAAAACCGCCGTGGCCGGGCCGGCGGGCGGACCGGGTGGTCAGATCGCGTAGTGCCAGGTGGTGAGCATGTAGGCGCCGTACCAGCAGCCGAACAGCGCGCCGCCGGTCAGCACGATCGCGACGGTGCCGGTGCGTGCCCGGGTGAGGGCGCGCGCGGCGGGGACGAGGAACACCAGGGCGGGGACCAGCAGGCGCAGCTTGGAGTGGTAGAAGTTGCTCTGCCCGAGGGTGAGCACCAGGATGCCGGTCCCGTAGACGAGCAGCGGTGGCCAGGTGGTGCGCTGCCAGGCGACGGCGGTGGCGGCGATCACGGCGAGGAGCAGGACGGCGGTGCTGACGGGGACCCAGCCGTCGCCGCGTGCCAGCGTCTCGCCGAGGAAGTGGACGAAGGAGCTGCCGTTGTCCCAGTGGGTGCCCCAGCCGGCTTCCTGGATGGTGAACCAGGCGTCCGGCCGGCCGACGCGCTGCCCCACCCACCACAGGTAGAGGGGCGTGCCGGTACAGGCGAGGGCGACGGCGGCGATCGGGCGCCAGGCCAGGCGCCGGGTCCGCAGGAGGTGCAGGGCGGCGGCGACGGCCAGCGCCGCCACGACCGCCGCGGCGGCCGGCCGGGTGAGGCCGGTGAGCAGCGCCAGGGTGCCGGCGGTGAGCCAGGCTTTTCGGTGGGCGGCGAGCAGGGTGCCTGCGGCCAGGGCGACGAACAGTGACTCGCTGTAGGCCATGAGGAAGGCGAGGGACATGGGCTGGGCGGCGGCCAGCAGGACGATGGCGATGGTGGCCGTGCGCCGTCCGTACAGCCGGGTCAGCAGCAGGTGGACGGTGATGAGCGCGGCGACCAGGGCGAGGTGGGCGGTCACGATCGCGGCCGTGCCGTGGTCCAGACCGGTCAGGCCGTGGACGCCCCGGGCCAGCAGCGGGAACAGCGGGAAGAATGCCAGGTTGTTGCCGGTGAGCTCGCCCGTGGGCCTGTAGGTGAAGCCGTCGGGGTAGCCCTGTGCGGCGATCGTCGTGTACAGCAGGCCGTCCCAGGCGAGCAGCCGCCTATGGATCCCGGGGCCGCCCGGCGGGTTCATCGCCGCCAGGAGTACGAGGTGCAGCAGCGCGGTCGTGGCGTAGACCACCAGCGCCGGCCAGGCCGCGTGCCCGGCCCGCCGCAGGCGGTCCGGCAGTGGCGGGCGGGAGCCGGAGGTGTGGCCCGCACCGGCGGGCTGGCCGGATATCGGCGGGTGGAGGGGCCGCACGCGGTCGGCCGGGGCCGGCGCATCGTACTCGGTGGGTTCCGGCCGCCCGGCGCCGGTCGGGGTCGGGGCGTGCTGCGCGAGGGACGACGGCGTCATGGTTTCCCGGGTTCGGTAGGAAGTGCGGTTCGCGGTGACGGGTCAGCTCGGAGTGGCGCTGGGAGTGGCACTGGAGGTGAGACTGGGTGTGGGACTGGCGGGGACCGAGCCACCCGGGTGGGGAAGGACCGATGAGCTGCCGGGCGCAGGCGGTCGGGTCACGCTCGCCTGCGGACTGCCCGGCTGCGGCCGGGAGTTCGCCGGTGAGGGGCGTGACGTGTCGGTGGCCGAAGGGCCCGAGGTGACGCTCGGCCGGGTCGCCGGAACGGTCGCCGGGCCCGGCGCCGGGGCCGGGCCGACGGCGAGGGCGACCAGCGCCACGGCGGTGCCGCACAGGCCCGCGAGTCCGCCCGCCATGGCAAGAGCCTGGCGGCGACGGCGACGCCGTCCCCGCACGGCGATCACCCGCACGTTCGCGGGGGCCGCCAGCTGCTCGGCCGAGCTCGCGGCCCGGCGCAGTGCGGCTGTCACCGGGTCGTTGCGGTCAGGCGTCACGGTTCTCCCCGGTGTGTGCAGGCTGGTCGAGGTGGCCCGCGAGAGCGGCCCGGGCCCGGGACAGGTGGGTCTTGACGGTGCCGACGGCCATGCCCGTCTCGGCGGAGATGTGCTCCACCGGCAGGTCGCACACGTAGAACAGGGCGGCGCACAGACGCTGCCGCGCGGGAAGCGCGCGCAGGGCGGTGTCCAAGTCCACGGCGGCGGGATCGGGTCCCGCCGCGGACTCGGGGTCCGCGCGCCGGATCCAGGCCTGCCGGCCGCCCCGCACGCGCCGCCACCGGCTGATCGCCAGCCGCCACGCGACCGTGCGCACCCACGCCTCGGGGGCGCGCTCACGCTCCAGCTGCCGACGCTTGCCCCAGGCCCGGACGAAGGCCTCCTGGACCACGTCCTGCGCCTCGTGCAGGTCTCCGGTCATCACGTACAGCTGTCCGGTGAGCCGACTGACCGAGTGGGTGTAGAACTCGGTGAACTCCTCCTCGGTCAACGCCGGCTCCTTGCAAGATCGGTTTCTGATCCGTCTACGCCTGGGAACCCGACCGGGTTGACACCACGAGACGCAGATCACAGAACCGTCCGCAGCGGGCCGCACCGCCCGCGCAGAGATCACAGCCGACGGGGAACGGCGGGAGCGTCCGCACCCCGAGACCTCACGGTGGACCGTCTTCCGCCGCCCCGACCACCCCGGGACCGCCGTACCGCTGCCACCCGGGAGCGGTCACCGGGCGGCAGCCTGGGCGCCCTCAGAACGCCCTCAGAAAACTCTCAGGCGAGCAGGGACGGGATCTCCTGGGTGGCGAACCAGAGCAGGTCGTGGTCCTCCGCGCCGTCCACGGTGAACTGGGCGTCCGCATCGCCCTTGTCGGCGGCCGCGATCGCCTCGGCGGCGGCCGTCACGTCCTCGACCACCTCGGTGTCGGCGACATCGGCATGCACGGCGGCGGCCTTGGCCAGCCGGACCGGGCCCACCAGCTCGACCCGGCCGAGCGAGGCCTGGTCCTGGTACTCGTCGCCGGGGAACGGGCGCACCGCCGAGTCCGCCACCTCGACCGCCACCACCACACGGCGGCGCGGGGCCTGCGGATCGGCGGCGAGCAGGCGCAGCGAGCCCTGGGCAGCCCGGTTCAGCGCCGCGTACTCCAGCTCCTCCAGGTCGTCGCTGACGTACCACTCGCGCAGTGCGGGAGTGACGGCGTAGGCCGCCGACTGGTCGAGTGCACCGCCCGGGTGCGCCGCCGCCAGACCGTTCAACGTGGTGGGCACGTACACGCGCATCGGGGGCACTCCGGTTCTTCGGGTCTTCGGGTTCTTCCAACAGCGGGGCCACAACGGACGGCTGATCACACCGCGCACCAAGAATACGGCTCACACCCCGCCCCCCACCCCGGGCGGGCGCCCAGGGTGGGGGGCTGCGGGCGGCGGTGTGCTCGACGCCCGCCGGCCGAGGGTCACCGTACGGCGGTCAGCGCCGACCGGCTGGTCCGCAGCGCGGTCTCCAGGACCTCGGGGCGGCGGGCCGGATCCATCATGTTGGGCCCCATCACCGCCAGATCCTCCAGGGTCGGCGCCAGCAGCCGCACCCGGACGCCCGAATCCCGCAGGCGGCGGGCCTCCCGGAGCATCTGCCGGGTCACGGCGCGGCGGTAGCGGCTGACCAGCTGGGCCAGCACGCCCTTCGGGCGGTCCCGGTCCCGCCACTCGCGCAGGGCGGCGACCGTGCCGCGTCCCGCGTCCACCCGAGCGGGGCCCGCCCACGCGGGCCGCAGCGCCATCGGCGCCAGCACGTACACCTCGTCCAGTTCGCGTTCGGCCATCAGGTCGGCGTTGGTGGCCGACCAGCAGCCGCCGTCCACGTACGGGCTGCCGGCCACGTCCACCGGTGCGAACCAGCCGGGGATCGCGCAGGAGGCCATCACCGCCTGGGCCACGTCGGCCTCCGGCGCGTCCGGGTCGCCGAAGACCACCCGGCGGCCCGTGCGGTAGTCCACCGCGGCCACCCGCAGGCCGGATCCGAGCGGCCAGCCGTCCTCGTCGAGAAGTCCCCGCACCAGCTCGCCCACCGGCGCCACCGAGCCGCGACCGGTCGGCACCACGGCCGAGACCATGGTCAGGAACGGGTACTCGCGCGGGTGCCGGACCGCATCCCGCAGCAGGCCGGGAGAGCCGATCCCCGGGCGGGGGCGCGGCGGCAGCGCACCACCGACGGCGGTGTCGTAGTCGAACTCCACGCCGGCCAGCGGACCGGTACGGATCGGCAGGCCACGCTGGTGGTCCCGCAGTTCCTCGGCCCGCACCCCGGCAGCCAGCATCGTGCCCAGGATCGAGCCGGCGGACGTCCCGAGGATCACCTCCGCACGGCCGGGCTGCCAGCCGGTGCTCTCCTCGATCGCGCAGAGCGCCCCGATGGTCCACGCCGCGCCCAGCATGCCGCCGCCGCCGAGCACCAGGCCACGCCGGACGCCGTCCGCGCCGGGGACGGTCGGCGCCGTGCCGCTCCGCGCGACGACATCCACCAGGGCGCCGTTCACCGGCACCCGGTCCAGCCCGCCCGCCGGGCGCCGCCCCCGGTCGGCCCCGGTGCCGTCGGGGCTGCCGTCGACCTTCGCGGCACCGCGCTCCCCCCCGGTCCGCTCGGGGCCGGACCGTGCGGTGGCAGCCGCCGTCGAGGACGCACCGGGGGCCTTCACCGGCCCCGCCGCCGTCCCCGCCACCCCTGCCGACTCGGCCGATGGCTGAGTCATCATTCCGCTGCCGCCTCTCCGGTCTCCGGATCGTTTTCCCCGATCCTCCTGGCTACCGGCCGGTACACCCGGTACGGCACCCGGCTCGCGCCGCGAATGCCAACCAGCGTACGTCCCCCTTCGAGCGCCCCCGGCCACCCGCCGACGTCAACCCGCGGCCCGTGCTACCGGCCCCGGACCCCACGGGGCGCAAGGGACATCACCCGGATAGGTGACTCGGCGCGCGCCCGCTCCGCGCGCCGAGGGGTGATTGCCCCACCCCCGGCGGCCCGGGTACCAAGGTCTTCGACAGGCCCTGCCGTCCACCGACACCCATCCGCCGGAGGTACCGCCCATGGTCGAGCCCGCAGCCGTCCCGCAACTCGCGACGCTCCGCGCTCCGCGCGTACGCCCCCTGGTCCACGCCACCGGACACCCGCACGCCCGCCGCCCGCTCGCGCACCCGCGCTCCTGCACGGCACCGGCTCCCGCCGTCGCGCCCGCTGTCCAGGGCGGCCCCGCACATGCCGTCCCCGCCCCGGCCCGCGCCCTGAGCGAGCCGCGTCGGCCGCGCCACCCGCGCGCCGCCTGCGCCCCGGCGCACGGCGGCGGCCACAGCGAGCTGGCCGCCCGCTTCGCGCACCGGCTGGTGGAGGTCCTCACCGGCCGCCGCCCGGCCGGGCAGCTCCAGCGGCACACCACCGTTCCCGGTTACCAGCAGCTCACCGCCCTGGTCAGGAGCGGCCCGCTGCGCCCGCGCGGCCGGGTCGTCGGCCACCGGCTCGGGCGGGTCTACGACTCCGCACCGGGGCCCGGCGCGCTGGAGGTCTGCGTCCGGGTCGAGTTCGGGCACCGCCACCACATGGTCGCCTTCCGCCTCGAACAGCACCGCCGGACCGACCAGTGGCAGTGCGCCGCCGTCGAAGCCCGCTGACCGGCCCCCACTCCAGCCGTTCCACCAGGTCTCCCCGCCCCGAAGAGCGGCCCCGTCGATCGTCCCGCCCGGGCGCGCGCCCCCACAGACGCCACAGGGCGCCACCCCCCGCACGCGCGGGAAGCGGCGCCCCGAAAAGCCGGACTCGGCGAAGCGTCAGACCTTGCGGCGACGCCCCTTGGCCGCCTTCGCGGCCTTGCGGCGCTCGGCCCGGGTCAGGCCGTCGCCGTCACCGTCCGCACCGGACTCGTCGAAGTCGCCTTCGATGACCGTCTCGTCGCCGTCCACCGTGGGAGCGGTGTAGTGCAGACGCTGCGGCTTGGGGGCCTCCAGGCCCTTGGCCTTGATCTCGGGGCGGGCGACGCCGGAGTCCTTGGCGAGCTTCTCCAGCAGCACGCTGGCCTCCTCGATCGCCTGGTCCTCGACCGGGACCTCCTCGACCTGCTGCTCGACCTGGACCTCCAGGTTGAACAGGTAGCCGACGGACTCCTCCTTGATGCCCTCCATCATCGCGGTGAACATGTCGAAGCCCTCGCGCTGGTACTCGACCAGCGGGTCGCGCTGCGCCATCGCCCGCAGGCCGATGCCCTCCTGCAGGTAGTCCATCTCGTAGAGGTGCTCGCGCCAGCGGCGGTCGAGCACCGAGAGGACGACCCGGCGCTCCAGCTCGCGCATGATCTCCGAGCCGAGCTGGTCCTCGCGGGCGCCGTACTGGGCCTGGATGTCCTCCTGCAGGACCCGGGTGAGGAACTCGGGGGTGAGCCCGGCCTGGCCGCCGGCCTCCTCCTCCAGCCCCTCCAGGTCGAGGGTGATCGGGTAGAGCTGCTTGAGGGCGGCCCAGAGCTTCTCCAGGTCCCAGTCGTCCTCGAAGCCCTCGCCGGTCGCTGCGGTGACGTACGCCTCGACGGTGTCGTCCATGAAGTGGCCGACCTGCTCCTGCAGGTCCTCGCCCTCCAGGACGCGGCGGCGCTCGGCGTAGATGACCTCGCGCTGGCGGTTGAGCACCTCGTCGTACTTGAGGACGTTCTTGCGGATCTCGAAGTTCTGCTGCTCGACCTGGGTCTGCGCGGAGGCGATCGCGCGCGTCACCATCTTGGACTCGATCGGCACGTCCTCGGGCACGTTGGCCATCGAGAGCACGCGCTCGACCATGCCGGCCTTGAAGAGCCGCATCAGGTCGTCGCCGAGCGAGAGGTAGAACCGGGACTCGCCCGGGTCGCCCTGACGGCCGGAACGGCCGCGCAGCTGGTTGTCGATCCGGCGGGACTCGTGCCGCTCGGTGCCCAGCACGTAGAGGCCGCCGAGCTCCTGGACCTCGATCTGCTCGGCCTTGACGGCCGCCTTGGCCTTCTCCAGCGCGCCCGGGAAGGCGGCGTCGTACTCCTCCGGCGCCTCCGGGGTGATACCGCGCTGGGCCAGCTCGGCCGCGGCGAGGTGCTCGGCGTTGCCGCCGAGCATGATGTCGGTACCGCGGCCGGCCATGTTGGTGGCGACGGTGACGGCGCCCTTGCGCCCGGCCTGCGCGATGATCAGCGCCTCGCGCTCGTGGTGCTTGGCGTTCAGCACCTCGTGCGGGACGCCGCGCTTGCGCAGCTCCTGGGAGAGGTACTCGGACTTCTCGACCGACACGGTGCCGACCAGCACCGGCTGGCCCTTCTCGTGCTTCTCGACGATGTCCTCGACCACGGCGGCGAACTTGGCCGGCTCCGACTTGTAGATCAGGTCGGGCTGGTCGATGCGCAGCGGGTTCTTGTTGGTCGGGATCGGGACCACGCCGAGCTTGTAGATCTGGTGGAACTCGGCCGCCTCGGTGGTGGCGGTACCGGTCATGCCGGACAGCTTGTCGTACAGACGGAAGAAGTTCTGCAGGGTGATGGTGGCCAGCGTCTGGTTCTCGTTCTGGACCTCCACCCCCTCCTTCGCCTCGATCGCCTGGTGCATGCCCTCGTTGTAGCGGCGGCCGGCCAGGATACGGCCGGTGTGCTCGTCGACGATCATGACTTCGCCGTTCATGACGACGTAGTCCTTGTCCCGCTTGTAGAGCTCCTTGGCCTTGATGGCGTTGTTCAGGAAGCCGACCAGCGGGGTGTTCACCGACTCGTAGAGGTTGTCGATGCCGAGGTAGTCCTCGACCCGGCCGACACCCTCCTCCAGCACACCGACGGTGCGCTTCTTCTCGTCCACTTCGTAGTCGCGGTCGATCTTCAGGCGCAGCACCAGCTTGGCGAAGTCGGCGTACCACTTGGTCGCCTGGTCGGCCGGGCCGGAGATGATCAGCGGGGTACGGGCCTCGTCGATGAGGATCGAGTCGACCTCGTCGACCACCGCGAAGTTGTGGCCGCGCTGGACCAGTTCGTCCTGCGACCAGGCCATGTTGTCGCGCAGGTAGTCGAAGCCGAACTCGTTGTTGGTGCCGTACGTGATGTCGCAGGCGTACTGGCGCTTGCGCTCGGCGGGCGACATGTTGCCGAGGATCACGCCGACCTCGAGGCCGAGGAAGCGGTGCACCCGGCCCATCCACTCCGAGTCGCGCTCGGCGAGGTAGTCGTTGGTGGTGATCAGGTGGACGCCCTGGCCGGTCAGCGCGTTGAGGTAGGCGGGCAGGGTGCCGACCAGGGTCTTGCCCTCACCGGTGCGCATCTCGGCGACGTAGCCGAAGTGCAGCGCCGCGCCGCCCATCAGCTGGACGTCGTAGTGCCGCTGACCGAGGACGCGCTTGGCCGCCTCGCGGACCGTCGCGAACGCCTCGGGCAGGATGTCGTCCAGGCTCTCGCCGTCGGCGAGGCGCTGCTTGTACTCGTCGGTCAGTGCGCGCAGCTCGTCGTCCGTGAGGTTGACGAAGTCCTCTTCGATGGAGTTGACCTGGGCAGCAATCCGCTGCAGCTTGCGAAGGATCTTGCCTTCGCCGGCGCGCAGGATCTTGTCGAAGACGGACACTTGAGCGGGCTCCTTGCCTGGATCGGCTCTGGACTTACTGCGAGGTGGGACACCCCACCGTACGGGCCATCGTATGCGAGGAGGCCAACGCGTTGGGAGGTGCGTCAGCACGGTATTCCCGTGTCACCCGGGAGAGGAATGCCCCCTAGCGGCACGCTCAGGGGCAAAAGGGGCACCGCGGAAGGAAGTTCAGCGAGGATCGATCAACTCGGCCGCGAAGACGGTGCCCAGCGGTTCCGGGCCGATGTACTGCTGGCAGTTGCACGGCCTCGGCTCATACCGTACCGGCTTCCGGTCCGCGTCCCACGCCACCGGGCACTCGACCTGCTCGTGGCAGCGGCCGGTCCGGTCGTGCTTGGCGAGGTGGTGGGTGCAGCCGCAGATCGGCTCCGGCGGCCGCTTCGCCGCCTCCAGCTCGAGCCGCTGCCGGTCCGCGATCCGGAGCAGCTCCAACTTCCGCTTGTGCCTGGTTCTCAGCGCACCCCGTACGTTCCGCTCGACCCAGCCCCCGCCGACGACCACGGCGGGGATCAGTGCCCACAGCCAGCCCACGTGCCACCTCCCCCTCTGTCCGGTGGGCTCAGGGTATCGCCGCCGGGTCCGGCGGTGTCAGTGCCCCGTTCTAGGCTCGCGAGCATGACCTCGACCCCCGCCGCGACGCTCTCCGCCGACCAGGCCCGCCGGATCGCCCTATGGGCCCAGGGCCTGCTCGGCGCCCCGGATCGCCGGGCCGGGGTGCGCGGGGTGCTGCGGCATCTGGGCGCGGTGCAGCTGGACACCATCTCCGTGCTGGCCCGCTCGCACGAACTGGTCCCGTACGCGCGCCTGGGCGCGGTGGGCCGCACCGCCGTCGAGTCGGCCTACTGGGGCGCGGAGAGCACCTTCGAGTACTGGTCGCACGCGGCCTGCATCCTGCCGGTGGAGGAGTGGCCGCTGTTCGCCTTCCGGCGCCGCCGCTACCGCGACCGCGGCCACCCCTGGGGCCACCAGGTGACCCCGGAGACGTACCGGCACGTGCTGGACAAGCTGCGCGCCGAGGGCCCGCTCACCTCCACCGAGTTGGGCGGGGCCAAGAAGACCTCGGAGTGGTGGGACTGGTCCGACACCAAGATCGCGGTCGAGCGGGCACTGGCCTTCGGCGACGTGGTCTGCACCGAGCGGCGCAGCTGGAAGCGGGTGTACGAGCTCGCCGAACAGGCCATCCCGGCCGATCTGTTCGGCCAGGAGCCGACCGACGCCGAGTGCCTGCGCAGACTGGTCGCCCAGGCCGGCGCCGCCCTCGGGGTGGCCACCAGGGCGGACTTGATGGACTATCACCGGCTCAGGGCCGACCAGGTCGACTCGGTACTGGCGGACTCCCCGCTGGTACCGGTCGAGGTGGCCGGCTGGGGCGCGCCCGCCTGGGCCGACCCGGCGGCCCTGGCGAGCGAGCCGCGCGGGCGGCACCGTACGACGCTGCTCTCCCCCTTCGACTCGCTGGTCTGGGACCGCGCCCGGACCGAGCGGATCTTCGGCATGGTGCACCGGCTGGAGGCGTACACCCCCCGGCACAAGCGGGTGCACGGGTACTTCGCCATGCCACTGCTGGCGGGCGGCCGCCTGGTCGGCCGGGTCGACCCGGCCCGCGTGGGGCGGACGCTGGTGGCACGGCGGGTCTCGCTGGACGCGCCGAAGCACGTCGAGGCGCTGGCCGGGGCGCTGCGCGAGGCCGCCGAATGGGTGGGCTGCGACACCGTCCGGGTCGAGACCCTGGCCGAGGAGCGGCTGCGGCCCGCCCTGGAGCGGCTGTTGGCGCAGTAGGGCGGCAACCGGGCCGACGGTCAGCCTATTTCGAGGATCTTCTCCCGCATCGCGTAGACCACGGCCTCCATCCGGGAGTGCAGCTGCAGCTTCTCCAGGATGTTCCGGACGTGGTTCTTCACGGTGTTCTCGCTGATGAACAGCGCCTTGGCGATCTCCCGGTTGTTCATCCCGGTCGCCACCAGCTTGAGCACCTCCAGCTCCCGGTCGGTGAGCCGGGGCGCCGGGACCAACTCCCGGTCGTCGGAACGCCGTTGGATCATCGACTTGAACTCGGTGAGCAGCTTGGAGGCCATCGACGGGCTGATCTGCGACTGGCCGTCGGCCACCGCTCGGATCGCGGTGGCGACCTCGTCGGTGGAGATCTCCTTGAGCAGGTAGCCGGTGGCTCCGGCCTTGATCGCCTCGTAGAGGTCGGCTTCCTCGTCGCTTATCGTCAGCATGATGATCTTGGCGCTGGGCACCACGTCCTTGATCGCGGTGCAGGCCTCGATACCGCTGCGCCGCGGCATCCGGACATCCATCAGGATGATGTCGGGCAACAGGTCGGCAGCCTTGAGCACGGCCTCGGCGCCGTCCCCGGCCTCGCCGATGACCGTGATGTCCTCCTCCTCGGCCAGCACGATCTCCAGGCCGCGGCGGAACAGTGCGTGGTCGTCGACCACCAGGACCCGGATCGGCTCCGCCTGCTCCGCCGGGCACTCCGGTTCCGCGAACTCCCCCAGCCGCTCCCGGCCCTGCCCGGCGCCGATGCCTCCCCCCGCACCGGGCCTGAAGTGATCCCCCATCCGCTCCTCCCCCCTCGTCGGTCAGTGTCCGGGCAATCATTCCACGGCGTAGCCACCGCCCGGTCACCCTCCGACGTCGGACCGCCCAGCCGGGTGACCCCGGTGGCCGTGGCCACCGGGGTCACCCGGACCGTCGATCTGTTCCGTTGTGCCGACGGCGGCTGCCTGCCGCTGCCGGCGTGTGTGCCGTGGTCGTCGGCCGTGGTCGCCGCTACCGGCCGGGGTCAGTCCTCGTCCGGTTCACCGATCGCGCCGCCGGCCCCGCCGACGCCGCCGATCTCTCCGACGGCCGCGCCGTTCGGCTCCAGGTGGATGACACCGTAGTGGTAGCCGTGCCGGCGGTAGACCACGCTCGGCAGCCCGCTGTCCTTGTCCACGAACAGGTAGAAGTCGTGGCCGACGAGCTCCATCTCGTACAGCGCCTGATCCAGCGACATGGGCGCGGCGGGGTGCGTCTTCTCGCGGACGACGAGCGGTCCGTCGCCCTCCACCTCCAGGGATCCCATCATGGTCTTGCGGACCGCGCCGTTGGCCGCCCCGCCGGCCGGTGCCGTCTCGGGGAGTGCCGCCAGTGCGGCCGTCGCCTCCGCGACACTGATCGGAGTGCGGCCGCCGGTGCCACCCTTGTGCACCCGGCGGCGGTCGGCGGACTTGCGCAGCTGCGCGTCCAGTTTGGCCGAGGCCAGGTCGAGCGCCGCGTACGGGTCACCAGCGGCGGCTTCGGCCCTGATCACCGGGCCACGGGTACGGAGGGTGATCTCCACCCGCTCGGACCGGTCGGCCTGACGCGGGTTGTGCTCCTTGGACACCTCGACGTCGAGGCTGATCACCTTGCCGTCGAACCTCTGGACCTTCTCCAGCTTCTCGGCCACGTGCTCGCGGAACCTCTTGGGCACCTCGGTCTTGCGGCCCTTGACGACGATGTCCACGCAGAACTCCGATCCCTCGTGCTGACGCCGATCCGGAGTGCTCACCGGATCGGGCTGAGACCCAGCCGGACCAGCCCGTGCCTGCCGCCCCTCCTCTGCCGGCTCTCGCCGGGAGGTGCCCCCGTCACCGAGGGCGGCCATCGCGACTGGCCCTCACCTCACTTCCTCCCCACCAGGAACGCTTGAAACCCCTTGGAGCCTTATCGAACACCCGCGAAGGGGATTTCGCCTCCCCAGTCGAACAAGGTAGCGGCGTGATGTCGCCGGTCCGGCTGTTTTACCTTGTTTACCCTCTTGCGGGTGAAACGGCGGTAAACGGCTGGACAACGACGCCGGGGGCGTCCACCGTAAGGCCCAGTCTCCGCTCCCGGAAGCCCTAGGGAGGAGTCGTGCCGGATCTCGTTCCCCATCACGCCGCCGTTCCCGCAACCGTCCCAGTCGGCGTCCCAGTCGGCATCCCGGTCGCCTGGCCCGCCGCCGATGCCGCCTCCGCCGTCGGCTCTCCGTCCGGCGGTCTGTCCGGCTCCCTGTTCCGCGACCTGCTGGACCTGCTGCTCCCGGCCCGCTGCGCGGGCTGCCGCACCGGGCACAGCCCCCTCTGCCCGTCCTGCCGGGCCGTGCTGCGAGCCGCCCACGCCGAGCCCGCGGGCCCGCGGCCGCCACCGGCCGGGCTGCCCCCGCTGTACGCCGCCGCGCCCTACGCCGACCCGGTACGGCAGTTGCTGCTCGCCCACAAGGAGCGCGGCGCGCTCTCCCTGGCCGGGCCGCTCGGCGGGGCACTCGCGGTCGCGGTCCGCGCCGCGCTCGGCCACGCCGCCGCGGAGCTCGTCCCGGGGGCGGACGCCGGGCCCGTCCTACTGGTGCCGGTGCCCTCCACCCGGCGGGCCGTCCGGGCCCGCGGGCACGACCCGACCCTGCGGCTGGCCCGCGCGGCGGCCCGGGAGCTGCGCCGGGGCGGTCTGCGGGCCGCGGTCGCTCCCGTCCTGCGGCACGGGCGGGCCGTCGCCGACCAGTCCGGGCTGACCGCCGTCGAGCGGCGGCGGAACCTGCACGGCGCGCTCACGGTGCCGGCGCACCTGGCCGCCCGGCTGACGGGCGGTCGGCCGATCCTGGTGGACGACCTGGTCACCACCGGGGCGAGTCTCGCCGAGGCCGCCCGCGCACTGGGCGCGGTCGGCCACCCGCCGTCGGCCGCCGCGACCGTGGCCGCCACCGTCCGGCGCGCTCCGCAGGGCGCTGCGCCCGGCTCGACCGGCCGCGCGGCCCCGGCTCCGGCAGCCGAGGGGCGGCTACTCAGCCCGGGTAGGTGAAGGAGGTGCCGTGGTGCTGCGGCGCGGCCTCGCGCCACTGGCTGCCCTGGAGCCGGTAGATCTCGTTGTCCTTCGAGACCGCCAGCACCGGCAGCGCCTGGTCGCCCGAGCGGGCTTCCGAGGCCGAGACCGAGATCATCGACTCGCCACCCTGCAGCGGGGAGTCGGTGTTCTGCGAACCGTCCGTGCCCACGTAGTGCAGCTGCTGAAGCTTGCCCGGCTCCTTGCCGAGCACCAGCAGCTGGTCGGTGTCCGCCCAGGAGACCGAGGCGATCTCGCTGAGCAGCGGCGCCACCGGCCGCAGACCGGTGATCTGCGCCTCCGGCTTGGCCGGTGTGCCCGAGTGCACCACCAGCCCCACCATCAGCGTCCGCGCACCGGAGCTGTCCGCCAGGACGAGTGCCGCCCGCACCCCGTCCGAGGCGACCTTGAGCGACTGCACGGTACGTCCGCCGAGCTCGCCGACCTCGACGGGGACCACCGAACGGCCGCGCACCATCAGCACCCTGGCGGCCGCCGGGTCGCGGTCGACCAGCCACAGGTCCTGGCGGCCGTCCCAACTGAGCGAGGTCAGGCCCTGGTTCGGCGAGGTGGCGGCGCTGGTGGCGACCGGAGTGCCCAGCCGCTCGTTCGTGCCGAGTCCGGCCACGAAGAGCTGCCGCTGGTCACTGCTGACGGCCGCCGCCATGTTGCCGTCCCGCCGCACCGCGACCGAACCGACCGGTGTCTGACCGGCCTTCGGCTGCCCGAGGTCGCCGAGCACCGGCGTGCCCTCGCCGCTGCCCTGGGTCTGCATCAACTTGCCGGTGTCCGAAAGGTAGTACGCCTGCGGCAGGCCCTGCGCGCCGGCTGCCAGGCTGCCGGGGGCGACGGCCTGGGCCTGCGAGGCGTTCTGCGAGCAGCCGCCCTTGACCCCGTTCAGGTCGAGCCGCTCGATCTGCCCCTTGCCCTGCTGGTCGAGCAGGGTGAAGTAGAGCTGATCGGCCATCTGCTGGCAGAGCTTCGGCTGAGCGCCGAAGTCGGGGACGTTCACCTTGACCGAGATCACCCGGCTGTCGCTCACCGAGACGTCGCCGACCAGCTTCGCACCGTCGAAGGCCGAGTACACCGCCTTGCCCAGCCAGGCCGAGGGGCCGTCGGCCAGCGCTCGGGCGGCGGCGGTCAGCGGGTCGGTCCGACGCCGCAGATAGATCGGGTCAGGCACCAGGACCGGCTGCTGCTGGGCGGCCACCGACGGGTCGGAGGCGGCGTAGAAGTAGCGGTGGGTGGCCCGGTAGCCGTTCCGGAAGTTGGTCTGGTCGACGATCAGCCCGTCCGGCAGCTGATCGATCCGCCACTCCCCCTTGTCCGGCCCCTCCTTCTCCTTCACGAAGGTGAACTTCTCCTGGTAGGGCTCGTTCGCCACCACCCGGTAGGTGTGCGCCGCGTCGATCTGCCCGACCTTCACCCCGGTGACCGGGATGTCGATGCTCACGTCCTCTGGCTTGGGCGCGCTGATCGTCCGGCTGGGGCTCTTGGCCAGCACCGTCACGCCCGCCTCCGGCCGCCAGCGGTGCTGGCTGCGCGCGGACGCGGTCAGGTACTTGGACGCGGTGGCGTAGTCGGGCTCGTCCGCGTTCGAGGCGTCCAGGAAGCCGGTCAGCAGACCGGCCAGGTCCTCGCCCGGGTGCGGCGCCACCGGGAAGACCCGGACCTGGAGGTTCTCCGCTCCGGCCGCCTGCAGCACCTCCACCCGCTCGGACGGGCCGTCGGCGGGCATCGCGACACAGCCGCTGACCAGCAGCGCGGCCAGCCCGGCCGTCGCCGACCAGCCGATCCTGCGGGCGGCCCGGGGGCCGGGGAGACCGGGTATCCGACCTCGTGCACCGGTCGGTCCGGCTGCTGTGCCGACTCCCGGCCCGGCGGCGTCGGTCTGCGAAGCGGTGGCACCGAGGCGCGCCTCAGTCGTCCTGCCGTCCGTCCCTGGCATGCCGCGCCCCCTCCGTATCGCCGTCCGCAGCACCGTTCCTGTCGGCACCGTGCCCAGCTGAACCGCTGCTCTCCGCAGCGCCACGACCCGCAGTGCCACGACCCGCAGCCGAGTCGTCCGCTGCTTCGTCGTCCACGGCCGCGCCGTTCGCAGCCTCGTCGTCCGCCTCGGGCTCCTGCGCCGCCGGACGGACCAGCGGCCGGTCCACCACCACGTGGGCGCCGGTGGCACCGTATCCCGCCGAGGCGGCACGGACGTCGGAAGGGTCCGAGACCGGCGCCGACGGCAGCTTGCCCAGCCCCGGGCCGATGCTCAGCACCCCGCCCAGGCCGCTGCCGAAGCTGCTCAGGCCGCCCTCCGGGGTCTCGGGCGTCTCCGGTACCGCCGGAGCGGCGCCGGTGCTCTCGTCCGAGGCGCTCAGCGCGGTCGCCCCCGACGGACGCGCGGTCCGCCGGTACGGGGTGCCCCGGGCGCCCAGGCCGAGGTTGTGCCGGGAGTCCTCGGGTTCGAGGCGGAACGGCGCCCGGCCGACCTCGCCGCCCCTGGTGCGGGGCAGGGTGAGCCGGAAGTGCGAGCCGCCGCCCGGCTCGCCCCAGGCCTGGAGCCAGCCGCCGTGCAGATGGGCGTCCTCGACCGCGATCGACAGGCCCAGGCCGGTGCCGCCGGTGGTCCGCACCCGGGACGGGTCCGCGCGCCAGAAGCGGTGGAAGACCCGGGACGCCTCGCCCGGCTTGAGTCCGATGCCGTAGTCCCGGACACCGATCGCGACCGCGCCCTCGGCCGAACCGAGCCGGACCACCACGTCCCGGCCCTCGCCGTGCTCCAGCGCGTTGACCACCAGGTTGCGCAGGATGCGCTCGATCCGCCGGGAGTCCACCTCGGCGACCACCGGGTCCTCGGCACCCCGGATGACCACCGCGCTGCCCTTGGCCTGGGCCAGCGGGTCGGCGGCCTCCACCACCCGGGTCACGATGTCGCGCAGGTCCACCGGCTCGGCGTCCAGGAGCGCGGCGCCCGCGTCGAACCGGCTGATCTCCAGCAGGTCGGCGAGCAGCGACTCGAAGCGGTCCAGCTGGTCCTGGAGCAGCTCGGCGGAGCGGGCCGCCATCGGATCGAGGTCCTCGCGGCTGTCGTAGATCAGGTCGGCGGCCATCCGGACGGTGGTGAGCGGGGTGCGCAGCTCGTGCGAGACGTCCGAGACGAAGCGCCGCTGCACCCGGGAGAGCTCCTCCAGCTGGCGGATCTGCGCCTGCAGACCGTTGGCCATCCGGTTGAAGGAGTCGCCGAGGCGGGCGATGTCGTCCGTCCCGGTCACCTTCATCCGCTCCTCCAGGTGCCCGGCGGCGACCCGCTCGGAGATCCCGGCGGCCATCCGTACGGGGGTGACGACCTGACGGACCACCAGCCAGGCGATCCCGCCGAGCAGGATCACCACGAAGACCCCGGCGGTCGCCAGGGTGCCGGTGACCAGGCCGAGGGTCTTGGTCTCCTGGCCGAAGGAGAAGACGTAGTAGAGCTGGTACGGCCGGCTGTCCGGTCCGGTGAACTGCTTGCCGATGACCAGGCCGGGCTCGCTGTAGGACGGGCCGCCGTCGCCGCGCTGGATGTCGGTGACCTTCTCGTGCGCGACCGAGGGGTCGGCGGCCACGTCCCGGCGCAGCTGGGCCGGGATGCTGCTGGGCAGGATGTTGCCGGAGTACCAGGCCCCGCGCAGTCCGGCGCTGGGGGCGGCCTCCTCCTGGTCGGTGGTCGGGACCAGGGCGATCACCGAGTAGACGCCCGTGCCGCCGCTGGCGAGGTCCGAGACCTGCTTGATCAGCCAGGTGCTGAGCTCGTCGGCGGTCGACTCGCCGCCGCTGGTCCCGGCCTTGGCCTGCAGGTTGATGGCTTCGTTGATCTTCTCCTGCTCGATCTGGAAGCCGCCGATGGCCTGGCCCTGCGCGGAGTGCTTCTTCGCGTCCAGCAGCCCGGTGCGGACCTGCGCGACCACCACCACGCCGAGCACAAGCACCACGGCCAGCGAGAGCAGCAGGGTCGCGGCGACCACCCGCACCTGGATGGAACGGCGGTACAGCGCGAGCACCCGGTGCACCGGGCGCCGGAGCTGACGCGCCACCATGGCCAGCAGGGCGGCCGGACCGCGCCGGGGCCCGCGGCCCTGGACGGTCGAGCTCAGCACGGCCCCGGGCACAGCGGCTTCCCCGTCGGCGGCGGAGCCCGACGGGGTGTCGTCAGCGTCGTACGTCACGTCAGCTGGGCCCGGCCTTGTAGCCGACACCGCGGACGGTCACCACGATCTCGGGCCGCTCGGGGTCCTTCTCGATCTTGGACCGGAGGCGCTGCACATGGACGTTCACCAGCCGGGTGTCGGCGGCGTGCCGGTAGCCCCAGACCTGCTCCAGCAGCACCTCGCGGGTGAACACCTGCCACGGCTTGCGGGCGAGCGCGACCAGCAGGTCGAACTCCAGCGGGGTCAGCGGAATGCCCCGGCCGTCCCGCTTGACCGAGTGCCCGGCCACGTCGATGACCAGGTCGCCGATGGTCAGCTGCTCCGGAGTGGGCTCCTCGGCGCGGCGGAGCCGGGCACGTACCCGGGCCACCAGCTCCTTGGGCTTGAACGGCTTGGTGACGTAGTCGTCGGCACCGGACTCCAGGCCGACCACGATGTCCACCGTGTCGGTCTTGGCCGTGAGCATGACGATCGGCACGCCGGACTCAGAGCGGATCTGCCGGCAGACATCGATGCCGTCCCGGCCGGGCAGCATCAGGTCGAGGAGCACCAGGTCGGGCTTGGTCTCCCGGAACACGGCTAGCGCCTTGTCCCCATCCGCGACGAAAAACGGTTCAAAACCTTCACCACGCAGCACGATGCCGAGCATCTCGGCCAGTGCGGTGTCGTCATCAACGACGAGGACGCGTCCCTTCATGCGTCCATCCTCTCATTACGGGATTGTGACGTGCCGCACAGCCGTGCCATTTCGGCGCGGAGCACCCCGCCAACTCGGTCATATCGTCGCAAAGTTCGCAGGCCGTGCAGGTCGCACGGGCTCTTGTCGATCAGCAAGGGGAACACCTCTGGGGCCGATGGCACCACCATGGCACGATGGGCGCCACAGGGTACCGCTCGGTGGTCGCACGAGCACCCGTGATCTTCCGCAGAGCCGCTACGAGGAGCAGTGATGACCGACACCCCGAGCTGGGCGTCGCCCGGCTCGCCCGAGCCACCGCATGAGGCCGCCGGGCCGTCGGCACCACCTTCCACCCCCGCACCGGAGCAGGGCACCCCACAGCCGGACGCCGCACAGCCGGCCACCCCGCAGATCCCGCCGCAGGCCGCACCACCGCAGGGCTGGAGCGCCCCCGGTCCGTACGCCGGCTACGGCGCCGCACCGGGCGCACAGCCCGGGTGGGGCCCACCGCCCGGCCCCGGCGGCTACCACCCCGGCTGGGGTGCGCCGCCGAGCCCCAAGCCCGGCGTCATCCCGCTGCGCCCGCTCGGGATCGGCGAGATCCTGGACGGCGCCATGTCCACCGTGCGCCGCCACTGGCGGACCGCCGTCGGCCTGTCCTTCGGCGTGGCCGCCCTGGAGCAGACGCTCTCCGCGCTCGCCCAGTGGTGGGCGTACGAGTCGCCCCACACCGCCGGCCCGGCCGTCGCGCTGTTCGCCACCTACCCGGTCAACTTCGTGCTGGGCATCCTCGCGGCCGGCCTGCTGACCATGGTGGTCAGCAAGGCCATCCTGGGCCGCTCGACCACCCTGGGTGAGGTGTGGCGGGACGCCCGGCCGCAGCTGCTGAAGCTGGCCGGGGTCACCCTCCTGACCAGCCTGATCATCGCCGGGGTCATCCTGCTGGCCGCCGTGCCGCTGATAGCCGTGCTGATCGGCGGCCACCCCGACCCCGGGCTGATCGCGCTGCTGTTCCTGCCGATCCTGGCGGCCGTCCCGGTCGCGCTCTGGCTCGGCATCCAGCTCAGCCTGGCCGCGCCCGCCCTGATGCTGGAGCGGCAGGGCGTGCTGACCGCGCTCGCGCGCTCCCGGCGGCTCGTCAAGGGCTCGTGGTGGCGGGTCTTCGGCGTCACCCTGATCAGCCGGCTCGTGATCGGCATCGTCGGTTCGATCGTCGCGCTGCCGTTCCTCGTGATCGGCATGCTGCTGGCCCCGGACGACGCCGGCACGACCGGCAGCCCGTTCGGCGCGTTGGCCGGCGCCCCGCCCGCGATGCTGGCCAGCCTCGCCATCGGCGGCACCCTGGTCGCCACCATCACCATTCCGGTGCTGGCCGGCGTGAACGTCCTGCTCTACGTCGACCAGCGGATCCGCCGCGAGGCCCTCGACATCGAACTGGCCCGCGCCGCCGGTCTGCCGGAGTTCGGCGGCACCGGCTGGTCCGGTCCCACCGGCCCGCAGGGCCCGACCGTGCCGGGCGGACCGCAGAGGATCTGACAGAGATGGCCATCTGGGGGGAAGGGACGCTGCTGCTCGCGAGCGGCGCCCCGGTCACCGTCCCACGCGACCCGGCCCGTGACGACGCCCGCCGGGAGCTCCTCAACCCCGTCTACCACCAGCACGACCCGAGCCTGCTGCAACAGCTGATGACCTGGATCCAGGACCAGCTCGGCCACGCGCTGTCGCAGGTCGGCTCCGTGGGCAGCAGCGGTGTCACCGGCCTGCTGTTCTTCCTGGTGGTGGCGGTGCTGATCGGCGCCGCCCTGTGGTGGCGCCTGGGCGCCCCCCGCCGCCGGGTCCAGAGCGCCGCAGCCCTGTTCGCCGCCGAAGGGCCGCGCACCGCCGCCCAGCACCGCAGCGCCGCAGCCGCGCACGCCGCCGCGGGCGAGTGGTCCGCCGCCGTCCGGGAGCAGATGCGCGCCCTGGTCAGGGCCCTGGAGGAGCGCACCGTCCTCGACGTACGCCCCGGGCGCACCGCCGACGAGGCCGCCGCCGAGGCCGGCCGCGCCCTGCCCGCGCACACCACCGCGCTGGCCGACGCCGCCCGCACCTTCGACGGCATCGCCTACGGGGACCGGACCGCCGACCGGACCGCCTACCAGTCCCTGCTCGACCTCGACCGGGCCCTCCAGCGGGCCACGCCCGTGCTCACCGGGACGCCCGCACCGACCGCACCGGTCCCCGTCCCGACCGGCGGAGGCACCGCATGACGCTCACCGCCACCCGCACCGGGACGGCCGGCAGCACCTCCCCGACCGGCCGTCAACTCTGGCTGCGCTCCCGCTGGTTCCTGCTCTTCGCGGTCCTGCTGCTGCTCGTCGGCCTGCTGGTCGCCGGCCTCGGCAGCCACGGGCAGTACCCACCGCTGGACCCGCGCTCCCCCGACCGCGACGGCGCCCGCGCGGTGGTCCACCTGTTGGAGAAGCAGGGCCTGACGACCCGTACGGTCGACACCGAGGACACCCTGGCCGACGCGCTCGCCGAACCCGGCAGCACCGTGGTCCTCCCCGAACCCGACCTGATGACGACCACTCAACTCCGGCGGCTGGCACAGGTCCGGCGGGGCAGCGACAGCCGCCTGGTACTGATCTCGCCCGAGGCCGCCGCACTCGCCGCCTTCACCCCCGGCATCACCCTGGCGACCACCGCCAACGGCATACCGAAGAGCGCCGGCTCCACCGGCGTCCCCGCGGACTGCCCCCTCCCCGAGGCCACCCTGGCCGGCCACGCCGAACTCGGCGGCCTGCTCTACCGGCCCGGCGCCGACGACACCGGGTGCTACCCGAGGTTCGGCGCCTACCCGCTGGTCCGGCACACCGACCCCGGCTCGCGCGAGCTGGTCGTCCTCGGCTCCGGCCGCCTGCTGACCAACGAGCGGCTCGCCAAGGACGGCAACGCCGCCCTCGGCCTGAGCCTGCTCGGCTCCCGCCACCAGCTCATCTGGTACCTCCCCGACTACGCCGCCGCGGCCCGGTCCGGCGACGGCAGCGCCGCGGGGCCGCAGCGCACCCTCACCGACTACATCCCCGAGGGCTGGACCTGGGCCGGCCTCCAACTCGTCCTCGCCGCGCTGCTCGCAGCCTTCTGGCGCGGCCGCCGCCTCGGGCCCGTGGTCACCGAGAACCTCCCCGTCGTGGTCCGCGCCACCGAGACCACCGAGGGCCGGGCCCGCCTCTACCAGCGCGCCAAGGCCCGCGGCCGCGCCGCCGACGCGCTCCGCCAGGCCGCCCGGCACCGGCTCGCCCCCGCCCTGGGCGTAGCGCTCACCGCGGGCGAACCGGACCCCACCGCGCTCTGCGCCGCCGTCGCCGACCGACTCGGACGGCCCGCCGCCGAGGTCCACGCGCTGCTGTACGGCACCCCACCCACCGACGACGCCGCCCTGGTGCGGTTCACCGACGACCTCGATGCCCTGGAAAGGCAGGTACGACAGCCGTGACCGAACAGGTCTCCACCCCGGCACCCGCGACGGCCCCGGCGGCCTCCGACGACCCGCGCGCCGCCCTCACCGCCCTGCGCGCCGAGATCGCCAAGGCCGTGGTCGGCCAGGACGCCGCCGTCACCGGGTTGGTCGTCGCCCTGCTCTGCGGCGGCCACGTCCTGCTCGAAGGCGTCCCGGGCGTGGCCAAGACGCTGCTGGTCCGCACCCTGTCCACAGCGCTCAGCCTGGAGACCAAGCGGATCCAGTTCACCCCCGACCTGATGCCCGGCGACGTCACCGGCTCGCTCGTCTACGACGCCCGCACCGCCGAGTTCTCCTTCCAGCCGGGACCGGTCTTCACCAACCTGCTGCTCGCGGACGAGATCAACCGCACCCCGCCGAAGACCCAGTCCTCCCTGCTGGAGGCCATGGAGGAGCGCCAGGTCACCGTCGACGGCGAACCCCGCCGACTGCCCGTCCCCTTCCTGGTCGCCGCCACCCAGAACCCGGTCGAGTACGAGGGCACCTACCCCCTGCCCGAGGCCCAGCTGGACCGCTTCCTGCTCAAGCTGGTCCTCCCGCTGCCCGACCGCGACCAGGAGTTCCAGGTCCTCACCCGGCACGCGGCCGGCTTCGACCCGCGCGACCTCGCCGCCGCAGGCGTCCGCCCGGTCGCCGGACCCGCCGACATCGCCGCCGCCCAGGCCCTGATCGCCAAGCTGACCGTCTCCCCCGAGGTGCTCGCCTACATCGTGGACATCTGCCGGGCCACCCGGCAGTCGCCCTCGCTCTCCATCGGCGTCTCCCCGCGCGGAGCCACCGCTCTGCTGAACACCTCCCGCGCCTGGGCCTGGCTGGCCGGCCGCGACTACGTCACCCCCGACGACGTCAAGGCCCTCGCCCTGCCCACCCTGCGGCACCGCATCCAGCTTCGCGCCGAGGCCGAGATGGAGGGCGTCACCGCCGACTCCGTCATCCAGGCCGTCCTCGCCCAGACCCCCGCGCCGCGCTGACAGCTGCTCAACCCACAGCACCACCAAGGGAGTACACCCCATGGCCCTGACCGGCCGCACCGCCCTGCTCGTCGCGCTCGGCGCGCTCGTCGTGGGCCTCCTGCTGCCCTCCTGGGCGGGAATCGGCACGGTCACCCTGCCCGTACTCCTCGGCGTCCTCGCCGACCTGGTGCTCGCCGCGCCGGTCCGCACCCTGCGCTTCGAGCGGAGCGGCGACACCACCGTCCGGCTCGGCGAGGCCGCCACCGTCGAACTCACCGTCACCAACCCGTCCGGACGGCCGCTCCGGGCCCGACTCCGCGACGCCTGGCCGCCGTCCGCCTGGCGCCCCGGCACCGCCTTCGCGGGCTCCCGACACGCCCTCACCGTCCCCGCCGGTGAACGCCGCCGGCTCACCACCCTGCTCGCCCCCACCCGGCGCGGCGACCACCACGCCCACCGGGTGACCGTACGCTCCCTCGGTCCGCTCGGCCTGGCCGGACGCCAGGGCTCCCACCACGTCCCCTGGACCCTGCGCGCCCTGCCCCCCTTCACCAGCCGCAAGCACCTGCCCTCCCGGCTCGCCCGCCTGCGTGAACTCGACGGCCGCACCTCGGTGCTGGCACGCGGTCAGGGCACCGAGTTCGACTCACTGCGGGAGTACCTGCCCGGCGACGACGTCCGCTCGATCGACTGGCGGGCCAGCGCCCGCCGCAACACCGTCGCCGTCCGCACCTGGCGACCCGAACGCGACCGGCACATCCTCGTCGTCCTCGACACCGGCCGCACCAGCGCCGGACGCGTCGGCGACGCCCCGCGCCTGGACGCCGCCCTCGACGCCGCGCTGCTGCTCACCGCCCTCGCCACCCGGGCCGGCGACCGGGTCGACCTGCTCGCCCACGACCTGCACCGGCGCGGCAGCGTCATCGGCCGCTCGCCGAACGAGATCCTGCCCGCCTTCACCGACGCGATGGCCAGCCTCGAACCCGCACTGCTCGAAACCGACATGCGCGCACTCACCGCATGCGCCCTGCGGATGGCCCCGCGCCGCTCGCTGATCGTGCTGATCACCGGCCTCGACGCCCGCCCGGTCGAGGAGGGCCTGCTCCCCCAGCTCCCCCTGCTGACCCGGCGCCACGAGGTCGTCCTGGCGTCCGTCGCCGACCCGCGCCTGGACGAGCTCGCCACCGCCCGGGGCACCGTCCAGGACGTGTACGGCGCCGCCGCCGCCGAGCAGACCCGTGCCGACCGCCGCCGCACCGCAGAACGCCTCACCCGCCACGGCGTCACCGTCCTGGACGCACCACCAGCCGCCCTGCCCCCGGCACTCGCCGACGCCTACCTGGCGCTCAAGGCCGCCGGACGGCTCTGAACCACCTCCCGGCCGCCTCCCGCAGCCGTGCCTTGTACGGGTGCCCGGCGCCGGCGCCACGCGCTGCTGCCCGCCCCGACGCGTTCCATATCGACAGCGGCCTTAGCCAGGGCGGTCCCAACGGTCATCACCACGGCCAAACCACGGCCAACCGCTGAAGAGCGCGTCCGTGAACTGTCAGCCCGACGTGATGCGGCGGCGCGCCGCCGCACCAGGGGCAGTGCGAGGGCTGCACCACCACGGCCTGGCACGTGGAGGACGCCGTCTATCTCAACGCCCGCGGCGTCTCGTTCGCCATCCTGACGACGGGCCGGTGGGACGAGGTGGCTCCCTACGTCGAGCTCATGGGTTACACCCAGCCCTGGTACTCGGTGCGGGGCATGGCAGCGCCGGTCGGCGTAGAAGTGGAGCAGATCGTCTGTTCCCTGCGCGACGGCGACCGCATGTTCCTCACCTACTCCACGACCGTCCGCGACAACGAGCCGGTCAACCGCCGCCCGTCCGGTCCTCTCGACTACCCGGCCTCGCCCGCCTGCGTTTCTCTGAAAACGGGCCCCAGAAAACAAAAAAGCCGTGGCCCCCAGCGAAACGCTGGGGGCCACGGCTTGAATGATTGTTCGGCGGCGTCCTACTCTCCCACAGGGTCCCCCCTGCAGTACCATCG
>NZ_JYJF01000390.1 GCF_000955975.1 Saccharothrix sp. ST-888
ATCAAACTCTCCGTGAATGATTACCCGGCCATGCTTAATTAAAAGCAGCCGGTTCACACTCGCGTTGAGCGGCACGGCAACCACCGGAATAAGGTGACCACGCGCACTGCGTCCTCGCTGTGTTTTTTACTTCACAAGGAATCTCCAACAAGACCATGACGGCCTCGCCGGGCATGTCAACATATCTCGCGTTGACTTCTGGCACGCTGTAGAGTGCTCAAGGAACGGACGCTTCCTTCATGCCGCCTTCCCGCGGGCCCTCCGGGCGCTCCGTTCTTTCGTGTTCCCCCCTTCTCGGCTGCTTTCCCCTCCGTTTTCCCGAGTTTCACTCACGCGATCCGCCTCCCTTCCGCCGTTCGGCGTGCCAGACTCTAGCGTATCGCTCTCGCCGTCTTCCACGCTTCCCGCCTCTCGGAAAAG
>NZ_JYJF01000391.1 GCF_000955975.1 Saccharothrix sp. ST-888
CCATGTAGTCGTGGAAGGTGTAGTCGTACTTGTCGAACAGCGGGCCGACGTAGGCCGCCAGGAAGAGCAGGACCAGGATGCCCAGGCCCACCAGGGCCACGCGGTTGCGGGCGAACCGGCGGACGGTCAGCCGGGCGCGGCCCTGCCGCTTGGGCTGGCGCTCACCGGCGGTCGCGGTGGCGATCTCGACGACGGCCGTATCGGTCGTGGGCTGTGTTCTCATGGCTTCTTCTCCTCTGCTGCGTAAGGGACGTGATGCTCGGTCGGTCGCGTCAGCGCACCCGCACACGCGGGTCGAGCGCCGCGTACACCACGTCGGAGAGCATGCCTGCGATGAGCACCAGGACGGCGGAGAAGAGCGCGACTGCGGCGGTGCCGTTCACGTCCTTCCGGATGATCGCGTTGACGAGCAGCTCGC
>NZ_JYJF01000392.1 GCF_000955975.1 Saccharothrix sp. ST-888
CGGCCCGCCAGCCGGGGCCGCGCAGATGCTCCAGATCGCGTTCGAGTGCGGCCGTACGGAACAGCGCGGGATCGATGAACGGGCCGACCACCGGATGCTCCGCCAGGTCGGCGGCCCGGCCCTCCAGCGCCCGGTAGACGAACCAGAGCTGCCCGGACAGCTCGGCGTACGCATCGCGGCCGAGCCGGCCGCCGAGCAGGTGCGCCATGAAGGAGGACTGCTCGGCTGCTTCGTGCTCGGCGCTGCTTGCGGTGCGCAGTGCGGCGGAGAAGGGAGTGGGCGGCTCATGGCTGGGCATGCGGGTCCTCCGGTCCGATGGGGGCTCTGGGCACGATTGTTATGGTTAGGCTTACCTAAGTCAACGTCATGCCGACACGGTGTCGGGAAAACGGCCCCCGGCCCAGTGTGCGCCTGCGGC
>NZ_JYJF01000393.1 GCF_000955975.1 Saccharothrix sp. ST-888
TCCGCAAGAACTGCCAGCTCAATCTGGATGTGCACGTCCCCCAGGGCTTCACCTACGCCATCGCCGCCGCCGACTACCGGGGCTTCGCCCACCTGGAACGGGGCGCGAGCGGCACCGAGAAGGCGAACTACTACTTCCAGGGATCGCCCCAGACCTCCTCGCTCAGCCACCAGTTCACCGGTTCGCTCGACGACGGCTGGCAGGCGACCGACACCGTCGACGTCGCCGCCCTCGTCTACGCGCCCTGCGGAGAGGAACGCAACTTCAACATCAACACCGAGCTGCGGGTGAGTGCCGGCACCTCGGACCCGTCCAGGACGACCAGCTTCATGACCATGGACTCCACCGACGGCAGCATCAACACCGTCTACCACCTCGCCTGGAAGCAGTGCCCTTGAGCGTACGAAGCGCCCGCC
>NZ_JYJF01000394.1 GCF_000955975.1 Saccharothrix sp. ST-888
CTGGTCCAGATCCCGGTGCACGTCCCGGTCAACGTCTGCGGCAACACCGTCAACGTGATCGGCCTGATGAACCCGGCCGCCGGCAACTCCTGCGCCAACGCCGGCTGAAACAAGAGCAGCTGACACAGCTGCGCCCGCGCCGCGTCCGGGTCCTGTCGGGCGCGGCGCCTCTCCCCGCACGATCTAGGAGATCAACTCCCATGCAGAACGTGAAGAAGGCCGCTGTCCTCGCCGGCGCCGCCGCCTCCCTGGTGCTCGCCGGCGCCGGTGTCGCCAACGCGAGCGCCTCGGCCAATGGCACCGCCACCAACTCCCCCGGTGTGCTCTCCGGCAACCTGGTCCAGATCCCGGTGCACGTCCCGGTCAACGTCTGCGGCAACACCGTCAACGTGATCGGCCTGATGAACCCGGCCGCC
>NZ_JYJF01000395.1 GCF_000955975.1 Saccharothrix sp. ST-888
CTCGTCGCCGAGCCCGTTGCGGTAGAGCGCGCTCGGCGCACCGGCCGCCACGTACCCGATCCGCACGTCGGCGGTGCCGGGCACCAGGCGGCGGCCGGTGGCGGCGTCGGTTTTCTTCCACTCCTCGCCCGGGAACAGCTCGTTCAGCTTCAGGTGGCGGGGCTTGGGCGGCAGGTTCGGGGTGGTGGCGAGGCCGGGCAGCTCCCACGGCGTGGCGTCCACCAGCGCGGAGGGGATGCCCTTGTGGTAGGGCAGCGAGGAGTCCGAGAAGAACCCTTGCTCGGCCATCAACTGCTCGTAGTACAGCCCGCCTGGGGGCGTACGGTGCTGGGGGTGCCGCTTGCGCGGGGTGCTCCCCAGCTGCCGGTAGTGCGCCATGGTCCGGATCTCCCTCGAATATTGCAGCTCAGAGG
>NZ_JYJF01000396.1 GCF_000955975.1 Saccharothrix sp. ST-888
GGGTCGGCCGGCTCGCCGGTACCCCCGACGGCAAGGGCAAGGTCCGTGCCGCGCTCGGCCCCGAACTGGACCGGACCCTCGCGCCGTCGGTCCGCCGCGGCACCCCCGGCCCTCTCGCCCCGCCGCCCCCCGGCGTCACCGCCACCCCCGCCTCGCTGCTGCCCGTGCCGCGCCGTCAGCCCACCCGGCGGCCGCGACCCGTCGTCCCGGACAACAGCGACAGGCGGGGCCGACCGGAAGCGCGCCGTGCCGGCGGGCCAGGTCGTCGATCAGGTAGCCGAGCGGCTGCGGGAAACCGGTCCTGGAGGGCTGCTCCAGGAAGACGTGCAGGTCGGAGGCGGAGCGCCCGGCGTGCAGCGCGCGCTGTACGGACTCGGTGGTGAAGCGGTAGACCGTGGCGCCGCCCTTGGAC
>NZ_JYJF01000397.1 GCF_000955975.1 Saccharothrix sp. ST-888
GCGCGAAGTGCGGGGGTGAGGACGGCGCCGGCTCGGTCGACGAGCAGGGCCATTTCGTACCCGACGAGGCCGATGTCGGAGTCGGGGGAGGCGAGGACGGCGAGGGAGGAGCCGTCGCTGATGGCCATCAGGAAGAGGAAGCCGCGCTCCATCTCCACGACGGTCTGGTTGACGTCGCCGCCCTCGAAGATCCGGCTGGCGCCGTTGGTGAGGGAGGTGAGGCCGGAGGCGACGGCGGCGAGCTGGTCGGCGCGGTCGCGGGGGAAGCCCTCGGACATGGCGAGCAGCAGACCGTCGGCGGAGACCACCACCGTGTGCGACACCCCGGGGGTGTTGTCCACGAAATTGGTGATCAGCCAGTTCAGGTTCTGTGCGGCCTGGCTCATCTGACTCAACTCAACGCTCCTGGTG
>NZ_JYJF01000398.1 GCF_000955975.1 Saccharothrix sp. ST-888
CGGATCGTCCTGCTGGACCTGGACGAGGACCCGGCTTCGCTCCGGGCGCTGCCCGGTGTGCTCGCCTGTGGTGAGCCGCAGTTGGCGGTCCGGGCGGGCGAGGCTCTCGCGCCGCGTCTGGCGCGGGTGCCGTCGGCTGTCGAGGCCGAGCGGCTGGTGCTGGACCCTGAGGGCACGGTGCTGGTGACGGGTGCGACGGGCACGTTGGGTGCGCTGTTCGCCCGGCATCTGGTGACGGAGTACGGTGCGCGCAGGCTGCTGTTGGTCTCGCGCCGTGGGGAGCAGGCGGAGGGTGCTACAGAACTCGCCGACAGTCTGCGTGAGTTGGGTGCGGAGCCGGTCTTCGCGGCCTGCGATGTCGCGGACCGCGAGGCGCTTGCCGCTCTGCTGGCCGGGCACCGCCTGACGGC
>NZ_JYJF01000399.1 GCF_000955975.1 Saccharothrix sp. ST-888
ATCGGCGAGCTGATCAACATCAACGGGGACGGCACGCCGCTCCGCTACATGGACAAGCCGTCCAAGGACGGCGGCTCCGCCGACTACTGGTCCTCCGGCCTCGGCAACCTGGACGTCCACTACTCGTCCGGCGTCCCCAACCACTTCTTCTACCTGCTGTCCGAGGGCAGCGGCGCGAAGGCGATCAACGGGGTCAGCTACAACTCCCCCACCTCCAACGGCGCCGCTGTCACCGGCATCGGCCGCGACAAGGCACTGCAGATCGGGTACCGCGCGCTGATCACCTACTTCACCTCAACCACCGACTACAAGTCCGCCCGCACCGGCACCCTGAAGGCCGCCTCCGACCTGTACGGAGGCACCACCGCCGCCGAGTCCAAGGCGGTCGCGGCGGCCTGGAGGGCCGTGAA
>NZ_JYJF01000005.1 GCF_000955975.1 Saccharothrix sp. ST-888
GCGAGGTCTCCCGGATCTGCCAGGACCTGGATGGCCAACTGACCGCGTTCCGCAGCCGCCCCCTGGACCACGTCCGCTTCCCGTACATCTACCTCGACGCGACCTACTGCAAGGCCAGGGTCGAGCACCAGATCGTCTCCCGAGCCGTGGTCATCGCCACCGGGATCACCGAGGACGGCGGCCGCGAGGTCCTGGGGGTGATGGTCGGCGACAGCGAGACCGAAGTGTTCTGGACCCAGTTCCTGCGCTCCTTGCGCGAACGCGGCCTTGCCGGGGCTCGGCTCG
The DNA here is from genome assembly GCF_000955975.1 of Saccharothrix sp. ST-888. Lineage (GTDB taxonomy): Bacteria > Actinomycetota > Actinomycetes > Streptomycetales > Streptomycetaceae > Kitasatospora. Next base: position 286 of record NZ_JYJF01000005.1, read on the forward strand.
TAATCGGTGACCACCACTTGGGCCTGGTCAAGGCCATCCGGAAGGTCATGCTCGGGGCCGCCTACCAGCGCTGTCGCGTTCACTTCCTGCGCAACGTCTTCGGCGTGATCAACAAAGAGGCCGCGGAGATGGTCGCCGCGACGATCCGCACGATCTTCGCCCAGCCCACCGCCGATGCGGTCCGCACCCAGCTCGACACCGTCGCCGACATGCTCGGCACCCAGTTCCCGAAGGTCAAGGCGATGCTGCTGGAGGCGAAGACGACCTGACCGCCTTCGCGGTCTTCCCGGAACGACATTGGAAGAAGATCCAATCAACGAACCCTCTGGAGCGGATCAACCGCGAGGTCAAGCGCCGCACCGACGTCGTTCAGGTCTTCCCGAACGACGACGCGCTCCTGCGGCTGGTCACCGCCGTGCTCTTCGAGCTGCACGACGAATGGATCGCCTTCCCCCGCCGCTACCTGCCCGAGGGCAGCATGGACCGGATCTACCCCACCGAGCTCTCCGAAAGCGCCCCCGCGCTACCCAACACCACCACCGAGCCCACCGATTGATCGGCTACACCACGAAGGGGCAACACCGTTGCGTTTAAGTCCTGTTGGGGTTGTCAATGCTCTCGTCTTTGATCATCTGGATGTCGATGGTGTACGCCTGGGACGTCCGCGGGTGCTTGCCGGAGTTGAACTGGTACTTGCTGCTGCGCTTGCGTACCCGCGCCTTCAGCCTCCAGCGCCGTCCTGCTGGTAGGAGGCTGGCCAGGGCCGCGCGGCCGATCGCACCGACCAGGAGCACGGGGTCTGTGGGGCGGACGCCGCAGGCGGCCACGATCTGGTCGCCTGCGGTGCTCAGCAGCACGGTCAGGCTGATCCGTTCTGCGGGCAGGTTGGGCTGTGTGACCGTGAGGTCGCCCGCGACGCGGACCAGTGCCTGGTAGACCGTCAGCAGTGCGTAGACCTCCTGGTCGAGACCGGGCACCGTCCGCGAGCGGAGAACCCGCCCATCGAGGATGGTCGACTTCAGCGAGAAGTAGCAGGTCTCCACCTGCCACCTTCGGTGGTAGAGCTCGATCAGCTCGTGGGCGGGGTGGCGCTCGGCGTCCAAGAGGCTGGTCATCAGCCGGCACAACTCGGTGCGGCGGGTGCCGTCGGCCAGGGTGACGGTCATCCATGCCTCGATCATTCGCACCTCGAGGCGGCCGTAGCCGCGCCCGGCCCGGTACTTCCCGGCGCAGATGCTGGTCAGGTAGGAGCCGTCCGGGAGCGGATGGCGCACTGAGGGCCGCCGCTTACGGGTCGAGCGCAGCAGGAAGGAGGCGCCGGTGCCCGTGACCGCCTCCAGGAAGTCCACGGCGTCGTAGTAGGCGTCGGCCAGCAGCACCATCGACGCGTCCAGCCGGTCCAACAGCTGTCGTGCATAGCCGAGTTCACCGGTCGCGTCCGGGCCGAAGGCCGCGCCGAGGAGTGCGCGGGTGCCGCACTCGACCAGGGCCACCAGGCGTAGGAGGGGGTAGCCGAACTCGAGGATCTCCCCGGCGTGCTTGGGGTATCGCCAGGTCACCGCCTCCTCGTCCGGGACGCACAGGGTGGTGCCGTCCACCGCGACCACCCGCAGCCCCTGGTAGAAGGTCCCGGTCTGTGCCCTCGTAGCCACTGGGCCGGCGAGGACCTCGAATAGGCGGCGCAGCGGGGCGCTGCCCAGGCGGCACCGGGCCCGCGACAGGGAAGAGGAAGCAGGCCGTGCCACCGCGATCCCATTCAGTCCGGCGATGAGCTTGTTCCAGACCGCCTGGTAGGACGAGCGCTCGAAGACAGCCAGGGCGAGCACGTAGTACACCACGACACGCGCAGGCAGGAGCCGCAGGCGACGTTCGCGGGCACCGGTCTCCTCGAGGATCGCGTCGACCAGCTGTGGATCGATGACCTGTGTCAACTCTCCCAAGTGGCCAGGTGCATAGACATCATGGCCTGGAGCCATGGGTGGCAGCGTGGCAGTATTCCGTGCCAACGGGACCTCCGGTGCGAACGATCTCTGGGCTCGACACCACAGGGATCTACCAGGGGTCCCGTCCTCTCGTTCATCAACTTGACAAGAAGTCAGACGGCCAAACGCAACGGTGTTGCACGAAGGGGGACATGACCTCACCGCGCCTGCTCGTTGGACGATTCCGCGTCGGGCCAACTGCCTCAGCTCTGGCGCCAAGTCCACCCCGAATGGCGGGCGCAACAGCCCCGCCGCGCGGTCGTTCATTCGTACGGTCAGCATGCAGTCGCCCCCCGGTACCTTCGCTTGCTTCCCAATCGGTCGATGTACCACCGGCCATCGCTCTTGATCACGCGTGGCGACGTGGTGTTCGTATCCTCGCAGGTAAGCAGCGCCCGCTCGATCGCCAGCCGCCCGGCCAGCGGCAGCGCGGCAGCCAGTATCGTCGTGTGCCCCTGCCGGAGCGGGCACTGGACCGCACATCCTAGCTGACCATCATCCCATTGAACCCCAATCTCCCTTTCGCTCCAGGTTGCCCCTCGCGCCGCAATTCGGACACCGACTCTGCACGCGAGTTCCTCCCTGCAACGTCCACCAACCCGGAGCTCGGCGACCGATTTGGTGCGGCCGTCAAAATCCATAACATCAACCACTACTGCACTTCGGCGACGACTGTGACGTGTCGACGCACGAACAGAAAGGTGGAACTTGGCTACGATCACCGATCACGGGCCTGGCTTCAGTGGCAAGCGCTGGACCGTGCGCTACCGGGAGCCCGGCGGCCGCACCGCTCGGCAGCGAGAGAAGTCCTTCGATCGGAAGAAGGACGCAACGGACTTCGCCATCAAAGTCGAGAACGACAAGCGTGAGAACGTCTACGTCGACCCGACCGCCGGCAAGGTGCCGTTGCACCGTTACGCTGCCGAGTGGCTGAACGCGAAGAGCATGTCCGCTGGCACCACGGAGTCCTGCGAGCGCATCATGCGCCTGCACGTGATCCCGTACCTGGGCCGCAAGAGCCTGTCGCAGGTCACCACGGCCGACATCGAAGAGCTCTACGCCCGGTGGCGCAGGGCTGGAGCGGCACCCAACACCATCGAGACACGACACATCGCCGTGTCCGGCCTGTTCTCCCATGCCGTTCGACACAAGCGCACCATCAAAAGCCCGGTCCAGCAGGCTGAAAGGCCGCACAGTCCTGTTATCCGTGTGGACGAGAGGAGCCTTCCCGAATACGAAGAGATAGCCGCACTGGCTCGCGGAATCGGCCCACGCCTGGAGCCGTCGATCTGGCTCATGGCTTGCTGCGGGCTGCGCATAGGCGAATCCCTGGGAATCTTCCCCGAAGATATCCACGGCGGCACACTTCGCCTCAGGCGACAAGTTGTCCGCATCAAAGGCGGAACAGGGAAATACATGGCGCCCTACGCCCCTCTCAAGCATCGAAAGGAAGGAGAGTGGCGCAACGTCCCGGTGCCTCGATTCGTCGAATCACTCGTGAGCGCCTTCCGATCACAAATGAGGCCGGAGGGATGCCCTACCCGGAGCTCGTCCGGAAATCCTGGGGCCGCGCCACTCAGCGACGTGGCCTGAAGAACTTCACACCTCACGACCTGCGCCACAAATGGGCCACCGTGGCCTTGAGCAACGGTGTTCCCATTCACGAGGTCTCCCGCTGGATGGGGCACAGGTCCATCACGGTCACCGTGGACCGGTACGGCCACCTGACCCGAGACGGCGGCGACTGCTGCCGCCGGGTCGTCGAGACGGCGGTGGGCCGACACCTCGTCAGCTGATCCCGACCTCCCGCAGTGCCTGGTGCTGACTTGGTGCTGAGTTGACGGGCCAGTAGACGTAACACACGCCGCCCGAACCGGCTCTGACCTGCCCGTTTGCGTCGTAGCGCCTGGTGCGCAGCCAGATGTTCTCGAACTGGCGCCGCCGGTAGACCCGCCTGACCTGGTCGTCGCCGGCCGAGGCGGGGTCGTTGGCAATGACGTCGCCGTCGTCGGTGAAGCCGATGACGGCCATCAGGTGGCCGTCGGTGCCGTAGCCCGCGCCGTCCAGTTCGGTCCTGAGGAAGGACTGGGAGGTGATGACCGGGATACCCGCGCCGATCAGCCGCTCGACGTCGGTGAGGGAGCCGAGGCGGGTGATGACGGCCTGCAGGTCCTGGTAGGTCGCGGCGTAGGCGGCGTTGAAGGGCCAGTTGCCGCAGCCCCGGTACTGGTGGTCGTAGGTGGACCGGGCGGCGTGGCAGACCTGGCGGTCCGCGTAGGAGGTGTCGACCCAGGCCAGGTCCACGGCGGTGGGCCTGCGGCCCCAGTACTCGATGACCATCTGGGAGGAGGTGGGGCTGCACCAGGCCTCTCCCCCGTTGTCGTACTCCGGGTACTGCCCCCGGTGGATCTCCTGCGAGTACCGGGGGACGGCCAGCTCGCGGCCCCGGCCGGACAAGGGTCCGGAGAGGGGTACGGAGGCGGGCACCTCGAAGCGGCCCGGGAGGTCCGAGCCCACCGCGCCCAGGCGCCGGACGGTGGGGGTGAGTTCCGAGCCGGGCTTGCGGTACAGGGTCAGCCGGAGCGTGTACGAGGCCAGGCGCAGAGCGCTCTCCGGAGCGTCGATGGCGAAGGTGTCGGTGGCGATACTGCTCCTGCCGTCCCGCTGGCCGCCCACGGAGGTACGGAGGATGTCCTGGTCGGACGCGGCCCAACGGCCCATGACGTACCAGGGCGTCGATCCGCCGTCGCTGTAGGTGCCGCGCAGTTCGACGGCGAGCCAGGTGCCGACGGGAGTGTGCGCGTTCCAGGAGACGACCAGCTCGGTGGCGGGAGTCGCCGCCTCCCGCACCGGGGAGGTCCAGCTGGCGAACTCCCAGGTGGTGCTCCGGCCGCTGTGCGGGTCGAGGTAGTCGATGGTGCCGACCGGGATCGCGATGGCCACCCCCGGGAGTTTTTTGCCGCCCGCCATCCCGGTCCCCTGGTGGTCCCCCAGGCTCCAGTCGGCGGCGGTGGTCCACGCGTGGTACTCCACCCGGGCGTTCGGATCGGCCGGCGCAGGGCGCAGCGCGGGACCGGCAGGCACCGCCCCGTCGGGTGGAGGTGCGGGTGAGCCGTGGGCCGGTGCGGCGACGGTATCGGCCGCTGTGGCGAGCGCGGCCGTCAGAATGGTTCGCCGTGACGCAAAGCCGTTCACCGTATCGGCCTCCGATTACTCCCGGGTGGCCGCTCAAGACTGCCGCAGCCCCGCTCGTTGCGCTGTCCTGCCTGCCAGTCCTACCAGGGCCTCGGCGCCCCCGCTCGCCCGACTCGCGGCGCCGCACCGGACATCCGGCCCCGGCCGGCACGGGCGGGTCAGTCCAGGCCGGCCCGGCGACGGGCCACCTCGGCGACCGCCGCCCAGTCGCGGTCCGCGTCGCCGTGGGCGACGGCGTCCAGGAAGGCGTCGCGCAGGACTCCGCCGAAGGGCAGCGGTACGTGCTGCTCGGCGCCCGCCTCCAGGGCGAGGTTGACGTCCTTGAGGCCGAGGACGAGCCGGAACCCGACGGGCTCGTACCGCCGTTCGGCGACCATCGCGCCGTAGCCGGAGTAGACCGGGCCGGGGAAGACGGTGTTGGTGAGCAGCTCGACCAGGTCGGTCGCCTTGACGCCGTTGGCCTCGGCGAGGCTGGTCGCCTCGGCCATGGACTCGATGGCGCAGGCGAGCAGGAAGTTGGTGCTGATCTTGGCGGCGTTGGCCTGGTACGGCTCGCTGCCGAGGCGCCAGGTGCGCTGCCCCAGCGCGGCGAACAGGGGCTCGGCCCGGTCCAGCAGTGCCTCGGGGCCCGCCGCCAGGATGTTGAGCCGACCGGCCTCGGCCACCTCGGCCCGGCCCAGGACGGGGGCGGCGAGGTAGCCGATCCGGTGCTCGGCGTGCAGTTCGGTGGCGCGGCGGGCCAGCGGGAGCGAGACGGTGGCCATGTTGATGTGCAGCCACGCCCGGGCGTTCGCGAGCAGCGCCGGATCGTGCAGATTCGACTCGACCGCCTTGTCGTCCGCGAGCATCGACACGACGATGTCGTTGTCGAAGGCCTCGGTCAGGTCGGCGGCGGCCAGCGCCCCCTGCTCGACCAGTGCCTTCACCGGCCCGGGCGAGCGGTTCCACACCTGCACGGAGAAGCCCGCCCGGACCAGGTTGGCGGCCATGCCACGCCCCATCGAACCGAGTCCGACGAAGCCGACCGTGAGTGCCGTCATCGTCTCTCTCCTCGCCGTCATCGACATCCGTACGGCCCGACTGTACGTCAAGTCCATTGCGGTGCCGCCTTGCTGGTCAGCGCCCGACGCCATCTGCGGCCTCGCTGTCCGCGATCGGCTCCGGAAGCGGAACGCTGTCCGGAGCGGTGACGCCGGTACCGCGAACGCCGGAGGTGCCGGCGTCGGCCGGGGCCGCGTGGGCGCCGGGAGCGGTCAGTGAGGCGACCACCCCGACGGCGAGGGACGCGACGGCGAGCATGCTGCGCTTCTTCATGCCCTCCCCAACGAGTCGGCCGACGAGGAGTCACGCCGAGAAGCTCCGCCGGACAGTGCCGTCGACGGGTCTCCCCGAGCGGGCGGCCCGAGCCGACGGCCGTGCGGAAAACCGTTCGGACCGGCACCTCCCGCGCGGCTACCGTGACCCGCATGACGACCGACCACACCCCGCCACCGGACCACCTCGCGCTGCCCAGGGCGTACTTCGCCTTCCCGGGGCCGCTCCGCGACCGCCTCGTCGCGGCGATCCTGGACGGCTCGAAGACCTCCACCACCGGCCTGCTGGTCGAGTACGAGTTCGAGGACGAGCCCCTGCCGCTGCCGGGCACCCGCTCCGCCGTGGTCGACTCCGCAGACCGTCCGGTGGCCGTGATCGAGGTGACGGAGGTGCGCGTGGTCCCGCTGGCCGAGGTCGACCTGGCGCACGCGGTGGACGAGGGCGAGGGCCACACCACGGTCGCGCAGTGGCGGGCGGACCACGAGGAGTACTGGCACAGCGCGGACTACCGGGCGGCGCTGGACGATCCCGGGTTCACCGTGGACGACTCCACCGTGGCGGTCCTGGAACGCTTCCGGCTCGTCACCGCACTCTGACGGCCCCGCGCCGCGCCCCGACGGCACGGCACCTGGCAGTCCGGTCAGCCTGCGGTGGCCGCGAGGCGGCGGGTGGCCAGGTCGGCCAGCAGGGCGGCCTGGCGGGAGAGAACGGTGTCGTCGAAGGCCGCGGACGGTGCGTGGTTCATCGGCGCCGTGCTCGGGTCGCGGTCCGGGGGCGTGGCGCCGAGGAAGAGCATGGCCCCGGGGACCCGCTCCAGGACGAGCGAGAAGTCCTCCGAGCCGCTGACCGGGTTGGGGGTGACCACGGCCTGCTCGGGGCCGAAGAGTTCCCGGGCGGTGTCCAGGGCGAAGCCGGTCTCGTCGGGGGTGTTGACCGTCACCGGGTACATCTCCGCGTACTCCGCCTCGACGTCCAGCCCGTGGGCCTGGGCGATCCCCTTGACCAGGGCCGGGAGTCCGGTGCGGAGCAGGTCCCGGTTCCGGGCCGAGAAGCTGCGGACGGTGGCCTCGAAGGCCGCGGTCTCGGGGATGATGTTGCTCTGCGTCCCCGCGCTCAGCCGGCCGACCGAGACGACCACCGGGTCGAAGACGTCGAAGGTGCGGGTCACGAAGGTCTGCAGGGCGGTGACCATCTCGCAGACGGCGGGCACCGGGTCCTTGGCCCGGTGCGGGGCCGAGCCGTGGCCGCCCTGGCCGCTGACGGTCACCCGGAGCTCGTCGCTGGCGCTCATCATCGGGCCCGGACGGCCGGTCACCAGCCCGCCGGGGAGCTGGCCGGCGGTCACATGGAGCGCGTACGCGGCGTCGAGCGGCTTGCCCGCGGCGTCCAGTACGCCCTCGTCGATCATCGCGCCCGCGCCGTTGAACCCCTCCTCCCCCGGCTGGAACATGAAGACCACGTCGCCGCCCAGCCGCTCGCGCCGGTCGCAGAGCAGCCTGGCCGCGCCCACCAGGCCGGCGGTGTGCAGGTCGTGGCCGCAGGCGTGCATCACTCCCTCGGTCCGGGAGGCGAACTCGGCACCGGTGCGCTCCTGGACCGGCAGCGCGTCCATGTCGCCGCGCAGCAGCACCGCTCCGCCGGGGCCGCCGGTACCGCGCAGCACGGCCGTGACGGAGCTGAGCGAGCGTCCGGTGCCGATCTCCAGCGGCAGCCCGTCCAAGGCGGCCAGCACCTTCTCCTGGGTTCTCGGGAGGTGCAGTCCGAGCTCGGGGTCGCGGTGCAGTGCCCGGCGCAGTTCGGCCAGTTCGCCCTGGAGCTCCGCTGCCCGTTCGACTGTCGACATGGTTGTCCTCCGCCTCTCGTCGGTGCGTCCGTTCGGTCGGGCGTCCGACGGCGCGTCAGGGGTGCTCGGCGCCGCGGACCGCCCCAGGATGAAGCCTTGGAGCGCCGATTGCCCAGTAGACGCCGGGAACCCACCGCGCCCACCGCCACGGAGAGTTGTTCCCACCGATCCCCGCGGCCCCTGGGTACGACCGGGTCGGGGCAGTATCGTGCGACCCACTCGACCGCCGCCCAGCTACGGAGGCCCCGTGACCGCCCTGCCGCCCACCGAGCGCCGCAATCCGGCCACCACCGACATCGACCTGCTGCCCACGCTGGACCTGCTGCGCGCCGTCAACGCGGCCGACGCCGAGGTGCCCGCCGCCGTCGCGCGCGCCCTGCCGGTCCTGGCCGAGGCGGTGGACGCGGCGGTGGCGGCCCTGCGCGGCGGCGGGCGGGTGCACTACGTGGGTGCCGGCTCCTCGGGGCGCTACGCCGTCCTGGACGCCGCCGAGCTCGCACCCACCTACGGGCTGGAACCCGGCCGCATCACCGCTCATCTCGCCGGCGGCCCAGCCGCGTTGGCACAGGCGGTCGAGGGCGCGGAGGACAGTGAACCCGCCGGGCGGGAGGCGGTGGCCGGGCTGAGGCCGGGCGACGTCGTCCTCGGGCTCGCGGCGAGCGGCCGGACCCCGTACGTGGCGGGCGCGCTGGCGGCCGCGCGGGAGGTCGGGGCGAAGGCCGTGCTGGTGAGCTGCAATCCGCAGGCACCGCTCGCCGACCTGGCCGACCTGCACGTCTGCACCGACACCGGGCCCGAGGTGGTGACCGGCTCGACCCGGATGAAGGCGGGCAGCGCGCAGAAGCTGGTACTGCACGGCTTCTCCACCGCAGTCATGGTCCGGCTGGGCCGGACCTGGTCGAACCTGATGACGGAGGTCGCCGCGACCAACGCCAAGCTGGTCGGCCGGAAGCTGACCATCCTGACCCAGGCCACCGGTGCGGACCCGGACACCTGCCGTGCCGCCCTGCGGTCCACCGAGGGCGAGTTGAAGCCCGCGCTGGTCCTGCTGCTCACCGGTACCACCCCGGCGGCCGCCCGCGCCGCGCTGCACTCCGCCGACGGCGTGGTCAGAGCAGCGCTCGACAAGCTCCGCCCGTAGCGCGACCCCTCCCCCCCGCTCCGCCAGAGGCCGGACCGGACAACCAGGGGCACCGGCAGATCACAGAACTGGCAAGGGTCGTACCCCTTTTGATGGAGCTTCCGCACTCCTACCGTTGAGGTCATCCACTGCGCAGCACCGTCCCCGCCGTCCCGGCGAGGGCGGTCCGGCGTCCCCGTCGCCTCAGGAGGACCTCAGTGAAGTCCCGCCTCAAGCCCCTCATCGGACTGCTCGCCGCACCGCTGCCGATCATCGCGCTCGCCGCCGCGCCGGCCTTCGCGGCATCGGCCGCAGCACAGCCGGTCGCCCTGAACGGGAACGTCGTTCCGGCCGTGAGCCACTCGACCCGGACCGGAGAGGTCGCGGCGGACCGGGCGATAACCGTCGCCGTCAGCCTCAGCCAGCGGGACACGGCGGGCCTGGAGACCTTCCTGGCCCAGGTGACCGACCCGAAGTCGCCCGGCTACCAGCACTACCTGACGGTTGATCAGTTCGCCCAGCGGTTCGGCGCGACCGAGGCGACGGTGGCCAAGGTGACCGCGTACCTGAAGGCCCAGGGCCTGAAGGTCGGCGCGGTGACGGCCAACCACCTCACCCTTGAGGCCAGCGGCACCGCCGCCCAGGTTCAGCAGGCCTTCGGCACCAGACTTTCGACCTTCCACGACAGCACGACCGACCGCGACTTCTACGCCAACACCACGGCGCCGGTGCTGCCCGCCGAGATCGCCGCCGCGGTGACCGACGTCTCCGGGCTCAACGACTACGCGAAGTACCGGCACTTCAGCACCGGCAAGCTGTCGCCCGAGGTCGCCACCCGCGCCCCGTCCGGCCTGAGCCCGACCAAGGCCCGGACCGCGTACAACCTCAACTCCGCCCTCAGCGCCGGTTACACCGGCAAGGGGCAGAGCGTCGCGGTGGCGGAGTTCTCCGCGTTCCAGCAGTCGAACATCGCGGCGTACGACAAGTACTACGGCCTCACCCCGCCCACTCCGACGGTCGTCAACGCCGGTGGCGGCACCACCGACCTGTCGGGCCAGGGCGAGGTCGAGCTGGACATCGAGGTGATCCACGCGCTGGCGCCCGGCGCCAACGTGAAGGTCTACGAGGCGCCGAACAGCGATGCCGGGGAGGTCGCCCTCTACAGCAAGCTGGTCAGCGACAAGGTGCCCGTCATCTCGATCAGTTGGGGTATCTACGAGTCGGGCGAGACCGCGTCCAACCGGGTCGCGGTCGACGCCGACTTCAAGGAGGCCGCCGCCCAGGGCCAGTCGGTCTACGCCGCCTCGGGCGACAGCGGCTCCGACGACGCCGGCAACGGCGGCACCTCGGTGGACTTCCCGGCGGCCGACCCGTACGTCACCGGGACCGGCGGCACCACGCTGTCCACCAGCTCGTCGGGCGGCTGGAGCAAGGAGACCACCTGGAGCGGCAGCGGCGGCGGCGTGTCGTCGGTCTTCGCCACCCCGAGCTACCAGACGAAGGTGAACACCGGCGCCAAGCGCGCGGTGCCGGACGTCGCGGCGGTCGCCGACCCCGCCACCGGCTGGGCCGTCTACACCGCGGGCGCCTGGTACACCTACGGCGGTACCAGCGCGGCGGCACCCAACTGGGCCGCGTTCACCGCCGTCTACAACAGCGAGGCCGCGGCCAAGTCGAAGCCCGCCTTCGGCTTCGCGAACAGCACCATCTACTCGCTGGCCTCCTCGGCCAACTACGGTGCCGCCTTCCACGACGTGACCAGCGGCTCCAACGGCGCCTACAAGGCGGCCAAGGGCTACGACAAGGTGACCGGCTGGGGCTCCTACAACGGGGCGGGCTTCCTCAAGGCCAAACTCGGCTGACGAACGGCGGCCGGCACGGCGAAGGGGTCGGGCCCGCGCCCGGCCCCTTCGCCTGCAGCTGGCCCCTCCGCCGTGGTCCGGCCCCGGTCACCGCTCCGCCCGTACGGCCCAGCAGCGGCAGCGCCGCGGCCGCCGCGCTGCGCATGGTGCTGTGAGAGCAGCCCCGCGACCGGGGAGCGAGCGAGAGCGAGGAGCGGGCGATGGGACCTCCGGGCCAGGGGCAGCCGCCGACGAAGCACCGGTTCACCTTTCCGAGTGCGATCACCGTACTGGCACTGGTCACCGTCGCGGTCTGGGCGCTGGCCTTCCTGATCCCGCCCGGACAGTACGACCGCACCCCGAACGGCGCCCCGATCCGGGGGACGTACCACCGGGTGTCCTCGGGGCTGAGCTTCACCGGCCGCCTGAAGGACCTGTTCCTCTCCCCCGTCAACGGTCTCTACGGCATCAGGGACCTGAAGACCGGCCAGGTCGGCCCGACGCTCGCCGGGGCCCTCTACGGCAGCGCGGGCGTCTTCCTCTTCGTCCTCGCCATCGGCGCCTTCATCACGGTGGTCTTCGCCACCGGCGCACTCGACCGGGGCATCGAGCGCCTGGCGCACGCCCTGCGCAATCGGGGCGCGCTGCTGATCGCCGGGATCATGGTGGTCTTCTCCGTGCTCGGCACGGTGGAGGGCTTCGCCGAGGAGACGCTCGGCTTCTACGGCCTGATCGTGCCGCTGATGCTGGCGCTCGGCTACGACCGGATGGTGGCGACCGGCACGATCATCCTCGGCGCGGGCATCGGCGTGCTCTGCTCGACCGTCAACCCGTTCGCCACCGGCGTCGCCTCCTCCGCCGCCGACATCTCGCTCGGCGACGGCATCGCGCTCCGGTTCGCGATGTGGATCGTGCTCACGGCCGTCACGGTCGGGTACGTGATCGGCTACGGCCGGCGGGTGCAGCGGGACCCGGACCGTTCCCTCGTCGGCTTCCTGCCGGGCGACCGGGAGCACGTCACCGGCGAGGCGGGCGCGGCTCCGGAGCTGACCCGGCTGCACCGGGCGGTGCTGGCCCTGGTCGTCCTGGTCTTCGCGTTCATGATCTTCTCGGTGGTGCCCTGGTCCAGCGCGCTCAGCGGGAAGGCCGACGCGGCCGCCTACGCCTGGGAGCTGGACTGGTCCTTCGCCGAGCTGGCGGCGCTCTTCCTGGTGGCGGCCGTCCTGGTCGGGCTGGTCGGCCGGCTGGGCGAACAGCGGCTCAGCTCCACCATCGTGCAGGGCGCGGCCGACTTCATCGCGCCCGCGCTGGTCATCGTGCTGGCCCGCGGGGTCACCGTGATCATGAACAACGCCAGGGTGACCGACACCGTGCTGCACTCCATCGAGGGCGTGGTCGCGGGCTCTCCCTCCGCCCTGTTCGGGATCATCGTCTTCGTGGTGAACCTGCCGCTGGCCTTCCTGATCCCGTCCACCTCGGGTCATGCCACGCTGGCCATGCCGATCCTCGCACCGCTCGCCGACTTCGCCGGGGTCTCACGGGCCGTGGTCGTCACCGCATGGCAGTCGGCGAGCGGCTGGATGAACCTCTGGGTGCCGACCACGGCCGTCACCATCGGGGGCGTCTCGCTGGCCAAGGTCCGCTACGACCAGTACCTGCGGTTCATCTGGCCGCTGCTGGCGCTGCTGTCCGTGCTGATCTGTCTGTTCGTCGGCTTCGGCGCAGCCGTCGGCTGAGCCCGAGGGCCGCTGCGCGAGCGGCGACCGCCGAAAGCCCCCTCGGGCGAAAGGACGTTGTGCGAGTGCCCAGGTCGCTGCTAGCGTCGATGACATGAAGCGCGCTGCGATGATGACGACGACGCCGAGGAGTGTCCCGGCGCGCTGAACCGTGTTCTTTCGCGAAGCCCCGGGGCGAGTGCCCCGGGGCTTCGTCGTGTGGGTCCCCCGGTCGCCCGCCCCACCCGACCAAGGGAGACCGCCATGCACGACCACCGCAGGCTCGGCCGCGAGCTCGACCTCTTCGACACCGACCCGCTGATCGGCTCCGGCCTGCCGTACTGGCTGCCCTCGGGCGCGGCCGTCCGGCACAGCCTGGAGGAGTACATCCGCGAGGTGGAGCGCCGGGCGGGCTACCGCCACGTGTACTCGCCCGTGCTCGGCAAACGCGAGCTGTACGAGATCTCGGGCCACTGGGCGCACTACAGCGACGACATGTTCCCGCCGATGGACCTGGGCGGCGAGCAGGTGGTGCTGCGGCCCAGCCTGTGTCCGCACCATGCGCTGATCTTCCGCTCCCGCTCCCACAGCTACCGCGAACTTCCGTTGAGAATGGCCGAGTTGGGCGGGATGTACCGATCCGAGCTGTCCGGGGTACTGGGCGGGCTGACCCGGGTGCGGGCGATCCAGCTGAACGACGCGCACGTCTTCTGCACCCTCGACCAGGTCGCCGACGAGGCACGGGCGGCGCTGGACCTGATCCGGCAGGCGTACCGGGCACTGGGGATCACCCCGTCGCGGATCCGGCTCTCACTGCCGGGCGAGGGCGGGAAGTACGTCGCCGCGCCCGAGCTGTGGGAGCGCTCGGCCGCGCTGCTGATCGAGGTGCTGGACGGCTCCGGGCTGGAGTACGAGGCGGTGGCGGGCGAAGCCGCCTTCTACGGCCCGAAGATCGACGTGCAGATCGCGGACGGGGCCGGCCGGGAGGCGACCCTGTCCACCATCCAGGTCGACTTCCACCAGCCGGAGCAGTTCGACCTGGGCTACATCGGCCCGGACGGCTCACGGCACCGTCCGGTGATGGTCCACCGGGCGATCATCGGCAGCGTCGAGCGGGCCGTCGCCCACCTGATCGAGCTGCACGGCGGCGCCTTCCCGGCCTGGCTCGCCCCGGTCCAGCTGGTCGCGGTGCCTATCTCGGCGGCGGAGGTCCCGGTGGCCGCCGCCTTCGTGGAGCGCTGCCTGGACCGGGGGCTGCGCGCCGAGCTGGCCGATCCCGAACAGGGCACCCTGGGCGCCAGGATCCGCACCGCGCGGCTCGTCCCCTACCAGGCCGTCATCGGCTCCCGTGAGGCCGCCGCCGGGCAGGTCGCCCTGCGCCTGCGGGACGGCCGCCGGCTCGATCCGCTCGCCGCCTCCGAAGTCCTGCACCGGATCGGCGAGTTGACCGGCCGTCACAGTATCGACCTGTGGTGACGCACCGTGGACGGCGGGCCTACGGTGACGCGGATGGAGCTGAGTGAGTTAAGACCGGTCGCCAGATGGGGGCGGCGTCGCGTGCCGAGGGCTGACCGCCCGGGGCCCCGGCGGTCGGCGGGTCGTGTCGGGGCGGGCGCGGGTGCCGGATGAGAGTCTGGGAGCGGAGGTGATCGGTGACCATGTCCGGAGCACCCGGGGGCCCGACCGGGCCGGGAGCCGGCCCGCAGGGCAGCCGACGGACGGGGGCGAGCGCACTCACCGGACCGCTGCCCGAGCACGGACGGGTCCGGATCGCGGTCCACCGGATCTGGCGCCACGGGCGCGAGCTGGAGCTGATGCACCGGGCCATGGGCTTCGCGGCCCTCGGCTTCGTCACCCTGGTCCCGCTGCTGATCGTGGTCGCCGCCGCGTCCCCCGTGCACGGCGCCGGCTTCGCCGGCTGGGTGGTGGACGGCCTGGGCCTCTCCGGCCGTTCCGCGCAGGAGGTCCAGGACCTGTTCGCCTCACCGACCCAGGCGCTCAGCGCCACCACGGCGCTCAGCCTCGCGGTCGCCAGCGTCTTCGGCATCTCGTTCATGGCGGCCGTCCAGACCGGTTACGAACGGGTCTGGCGGCTCGTCCCGGCGGCCTGGCACACCGTCTGGCGGCAGACGATCGGACTGGCCGGGCTGGTGGGCTTCCTGCTCGTCGCCTCCTGGGCCGGGGTGCCCTGGCAGGCCAGCCCGGCCCAGCCCGCGATCAGGCTGCTGACCGCGCTCGGCGGCGGGGTGCTGTTCTTCTGGTGGACCCAGTGGCTGCTGCTGGGCGGCCGGGTGCCGTGGCGGGCGCTCTTCCCCGGTTCGCTGGCCACCGTGCTGGCCCTGGTCGGACTGCGGCTCTTCTCACAGCTGGTCTTCCGCCCGCTGATCATCTCCAACGCACTCTCCTACGGCGTGATCGGGACGGTGCTGGTGGTGCAGTCCTGGCTGGTCGGGGTCGGCTTCACGGTCTTCGCGGGCGCCCTGGCCGGCCACGCCTTCTGGGAGCACCGGCTGCACCACGCCGGGCGGGACGACGCCGAATCCTGAGGGACACCCCCCTTCGGGCGGGGTGGACGCCCTTCGGCGGTGGCCCGCAGACTGCTGCGATGGGGCATTCGGTGGGGCAGCGGACGCAGGAAGCCTGGAGCAGCGGGGCGGGCGAGAGCGGGGTGCGGGACCTCGCGGTCCCGCTGCACGTGCTGGAGGTCCCGCTCCCGCACGTGCTGCCGTTCGCGATCGGGTCCTTCGACTCGATCGGGCCGATGTCGCGGGCGGCCTTTCCGCATCGGCACTCCTTCTACGAGATCGCCTACGTCACCGGCGGGTCCGGCTGCCATGTGGTGGATCTGGCCAGCCGCCCGCTGCGGCCGCCGCACCTGTGCGTGATCGCCCCCGGCCAGGTGCACCACTGGGAGGACGCGGGCGACGTCAGCGGCTGGGTGATGCTGTTCAACGAGGAGTTCCTGCTCGCGCACCCCGAGGACGGCGGGGCGCTGCGCGAGGTGAGCAGCCGCCCGTGGCTGAGCCTGGACGACCGGGCGGCGCGGCGGTTCGGCGGGCTGGTCGGGGAGATGGCCCGGGAGTACCGGGAGGCCGAGGCCGGGTACGTCGGGGTGCTGCGTTCGCAGCTGCACGTGCTGTCGGTGTGGGCGCTGCGGGCGATGGGCGGTGCGGACGGCGTCCCGGCCGTCGAGGAGCGGCTCCCCGGCCGACCGGGCGAGCTGGTGGCCGAGTTCACCCGGCTGATCGCGCTGCCGGGCCGGACCGAGCGCTCGGTCCGCTCCTACGCACGGGAGTTGGGGGTGTCGGCGGGCTATCTGAGCGAGGTGGTGAAGGCGGCTCTCGGTGTCACCCCGGGCGCCCTGATCCGGCGGAGCCAGACCCTGGAGGCACAACGACTGCTGCTGCGGACCGATCTGACGGTACGGCAGATCTCCAGAGAGGCCGGATTCGCCGATCCTGCGTACTTCTGCCGGTTCTTCCGCCGCGAGACCGGGGTCTCACCGGGCGAGTACCGCAGCGGGGGCGGAGGAAACCACCACGATCCCCGAATCGAGTCCATCGCCTCCGCGCCCGGCGCGGCGTAGGTTTGGCCGCAGTGATCCCCGACGGCCCGTCCCCGCGCGCCGCACGGCGGCCGCCTGCCATGCTCGGTCACCACCCCCCACGCACCTCTGTGTGATTGTCATGTAATGGCCACCGTGCGGCGCTCCCACCCCTTCCTGGAGCTGCGATGGCCCCTCACGACAACGACCGGAGCGACGACAACCCTGGCGGGAGCCGCGCCCGCGCTGCTCCCCGCGCACCCTGGAGCGTCCGGAGAGTACGGCGCTCCCGCCCGGCCCTAGCGGGCGGACCGGCGGGCGGCGAGTTCGGCGTGGGCGAGGAGGACGGCGGCGACCAGCGCGACCCCGATGGCGCAGAGCGCCAGGGAGCGGACCACCCCGTGGTGCAGTTGGAACCAGGCGCCGACGAAGGCTCCGGCCGCCATCGCGACCGCCGCACCGGCGCGGCGCCCGGCGCGCGGACCGGCGCCGCCGGCCAGCGGCGAGTCGGCGGCCAGGCCGGTCAGGGTCATGGTCAGCACGGTGGTGGTCAGGTCGGCGACCCCCGCCCGGCGGACGGAGGCGTTGCGGATGCCCATGGCCAGCGCGAGTACCGCGATCACCGCCAAGCGGCCCGCCGTGCCCTGGACGAGGGAGGCGACGGCGGCGGCCAGGCCGGTCAGGGCCGCCTCCGCCACCAGCGCGCCGCCGAACCAGCGGTGTGCGGGGCGCGACTTCATCGCCACCGCGAACCGCCCGGCCACCACGGCCCCGACGAGGAAGCCCGCCAGCGAGGTCAGTGAGGCAACGGCCGAGAAGCCGGGGGCGCCCGCTGCGGCGAAGCCGACCACGACCACGTTGCCGGTCATGTTGGCCGTGAAGACCCTGCCCAGCCCCAGGAAGCTGACCGCGTCGAGAAAGCCGCTGACCACGGTCAGGACCATCAGTACGACCGGCAGACGCTCCCGGGCACCGATCCCCTGCTCGCCCATCCGGCCATCATCTCAGCGCCCCGGACCGGTTGGGCGCCCCGCCGCCGAGCGGGCGTGTCGAGGAGCCGCCCCTCTAGAACCGCACCGGGAGCGCGAGCAGCCCCCGGGCCCGGATCGAGGGGCGCCAACGCAGGGAGTCGCGCGGGACGTCCAGGGCCAGGCCGGGGAAGCGGCGCAGCAGGGCGGCGAGGGCGATGCCGGTCTCCATCCGGGCGAGCGGCGCGCCGATGCAGTAGTGGATCCCGTGGCCGAGGGACAGGTGGGCGCTGTCCTGGCGGTGCAGGTCCAGGCGGTCGGGCCGGTCGTAGTGGCCGGGGTCGCGGTTGGCGGAGCCGAGGGCCAGCAGGACGGTCTCCCCGGCGGGGATGGTGACCTCGCCGACGGTGACGTCCTCCAGCGGGAAGCGGCGGATCGCGAGCGGCGCGGGGGTGTCGTAGCGGGTGAGCTCCTCGACGGCGGCGGGCAGCAGTGCGGGGTCGCAGCGCAGTTCGGCGAGCTGTTCGGGGTGGTCGAGCAGGGCGAGGACGCTGTTGCCGATGAGCTGGACAGTGTTCTCGTAGCCCGCGAAGAGGATCAGGAAGGCGAGCGAGGTGAGTTCGTCCTCGCTGAGGCGGTCGCCCTCGTCCCGGGCGGTGATCATCGCGGCCAGCAGGTCGTCGCCGGGTTCGGCGCGCTTGCGCGCGATGAGCCGGGCGAAGAACTCCAGCATGCCCGCGACGGCCGCCTTGGCCTGCTGGGGCTGTGCCGGGTCCGGGGTGATGATGGCGTCGGTCCAGGCGCGGAAGTCCCGCCGGTCCTCGGCGGCGACGCCGAGCAGGTCGCAGATGACGGCGATCGGGAAGGGGCCGGCGTAGTCGGCGACGAGGTCGGCGCGGCCGAGGGGTTCGATCCGGTCGAGCAGCTCGTCGGCGGTCCGCTGGATGGGGGCGCGCAGCTGCTCGATGCGCCGGGGGGTGAACGCCTGGGAGACCAGCCGGCGGATCCGGGTGTGGTCGGGCGGGTCCATGTTGAGCAGGTTGGCGTCGAGGGCCGGCGGGAGGGCGAGGCCGCGGTAGTTGCCGGGGACGGCGTTGCGCCTGTCGAGCGAGAGCCTCGGGTCGGTGAGCAGCTCTCTGACGTCCTGGTACCTGGTGACCAGCCAGAACGGCAGCCCGTCGGGGCCGGTGATCCGCTGTACGGGTGCGGTCGCGCGGAGCGCGGCGTAGCCGCCGTACAGGTCCTGGAGCAGTTCGGCCGCGCCGACGGTGGCAGGAGCGGGCTCGGGAAGGGTGGTCGCCATGGGGCCAGCGTAGGGCCTGCGGGAAGCCCGGCGGGGCGGCCCCGGGGTCGGCGCTTGACCAGCACGAATCCTTCTCTATCTCAGATATGAGATATGGTCTGGCCCGTGACCGACGACTACCTCATGCGTATCGGCAAGCTCATCCGTGACGCCCGCCAGCACCGGGGCCTGACGCAGGCCCAGCTCGGCGAGGCCCTGGGCACCAGCCAGAGTGCGGTGAACCGGATCGAGCAGGGCAAGCAGAACATCAGCCTGGAGATGATCGCCCGCATCGGCGAGGCCCTGGACAGCGAGATCGTCTCGCTCGGCTATGCGGGCCCGATGCACCTGCGGGTGGCCGGCGGCACCCGCCTCTCCGGCGCCATCGATGTCCGCACCAGCAAGAACGCCTGCGTCGCGCTGCTCTGCGCCTCCCTGCTGACCACCGGTCGGACCACCCTCCGACAGGTCGCCAGGATCGAGGAGGTGTATCGCATCCTTGACGTTCTGACCAGCATCGGCGTCAAGGTCCGCTGGCTGAACGACGGCCGCGACCTGGAGCTCACCCCGCCCGCCGAGCTGAACCTCGCCGCGATGGACGTCGCGGCCGCCCGCCGGACCCGCAGCGTGCTGATGTTCCTCGGCCCGCTGATGCACCGCGCCGAGCACTTCGAGATCCCGTACGCCGGCGGCTGCGAGCTCGGTACCCGTACGGTCGAGCCGCACCTGAGTGCGCTGCGCCGCTTCGGCCTGGACGTGGCGACCACCGGCGGCAGCTACCACGCCAGCGTCTCGCCCGAGGTCTCGCCGGACCGGCCGATCGTGCTGACCGAGCGCGGCGACACCGTGACCGAGAACGCCCTGCTGGCCGCCGCCCGCCACGACGGGGTGAGCGTGATCCGCAACGCCAGCCCGAACTACATGGTCCAGGACCTGTGCTTCTTCCTGGAGCGGCTCGGCGTGCGGATCGAGGGCATCGGCACCACCACGCTCACCGTGCACGGCAAGTCCGAGATCACCTGTGACGTCGACTACGCGCCCGCCGAGGACCCGGTCGAGGCGATGAGCCTGCTGGCCGCGGCCGTCGTGACCTCCTCCGAGCTGACGATCCGCCGGGTGCCGATCGAGTTCCTGGAGATCGAACTCGCCGTGCTGGAGCAGATGGGCCTGGACTACGACCACAGCACCGAGTACCCGGCGCTCAACGGCCGCACCCGGCTGGTGGATCTGACCGTGCGCCCCTCCAAGCTCACGGCGCCGATCGACAAGATCCACCCGATGCCCTTCCCTGGCATCAACATCGACAACATCCCGTTCTTCGCGGTGATCGCCGCCGCCGCGCACGGCACCACGCTGATCCACGACTGGGTCTACGACAACCGGGCCGTCTACCTCACCGAGCTGGGCCGGCTCGGCGCCGACGTCAAGCTGCTCGACCCGCACCGGGTGCTCGTCCAGGGCCCGACCCGCTGGCGGGCGGCCGAGATGATGTGCCCGCCCGCGCTCCGCCCCGCGGTGGTGATCCTGCTCGCGATGCTGGCCGCCGAGGGCACGTCGGTGCTGCGCAACGTGTATGTCATCAACCGCGGTTACGAGGACCTCGCCGAGCGGCTGAACTCGATCGGCGCCAAGATCGAGACCTTCCGCGACATCTGAGCGCTCCGACCCGGACACGGCCGCGTCGGCCTTCGCCCCCTGAGCACCAGGGGGCGAAGGCCGACGCCGGATCACCGCCTCAGGCCCGCGACGGCGTCTCAGTCTCCGGTGTTGGTGGCCCAGACCGGACGGTTGTTGCGGTCGTAGACGACCACGTTGCCGTCGTCCTGCACGGCGAGGTAGGCGCCCTTGTGCCAGGTGCCCGCTGCCCAGATCGGCTGGCCCGCGTGGTTGTAGAGCACGAAGTTGCCGTCCTCCTGCATCACCGCGTAGTCGGCGTTGGGCCAGGCGCCGGGAGCCTGCCAGGCCGCGTGGTTGTCCTTGTAGAGCACGAAGTTGCCGTCCTCCTGGACCCGCAGGACCGCCCGGCCGTTGCCCGAGACCCAGGCGTGGTTCTTGTGCAGTGTGGCCGGCGGATAGAAGTGGGAATCGCTCCTGACGCCCGCAGCGCCTCGCGCACTGTGGCCGGTGGTGGCGGACGGGGCAGCGGCGTGGGCGCTGCCCGCCAGCACTCCGCCGACGGCCAGCGCCGTGGTCGCGAGCGCAACGGAGAAGTAATTCCTGAACTTGGACACCGTGTTTCCTTCCATGAGAAGCAGGGCGAGACAATTAAATATCCGCCGGGATCAACAGTGCAATAGATTCCAAGATTTCCAGGAATAGTATTATTTGCATTCATCGGTAAGCATGCGATCAGTCGGCCAATGGGAATGGGTTCGCCTGCCGGCCCGGCCGGGCGCTACGCTGACCCGCGATGAGACGCAAGACCAAGGTGCCGCCCGCACCGCTGCCGCAGCGGCTGGGAATCGACCCGGTCCGGCTGCGCCTGCCCATGGACGGGCCGTGGACGACGGTGCGCGACCACCTGGTGGACCGGCTGCCGGTGCCCGCGTCGGCCGTCGACGACCTGCTCGGCGAGGGTGCCGTGGTCGGAACGGACGGGCCGCTCGCACTCGATGCGCCGTACGTCCCGGGCGCGTTCCTCTGGTACCACCGCGATTTTCCCGAGGAAGCCACGGTGCCCTTCCCGATCACGGTGGTGCACCGCGACGAGAATATTGTGATCGCGGACAAACCACACTTCATGGCGATGGCGCCGCGCGGGCAGCACATCACCCAGACCGCGCTCGCCCGGCTGCGCCGCGAACTCGACCTGCCCACGCTCAGCCCCGCCCACCGGCTCGACCGGCTGACCGCCGGGCTCGCGATGTTCGTCATCCGGCCCGAGCACCGCGCCGCGTACCAGGGGCTGTTCCAGGACCGCCTGGTCCGCAAGGAGTACGAGGCCCTCGCCCCGTACGATCCGGCACTCGACCTGCCGCGCACGGTGAGCAGCCGGATCGTCAAGGAGCACGGCGTCCTGGCCGCTCAGGAGGTGCCGGGTCCGCCCAACAGCGAGAGCCGGATCGAACTGGCCGAGACCCGGGGCGCGTTGGGCCGCTACCGCCTCACCCCGGTGACCGGCCGGACCCACCAGCTGCGGCTCCACATGTGCAGCCTGGGCGTTCCGATCCTGGCGGACCCGCTCTACCCCGAGGTCCTGCCCGGCACCGCCCTGGACGACTTCCGCGATCCGCTGCAACTGCTGGCCAGGAAGCTGGAGTTCACCGACCCGCTGACCGGGGAGCGGCGCAGCTTCCGCAGCGGGCGCACACTGGAGCGCTGGCCGACGGGCTCCGGTGCCGCAGCCGGCCTCGCGGCCGTCTAGCGCGGCGGACGAGGGGCTGCCGGGCAGCCGCGCCGGCCGGAACGCACTGACGGGTCCCCGGCGGGCCCGGTGCGGCCGGGCCCGTCCGCCGGGCCGCTGCGGGCCTCGTGCGCCCTGTCGCAGAGCGGCGGCAGGTGGTGAACAGTAGGAGGAAGGCAACGGTTCCGGCAGGTGGGGCCGTTCAGGAGAAGGGCAGCCGCGGTGTCCGACGACTCCGGGGGCTCCGGCGGCCGGCGTCCGCACGCCGCGTCGCTCCTGCCCGCGAGCTTCCGCTGGATGGTGCTGGGCGGGTCCCTGCTGACGGCCGCGACCGTCGCGATAGACCTCGTGACCGGACCGAAGTCCACCTTCTCCCCCGTGCTGACGGCCGTCCCGGTCCTGGCCGGGGTGGGCACCCGGCGGGCCCTGGTGCCGCTGCTGGCCGGGGTGCTCAGCGCCATGGTGGTGCTGGTCCTGATCTTCGTCAATCCGCTGGTGTCCCCGGTCATCCATGCCACGGCCGCCGGTGCGGTTCTCGCCGTCGCGCTGATCAGCAGTGCGAACGTCGCCCTGGTCGCCGCGCGCGAACGGGAGCTGGTCCAGGTCCGCACCGTCTCCGAGACCGCCCAGCGGGCGCTGCTGCGTCCCGTACCGGCCCGGGTGGGCTCGCTGGAGATCGCCGTGCGGTATCTCGCGGCGGCCGCCGAGGCGCGGATCGGTGGCGACCTGTACGAGGTGGTCCGTACCGCGCAGGGGATCCGGGTGCTGCTGGGCGACGTCCGGGGCAAGGGGCTGACCGCCGTGGAGACGGCCTCCGACGTCCTCGGGGTGTTCCGCGAGGCGGCCAGGGCCGAGCCCGACCTGACCCGGGTCGCGGCCCGGCTGGACTCGGCCCTGACACGGGACCTGGGCACCGAGGACTTCGTCACGGCCGTGCTGCTCGACGTACCGCAGGGACCGGGGCCCGCCCTGGTGGTCAACTGCGGCCACCCGCCGCCGCTGCTCCGGACGGCCGCCGGGGTCAGCGAGGTGCGGCCGCCCGCCGACGCCCCGCCGCTGGCCCTGCTGGGCCTGACCGGCGGATGCTACCGGGCCCGGAGTGTGCCCTTCGGCGGCGGCGACCTGCTGCTGATCCACACCGACGGCATCTCCGAGGCCCGCGACCGGGCCGGCCGGTTCTATCCGGTGGCCGAGCGGCTGGCCCAGCTGCCGGAACGGGATCCCGGGGCCCTGCTGGACCACCTCATCGCGGACGTGCACGCCTACGCCGGCTCCGGGCTCGACGACGACGCGGCCCTGCTGGCGATCCATCGCGCGGGCTGACCGGCCACGTCGGCCGGCCGCCCCGAGCGGGACCCGGGCGGGCCGGCGGCGGATCAGCCGACGTGGACGCGGGGGCGGCGGTCGCGGTCCGATTCGGCCTCGCGGAGCACCTCACGGGTGACGGGTGCCACCTCGCCCTGGCCGAACAGGAAGAACCGCAGGAACTGGGCGAACGGGTTTCCCTCGGTCCACTCGAAGTAGATGTGCGGCCGCTGGCCGGTCAGGTCCCGGATGTGCAGCAGCAGGGCCGCCAGCGCGTTCGGGACGCTGGAGCTCTCCAGGGCGAGCACGCGGTAGCGGCCGTGCAGCACCTCTCCGCGCACCTGCAGCTCGGCCTCGAAGTCGGACGGGTCCCTGACGGTGACCTCCACGAAGACCAGGTCGTCGTCGGCCGGGATGTCGTTGTCCGCGAGGATCTGCCGGAGCTTGTCGCGGTACTCCGCCAGGTCGCGGTTGTTGGGCTCGTTGGCGATCAGCCGGATCGTCCGGTGCGAGCAGTCCCGTACGAAGCGCTCGGCCGTCTCGTCGAAGTCCACGGCGGTGACCCGGAGCTCGAAGGCGCGGGCGAGCCGGGACATCAGCGAGACCAGGATGATCCCGGCGATGAAGCAGGCACCGATCTTCACGCCGTCGGGGCGCTCGGCGACGTTCACCGCCGTCGTGTAGAGGAAGACCACCGAGATCGCCGCGAAGGCCGCGGTCCAGCGGCGCTGCCCGGCCCGTCTGGCGGCGATGGTCACGGCGATCGCCGCCGAGCTGATGAGCACCAGGACACCGGTGGCGTAGGCGCCGCCCTGGGCGTCCACGTTGGCGTCGAAGAGCCAGGTCACCAGGAAGGCCACGGCGGTGAGGACCAGCACCATCGGGCGCACCGCGCGGGCCCAGTGCGGTGCCATGCCGTAGCGCGGGAGGTAGCGGGGCATCAGGTTGAGCAGGCCGGCCATGGCCGAGGCCCCGGCGAACCAGAGGATGAGGATGGTGGAGAGGTCGTAGACGCTGCCGAACGCCCCGCCGAGATACTGGTGGGCCAGGTAGGCCAGGGCGCGCCCGTTGGCCTTCCCGCCGTTCTGGAACTCCTGGGCCGGGATGAGCAGGGTGGTGATGAAGCTGGTGGCGATCAGGAAGACGCTCATGATCGCCGCAGCCGTGGTCAGCAGCTTCCGGGCACCGCGGATCCGCCCGGCGGGGCGCTCCGCGGTGTCGTCGGGGTCACCCTGGATGTGCGGCATGACCGCCACACCGGTCTCGAAGCCGGACAGGCCCAGGGCCAGCTTCGGGAAGACCACCAGGGCCACCCCGATCATCAGCACCGGGTTGCCGTGCTGGGCGGTCAGCGCGCTCGACCAGTCCGTGATCACGTGCGGTGAGGCGAGAACGTGCCACAGCCCCACCACCACGACGACGACGTTCAGCGCCAGATAGACCGCGACGAGGACCACCGCCAGTCCGATGGCCTCGGTGAAGCCCTTGAGGAACACGGCGCCGAGCAGGGCGACCAGGAACAGCGTGATGATCACCTGGTGGCCGTGCAGGGTGCCGGTCAGGTGCGGGTTCTCCACCAGGTGGGCGGTGGCGTCGGCCGCCGAGAGCGTGATGGTGATCAGGAAGTCGGTCGCGGCGAAGCCGAGCAGCGTCAGGACGAACAGCTTGCCCTTCCAGAACGACAGCAGCCGCTCCAGCATGGCGATCGAGCCCTCACCGTGCGGGCTCTCCTGCGCCACCCGCCGGTACACCGGAAGTGCACCGAGGAGGGTGACCGCCACCAGGACGATGGTCGCCACCGGGGACAGCACGCCGGCCGCCAGCGCGGCGATGCCCGGCTGGTACCCGAGCGTCGAGAAGTAGTCCAGCCCGGTCAGGCACATGACCTTCCACCACCGCTGCCCCTGGTGGGCGGCGGGCGCCTGGGCGTGCGGCCCCGGGTGGTGCTTGGCCATGTCGGACAGGCCCTCCAGCATCCAGGCGCGCAGACGCGCCCGCGCCGAGAGCGTGGGGCCGGGATCGACCGGGGCTGGGGTGACCATCGCGTACTCCCGTAGCTGTGAAAGATCTTCCCGCCGGGCAGACGGTCAGGTGAGAGTATGCGACCGCCGGTCGGTCCCCGGTAGTCGAAACTCCGGCCGACGGAATCACCGAGCGGATGCCGGAACCCTGCGCGGGCAGCGTCGGTACCCGAACGACCGTTCCCCGCCCTGCCGGGGCCACCCAGGCTGGCGGGTCGCAGGACAGCCGGGCGCCCGGACGGTCCGCCGGATTCTCACGAGTTGATCACAGTCACCCCCGTCGATCCCCCGTCGATCCGCCTCGATCCCGCCGACCCGTCGACTCCGCTGGACCGCCGGGCGCCGTCCCGACCGGTGTCAAGGGCCGGTCGGCCCTGCTACTCAGCGGCGAACAGGCCATTGCCCCAAGGCAGTTGTCCCATGACCAGGCTGCGCGCCAGGAAGACCGCCCCGGTGCACCGGGCCGGGTGTCGCTCCCGCCGGCCTCCTGCCGGGGGCGAAGGACTCGACGGGTGGGGGCCGTTCGGCCCTCGGTTCGCGGACTGCGGTCGGTCAGCCTGGCGCTCAACCGAGGAGGATCTCTGATGGCCGGTCTGCCGAGCAGGCCCGCCCCCGATGTCCGGGGCGAACTCCGTGGCGCACCGCCGAGGGAGGAGGCCGGACACGCCAGGCGACGGATCGGGGTCGAGTAGGGCCGTCCGGCCCTGGTGACGGGATCCGGCGCCGGAGACAATGCAGTGGCCCCCACCAGGGCGGGCGCACGCAGGGAACGGAGTTGGGCCATGTCGGACGGCACTGAGCGGACTGGCGCCGAGAGGCCCGTACGGGTCTTTCTGCTCGACGACCACGAGGTGGTGCGCCGAGGCGTGCAGGACCTCCTGGACGCCGAGCCCGGACTCACCGTCGTCGGGGAGGCCGCCACGGCGGAGCAGGCGCTGGCCCGGGTGCCCGCGCTGCGCCCGGACGTCGCGGTGCTCGACGTCCGACTGCCCGACAGTGACGGCGTCAGCGTGTGCCGGGAGCTGCGTTCGACCATGCCGGACCTGGCCTGTCTGATGCTCACCTCCTTCGACGACGAGGAGGCCCTGCTGGACGCGATCATGGCCGGGGCCGCCGGTTACGTGCTCAAGCAGATCAGCGGCACGGATCTGGTCTCCGCCGTACGGACCGTGGCGTCCGGCCAATCCCTGCTCGACCCGGGCGCGGCCACCCGGCTGATGGCCCGGCTGCGCGGCGAGAGCCCGGCTCCCCGGCAGCCGGTGCTGCCCGCACTGACCGACCGGGAGCAGGAGATTCTCGCCCTGGTCGGCGAGGGGCTGACGAACCGTCAGATCGGTGAGCGGCTCCACCTCGCCGAGAAGACCGTCAAGAACCACATCTCCCGGCTGCTCGCCAAGTTGGGTGTGGAGCGGCGGGTCCAGGCCGCCGTGATCGCCGGCCAGGCCCGGTCCGCCACCGGACGAGGTCTCCAGGAACGTCCTTCCCGCCCCGCGCCGGCCGGGAGCTTTGCCCGCCGCTGACCCTCGGCCCGCTCAAGTGTCGCGGGTGAGGCTTCCGGCGCCCGTCCGGCGAGGGAACCGCCCCGGGCCGTACGCCCTTCGCCCACCGAGGATCGAACCCATGAAACCCGAACTCCCATGGCTGGGCGAGCAGCGGTGCCTCGCCCTGCTGGAAAGCACGTCGGTGGGACGCGTGGTCTACACGGTCGGCGCGCTGCCGGCCGTGCTCCCGGCCCGGTTCCGGCTGGACGAGCACGGGGTGACCCTGCGGGCCGACGGGGGCGCGGCGCTGGTGCGGGCCGTGGACGGCTCGCTGGTCGCGTTCGAGGCGGACGAGGTCAGTGCGGTGGACGGCAGCGGATGGTCCGTCACCGTGCTCGGTCCGGCCCGGGTGATCGCGCAACCGGGCGGCGGGCCGGCGGAGCGTACGGGGCACTCGGGCCAGGTCGTGATCCGCATCCACCCGGAACTGGTCACCGGCCGTACCCTGCACGGCTCGCGAACCCCTTGAGGGCAAGGTGCGGCAGCCGGCCGGCCGGGGTGCCCGGCGGGCGGCTCAGGGCCGGGTGAGCGGTGCGGACCAGCGGAGCCGGGTGCCGCCGTCGGCCGGGGTGTCGAGGGTGAAGGTGCCGCCGAGTCGGTCCGCGCGTTCGCCGAGGTTGCGCAGACCGCTGCGGTGACCGTCCGCCGCGAGGCCGACGCCGTTGTCGGCGACCGAGAGGACCACCGCGCCGCCGACGGCCTGCAGGGTGACCTCCACCCGGGTGGCGCGGGCGTGCCGGGCCGCATTGCTGAGTGCCTCGGCCATGACCGCCATCACCTGGTCGGCGACCGCCGGCGGCACATCGGTGTCCAGCAGTCCCTCCATGCTCAGCCGGGGCGCGAACCCCAGGGTGGACCTGGCCTCGGCGACCGCGCGGGCCGCCCGGGCCCGCAGCCCTCGGTCCTCGCCGTCCCTGGCCCGCAGGCCGAAGATCGTCGATCGGATGATCTTGATGGTCTCGTCCAGGTCCTGCACCGCCCGGACGACCCGCTCCGAGGCGCCCGGCTGCTCGATCAGCCGCGCGGCACCCTGCAGCGTCATACCGGTGGCGAACAGCCGCTGGATCGCCAGGTCGTGCAGATCGCGGCCGATCCGGTCACGGTCCTCGAAGAGCGCCAACTGCTCGGCGTCCCGGCGGCGTTCGGCGAGCTCGAGGGCGAGCGCGGCCTGGTCGGCGAAGCCCAGCAGGGCACCGATCTCCTCGGTGCCGAACGGCAGCCGGCCGGCTGGCCTGGCCAGCAGCAGTACGCCCTGGACCCTGCCCGTCGCGGTGCCCAGCGGCACCGCCACCGCCGGGCCCAGCCCCGTGAACCGGCTCAGGCCGTCGGAGCTGCGCGGCCCCGCCGCGTACCTCGGGTCACCGGCCAGGTCCCCGGTGGTCACCGGGGAGCCCGCCGTGAAGGCCCCGCCGGAGAGCGTGCCGTCCACCGGAACGGTCAGCCCGAGCCGTCCGGCACTGCCGCCGCCGACGGCCAGTTCGACCCGCAGCTCCCCCGTCCCGGCCGGGACCGTGAGATCCGCCAGCTCCGCGCCGGTGATCTCCCTGGCCCGCTCGGCGATCAGCGCCAGCACCTCCTGGCGGGGCGCACCGGAGAGCAGGCTGCGGGTGATCTCCGCGCTCGCCCGCAGCCACCGCTGCTGGCGCTGCGCCTCCTCGTACAGCCGGGCGTTGTCGATCGCCACACCCGCCGCGACGGCCAGGGCCGAGATCAGCGCCTCGTCGTCGGCGTCGAACTCCTGGCCGCCGCGCTTGTCGGTGAGGTAGAGGTTGCCGAAGACCTCCTCGCGGACCCGGACCGGGACGCCCAGGAAGGTGCGCATCTCGGGGTGGTGCGCCGGGCAGCCGTACGAGACGGGGTGGGCGGAGAGGTCGGTCAGCCGCAGCAGTTCGGGGTGGCGGATCAGCTCGCCCAGCAGCCCCTTGCCGCTCGGGTACGGGCCGATCTCGGAGATCTCCTCCTCCGACAGACCGACCGTCAGGAACTGCGACAGCGTGTGCCCGTCGGGTCCGATCACACCGAGCGCGGCGTAGCGGGCGTCGGACAGCACCCCGGCCGCCTCGACGATGCGGCGCAGCACCTGGGTGAGGTCCAGCTCCCGGCCGACCGAGAGCACCGCCTCCAGCAGGCCGTGCACCCGGTCGCGGGTGCCGCGGACGTCGTCGATACGGGCCTGCAACTCCGCCAGCAGTTCGTCCAGTCGAAGCTGCGGAAGCCGCGAGGGCATCCCGTTCCCGCCCACGTGTTCCTCCCAGGTCCGCCCCGGCCGACGCGGCCGTACCCGTCCAACGGTATCGGCCGGATCCCCTCGCGAGCGCCCCGGGTGGCCGGTTCACGTGCGCGGATGCCCGGACCGGGCGGCGGCCGTGCGGTCATGACGCCGCGTCAGCTCCGGTGGGCGACCGCCGGCGGCCTCAGGTCGTCGTGCCGGCCTGGCTGGTGGCCGGAGTCTCCGCCTCCTCCGTCGCCGCGGCCTCCCTGGTGCCGTCGGCCCGCGCGGACACCCCGACCGGCCCGGCGCCGGCCACGACCGCCTGCGGCTCGGTCGGGTGCTCGCTGGTCGTCCTGCTCGTCGCGGTCACCCGCGCGCGGTCGTAGCCGGGCCCGCCGGGGCCCGGCCGCTCACCTCCCCGGACGGCGCGGGCGGTGGCCCCGCTCCTGGTGCGGGAAGTGCTGCCCCGCGCCCGGCAGCACGGGCGGCGGCAGGGTCGCCACCTCCCGTTCGGCCAGGGCGAGTTGATCGGCGGTGCCGGGCAGCCGCGGGGCCTGCTGGGCGGCGTGGTGGAACTGGAAGGCCGAGGTCAGGTCGCCGAAGGTCGCGCGGCGCCAGTCGGTGATGTTGGCCGCCCGGACGCCGGTGAAGCACTCCAGGAACCGCAGCACCGAGGTGTGGTCGAAGGCCTCGGTGGCGACCCAACCGCCCACCGTCCAGGGCGAGATGACGATGCACGGCACCCGGAAGCCGCCGCCGACCGGCAGTCCGCCGACGAACTCGCCCGGTGTACCTGCCTCGGGCACCGGCGGCGGAACGTGGTCGAAGAGGCCGTCGTTCTCGTCGTAGTTGAGGATGAAGACGGTCTTCGCCCAGACCTTCGGATTCGACGCGACCGCCTCGATCTTGGCGGCGACGTAGTCGGCGCCCGCGGCCGGCAGGTAGTCCGGGTGCTCGGACTGGTAGCTGGTCGGCAGGATCCAGGAGACCGCCGGCAGCCGGTCGCCCCGGGCGTCGTCCTCGAAGGTCCCGGCCGGCTGCGCGGTCAGGCCCTTGTCGTGGAGCGGATCGCCCGGCCCGGCCTGCTGGAAGTTCTCGAACAGCGACAGCATGTCGGTGCCGTAGTTGTCGGTCTCCTGGTAGACCCGCCAGCTGACGCCCGCCGTCTCCAGCTGCTCGGCGTAGGTGCTCCAGGTCAGCGGCTTGGGGGCGGCGTTCTGGATGATCGGGCCGCCGCAGGTGCCGTCGGCGTCGATCGAACCGGTCATCCAGTACAGCCGGTTGGGCCAGGTCGGGCCCTGCACCGAGCAGAAGTAGTTGTCGCAGATGGTGAAGGCGTCCGCCAGCGCGAACTGGAACGGGATGTCGTCGCGGGTGTAGTACCCCATCACATACGGGCCGTTGACGCCGTCGGCCGCGCGGTGTGCGGGCAGCCACTGGTCCATCTTCCCGCCGTTCCAGGCCCGGTGCTGGACCGACCAGGCGTGGCTGGTGGACGGGATCGCCTGTGCGCTGGTGGTACGGGTGTCGAGGTGGAACGGCAGCAGGTAGCCGTCCGGGTTGACACTGTCCGGCTGGTAGAAGACCGGACGGCCGTTGTCGAGCCGCAGCGCGTCGGGGTCCGCGAAGCCGCGGACCCCGGACAGCGTCCCGAAGTAGTGATCGAAGGAACGGTTCTCCTGCATCAGCATGACGACGTGTTCGACGTCCCGCAGCGAGCCGCGCCGGGGCACCCCGGCCGCCACCGCCCGCTGGACACTCGGCGGCAGCAGGCTCATCGCCGCCGCTCCGCCCGCCACCCCGGCCACCGAGCCCAGCAGCCTGCGTCGGGTCATTCCGGACATCAGTTCCTCCCTCTGTCACACGCACAACAGTGCCTTGAGGTCCGGCTGAGTCAGATCGGGTACGACTCTGCCGTACGGGTGTTCCTCGCGCTGGGGGCGTCGGGTGAACAGCCGGCCAATGCCGGGGGCCTGCCGACACCGGACCGCCCGTCAGACCTGGTTTCCCACCGGGTAGTTCGAAAGGGAGCAGACCGGTTCGGCCGGGACCCGTGCCATGCGGGGACCCCCGCTCGCCGAACCGCACCGAGGAGGCCGACCGATGACGCCCGCACAGGAGTTCCGCACCACGGCGACGCCCGACCACGGACTCGTCCAGATCTACGACTCCGACGCCTACCTGCCGGACGGCATCGCCGCCGAACGGGCCCGCGAGACCGTCGCCGCGAGCAGCGGGCCGCAGCTGTACCTGCACAGCCGGCAGCGGACGTCACCGGTGGAACTCGTCCTGCGGGTGTGGGACGGGCCCGCGCCCGCGACCGAGGCGGACTGGGCACCGGAGGGGCAGACCGCCTCGCTGCTCGACAGCCCGACCGGCATGCTCGTGGTCCGCGCCTCCAGTCCGGAGATCGCGGGCGTGCTGGACCTGCCCCGCACCGGGGTGTACGCGGTCCGGGTGTCCTGGCGGGGCCGCGGGCTCGCCGCCGCGCAGCAGGCGGCGCTGCTCCGCGCCCTGGCCGACGGGCCCGGGGACGGTCAGGCCGTCCTGGCCGCCCACCAGGAGGTCCTGGAGACGTACCGCCTCGACCTCTGGTGGCAGTTCGAGTCCTACCAGGACGAGGACAACGAAGAGTACTGACCTCGGCGCTTCAGGGTGATGGCGGTGGGAGATCGAGAGAGAGACCGGCCCCGATGAGGAAGCCGTCGGGGACGTCGGAGTGGTACTGCAGTTGCTTGAGGCGGCTACGGACGAGGGCCTCGAGCCGGTCAAGGGCGATGCTGGCGAGGTTCGCCAGACTGCGTTTGACGTTGGCCCACAGGTGCTCGACCGCGTTCAGCTCGGGTGCGTATGCGGGCAGCACGAACGCCACCAGCCGCTGGCACACCGAGACCGACTACCGGGAGATGGAGCAGGCTCTGGGCCTGGGCGACTACGAGGGCCGGAGCTACGACGGATTCCACCAAACGCCACCCTGGTGTCAGTCGCGCACCTGTTCTGCCTGGAGCAGCGTCTCAACCCAAAAGGCCAGGACACGCCCTGAGTCAGGGGTCGACCCCGACCGGCTGTCCTTCACCATCGCCCTGCGAACCGTCTGACACCGCGTGATCACCGCCGCCGGATCCCTCGAGACCCCGGCGGCCCGCCGCTCAACAGGACGAAACCCTCAGTAATCAGCACCTGCCGCTCGGCGGGGGAAGATCACACGGGTGGCGGGACTGGTGGGTGGGCCCGGCGGTTGATGCCGGTGGCGGAGGAGCTGGTAACGAAGCGCAGGGCGGCGGCTATCGCCAAGGCCGCCGGAGAGGGCGGACGGTGAGCTTTCCACTGACAGGGCGTGGTGTCAGCACGAACCGCGTGTGTCGGACGCTCCAGGACGATGTCGTGGCCGGGTCCGGTCACCGTCAGTCCAGCCCCTCGCGGTGCCAGGGCGTGGCGGACTATGACCGCTCCGCGCGTCGTGGCGATCGACAGGTACGGATCGTCGAGGCGCCGACGAACTTCCACGACAGCGCCGGACAAGCTGGGCGAGACCGCGTAGACGTTGCCGCGAAAGGAGACCAGCCCCTCGGCGTTGACCGTGCGGATGGCACGGACCAGGGCGGGGTAGGGCGTGACCGGCAGATCCAGCAGCCCCTTCGGACGGGTGGCCGCGCCGGTCGTGTCGCGGGCTTCCGGATGGCTACCGTCCATCGACACCGCGAGCCTGTCGAGGCTGTTCTGCGCGACTTGGACGCGGGTGTCCTCGCCCACCGTGCGCCACCAGTCGTGGATGGCCGAGCGGCAGGCCTCGTCCACCGAGTCGTTCGGATCGCCTCGGTCCGGTGGGCATCCGACACTGGCACCGTAGTACTTGGCGACGTCGGCGAACCTCGGCGTCACCCCGCCGTTTGCCGGACGGCATACCACCGGCGTCCGATCGAAGTGCCAGAGTCCGCAGCTGCCGCCCAGCTGCCTGAGCAGTCTGTCCACGGCTTCCACGAGCTGCGGGAACTCCTCGTTCTCCGCCAGCACTCCACGCCAGCGGCCCGCGTGCGTGAGCGAGCCCGCCAGCAGGTGGGCGTGGCTCCTGCAGCCCCACTCCGTGGGTGGGTCGGGAAGCCTGATCCAGTTGAACCGCAGTTCTTCGCCTGCCGGGTGCGGGGTAGCCGTGCCGTCCCTGCGGGGGTTACGGTGGCATCGCACGCAAAGCGGCCGCACTTGGTTCTTGCGCAGAGCACGGGTGAAGGTCGGGTAGCTGCCCGCGTAGCCCAGCTCGACGATCTCGTTGAACAGCACGGTCGCTGGCAGGTGCGCATCATCCGCGAGGCGTTGTCGGCAGTATGGCAAGAACCACAGAAACTCGACCCTGCCGGAGCCTCGGACGCCTACAAAGCGCTCGCCGCTGAGGTAGGACCTCACCGTTTTGCGGTCGCGTCCCAGGTTTCGGGCGATCGCCGAGATGGACCACCCCTGACGGCGCAAGGCGCACGCCTCCAGGTATTCCTCTCTGGCGAACATCCAAGCTCCCTCAAGAGTCCATCGGTGCCGCGCTACGCAGCGATCCGGTCCTCGAGCTGACGGATCATCCGCACGAAGTCACTGGCCGATCCGAAGGGGTCCTGTCCCCCACCGCCTGCGTGGCCGTCCCCCGCTGAAGGCTATGCGGAGCACGGGGGGCCGCCACGGGGCGGATGGCAGTGGCGGTCGCCGGTGTGGGTCGTTTGGCTCTGGCGTCGCGGCGGGACGCAAGGTTCCGCCCGGTCGGGACTGCTTATATGCAGTCGGCACGAGACGGTCTTGGTTCCATCGGAGTGGGCTTCGCAGCGCCATGAATCAGCAAGGAGTCCGACAAGAAGCAGGCCGCGCCCGTTCTCGTGATGACGGGCCGCGCGGCGGGTCCGGGGCAGGCCGACGGAGTGGTCCCTCACGGCTATCGACAGCCACTGCTCGTCGTGTTCGACCGTGACGGTGATCGGACTCTGATTGGAGGCATGCTGGATCGCGTTGGTCACCAACTCGCTCACCGCGAGCTCGGCAGTGTGTCGGAGGTGGTCCAGTCGCCAGTTCCGCAGCACTGCCGTCACCATGTGGCGTGTCCGGCAAACGTGCTCGGGCTGCGGGATGAAGGTCACGGTGCGTCGCCGCTCGCCATCGCAGTTCCCGGTGCCGGGTTGGTCCGCGGCGACAATCGGGGTGTCCGGCCTTTCCGGGGGGACTGCGGCCGAAATCAGTCGCGTGGGGACAGGCCGACTCTGATCGGGATGAGGGCGATTCTGACTCATGTTCATGGTCCCTGCCTGGTCGCCGTTCTGGTCGGTGGAGTGTCCCGAGAGGTGTCTCTGTGGTCGCCTCTCCCGGGCCTGCGAGTGCCCTTCGGGTGGGTGAGGGTGCGTACCGCGCGCCTCGGGGACGCCCGGGTCGCCGGTCACCGGAGAGCTACGGGCTGTCGTTGGTGTGGAGCTGCAGCCCCATGTGCTCGGCAAGGCCGGCGGCCAGCGCTGCCAGGGTCGGGTGCTGCTGCACGAAGTCGCTCGCGAGTTTGATGCCCAGGTCGGATTCCAGGCGTGTGCGCAGTTCGATCCTGAGCAGCGAGTCGAACCCGAGTGCCTTCAGGGGGGTCTGGGGGTCGAGGGTGGTGCTGCCGAGCCGGAGCACGACGCGGATGTGCTCGGCCAGGTAGTGCTCCAGGGCGGTACTGCGGGCGAGTCCGGGTTCGATGGATCTGAGCTCGGCCTGGATGTCCCGGGTGACGGCTCGTTCGCCCCCTTCGCCTTGTCCGTGGTGCGTGAGAAGGTCGAAGAAGGAGGACCGCCGCCCGGCTGGGGGGATCCAGGTGTCGGGTTCGCCGGGGATGACGCCGGTGCGTACGCGGTGGTGAACCAGCAGTGTGGCGAGGGCCTGGAAGCCCGCTTCGGTGGGGATGGTCCGGTAGCCACGGGCGGCGAAGCCGGTGGCTACGCCGGTCTCGCCCCAAGGGCCCCAGTTGACGGCGAGTGTGGGCAGACCGCGAACGGTACGCCAGGCGGCGAATTCGTCGAGCCAGGCGTTGGCGGCGGCGTAGGCGCCTTGGCCGGGGTTGCCGAGCAGGGACGCCATGGAGGAGTACAGGACGAACCAGTCCAGTGCCAGTCCGGCGGTGGCTTCGTGCAGGCGCCATGCTCCGGTGACCTTCGGCCGCCACACTCGTTCGAGTTGGCCGTCGGTGATGTTGGTGATCGCGGCGTCGTCGAGGACCATGGCGCCGTGGACGAGGCCGCGCAACGGCAGGCCGTCGTCGGTGGCGGCGGCCACGAGGCGGTCGGCGGTGCCCTGCTCCGCGATGTCGCCGAGCACGACGGTAATCCGAGTGCCGCTCTGGCGCAGCCGGGTGAGCATCTGCTCGGCGACTGCGGAGGGCGGTGTACGGCCGTTGAGGACCAGATGGTGCGCGCCTTGCCGGGCCAACCATTCGGCGGTGGCGAGGCCGACGCCGCGCAGGCCGCCGGTGATGAGGTAGGCGCTGTCCGGTTGGACCGGGGAGGGCGCCTCTCGGAGCGTCGCGGTGGTCTCTCCGTCCTCCGGGACGGTCAGCACCAGCTTTCCGATATGGCCGGCTCCGGCCATGAGGCGGAACGCGTCGGCGGCCCGGGCAAGCGGGTAGGTCCGGTATGGCAGCGGCGCCAGGCGGCCCCGGTCGAACTCGTCGAGGACTTCTCGCAGCACCGTGGCGAAGGTGCCGGGTCGGGCGTGCTGCAATTCGATGAGGTCGACCGTGCTCATGGTGATGTTGTGCCGCAGCGGCGCCAGTCCGAGCGGTGCGTCGGAGAGGATGTCCCGCACTCCCAGCTCGACGAACCGGCCGAAGGGCCGCAGGGTCTCCAGCCCGGCCCGGATCGCCTGGCCGGACAGCGAGTTGAGGACGACGTCAACACCCTGTCCGGCGGTGGCGGCCCGGATCTGTTCGGTGAAGTTCAGTGTCCGGGAGTCCATCACGTGCTGGATTCCCATGTCACGCAGGTACTGGCGCTTCTCGTCGCTGCCGGCAGTGGCGAACACCTCGGCACCCAGGCGGGCCGCGACCGCGATGGCCGCCAGACCGGTTCCTCCGGTGGCGCTGTGGATCAGGACCCGTTCCCCTGCGCTGAGCCGGCCGACGTGTCGTAGGGCGTACCAGGCCGTGAGAAACGCAGTGGGCAGCCCTGCCGCCGCGGTCGGGTCGACCCCAGCGGGGATCGGTGCGACGGCGGCCGCCGGCACGGTGGTGTACGAGGCGAAGGCGCCGCCGCGCAGGTCTGCGGCAAGCACGGTGTCCCCGGGACGGACGTGCCGGACTTCGGGCCCGACTGCGGTGACCACGCCCGCGCACTCGAATCCGATGCGGTACCCGGCCTCCTCGTCGGTGGACAGCAGACCCATGGTGGTGAGCACGTCGCGGAAGTTCACGCCTGCGGCCTGTACCCGCACTTCCACTTCACCTGGTCCCGGGGCGTGTCGGGGGGTCGCGGACAGTTCCAGTGCATCGAGGTCGCCGAGGCGGGCGGCCCGCAGCTGGAACCGGTCGGCACCGTAGCTGACGGTGCGGGTGGTGACCGTCGCACGTTCGCCGTCCGACAGCGGGGCGTAGGCCAGGCGGGCGATGTGGCGGGTGGCGTCGCGCAGGGCGACCTCGTCCTCGGGAGCCCCGGCGAGGAGCTCGCGCGCGACGCCGCGCAGTCCGGCGTCGGCCGGATCGGCGTCCACCAGCGTGGCTCGCAGGTCCGGGTGTTCGTGCGCCAGGACACGGACGAGTCCACGCAGAGCGCTCTGGGCCAGATCGGGCGGCTGACCCGGTTCAAGGCTCCGGGCGGCGCGGGTGACCGCGTACAGGCGTGGGGGCTCGGAGTGGACGGCGGCGGCCTGGGCGAGAGCGAGCAACCGCCGGGCGCGTCGAAACGCGGTCATGTCGGGGGCCTGTCCGGGCCTGGGTGGTGCGCAGACCAGGACCACGGCCCGGGGCGGCGGCACCGGGGCGGCCCATCGCCGAGCGAGGGATTTCCTGAGCCGTTCGAGAGGGGCGGCGCTGACCGGGGCGTCCAGGACGTCGGCGGTCGCTCCCTCGGAGTGCAGGGCGTCGGCGAGTTTCCGGGCGGAGCCGTCCGCCTCACCGATGACGAGCCAGTTCCCTGCGGCGGTCGGGCTCGTCCTCTCCTGACGGGGGAGGGAGTGCCAGCCGGTCTCGAGGAACCACCGGTCGCCGGCGGCGTCCGCGCGGCGCCGGAGGAACCGGAGGGCGTCGACGGCGACCGCGGTCCTGCCGTCCTGGTCGAGCAGCAGCACGTCTCCGACGATGCTGTCCGCGTCGCTCTGGGAGATACGGGCGTGGCCGTACCTTGCGGTCGCCGGGTCGGCGAGGATCCGCACCCCGTCCACATGTACCGGCAGGACCAGCCCCTGGCCCGGTTCCCGGATCAAGCCGGCCACCACGAGCTGCGCGCAGAGGTCGAGGAGGACCGGATGGATCCGCAGGGAGTGCGGCGCCGTCTGCGCCGCCGCCGGAACTCTGACGTGGGCCCAGAAGCTGTCGCCTAGCGGTGAGGTGTGCAGGTCGGTGATGCCTGTGAAAGCGGGACCGTGTTCCAGGCCCCGGGTGCGCAGGCTCGCATACAGCGTGGCCGGATCGAGAATCACCGGGTGCTCCGCGGCCAGTTCGGCCACGGACGCGGTCGGCGCCGGCGGGAGCGCGGTGACGCGGTGCAGTACTGCATCGGCATGGCGTACCCAGGCACCGTCCTCGCTGCGGCCGAAGATGGCGCAGTCGGCGCGATCGGGAGTGAGCTGGGTGACGACCGTACGGACGTCGGTGTGGTCGGCGAGGGACATCAGCTCGCGGAAGTGGATGTCGACGGCTTCGACCTCGTACGGCGCGGCGTGGAAGGCCTCGCAGGCGGCGGTCAGCGCCAGGGCGCTGTACGCCGCCCCCGGAAGGACCGCACCGTTGTGGACGCGGTGGTCGGCCATCCACGGAAGGGCCGTGGTTCCGGTGTCCGCCTGCCAGGAGTGGCGCAGCTGTGCGCCCGGTACTTCGGTGTGCGCTCCGGGCAGGGCGGTACCGGAGGCGCCGGGGCCGCGAGGGGTGGCCCCGGCGCTCTCCGCCCAGTGGTGTCGGCGGTTGAAGGTGAGGGAGGGCAGGTCAGCGAGGTTCGCGTCGGCGTAGAGGTGGGACCAGTCGACCTCGACTCCGGCGCAGTGCAGGGCCGCGAGCTGGGTCCGGAAGGTGATCAGCTCGTCCTCGTCACGACGCAGGGTGGGCAGCACGACCGGGTCGTGGAGGAGACCGGCGAGGCCCTGCGAGACGGCGTGGGTGACCACGGGGTGGGGGGAGACCTCGATGTAGACCTGGTGCCGGTCTGCCGCGGCGGCGGCGATGGCGGAGGCGAATCGGACCGGGCGGCGCAGGTTGTCGCGCCAGTACGCGGCGTCGAAGAGCGGAGTCTTGTGTGGGTCGTCCAGGACCGTCGAGTAGAAGGGGACGACGGGCCGGCGCGGGGCGAGGTCTGCGAGGGCGGTCGTGAGGTCGGCCAGCAGCGGGTCCACCTGGGAGCAGTGCGAGGCGACATCGACGGCGATCAGGTGCGTGGGGATGCCGCGGGCCTGCCAGGCGGCGGCCAGCCGCCTGACCTCACCGGGGGTGCCTGCGACGACCGTCGAGCCCGGTGCGGCCATGACGGCGACGCACACGGATCCGGCGAGGCCCAGGTCGGAGAGTTCGCGCTCCACCGTGGCGGGGTCCAGGCCGACCGTCGCCATGGCGCCGGACCCGGCGATCCGGGTGAGCAGGGCGGATCGCCGGCAGATCACGCGGACTCCGTCAGCCAGCGACAGGGCCCCGGCTACGACCGAGGCCGCGACCTCGCCCATGGAATGGCCGACGACGGCGGCCGGCTCGACGCCATGGGCGCGCCACGTCGCAGCCAGCGCGGTCTGCAGGGCGAACAGCACCGGCTGTACGCGTCCGCTTCCCTCGACCGGCTCTGCGGCGCGGATCAGGTCGAGGACGGAGAATCCGGCTTCGACGGCGATCAGCGCGTCGGCTTCGGCCAGCGCCGCGGCGAAAGCCGGCTCGTGCCGCAGCAGACCGCGTCCCATACCCGGCCACTGCGAGCCCTGCCCGGAGAACACCCATACCGGACGACGACTGATCCCGGCTCCCACCGCCCCGCACACCACGCCCGGATGGGCCTGTCCGGCCTCGAACGAGCGCAGGGCGCGGATCAGGTCGCGGTGCGAGTCCGCCACCACGCCGAGGCGGCCGCGTCCGAGCGAGCGTCGCAGGGCAAGCGTGTGGGCGATGTCGCGCAGCGGGGCGGCGGCTCCGTCGCCCTCGAGCCAGTCCGCGAGCCGCCGGGCAGCGGCGG
The DNA here is from genome assembly GCF_000955975.1 of Saccharothrix sp. ST-888. Classification (GTDB taxonomy): domain Bacteria; phylum Actinomycetota; class Actinomycetes; order Streptomycetales; family Streptomycetaceae; genus Kitasatospora. The sequence continues at coordinate 39,867 of NZ_JYJF01000005.1, forward strand.
GCAGCACCCTCGGCGATCCGGCTGGGACGAGGAAGACCTCGGACGAGGCACTGCGCTGCGCCGGCACCCGCGGGCGGTTGGCGACGGACACCTGCCGCTCCAGCGCGCCGACGTGGTGATTCGCGATCACAGGTGGCGCCTGCTCCAGCACCACGTGAGCGTTGGTTCCGGAGAACCCGAAGGAGGAGACCGCAGCCAGCCGGGAGGCTGTCTGCGTGGGCCAGCTGCTCAGCTCGGTGGGGACGAAGAGGCGCGTTCCCTGTGCGACGATGGCCGGGTTCCAACGGTTGAAGTGCAGATTCGGTGGGATGAGCCCGTACTGGAGGCAGAGCACCGTCTTGATCAACCCGACAACTCCGGCGGCCGGCTCCAGATGTCCGATGTTCGTCTTGACCGATCCGAGCGCGCAACGGCCCTGGCCCACACCGTAGACCTCGGCCAGGCTGGAGAACTCGACCGGATCGCCGACCGGTGTCCCGGTCCCGTGCGCCTCGATCATCCCCACTTCGCGGGGATCGGTTCCGGCCCTCGAGAGCGCCTGCCGGTACAGCGCCTGCTGCGCGAGGACCGACGGGGCAGCCAGACCGTCGGAGCGCCCGTCCTGGTTGACCGCCGTGCCGCGCACCACCGCGAGCACGCGGTCGCCGTCGCGCAACGCGTCGGCGAGGCGTTTGAGGACGACAACGCCGCAGCCCTCACCGCGCACGAACCCGTCCGCCGCGGCGTCGAACGTGCGACAGCGTCCCGTGGGTGAGAGCATCCCCATCCTGACGAACGACATCGTGGTCCTGGACCCGAGGTTGAGCGTGACACCACCCGCCAGGGCGAGATCGCACTCCTCGCCTCGCAGGGCCTGGCACGCCAGGTGCACTGCCACCAGGGAGGAGGAACAAGCGGTGTCCAAGGCGACGCACGGTCCGTGCAGACCCAGCAGGTAAGAGATCCGGCCCGCCGCCACGCAGTGCCCGTTCGTGAGGATGGAGCCCTCCAGTTCCCGGCGCTGCCCGGCGAGGCCTTCCATGTAGTCGGTGTAACTCAGACCCGCGAACAGTCCGGTCGACGTCCCGGCCAGCCGCTCCGGCGCGTGTCCGGCGTGCTCCAGCGCCTCCCAGGCCACCTCCAGCAGCAGCCGGTGCTGGGGATCCAGAACGTCTGCCTCCTTACCGGAGACCCCGAAGAAGTCCGCGTCGAAGCCGGACACATCACGCAGATACCCGCCCCACTGGGGCAGAGGCTCGACCACGCTCTGCCGACCGTGCGGCGTCTGCAACCGTGCTCGGCCGACCGGGGGCTCCCCGACAGCGTCGCGCGCCTCCACGAGCAGCCGCCACAGGGTGCCGGGCGAGTCGACATCGCCGGGAAGCCGGCATGCCATGCCGACGACCGCGATGAGTGAGCCGGCGTGACCGGGTTTGTTTTCGCGCCCCACCACGGGGTCCTCCTTCTTTGCTGAACGGACAGGAGTCAGCGGGCGATGCGATAGGTGCGCAACCGGCATGCGACCACAGCGGCCTGAGGTGTCGCGGGGCCGCCCCGTCCACCGCGCCGTGTGGGTCCGGGTGAGGGCGGCCGGATCGCCGCGTTTCGACCTGCCGCTGTCCACCAGGGCAGCGATGACATGTCAGGAGGGCGGCCTGCGGCTGGTGTTGGCACGGTCCGGCCGGTGCGGACCGATGGGTTCAGGTGGCGTCCGGGGTGCCGAGCAGGATCACGCTCTTGACGCCTCCGATCTGGTAGTTGCAGCTCAGCGCGTAGTCGAAGTCGAGAGGCCGGGTGCGGACGCCGGGCACGGGGTCGAAGGTGAGGTTGTCTGCCGGCTGCTCGCAGTTCGCGGTGGGGCACACCTCGCCGTGCTCCATCATGAGCAGCGTCAGTGCGACGCCGAGGGCACCGGCCGGGGCACCGTTGTGGCCGAAGCATGCTTCCTGGGACGTCATCAGCATGCTGGGGGCCGCAGGTCCATACAGATGTCTGACTGCATTCGCCTCGAAGGCGGTCACCACCACGTCGCCGTCGCTGCCGCCGTGGATGTAGGAGACCTGGCCGGTCTCCCAACGGTTCCCGAGACACTCGCGGACGGCGGCGACCAGCGAGGCGCCACCCTCGTCGCTCGCCAGCGGGTTCGAGAGCCCGTCACGGGTCATGGCATGGGCGAGGATCTGCCCATGGGCGTAGGCTCCGCGCCGTTGCGCGCGCTCGCGGCTTTCCAGCACCAGGGTCGCGGATCCCTCGCCGTGGTTCACGCAGTCCGCACGCCGGTCGTAAGGCCGCATGAGGCGGTCGAACGACGGGAGCATCTCCGGCATTCCGGGCACCCGGATCGACTCGTACGTGCGCTGGGCGCCACGCAGTAGACGCTGGACGTTCTGGATGACATCCACGCCGAAGACATCGACCCCGGTGACGACAGCGAGGTCGACCGACCCGTCTGCGATCATACGGCGGGCGTTGCCGATCTGTACGGCGGAGGACGCACAGCCGCACGACACGGTGAAACAGGGGCCGGTTGTGCAGGTGAGCGCCCCTTGCACCAGGGCCACATCGGACGGTGTGAGAGCCTGCTGGCCCCTGACGAACAGTTGCATCGCCTCCTGCGGCGTCGTCGTCTCGGCGTCGGCCTGCAGCACGGCGAGATAGCTGGGGATGTTGGCGTCGATTCCCCCACGACCGACCAGGATGGCCGCGCGCGCCAGATCCCCCGCACGGATGTCCAGTCCGGCGTCCGCGCAGGCCTCCACCAACGACACCAGGCCGTAGCGGTGTGCGTTGGTGTAGTGCCGGGAGAAGATCCCCGGAACGTCCGGAAGGCGTTCGTCGAACGCGGCGGGCGGCAGGTTGACCGCGCCGTAGTAGACGCCGTCGTGTTTGAGGCACGAACGCCCGTGGGAGGCAACGTCCCATACGTCCTCCCCCGTCAATACCGGTCGGCTGTCACCCGGCAGGCAGAACCCCATGCCGGTGACCATGGCGTCCCGCGCGCTAGTGCCGCCGCGGCTCGCGATCGCGGTCGGCCGGGTCACGACACACCCCCTCGGGCGCCGGGGAGAACGATCGCCACGGCGATCTGTGCGGTGGAGAACTCACCCATCAGTGCTCACCTCCGTGTTGGTAGCCGGTTCATGGACCTGCCGCACGAACCCGACGCTTTCCCTGACACCCGCCGGACCTGCGGCCGAGCCCGTTGGGCACTGTGCGATCACCACGCGCGCGCCGAGACCTGCCGGGTCCGACGTGTTCCTGATCACGCCGACGATTGCCGCGACCGCCGCAGACTGCCGGCGTTCGTCAACCGGAGACCGGAGACACCCACCCTCACCGTGGACCACTGGGCGGCCCACCCACGCGTCCCCGTGGCGACGCTACTCGGCGATTGCCGTGCGGTACGCCCAGCGGTAGACGGGCATTAGGCCGCCACCGATGTCGACGTATTCCTGGGAAAACTCAAAATGCTCATACCCGCTCCAGAGGGGGATCTTCACTTGCTCTCCGGACCAGTCTGGCGACATCTCCAGGACTCTGGGGATTTCATCCGGCCCCCCCTTGAGAAGTGCGAGCACAGGATGCGGCAAGGCACTCAATAATCCCACCTTTCAGAAAGGCGGAACCCTCTCGGGAAAATCCGTTCCTACACGATGAAGATAGCCAAGAAGACTGCCATCGGGAAGGGCGCAAGCAGAGTCACCAAAGGCGCAGAGTAGGCATCGTGACGGCGTGCGCCGCAGATAAGTCGCAATGCACACCCCAAAGCGCCCCCATGAGCGCCAGGAGCACACTCGAAAATTCTTGATGAGCACACACTCCGGGCAATATCATACTATCCACAGGAGCTGCTCACGAGGCTTTTTACGCGAATATGAAAATTCTCTACGCTCACCCGATCCCCACTGCCGGGCCACCCTATACTCCCTGAGTGTGCTCATGCAACGCCCTTCCGGCCGCGCAACATCATCACGTTCGCCAGGATTCTGGCCGACATGTCAAGAAAGTCCAGGCAGCCCGAGGAGCATGCGCCGCACAGGCTTGCCGGCAAGAGAGGAACCCAGATGTCGCTCCGAGGTTTATTCCGATGCACCCCGAGAAGGCCGAAGGAGTTGATCAATATTTCCAGAAAGCGATCTCCATGGTGGATCAGGGAACTGACACACCGGCCACCGAAGTGAGATCATCACGCATTGAAATTCGGTCGATCCGGTCGCCGGTGGCCATCACGGCGTGACTTCGGCGCACGCCCGCGCAGCCCAAAACAAAAACCACGAGCGGCTTGTGAAGCTGACGCTCCGTCAGGACGCATTCATCCCATTGCCATGGGCGAGCGGGAAATCTAGCTTGAAATCAAACGCCTTGGCGACACCGCTCGAAGCGGCTCGCCCGGCCTCTCCCGCAAACTCGGAAAGAGGAAAGCAATGGCACCGATCCTGCTCGCGCTCGTACCCCCGCAGGGCCCGACGACCGGAGGCAACACCATCACCCTCGTCGGCACCGGGCTGTCCGGGGCCTCGGCGGTCATGTTCGGCAGCACGCCCGCGACCAGCTTCACCGTTCTGTTCGACGGTGCCATCACGGCCGTCGCCCCGCCCGGAACCGGCACCGTCCAGGTCACGGTGACCACGGCCGCGGGCACCAGCAACCCTGCCAGCTACACGTACCAGGCCCCGGTCCCGCCGGTCATCCTCGCGCTGGTGCCGCCGTTCGGTCCGGCGGCAGGCGGCCTCCCGGTGCTCATCGTCGGCGCTCAGCTGGCCGGCGCCACGGCGGTGAACTTCGGCGCTACCCCGGCCACCAACTTCACTGTCCTCAGCGACGGCGCCATCGTGGCCGTCGCCCCGGCGGGAACCGGCACGGTCCAGGTCACGGTGGTCACGGGCGCGGGTACCAGCAACGGCGGCGCCTACCGTTATCTGTAGGACTGCTGGAAATAGGCGCTCCCGCGCGGGTGCGGGAACCTCAGTCCGGTGAGACATGATCCACGACGGACAGTGGATGAACGCCCCGCAATCGCGTGAGGCGAGCTCCGGTGGTGCCGTGGCACCACCGGAGCTCGCCTCATGAATGCCCTAGCTCGCCTCACCGCGGCCTCGACGGAACGCACCCCGCCGGGAACGTGGTTGGTCTGCCATGCGCTTCACCAACACGCGGTACGCCGAGGCGAACCACAGCAGCGGAAGGCGGTGAGCTGCGTGATCCCGGACCCGGTCGGCACCACAGCGGCGGCCTGGGCCGCGGACGGGACCATGTAGCGGCGGGCGCAACACCGAAGCGCACCGCCGTAGCCCTTGCGATTCCACCGCCCGTCGGCGTCGCCGACGTGTCGGCGGACCTCGACGCACGACTGCTCACATTGCCCGCCGAGGCGGAGGTCGTAGCGGTCTCCCCGTGAGGACGGGGTGAGCCCCGGCTGACAGGAGTATGCCGGTCGGGGCTCGTGTGGCGGTACCGCTCGGACGGGGCTCGCGTAGGCCGTCCGCAGCCCGAACGCGGTCTGCGGCCTGGAAGCGCGACTGCCCAGCCGATCCGTATCGGAGTGGAGCGCGGTGGTCTTGCAGCCGGTCAGGCACCGGGTCCGGCAGGACAGGCCCCCACAGCGGAGGCTGTGCCGCGACTGGTAGAGCTCTGAACTGGTTCCCTTGCCATGTCTGCGCGTCGTCGACTCAGGCGAGGCTGTCTCGGCGTACACAGCGGGGACTGCAGGCACAGCACCGATCAGGATCCGCAGTGGGACGATCGCTCGCATGGCACCTCCAGGGCGAATGTGAGCCGCCGCATCAGCCCCGAACGGCACCGGCTGGTGGATCCAGATCCTCTACGGGGGTGCCCATCGCAACATGACGGCCTTGACGCAACTTCCCTGCGCGCAGGGAGAGCCAGCGGACACACCGACTGCGACGTTCCCCCGGAGAGGGATGGGCGGCCCACCGGTGTGGATGGTCATAGTTACGCATCGGCACGAATATGCCAGCAACACTGTCGACACCAAGTCACTCGGATGGCTCAACATGCAAGCCGCTCGAAGCCGCCCGCAATAGCCCCTTCCACTCCTACCGCAACCCTGCTCACCAGCCACGACACCCTTGCTCGCGGCAGCGAAGCCGATCGGGCGCGGGCTGCGGACTGCACGCCCCCGGCCGGCAACGATGAAGCCAGAGCCGCTTTCTGACCAACTTCCGCCACACCGGACGCCAGGTCTTCAACAAACAGCGCATGCACGAAACCTCATCGTCATCAAGTGCCCGGCCCTCAGCCGACAGCGGCTGCTCAACGGGCGGGACACACGACTGCGATGGCGCTCGTACGCCTGGACTCGGGCCAGAAGCCTGCCCATTGACATGCGACGCGTCCGGTTCCGAACAGCCCGGGTTTACACCCGGCCGATCGCGGCCTTCGGCTGAGCATCCGCTCGGCGGGCCGGCGACTGCTGCGCCTGCCCGGGCTGTGGGGTCGCCCGCCTTCGGTGGGCTGGGTCCGGCTACCTGGGCCGGGGGACGTTCGCGGCGAACTCTCCCATCATGTTCCCCGTGGGATCGTAGTCGGCCACAACATAGTGCCTGTGGCTGGCGCTGACGGCGTATCCGATGCCCATCAGCCTCGTGCTCATCCAGACGACCTGGGTGAAGCATCCGACCTTGGGGAACTCCTGATCGGTGGGGTCGCGGTCGTAGATGCCGCCGTAGTCCTTGACCCCGTCGTACCAGGACTTGACGGGTGCGTTGCCGCTTACTCTGAAGCTCGCGGAGGGGTTCCACGCGTAGTACAGGTTCTCGCCGTAGGAGCCATCGGGCCGGTGCTTGAACTCGTCCTTGGCCGCCAGCTTGTCCGCCCACTCCTGCGCGTAGGCGTTAAGCCGGTCGCTGAGGGCGAGCCGGGGAACGCCGTGACGCATCCGGTAGGTGTTGTGGGCACCCAGAGCCTCGGCACGGAAGGTCTGCAGGTCGGCGGCTGAGTCGGCCGACACGGCATGAGCGGGAGCGGCCACAGCCGGCAGTAGAGCGACGACCGACAAGGCAGTGACCGACACGCGCCTGAGGGCCGCGGACAGACCAGAGATCATCTTCATGTCCTGTCCAACGATCATCCACCCGCATGGTTTCTGCCCTGGATACGTTCACTCGTCCGCCAAGCCCGCTGTGCCTGGCCGGCGTCATCCTGCGCCCCGGCCCGGGCCTGGCGCCGCCGCCCGGGCCGCAGTTCACCGGAGTGAGGGGCCACTCCTTGGAGGATCTGTACAGCTATCGGTCTCTCTCGATCTCCCACCGCCATCACCCTGAAACGCCGAAGTCGGTAACCGCCCGGCTCCGGGTCACCGGTCACGCGGACAGCAGGTCCGGGCCCTCCTCGGCGACCGGGGCACAGAGTTCGGCCAGCTCGTCGAGGGACAGGCCGAGGACGGAGGCGAGGGCCGCCACGGTGAAGAAGGCCGGGGTCGGGGCCCGGCCGGTCTCGATCTTGCGAAGCGTCTCGGCCGACAGATTCGCCGCCGCAGCGATCTGGACCATGCTCCGCTCGCCCCGGGCCTGCCGGAGCAGGGCGCCGAGGCGTTCGCCGCGTTCATTTCGGGTGCGCAGCACCCGTTCCGGCTGGGAGGATCGGGCCATGCCGATGGATTGCCTGCTGAGCAGGGCCCGTGGACTGTGGGAGGGCATGACCGAGGTGCCGGGAGCCTCGTTCGCGCCCACGGGCGGTGTCACGGTGGTGGTCGCACCGAACTCCACGCTCAGCCCGCCCGGTTGGCTGGGTGTCGTGGTGCTGGGCGGCTCGGCGCTGGTGACCGCGCCCAGTGAGCAGGCGGCCGCGGCCGTGCACCGGGCGGTGGCGGGCCTGTCGGCCGAAGCCGTGGCCAGTGCGGAGGCGGTGACCGCGCTGCGCGAGGTGCTGCCGGTCGGCCGGGTGCTCGGGCCCGCCGCGCTGGCCTACACCTCCCGGGCGGAGTTCCGCCCCGTGTCGGCCGAGGGTCTGACGCTGGAGGAGCTGCCGGCCGGGCACGGCGGCCTGCGGGCCCTGGAACAGGTCTCGGGCGAGCCGGACATGCGGGAGGCCGGGCTGTTCACCATCACCTCGCCCGGGTTCGCGGTCCGCGAGGGCGACACGGTCGTCGCCGCCGCCGGCTACCGGTCCTGGCCGAGCCGCACCGCCCACATCAGCGTGCTGACCGCCCCCGGACAGCGGGGGCGGGGACTGGCCAAGGTCACGGGCTCGGCGGCGGTGGCACACGCGCTCGCGGCCGGTCTGCTGCCGCAGTGGCGGGCCCGGGTGCCCGCCTCCCGCCGGGCGGCGCAGGCGCTGGGCTTCCGGGAACTGGGCACCCAGCTCTCCGTGGAGCCGGGATAGCCGCCGGGCCGGGCCTGCGGCGCAGCCCGTCCGGCGATTGCGTGTTCGAGGGCGAGGCGCCCTAGGGTGAACGGTATGAACGATCTTCCGCAGGACGGCCGGTCCCTGAAGGCCCGTCTGCCGGCGCTCGCGGCGGCGGCGGTGACCGTCGTCGCCGGGCTGGGCAGCCGGCACGTGCTGCCGGGAGACGTCGCCAAGTCCGCCGGGGACGCCCTCTACACCGTCCTCGTCTACTGCCTGGCCGTCCTGGCCGCTCCCCGGATCAGGCCCGTGACGGCCGCCGCGGTCGCCCTGGCGATCAGCTGGGCGGTGGAGTTCCTGCAGATCAGCGGGATACCCGCCGAGCTGTCGCGGCAGAGCGTGGTCGCCCGGCTGGTGCTGGGGACCACCTTCAACGTGCCCGACCTGTTCTGGTACGCCGTGGGCGCGGCGTTCGCCTGGACCGTCCACCGGGTGGGCGGCCCCCGCCGGCCGGGCGTTCGCTGAGCGGCTCCGCCACGGGCCCGCGCGCCCCACGCCGCGGAGCCGCCGACCCGTCCTGGCAGACACAACAGGCCGTACGGAGTCTAGGCAACCGACCGGTAACCGACCTACCGTCAACTCCCCGTACCTCAACGGAGGAGCTGGCACATGCACCGACGCATCCGCGCGCTCAGACTCCAGGCGGCCGGCCTCACGGCAGCGCTTCTCGCGGCCTTCACCCTGGCCGCTGTCCCCGCCCCCAGGCCCGCCCCGGCCGTGGCGGGCGACCTCTGCGGGGGCCACTGTCTGGACATCCTGCCGCCGGGCGAGAACGGCAACGCCACGCTGGCCGACATACTCGGCAACCGGGTCTTCGGCACCCGCCCCGCCCACACCGACGACCAGCTGGCCCCGTACGCGAACCTGGCGGCCGCCTACCCCGGGCTGACCGACAGTTCGCTGCGCAGCTTCTTCAACGACGCCTCGTTCGGTGTCCCCGCCGACCAGGTGGCGTCCAGCAGTTCGCCCCGCTCGGACGTCACCATCGTCCGCGACAAGGCGACCGGGGTGCCGCACGTCACCGGAACCACCCGCTACGGCACCGAGTTCGGCGCGGGCTACGCCGCCGCGCAGGACCGGCTCTGGGTGATGGACCTCTTCCGGCACGTGGGCCGCGGCCGGCTGTCCGGCTTCGCGGGCGGCGCCGCGGCCAACCGGCAGCTGGAGCAGAGCTTCTGGCAGGCCGCCCCCTACACCGAGCAGGAGCTCCAGCAGCAGATCGACGCCATCGCCTCCCAGGGCCCCCGGGCGCAGCAGGCGCTCACCGATGCGCGCGCCTACCTCGACGGGATCAACCAGTACATCAACGAGTCCTACCAGGGGCGGTACTTCCCGGGCGAGTACGACCTGACGGGCCATGTCGACCCGATCACCAACGCGGGCGGGATCGAGCCCTTCAAGCTGACCGACCTGGTCGCGCTGGCCGCGGTGATCGGCGCGCTGTTCGGCTCCGGCGGCGGCGGTGAACTGGCGTCCGCGCAGGTCAAGGCGGTGGCCGAGGCCCAGTACGGCAGGTCCGCCGGGGACGCGGTGTGGAGCTCGCTGCGTGAGGCGAACGACCCCGAGGCCGTCCAGACCCTGCACGACGGCCAGCGCTTCCCGTACGCGCAGCCGCCGGCCGACCCGCAGGGCGCGGCGATGCCCGACGCCGGTTCCGTGGTCCCGGAGCAGCTGATCTACGACGCCACCGGTTCGGCCACGCAGAGCACCACCAGGGCCCCCGGCGTGCTGCCGGGCAACCTGCTCACCGCGAAGCACGGGATGTCCAACGCCCTCGTGGTGTCCGGGCGTTACACCGACGACGGGCACCCCGTCGCGGTCTTCGGACCGCAGACCGGCTACTTCGCACCGCAGTTGCTGATGCTGGAGGAGCTGCAGGGCCCCGGTATCAGCGCGCGCGGCGCGGCCTTCGCCGGGCTGAGCTTCTACGTCGAGCTCGGACGCGGCCAGGACTACGCCTGGAGCGCCACCTCGGCCGGCCAGGACATCACCGACACCTATGCCGTCCCGCTCTGCACCACCGACGGCTCACCCGCCACGCTCGTCAGCAACTCCTACCTCTGGCACGGCCGGTGCCTCCCGCTGGAGCGCCTGGAGCAGCAGGATGCGTGGGCCCCCACCACCGCCGACTCGACCCCGAAGGGCTCCTACTCGCTGGTGATGTACCGCTCCAATTACGGCCTGGTGACCGCGCGCGGCACGGTCGGCGGGGCACCGGTCGCCTTCACCTCGCTGCGCTCCACCTACCGCCACGAGGTGGACTCCATCATCGGCTTCCAGATGCTCAACGACCCGGGCGTGGTGCACGATCCGGCGAGCTTCCAGCAGGCCGCGCAGAACATCGACTACACCTTCAACTGGTTCTACGCCGACTCCCGCGACACCGCGTACTACAACTCGGGCAGCAACCCGGTGCGGGCCCCCGGGGTCGACCCCGGGCTGCCGGTGAAGGCCGAACCCGCCTACGAGTGGGCCGGCTTCGACCCCGCCACCAACAGCGCCCGCTACACCCCGCCCGCCGAGCACCCGCAGTCCGTGGACCAGGACTACTACGTCTCCTGGAACAACAAGCAGGCCACCGACTACGCGACCGCCGGGTTCGGCAACGGCTCGGTGCACCGGGCCAACCTGCTGGACGACCGGGTGAAGTCCCTGATCGGCAGCGGGAAGAAGGTCACCCGGGTCGCGCTCACCCAGGCGATGGAAAGCGCCGCGCTGACCGACCTGCGAGCGGAGGACGTGCTGCCGGAGCTGCTGCAGGTGATCGGCACCGCACCGGTGACCGACCCCGCACTGGCCGCCGCCGTACAGAAGTTGACCACCTGGCGGTCCGACGGCGGTCAGCGGCGGGAGACCTCGGCGGGCAGCCACGGCTACGCCGACGCGGATGCGATCCGCACCATGGACGCCTGGTGGCCGCTGCTGGCCGACGGAGTGTTCCGGCCGGGGCTCGGGGACGGGCTGTTCGCCGCGCTGACCGGGGCGTTGCAGATCAACGAGTCGCCGTCCGGCGGGCAGACCGGCCCGATCAGTGGCGGGGTGAGCGCCAACGAGTCCATCCCGCACAAGGGTTCGGCCTTCCAGTACGGGTGGTGGAGCTACCTCGACAAGGACCTGCGCGGTGTCCTCGGCGGTCAGGTGTCCGGCCCGCTGGCCCAGCCGTACTGCGGCGGCGGCAGCGTGTCGGCCTGCCGGACGGTCCTGCTCGACACCCTGAAGAGTGCGCTGGCCCAGACCCCGGCGCAGGTCTACCCCGGTGACGGCGACTGCGCGGCCGGCGACCAGTGGTGTGCGGACACCATCATCCAGCGCCCGCTGGGCGGGGTGACCGACGCCAAGACCACCTGGCAGAACCGGCCGACCTACCAGCAGGTGGTGCAGTTCCAGAACCACCGCTGACAGCGGCCCGCACCCCGGCGGGCGGGCGGGGCCGCCCACCGGGGCTGGCTGCACCGCCGTTCAGGACTGGGCGGCGGCGGTCGGGAGGGCGATCTCGAAGCAGCAGCCGCCATGGACGTTGTGGACACTCGCCCGGCCCGCGTGGGCCTCGACGATGCCTCGGACGATCGCCAGCCCGAGCCCCGCGCCGCTGTCACCGTGCTCGGTCCGCGAGCCGTCGACGGCGCGCGGGGTTCGGGCGGTGACGCCGCGCCAGCCGGTGTCGAAGACCCGGGGCAGGTCCTGTTCGGGGATACCGCCGCAGCTGTCGGTGACCGAGAGCACCACCTCGTCCGCCTCACGGCGGGCCGCGACCGCGACGACACCGTCGGCCGGAGTGGCCCGGATGGCGTTGACCAGCAGGTTGCCCAGCACCCGGGTGATCTCGCGGCCGTCCACCTCCACCGGCTCGGCCGCCACCTGCCCGCCCTCCAGCCGCACCCCGCGCTGCCGCGCCAGCGGGTACGCGCCCGCGATGGCGTCACCGACCAGGTCGTAGACCGAGACCCGGGCGAGCGAGAGGGTCAGCGCACCGGCCTGGATCCGGGACAGCTCGAAGAGGTCGTCCACCATTCCGGTCAGCCGGTCCACCTCGGTGCGGATCCCGACCAGGTAGCGGGCCGGGTCCTCGGCGACGCCGTCCTCCAGCGCCTCGGCCATCGCGCGCAGCCCGGCGAGCGGGGTGCGCAGGTCGTGCGAGATCCAGGCGATCAGCTCCCGGCGGGAGTGCTCCAAGGCCTGCTCGCGCCGGCGGGACTCGGCCAGCCGGGCGCTGGTCGCGGCCAACTCGGCGCTCAGCTCAGCCAGTTCGGAGCCGAGCGGCTGAGCGGGCGCGGCGAACCCGCTGTCGCTGCCGACGGTACGGGCCGCGCGGGCCAGCGCCCGGCTGCCCGCGACCACCTGGCGGCCGAGCAGCGCGGCCGTGACCAGCGAGACCACGGCCGCCATGCACAGCACCGTTATCACCACACCGAGGTCGTGGTCGGACAGGAACATCGCCTGGGCCACCGCCAGCGTCCCGGCGGTCATCGCGAGCACGGTCACCACGGCCACCGAGAACAGCGAGAGCGCGAGCGAGCGCCGCCGCAGCAGGCGTACCACCGGCCAGCCGAGCAGTGCGGAGGCGCCCGCGCCGAGGGCGGCGTAGGCGGCGATCAGCAGCAGGTCCTTCACAGCCGGTCCGCTCCCGCCGTACGGTCGGCCGGCCGGCCCGGTCCGGCCGGGTCACCGGGGTCCAACGGTCCACCGGGGTCGGCCGGGTCGAAGCGGTATCCGACCCCCCAGACCGTGTTGATCAGGACGGGCACGGCCGGGTCGTCCTCGACCTTCTCCCGCAGTCGGCGGACATGGACGGTGACGGTGGACAGGTCGCCGAAGTCCCAGCCCCAGACCCGCTGCATCAGCTCCTCCCGGCCGAACGCGGTGCCGGGGTGCCGGATCAGGAAGGCGAGCAGGTCGAACTCGCGCAGGGTGAGGGAGAGTTCTCGGCCGCCCCGGCGGGCCCGGCGGGCCTGCGGGTCGAGCACCAGGTCCCCCGCCGTCAGGACCCGGGCGGGCTCCACCGGCGCCGGTGCGGCGGCGGCCCGGGAGCGGCGCAGCACCGACTGGACCCGCAGGGTCAGTTCGCGCGGGCTGAACGGCTTGGTGACGTAGTCGTCCGCACCGAGTTCGAGGCCGAGGATGCGGTCGGCCTCGTCGCCCTTGGCGGTGAGCATCACCACCGGCAGCTCGGCCCCGTGGCCGGTCGCGCGCAGCCGGCGGCAGACCTCCAGGCCGTCGATGCCCGGAAGCATCAGGTCGAGCACGATCAGGTCGGGCGGGGCCGCCGCCACGGCGGCCAGCGCCGCGTGGCCGTCGGCGACCCGCTCCACCCGGTGGCCGGCCCGCGTCAGGTAGCCGGCCACGACCTCGGCCACCGTGAGGTCGTCGTCGACCACCAGGATCCGTCCGGGCCGGGGCACCGCACCGACCGGCTCGGACGCGCTCACGGCCTGCGCACGCCCGTCCTGCGCGGGCGCGCCGGGGTGGGCGCCGTGCGCGCTGTGGGCGCGGCCGTCCTGCGCGGGTGCGCGATCGTCCTTGGCGGGCTTCACCGGGGGCGGCACGGCCACGGGTACGGATGCCGCCGAGGTGGCGGAGTTCTCTGTCACACCTCCGAGGATAGAAAGCCCTCTGTCCGGACCCGCCCCGCCGGACTGCTCCGTACGACTTCCGTAAGGTCGCGGTACCGCCGCTGCCCGCCTCACGCTGGGTAGCGTGAGGCGCGTGACCACTCCTCCCCCACCGGCCGAACCGGCGACCCCGGCAGCCCCTGTCGACGTGGTGCTGCCCTGCCTGGACGAGGCGGCGGCGCTGCCCTGGGTACTCGGCCGGATCCCGTCCGGCTGGCGCGCGATCGTCGTGGACAACGGCTCGACGGACGGCTCCGCCGAGCTGGCCCGCTCGCTGGGCGCCACGGTCGTCCACGAGGCGCGCCGGGGCTTCGGCGCGGCCTGCCACGCCGGTCTGCTGGCGGCCACCGCCGAGCTCGTGTGCTTCCTCGACTGCGACGGCTCGCTCGACCCGGCCCAGCTGCCCAGGGTGACCGAGCCGGTCCTGACCGGCGCCGCGGACCTGGTGCTGGGCCGCCGCCGTCCGACCTCCGTCGGTGCCTGGCCGCTGCACGCCCGGCTGGCCAACGCCGAACTCTCCCGGCGCCTGCGCGCCCGTACCGGCGCCCCGCTGCACGACCTCGGCCCGATGCGGGCGGCCCGGCGCGAACGTCTGCTGGCCCTCGGCCTGGGCGACCGCCGGTCCGGCTACCCGCTGGAGATGGTGCTCGCCGCGGCGGCCGCCGGGATGCGGATCGCCGAACGGCCGGTGGAGTACCGGCCGCGCGCGGGCCGCTCGAAGGTCACCGGCACCCTGCGCGGCACCCGCCAGGCGATCCGGGACATGCGGGCCGTCCTCGCGGCGCCGCCGCCGACCCTGCTGGTCGTCGCCAAGGAACCGCTGCCCGGACGGGTCAAGACCCGGCTGACCCCGCCCTGCACGCCCGAGCAGGCCGCCGCCCTCGCGGAGGCCGCGCTGGCGGACACCCTGCGCACGCTGTCGACCGTCCCGGCGGGGCGCCGTCTGCTGGTCCTGGACGGCGCGCCGGGCCGCTGGCTGCCGCCCGGCTGGGAGGTGGTCCCGCAGTCGGCGGGCGGTCTGGACCGGCGGCTGGCGGCGGCCTTCGCCCACGCCGCTCCCGACGCGCCCGCACTGCTGGTCGGGATGGACACTCCGCAGGTCACCGCACGGATGCTGGCCGAACCGCTGTCGGCCGCGCGGCGCGCCGGGGTGGACGCCTGGTTCGGGCCTGCGGCGGACGGCGGTTTCTGGGCGCTGGGCCTGGCCCGGCCGACGGCCGCGCTGGCACGCCGGCTGCTGCTCGACGTGCCGATGTCCAGCGAAGGGACCGGGGCGGCGCTGCTCGACCGGCTGGACGGCATGACCGTCCACCACCTTCCGGTCCTGACCGACGTGGACAGCGCCAGGGACGCCGCCGAGGTCGCCGTACTCGCGCCCACCGGGCAGTTCGCCCGCCGCTGGCAGTCCGTCGCGGGCGAGCACACCGAGCCGGTCCGGGGCGGGTCGTCGGGGCGGCCCGGGGCGGCGGGCTGATGGCCGGTACACAGCCCTGGATCGACGACCCGTTCGCCGAGGCGATCCGGGCCGGGCGGGGCCCGCTGTGGCTGCGCCGCTCGGACGGCGGGCGGATCCGGCTGGAGGTCGAGCGCTGGTGCGCCCCCGCCGCCGGGGCCGACCACGACCTGTTGCGGCGCTGCGTCGGCCTCGGCACTCCGGTCCTGGACCTCGGCTGCGGCCCCGGCCGGCTGGTCGCGGAACTGCTGGCGCTGGGCGTGCCCGCGATGGGGGTGGACGTGACGCTGGCGGCCGTCGACCGCACGCACGGTCTCGGCGGTCCGGCGCTCTGCCGCTCGGTGTTCGACCGGCTGCCCGCCGAGGGCCGCTGGGGCGCGGTCCTGCTCGCCGACGGCAATCTCGGCATCGGCGGCGACCCGGACGCCCTGCTCCACCGGGTCTTGCAACTCCTGGCCCCCGGCGGCCGGTTGCTGGTCGAGGTGGAGCCGCTGCCGGTGGACGAACAGGTGACCGTCCGGGTGGAGGGACCCGCCGGCCGGTGCGGCCCGCCCTTCCCCTGGGCCCGCCTGGGCGCCGACGCCACCGCCCACCGGGCAGCCCGCACCGGCCTGACCGAGCGGGAGCGCTGGACCTCGCACGGACGCTGCTTCCTGACACTCGCCCGCGACCACGGCCCCGGCCATGGGCGCGGACGGGCGCGATGACGATAGTCCAATGACGGGCCCCAACCCCCAACCTGCTCGGCCGTGACGGCGGAGACGGGGGCGGGCGGGCTACTTCTTGGTCTGGTAGGAGACGCTGCGCGCCTTCACGGCGGTGGGACACTCGGCCTTGTTGTACTCCCACCGCCATCCGCTGGTGGCCGAACTGCCGTCCGCACAGTGCACGGTGGCCCTGACGTAGACGCCCATCCCGGCACACTTCGCATGGCCCCGGCCGGCTCCGGCGGGACCTGCACTGTCGAGCCAGGTGATACAGCCCGCAAGGCGGGTGTCCGCCGTCCCGGCGGCGGGCGCGGCGACGGCGGAGAGAGCCGGGACGACGGCGAGCACCAGCGCCGCAGTCGCCGTCCCCAGGATCTTGTCGAGGCTGAGCATGACGTGTTCTCCTTCCGGCGGAACGGACCGACACCGCCTGTCCGACGGCACCGGCACTTCCTGTCATGTCCACATGCTGGCCCGCCCCCGTGCGGCGCGGTATTCCCTCCCCGGCGGAATGGCGGGTTTCCCCCCGCTCGGCGGCCGAAACGGCGGCCGTCCACAGCGGCCCGGAGCTCCACGGTCAACGGCTTTGTCAGCACGTCGACTTCACCCGCGACCGGACCGCTCGGCCGACCACCCGGCCCGTGGCGGCCGTGCCCGCGCGCAGCGTCATCCCCCTCCCGCCGGACCGCCTTTCCCCCGAGCAGCGCTCAACGGTCCTGCGCCGCACGGTCGTCCGTCGAGCGGTCCACGATCGTCCGATCTACCCTGAAGGACGGTGGTCCTGCCGGCGTCCACCACCTCCGGTGGCCGCCGAAGCCCGACCTCCGTATCGCCCTCAGCGCCGCGTCCGCCCCAGCTCGACACCGGCCGACGGTCCGACTGGGCAGTGGGCGTCCGTGCTGCGGAAAGGAGTCATCGTGGCAGACGCCGACCGGACGGGTTCTGAGCCCGTCGCCCCGCCGGTCACCGCCCCGGCCCCGCCCTCCGCCACGGCGGATCCGGGTTCCCTGGGCCTGGCGGCCCTCGCCATGACCACCTTCGTGCTCAGCTGGTTCAACGCCGGGCTGATCAACGAGCGGGTCGGCTACGTGGTGCTGCCGGTGGCCTTCTTCTACGGCGGAATCGTGCAAGTGCTCGCCGGAATGTGGGAGTTCCGCCGGGGCAACACCTTCGCCGCCACCGCGTTCGCCTCCCTCGGCGCCTTCTGGCTCGCGTACTGGGGGTACGTCGGCGGCGTGGTGCCGCACCTGCTGCTGGAGCCTCAGCTGTACCAGGCCACCGGCCTGTTCCTGCTGGCGTGGACCCTCTTCACCGCCTACATGACGGTGGCCGCAACCCGTACCAACGGCGCCGTCCTCGGCGTCTTCGTCACCCTGACCCTGACCTTCCTGTTCCTGACCATCAGCGCGTTCACGCAGTCGACGACCTGGACCAGGATCGGCGGCTGGGTCGGCCTGGTGACGGCGCTGGTCGCCTGGTACGCCGCCTTCGCCATGGTCACCAACAACACCTGGAAGCGGACGGTGCTGCCGATCTGGCCACTGGACTGACCCTCCGGCGGGCCCGTACCGGGCAGCCCGTACGCGTTTCGGAGCCGACGGGCTGCCGGACGGGGCGCCAGACCAATGTCGCCAAGTACCCCTCCGTCGTACGCCGGGTCGCCGATGACGGGCACACCCCGGGCAACCACACCTGGTCCCACCCCGTCCTCGACGGCCTCCCGGCTGCCGAGGTCCGCGACCAGATCCGGCGCACCCAGGAGATCGTCACCCGGGTCGGCGGCAGACAGCCGGTCCTCTTCCGCGCGCCCGGCGGCCACTTCTCCCCCACCGCCCTCACCGTCTGCACCGATCTCGGACTGCGCCCGATCGCCTGGTCGGTGGGCCCGGAGGACTGGTCCAACCCGAGAGCCGACCGCATCGCTCAGCGGGTCCTCGACCACACCCGTACCGGCGCGATCGTCCTGAACCACGACGGCGTGCTCAGCAGCGACGCCGTACCGGAGCACGAGGGCCTCGCCGACCGCTCCCAGACCGTCGCCGCCCTGATGTCCTACCTGCCCCGCCTGCTCGACGCCGGCTACCGCTACACCACCCCCGACGCCCACCCCGGGCCCCCGGCCGCACGTCCGTCCCGCGCCGAGGCGCCCGGTCCCGGCACTGCCTGAGGCGGCTGCACCGGGGCCGGATCCGGCAACTCGACACGGCTCCGCGGGCGGCGGAGGATGGCTAGTGAACATGGCTGGAGCGACTGGCCGCTGTGTATCCGGATGGCGAGGTCTCGCCCATGGACCGTGGACGTGGGGGTGCCCAAGGCGCCGCCCAGGTGCAGGTGCCGGTCTCCGCGATCGCGGAATCGGCGCTCGGGTGCGCGTGGTCACCCGTGCACATCGACTTACTCGGCGGTTTCGCCCTGCGGGTCGACGAGGAGCCCGTCAGCGTTCCGGTGAGTTCCGGACGCGTACTGGCGTTCGTCACGCTCGGCTGCTGCCGGGCCGCCGTCCCGAGGTGCCTGATCGCCGGGACGCTCTGGCCGGACGCGGCCGAGCACTGTGCGTTCGCCAACCTGCGGGCCGCCCTCTCCCGGCTGGGCGGTACGGGCAGGCGGGCGCTGGAGATCGGACCGGCCGAGCTGCGGCTGGCGGCGGAGACCAGCGTCGACCTCCACCGGGCCCGCACCCTCGCCCGTCGGCTGCTGGACCGCAATGCGCCGGCCGGCCCCGGAGACCTCGACCTGGCGGCCGTCGCCGACCTCTCCGCCGATCTGCTGCCCGGCTGGTACGACGACTGGCTGCTGCCCAGGGCGGAGGAGTGGCGCCAGCTGCGGCTCCACGCCCTGGAGATCCTCACCGAGCGGTTCATCGCCGCCCGGCGGCACGGCGAGGCAGTCGCCGCCGCCCGTGCGGCGGTCCACGCCGACCCGCTGCGGGAGAGCGGCCAGGCCTGCCTGATCCGGGCGCACCTGGCCGAGGGCAACCCGTCCGAGGCCATCCGGAACCTGCGGCACTACGAACAGCTTCTGCACCGGGAGCTGGGCCTCCACCCGACGCCGCGGCTGCACCGGCTCCTGGCGCAGGCGGTCGCGCCGTCGTCACACCGCCGTCACGCGGGCCGCGCAGAGTGAGAGCGGAGCGAACCCGCCCTGCGCACGGCTGGAGGAGCAATGCCGAACGTCAAGATCGAAGTGACCAACGAGAGCCACACTCTCACCGACGCCGAGGTGGAGGCGGTGGTCCCCGCCCTGCAGATCCAGGTCAGCCGGGACGTCGCACCCGTGTGGGGAATCGACGCCGAGCTGTCGTACGTCGCGCCGAAGGCGCTCTCCCCCCAGGCGTGGTGGCTCGTGGTACTGGACAACTCCGACCAGGCCGGCGCCCTGGGCTACCACGACCTGACCTCGAACTTCCTGCCACTCGGGAAGGTGTTCGCGGGCACCGACAAGCAGTTCGGCCAGCAGTGGACCGTGACGGCCAGTCATGAACTCGTCGAGATGCTCGGCGATCCCGAGATCAACCGGGTGATCTTCGACCAGCCGACCGCCACCACGGGCAAGCTCTACGCCCTTGAGCTGTGCGACACGTGCGAGGCCGAGACCTACGCGTACAAGATCGACGGCACCATGGTCAGCGACTTCGTCCACCCCGCGTGGTTCCAGCCGACCCGCACGGCCGCCGACGCCCAGTTCGACCACGGCGGCCACATCAAGAGCCCCCTCGAACTCCTGCCCGGCGGCTACATCGGTGTCTTCGACGTGGCGGCCGGCACCGGGTGGACCCAGATGACCGCCGACGTCATCACCGCCGCCTATGCCATCCGGCCGCACGTCGGCAGCCGCCGTGAGCGGCGCCGCACACCCCGCGACCAGTGGCTGCCGAGCGACCGGAACACCTGATGTCCGACACCGACCGCCTTTCGGCCGTCGAGCACGTGGTGATGCTGATGCTGGAGAATCGCTCGTTCGACCACATGCTCGGATTCCTCTACACCGACCAGGGCAACGTCTCCCCCGCCGGGCAGCACTTCGACGGGCTGACCGGCCGGGAGTCCAACCCGGACGAGAACGGGAAGACCGTCACGGTCCGCCGGATCGAGGCCACGGACCCGCACCCCTACTTCATGCCGGGCGCGAACCCGGGCGAGGGCTACCGCCCGACCAACGCACAGCTCTTCGGGGCCCTCGACCCGCCGTCGCCACCGGTGGCGACCATGCAGGGCTTCGTGACGAACTTCGCCGACACCCTGGTACTCAGGGCCCACCAACCCCACCCGGTCATCCTCCCGGGCACCGTCGCCGACGACATCATGGCCTGCTTCACCCCCGAGACGCTGCCGGTCCTGTCCACCCTGGCCCGCGGCTACGCGGTGTGCGACCGCTGGTTCAGCTCGGTACCGACCGAGACCCTGCCGAACCGGTCCTTCGCCTGCGCCGCCACCAGCCAGGGGCACATGGACGACCACACCCACACCTTCACCTGCCCCAGCATCTTCGGCCGGCTCAGCGACCACGGGGTGGCCTGGAAGGTGTACGGCTACAACAACCCACCGCTGACCAGCGGCAACTTCCCCGACATCCACAGTGCGTCGACCGACCACTTCGGGCTGTTCACCGACTTCAAGTCAGCCGCCACGGCCGGCACCCTGCCCGCCTTCACGTTCCTGGAGCCCAGTTGGCAGGCCACCGGCAACAGCGAGCACCCGGTCGGCGACGTGGCCCTGGGCGAACAGCTGATCAAGGAGGTCTACCGGACCCTGCTCGGCGGCCCGGCCTGGAACCAGACCCTGCTCGTGCTCACCTACGACGAACACGGCGGGTGCTACGACCACGTCCCGCCCCCGGTGTCGAGTGCGCCTCCCGGCGACGGCACCGCCGGCGAGTTCGGCTTCGGCTTCACCCGCTTCGGCGTGCGGGTCCCGACCGTGCTGGTCTCCCCGCTGATCGCCCCCGGCACCGTCTACCGGGCACCCGACAGCGCGGCGCCGCTGGACCACACCAGCATCCTGCGCACCCTCGAACGGCGCTGGTCGCTGCCGGCGCTCACCGCCCGCGACGCCGCCGCCACCGACCTCGGACCGGTGCTCACCCTCGGCACGCCGCGCACCGACGACGTCCTCGCGGCCGTCACCGCACCCTCCTCGGCAGCGGTCAACCCCGCAGCAGGCGAGGTCTCCCATCTCCAGCGGGTGTACGCCGACCTCGTCGCCCGCCAGCTCATCCCGGGCCAGGAGGCCGGGCCCGAACTGCCGATGCCGGAGAAGTCCACCCCGCAGGCGTACGCCGACTTCATCCAGGCCCACGTCCCGGCACACCCGTAGGGCTCCCCGGCCCGGCCCCCGGACGCCGGGCCGGGGCACAACAGGCCGCGCCGCCGGGCCCTTCCTGACCTGCTATCAGGTGATAGCGTGAGGGGTGTGGAGGCTCAGATGAGCCTCCGGAGGGGCCGGAAGGTCCGCGCCGCGTTCCTGGGCGGCGCAACAGCACGAGTACGGGGGCCTGTTGGACGGGATCGAGGGCGCGGCGTGATCCTGCACGTCGATCTGGCCTGGATCCTGGAGGTCACCGAGCGGGCGGTTCCGGGCGACCCGGCGCCGATCGACTACGGGGTGGCCATCGCCGCCGTCGAACGCCACCGTGCCGTCGTCACCGGACAGGACGTCTACGACGGCCCCATCGCCCGCGCCGCGGCCCTCACCCACACACTGGGCCGGCTCCCCTGGCTGGAACACTCGAACCTGCGCGTGGCCGTCGCCGTCGCACACGGCTACCTGACGGCCAGCGGGGTGCAGGTCAGGCTCGACCAGGAACGCGTCACCGCCCTGGCCACCGCGCTCACCCGGCCCCGCGCCACCGTCGCCGACATCGCCACCGTCCTGAGGACCTGGCGGACCTGACGACCGGTCGGCAGGCCCGGGCGCTGCGGGACAGCGCCGTCCGGCACCCGCCGACCGACCGGTTGCCGGGTCCGGCTCGGCCGCCCGACGGTCTGCCGGCAAAAGAAGTCAAAGACCAGGCCAAGAAATCGGAGCGGGGACAACCGATCCTGACCGGTCCACGTCGATGGGGATGGGTGGCGGCGAGGCGTTCGTGGAGTGGCAACGGCGCGGCCCTTCGTATACCGAGTCGGACACGGCCACCGCCCCGACGACCCACCTGGAGGAGAGGCCCCACCATGGCAGAGCAGCGCACGGAACAGCCGGGCGACCGAAGCGAGTTGACCCGGCGGCGACTGATCAGGCTGACGGTCGGCGGGGCCGCGGTGTTCGGAGCGGCCGGCGCGCTGGCGGCCTGCAGCAGTTCGTCCGGCCCCGCCGCGTCGGCTCCGCCGCCGACCGACAGCCCCGCCGACTCCTTCTCCCCGGCCGCGACGGGCGAACCCCCGAACGTCTCCGGCCTGCCCAACCCCTCGTCCTCCCCGGTACCGGCGCGCACCAAGCCCGTCTTCAAGGTGCACGACCTGCTGCCGAACGCACCGTCCAACGCGGTCGCGCTGACCATCGACGACGGGCCGAACCGGATCTACACCCCGGAGGTCCTCCAGCTGCTGCGCAAGTACGACATCCGGGCGACGTTCTCGGTGGTCGGCAGCGAGGCCCATGCCGACAAGGACCTCATCCGGCGGATCGCCGCGGACGGGCACACCCTCGCCAACCACACGATGACCCACCCGCAGCCCTTCTCCCGGCGCAGCACGGCGCAGATCGAGCAGCAGATAGCCGACACCCAGTCCGTCCTCGTGGACGCCGGGGCCCCCGAGCCGAAGCTCTTCCGCTCGCCCGGCGGCGACTGGTCCCCGGCGGTGTTCGCCGCCGTCGCCAAGTACGGCATGACCCCCATCGACTGGGACGTCGACCCGAGGGACTGGGCGCGTCCCGGCACCAAGACGATCACCGAGAAGCTGCTGTCCGCCAAGCCGGGTGACATACTGCTCTGCCACGACGGCGGCGGCAACCGCACACAGACCGTCGAATCGCTGCGCACCGTGCTGCCCGCGCTCAAGGCCAAGGGCTACACCTTCGTCACGCTGTGACCACTCCCCGACCGGTCCCGGTCCCCCGGTCGGCACCGCTCCGATTGCGGGCCGGGGCCGGATCGGCTCGCCTGTACCTGGGGCCGAGGCGTCCCGAGGAACCGGCGGAAGCGGACGAGGAGCGGCCATGCTCAAGGGTTTCAAGAACTTCGTGATGCGCGGCGACGTCGTCGTGGTGGCGGTGGGGCTGATCATCGCGCTGGCGTTCAGCACCCTGATCAAGGCGTTCACGGACAGCATCATCAACCCGATCATCACCCGCGCCCAGGGCGGCCACTCGACGGCGCTCGGCTGGCAGCTGGGTGCCCCCGGGAACGCGGCGACCTACGTGGACATGGGTGCGTTCATCTCCGCGCTGATCTACTTCCTCATCTTGGCGGCGGTGGTCTATTTCCTGATCGTCGTCCCGTACCGGATCTTCCAGCGCCGCCACGGAATCACCGTCTTCGGTGACCCCGTACCGACCAAGACCTGCCCCGCCTGTCTCTCCGAGGACATCCCGGCGGGCGCGTCCACGTGCCGCTACTGCGGGACCGCGCAGCCGTCGGCCCCTGGCCGGACCGTCGCCTGACGCGGCGCTGCTCGACGGCTGCGTCAGGCCGCTTCGAGGTCCTTCGGTCCAGCCTCCCACTCCAGGCCGCCGCCGAGCGGGCGGACGAACACCCGTCGGCGCAGCAGTCTGCCGCTCTCGCTGTCGTGCTCGACCAGTTGCCCGGCGATCGTCCCGATCCTGCCGTCGCGCCGGTCCCTGACCCTGGTTCCGAACCCGGGATGGGGCGGACTGCTGACCGAGACTCCTATCGGCATGAACCCCTCGCGCCTGCCTTCCCACGTTCGTCCGGACCGCTGGTTGTCGGCCATCGTGCCCGCCGGGTGCGGGCACGCGGGCCCCTTTCAGACGAACTTAAGGTGCCGGACGAACTTGAGGTGTCAGACGAACTTGAGGTGGGAGTGCCCGCCGCAACGGTGTGGGCGTCTCGCCCTCCGCTCGGGAATGCGGGCGGAGGCGGTGGGTGTTGGGGCCGGTGTGACCACTGCAACGCCTGCGATCCGGCTCTCGGTGCTGGACCGTTCCCGGACCAGGCAGGGGCAGGACCCGCCGCAGGCGCTGCGGGACACCGTGGCCTTCGCGCAGCAGGCGGAACGGCTCGGGTACCACCGGTTCTGGGTGTCGGAGCACCACGGTGTGCCGGGGGTGGCGGGTTCCGCGCCCACGGTGCTCGCCGCGGCGGTGGCTGCGGCGACGACGCGGATCCGGGTCGGCACCGGCGGCGTGATGCTCCCCAACCACCAACCGATGGTGGTGGCCGAGCAGTTCGGGGTGCTCGCCTCGCTCTTCCCCGACCGGATCGACATGGGGCTCGGCCGCTCGGTGGCATTCACCGACGGCGTGCGCCGGGCACTGGGCCGGGACAAGGACGCCGCCGATCACTTCGCCGACCAACTGGCCGAGCTGCTGGGGTACTTCGACCCGGCACCGCGCGCCCGCACCGGCGTCCGTGCCCGGCCCGCCGAGGGCCTGCACGTCCCCGCCTTCGTGCTGGCCACCGGGGCGGGCGCCGACATCGCCGCCGACGCCGGACTCCCGCTGGTCGTCGGCGGGTTCCGCAACGAGGACAGAATGCTGGCCGCGCTCGACCGCTACCGCACCCGGTTCCGGCCCTCCGCGCAGGCCGCGGAGCCCTATGTGGTCGTATCGGGCAGTGTGGCGGTCGCCGGGACGGCCGAGGAGGCTCGGAGCCTGCTGGTCTCCGAGGCATGGTCGAGTGCGTACGCCCGTACCCACGGGGAGTTCCCGCCGCTGGCCCCCGTACCGGAGATCCTGGCCCGGGAGATGAGCCCGCGCGAGCGCACCGCGTACGAAGCGGCGCTCGACGGGCACATCGCCGGTACGCCGCAGGAGGCCGTGGCCGACCTCCGAGCCCTGATGGAGCACACCGGGGCCGACGAGTTCCTGGTCACCACCAGCACCTACGACCGGGTGGCGCTGCTCGACTCCTACCGACTGCTCGCGGCGGCGGTGCGCCCGGAACCGGACCTCACCGGGCAGTGACCTCGCGGCCGTACGCCTGCCACTGACCCGGGGAACCGGCGTCCCGGCCCGCCCGGGAACCGGCCGACGTGCGCCCGATCGGCAGTCGTTCAACGGGTGCACATCTCGACTCCGTCAGCTGGCAACCCCGAGGCCAGCCGGCCCGGGGAAACCTACAGGGAGCAAGCCCTCGTCAGCCCGACGACCACGGGACTCGATCTCCTCTGCCCTTACAGCCACGGAGAGTTCGCCATGACCACTGTGCCCGCCGTCAGTTCGCCGATCCCCGCCCAGCACGTCCCGGCCGCATCGCGGCAGCGGGAACTGCCGGGCTACTCCGTCTCCCTCGCCCGGGACGAGGCCGATGTCCGCGCCGCCCAGCGGCTGCGCCACCAGGTCTTCGCCGAGGAGATGGGGGCCGTGCTCGACAGCCCGGTCCCCGGTCTGGACGTCGACGCCTTCGACGAGTACTGCGACCACCTGCTGGTCCGGGAACGGGCGGGCGGAACGGTGGTGGCCACCTACCGGCTGCTGCGGCCGGCGCAGGCCGTCCGGGCCGGCCGGCTGTACTCCGAGACGGAGTTCGACCTGTCGAACCTGGCCGGCATCCGCGGCGACCTGGTCGAGGCCGGCCGCTCGTGCATCCATCCGGACCACCGCGGCGACGGCGCGGTCATCAACCTGCTGTGGGGCAGCATCGCGCGGTACCTGGTGGACAGCGGCAACACCTGGATCGCGGGCTGCTGTTCGGTGCCGCTGGCCGACGGCGGCAGCACCGCGGCGGCGGTCTGGGACACGGTCTCCGCCAGGCACCTCGCGCCCGAGGAGTACCGGGTGACCCCGCACCGGCCGTGGGATCCCACCGGCGTTCCCCGGCCCGCGCGCGCCACGCTTCCGCCCCTGCTGCGCGGCTACCTGCGACTGGGCGCCCAGGTCTGCGGGATGCCCGCGCACGACCCCGACTTCGGCGTGGCGGACCTGTACGTCCTGCTGTCGCTGGAGCGGACCGACCCGCGCTACCTGCGGCACTTCCTGTCCGGATCGCCCGCGTGAGCGAACCGGCCGACAGAGCGGGCGGCGGGGCGGGGGGCAGACCTGCCGACGGGGCGGGCGGGGCAGCGTGACCGGGTCAGGAGGTGTGAGTGGCTGGCTGCCGTCCGCGCCCTGCACGCCCGAGTCCTGTGTGAGCCCGCCGGGGCCGGTGGTGGGCGCCTGGCGCCGACTGCTGCGGGCTGCGGGCTGCGCGTCCGTCCTCGCCGTGGGTGTCGCCCTCGCCCCGGTCGTACGCGGCCGGGGCCGAGGGGTGAGCGAGCGGCTGGTCCGCTGCTGGGCCCGCACGCTCGTCGTCTCGCTCGGGGTCCGGCTTCGGCCGACGGACGGCTCGGCGAACGGGCCGGCGGACGGGCCGGCGGCCAGGTCGACGGAGGGGTCGGCGGACGGCGGCGGGGCACTGCTGGTGGCCAACCACGTCTCCTGGCTGGACATCCTGGTGATCGCGGCGGTGCTGCCCGGCCGCATGCTGGCCAAGACCGAGGTGCGGAGCTGGCCCGTGCTCGGCCCGCTCGCCGCGTGGGGCGGCACGATCTTCATCGACCGAGACCGGCTGCGCGCGCTCCCGGGCACCGTCGAGGAGATCGCTGCGGCGCTGCGCCGGGGCGAACGGGTGGTGGTGTTCCCCGAGGGCAGTACCTGGTGCGGCCGGAACGGCGGCCGGTTCCGGCCCGCGCTCTTCCAGGCGGCGGTCGAGGCCGGGGCCGCCGTCCAGCCGGTGACGGTCCGCTACCGGCTGGCGGACGGAAGCCCGACTACCACACCGGCGTTCGTCGGCGAGGACGGACTGCACTCCTCGCTGCGCCGGGTGGTCGCCGTCCGGGGCCTGGAGGCGGAGGTACTCCCGCTGGCGCTCATCCCCGCCAGGCAGCACCCCACTCGGCGCACCCTGGCCCGTGCCGCACAGTCGGTGGTGGACCGCCACCGCTTCACCGCCTTCGGCAACTCCTACGGCGGCTGCGCCGCCCAGGCCGCTCCGGGGCACCTCCACCAGGGCCGCGACCGCGAAGGCTCACCGGGCTGACGGCGCGAACGCGCCTGCATCCCCGGTGAGTTGGCAAGGTCAGGGCCGGGGCCGGAAAGCCCGAACGACCGGCCTCCCGTGGCGTCACGCACTACGGTGAGGGACATGCCCGAATTCTCGGCGAGAGACCTCTACGACGGTCTTGCCGCCGACTACCACCCGATCTTCCGGGACTGGGATGCGAGCATGGCCTACCAGGCCAGAGCACCGGACGGGCTCATCCGCCCACGTCTGGGGCAGGACCGCACACGATCCTGGACTGCTCCTGCGGGATCGGCACCCAGGCGATCGGGCTCGCCCGCAGCGGGCACGAGGTCATCGGCCGCGACCTGAGCCCGGTCGCCACTTCCCAGGCCGCTGTCCATGCTGCCGCCCGTGGCACCCGGCTCCCGGTGGCTGCGGCAGACATGCGCGCGCTGCCGTTCAGGCCGTCCGCCTTCGACGTCGTCCTCTGCGCCGACAACTCGCTCCCGCACCTGCTCTCGGCCGACGACCTCCGGACGGCCCTCCTCGGCATGCGACGGGTGCTCCACAACGACGGACTGCCGGTGATCACGGTCCGCGCCTACGACGAAGCCCGCCGGACCCACCCCACGGCGACATCCCCCCCAGCTCGCGCAGGCCCCTGACGGCCAGGTGATCACGTTCCAGCTCTGGCACTGGCACGACGACGGCGAGCGCTACGACCTGGATCACATCCAGCTCGTACCGGCGGGGAACACCTGGAACGTCCGCGTGCGCCGGACCACCTACCGGGCACTGACCCAGCGGCAGTTGACAGAGTTCGTGGCCGACGCCGGCTTCACCGACGCCACCTGGCACACCCCGGCCCCCAGCGGCTTCCACCAGCCCGTTCCGACCGCACAACGCGCCTCCTCGGCGCCGCAACGGGCGGCGTGGCCGGGAACACATTGACATGCAGGTAAGCCTTGCCTAACCATGACGGGCATGTCTTCGAACACCGCCCCCTCGACCGATCCGACGCCCGAGCTCACAGCCTTCGACCTCGACCTGACCACCTGGGAGACCCGCCGCCGGGCCGAGGTCGTGGCTGCGCTCGGGCCGGACTGGGATCCGGTGGCGGTACTGCAGGGCGAGGAGGAGGCGTACGCGCTGCTGTACTCCGGACTCGACGCGGAGCAGCAGCGGGTGTACGCCGAGCTCGTGGCAGCCGGCGTGCTGCCCGCAGCGCCCGGAGCGGGGCCGCGTCGTGCTGCCCATTGATCCGCAGGCGGACATCGGCCGCCGCGCCTGGGTGGCCTGTCCGAACTGCGACGACGCCCGGGACTGCGCCCCCTGCGGGGAGCGGCGCAACTGCGGCGACCACTGGCGCTACCTGATCGCCAACACCGGCAGCGTGCTGTACCTCCAGTGCCCGGGCTGCACGCACGTCTGGGACCACGAGACCGGCTTCGGCGCCACGCGGGGCCCCGGCGCCCGGGCGTGGTAGAGACGCCCGCAGATGCCCGCTGGTGGGCGCGCACGCTGAGCGAACCGCACGGTGACCACGGCATCGCGGCGGAGCGTCAGGCGCTCTTCGCCCTCCGCCGGGAGTGTCCGGTCAACTGATGTGACACTCCTCCGAGTTCGACGCCCCTGAGGCCGGCGCCGCGCCCGTCCGGGTCGGGCAGCCGTCACGCGCGCGAGGCGGGCCGGCGGGCGAAGGCGGGGGCGTGTTCGGGGCGGGGACCGAGGGCGATGAGGCGGGTGGGGATCTGGCGCAGGCCCGGGAGGTAGCGGGTGGCGAGGAGGAGTTGCGGGGGCGGACCGACCCGGCGGCCGGAGAGGGTGGCCTCGGAGATGGCGGTGTGCAGGAGCCGCTGGAGGCCCTGCAGGACGACCGTCGGGGCCCAGCGCCGCCGCTGCACCCGGGCCAGGTCGGCGGTGGTCACCCGGCCGTGGCGCAGTGGCCCGGCGAGCAGGGTGGCGGCGGCGACGGCGTCCTGGATGGCGAGGTTGATGCCCACCCCGCCGGCCGGGGACATCGCGTGGGCGGCGTCGCCGATGAGCAGCAGCCCGTCGGCGTACCAGCGGTGGAGCCGGTTGAGCCGGACGTCGAGCAGGTGCAGGTCGTCCATGTCGCGGATGTGGTCGACCCGGTCCGCGTACCGGGGCAGCAGCCGGGCGATCCGCTCGCGGAAGCTCTCGACGCCCTCGGCCCGGAGCCGGGCGTCGGAGCCCTTGGCGGCGAAGTAGGCGATCTGGAAGTAGTCGTCGCGGGTGAGGCTGAGCGCGAACTCGCCGGGTTCGAAGGCGGCGAGCAGGTTGGGCGGGACGGCCTGTTCGGCGGCGTGCCGGGGCAGCCGGAACCACCAGGTGTCGAACGGGACGGCGAACTCCCTCGGCACCAGGCCCGCCGCCCGGCGCAGCTCCGAGTTCCGGCCGTCGGCGGCGATGGTGAGGGCGGCGCGGAGTTCGCCCTCCTCGCCGTCCTGGGTGCGGTAGCGGACGCCGGCGATCCGTCCGCCGTCCCGGATCAGACCGGTGGCGGCGGTGTTCATCCGCAGGGTGAAGGCGGGCTCCCGGCGGGCCTCCTCGGCGAGGAAGTTCAGCAGGTCCCACTGCGGGATCATCGCGATGTAGTTGTAGGGCGCGGGCAGCCGGTCGAAGTCGGTGAGCCGGACCAGGCCGCCGTCCGGGGCGGGTACCTGCATGTCGCCGAGGCGGCTCTGCGGCAGTGCGCCGAACCCGGCGCCCAGGCCGAGTTCGTCCATCAGCCGCACGGTGGACGCGTGGACCGTGTCGCCGCGGAAGTCGCGCAGGAAGTCGCCGTGCTTCTCCAGCACGGTCACCTCGACGCCGGCCCGTGACAGCAGCAGGCCGAGCATCATGCCGGCCGGTCCACCCCCGGAGATGACGACGCTCATGGGACTCTCCTCAGTCGCGTGGAACTCCTATGAATAAAGTCTCTGGAATGGTGTCAGGTGTCAAGTAGTACGCTGTTCCATATGCAGGATCTGGTAGCCGCGGCACTCGCGGCGGCGAAGGAACGGGGCCGGGACGTCGCGGACGTCCCACTGACGGCGATCGCGGCGGCGGCCGGCATCTCCCGCAGCACGCTGCTGCGCCGGCTCGGCGGCTCCCGGGCCGCACTGGACGAGGCCGTCCGGCAGGCGGGCGTGGACCCGGGCGGGCGGCCGCCGGTCCGCGATCGCGCGATCGACGCGGCGGCCCGGCTGGTCTCCGAGCGCGGCCTGGGCGGGGTCACCCTGGACGCGGTGGCGGAGCGCGCCGAGTGCTCGCTGCCCAGCCTGCACACCGTCTTCGACGGGCGGGACGGCCTGCTCGCCGCGGTCTTCGAACTGCACGGCCCGCTCCCGGACGTGGAGGCCCTGGCGGCCGACCCGCCGGAGCGCCTGGAGGACACCGTCCGGGCGCTCCACCGGAGCTTCGTGGCCTCCTTCTCCCGTGAGCCGCGGATCGTCCCCGCCGTCCTCGGGGACCTGCTCAGCCGCCCGGACGGGCCCGCCGCCCGAATGATGGCCGCCAACTTCCCGCGCCTGCTGGACGGCCTGAACCGGCTGCTGCTGCCGCACATCGAGGCCGGACGGCTGCGCCCGCTCCCGCTGCCGGTGCTGATGCAGCTCCTGCTCGGCCCGATGGCCATGCACCTCCTGGTGCGCCCGGTCCTCGCCCCCGCCCTGGGCCCCGCACTGCCCTCGGTCGAGGAGACCGCCGAGCTCTTCACGGAGTCCTACCTGCGGGCGGTCGCCCTGCCGTAGCCAGGAGCCGGGGGAGACGGCGCTGCGCCGGGTCTCCGCGAGGTGGACGTCGATGGACCGGGCGCGGGTGTCCGGGCCGATGCCGTAGCGTTCCCCGCCCCCCCTTGGCGAAGGCGGGCAGGCTGCGGAACGGCGGCGGCTGCGGTGTGTCCAGGATGTGCTGCCGCCAGCCGCGAAACAGTCCAGTCGCTGACCGCAGCGGCGAGGGTCATCCACGAGTGGGTTACCGGCCGCTGCCGGGTGGCCGCCGCCGGGGTGGCCCTCCCGTCACGGCCGGAGGGGCGGCGCGGGCCGGGCCGGGCCCGATTGGCACGGCACGGGCCGGGCCGGGCCCGATTGGCACGGCACGGGCCGGGCCGGGTCCGATCGGGGCGGCGCGGGCCGAATAGCTGGATTCCGTTCGCACATCCGAAAGATCCCTTTGGCCGACTGCTCGCTCCGCCCGGCAACAACAAGGGCATGCGAGTCGCCATCGTCACCGAGTCGTTCCCTCCCGAGGTCAACGGCGTCGCCCACAGTGTGCTGCGGACTGCCGAGCACCTGGTCCGACGCGGCCACCAGCCGCTGGTCATCACCCCCGCCCCACACCGGGGCGCCGCCTGCCCGCCGCAGGCCTTCGGACCCGCCGACGGGTCAGCTGCCGCAAGGTCGTTCCCGGTGGTCCGGGTACCGTCCGTCCCGCTTCCCGGCTACCCGCAGGTGCGCATCGCGCTGCCCAGCCGCCGACTGGCCGCGGCCATCGCCGGCCACCGACCCGAACTCGTCCACCTCGCCGCCCCGTTCGTGCTCGGAGCGCGGGCGATGCGGATCGCCACGCGGCTCGGGCTGCCGGTGGTCGCGGTCTACCAGACGGACCTCGGCGGCTACGCCCGGGCTTACCCGGCCGGTCGCGGGCTCGGCGAGGCCGCCGCCTGGCACCGCATCAGATCGGTGCACGGTGCGGCGACCCGCACCCTCGCACCGTCGACCACCGCCGCCCAGGACCTCACCGCCCACGGCATCCCACGGGTGAGCCTCTGGCCGCGCGGCGTGGACTCCGTCCGGTTCCAGCCAGGCCACCGGGACGAGGCGCTGCACCGCGCCCTCGCACCCGGCGGTGAGACGCTGGTCGGCTACGTCGGCCGGCTCGCCCCCGAGAAGCGGGTCGACCTGCTGGCCGGGGTGTGCGGACTGCCCGGCGTCAGGGTGGTGGTGATCGGGGACGGCCCCAGCACCCCGGCCCTGCGAGCCGCCCTGCCGGGCGCGCTCTTCCTCGGCCGCCGCACCGGGGAGGAACTCGCCCGGTACTACGCCACCCTGGACCTCTTCGTGCACACCGGACCGCTGGAGACCTTCTGCCAGACCGTCCAGGAGGCGATGGCCAGCGGCGTGCCGGTGGTGGCCCCGGCGGTCGGCGGGCCGCTGGACCTGGTCGGCCACCACCGGACCGGTCTGCTGGTGGCGCCCCGGGACGGCACAGCGCTCGCCCGCGCCGTCGCCGAGCTGGCGGCTGATCCCGCCCGGCGCGCGGCCTACGGCCGAGCCGGTCGGGCGGACGTCACGGCCCGTACCTGGGAAGCCGTCGGCGACCGGCTGCTGGAGCACTACCGGGCAGCCCTCGCGGCCCACCACGGCACGGCGGGTCCCGTCGCGCCTCCGCCGTCGCCCCGGACAGCGCCCCAGCCGTCGGCCGCCTCTGCGGCTCCAGCTGCTCCGGCACCGGCACTCTCCGAGGAGCAGCCGGCATGACCGTGCCGCTGCGCATCGTCCGGGTCGCCAACTTCGTGACCCCGGTCTCCGGTGGTCTGCTCACCGCTCTCCGGCATCTCGGCGCGGGCTACCTCGCGGCCGGGCACCAGCCGGTCCTGGTCGTGCCCGGTGCCCGGCACGGTGACCGGTGGACGGATCAGGGGCGGGTCGTCACCCTGCCGGGCCCGGCGATCCCGGGCAGCGGCGGATACCGGCTGCTCACCGACCGGCGGGCCGTCGCGCGGACCCTGGCAGAGCTGGCCCCCGACCGGCTGGAGGTCTCGGACCGGACCACCCTGCGCTGGACCGGGCGCTGGGCCCGCTCGCACGGGATCCCCTCGGTCATGGTCTCCCACGAGAGCGCCGCCGGAGTCCTCGGCACCTGGGGACTGCCCGGAGCCGGGGCACGCGCGCTCGCCGACCGGCTCAACGCCCGTACCGCGCGCGAGTTCGACACGGTGCTGTGCACCACGGCCTGGTCCGCGGCCGAGTTCCGGCGGATCGGCGCCCGGAACGTCGTGCAGGCCCCGCTCGGCGTCGACCTGGCGCTGCTGCACCCCGCCAGGTACGACCCGGCCGTGCGAGCCCGGTACGCCGACCCGGCTCAGGTGCTGCTGGTGCTGTGTTCCCGGCTGTCGGCCGAGAAACGGCCCGACCGGGCACTGGACGCGCTCGCCGAACTGCGCCGTCGACAGGTGCCGGCCGTACTGGCGGTGGCGGGGACGGGGCCGCTCCGGCGGCGCCTGGCGGCCAGGGCCGAGCGGCAGCGCCTTCCGGTCCGCTTCCTCGGCCACCTCGCCCGGCGCGAGGAGCTCGCGGCGCTGCTGGCCAGCGCCGATGCCGTCATCGCCCCGGGGCCGGTCGAGACCTTCGGCCTGGCCGCCCTGGAGGCCCTGGCCTGCGGGACGCCGGTCGCGGTGAGCCGCTCCTCCGCGCTGCCGCAGATCGTCGGCCCGGCAGGTGCGGTGGCGGACGACACCGGGGTCGGGTTCGCCCACGCCGTACGGGAGTTGCTGGACCGGCCGGTCGACGAGCGGCGGGCGGCCGCCCGGGCCCGCGCGACGGGTTTCGGCTGGGAGGCGGCCGTCACGGCCTTCCTCGCCGTCCACGGTGCACCGGTCTCCGCGGCCGGTGCACCACCGCCGGCCGGACACCCCTGATGGCCGTGCGGTTCGCAGCCCTCGGTGACTCGCTCACCGAGGGCGTGGGCGATCCCGCACCGGACGGCTGGCGGGGCTGGGCCGCGGTGCTGGCCCCGGCGCTGTCCGACGGTCCGGTGGACTTCCACAACCTCGCCCGGAGCGGCGCCCTGAGCAGGGATCTGACGGACAGTCAGCTTGCTCCGGCAACTGCCGTCCGACCGCACTTCGCCGCTCTCGTGATCGGCGGCAACGACACACTCAGGGCCGGCTTCGACGTCGGCCGGACGGCGTGGCACCTGGACGCCACGATGCGCGCGCTGCACGCCGACTCCACCGTGCTGCTGACCGCCTGCCTGCCCGACCCCGGCCGCCTGCTGCGCCTCCCGCCGCCACTGGCCGACCCGCTGGCCCGCCGGATGAGGGCGGTCAACACGGTGGTGCACGAGCTCTCCGCACGCTACCGGGCCGTCCATCTGCACCTGGCCGACCTGCCGTGGTGGACCGACCGGGCCCTGCTGAGTGTGGACCGGCTGCACCCCAGCGCGGCCGGCCACCACCTGATCGCCCGCGACTTCCATGCGCTGCTGGCCGCAGCCGGGCACCACCTCGGCCCGCCCCCGGTCGCCGAGCCGTTCACCCGGGCGCCGAGCCGCACGGCGGACCTCTGGTGGATGGCGACCCGGGGCACCCGCTGGGTCGCCGCACGCTGCACCGACCTGCTCCCGGGACTGCTGCTCCTCGCCGGAACCGAGTCCCTCCACCGCCTTCGCCGCACCACCGCCCACCTCGACGTCCAGTCGACCCGGGCGACCAGCCTGGCCCTGGCCCGCCTCCAGCCGTAGGGCCCTTCGGGCCGGGTCCAGTCGGCCGCCCGACTGAAGCAACGATTGTGCGTTAAGGTGCCTGAATGAGTGTGTCTGGAGCGCGCCCCGGCGGGCGCAGTGCCCGCGTGCAGCAGGCGGTGCACGCGGCCGTCCGCGAGCTCGTCGAGGAGCGCGGCCGGGACGGTCTGACCATCCCGGTGATCGCCGCCCGGGCGGGTGTCACCCCGTCGACGGTGTACCGCCGGTGGGGCGACGTGCACGAGCTGCTCTCCGACGTGGCGGTCGAGCACCTGCGCCCCGACTCGCCCCCGGAGGACCTGGGCTCCCTGCGCAGGGACCTCGACGCCTGGGCCTGGCAGTTCCTCGAGGAGATGTCCTCCCCGCCGGGGCGGGCGTACATCCGCGACGCGCTGACCGGCGACCCGGACGGCGGGAACGCCGGTCAGTGCTCGGAGTACGCGGCCCAGCAGATCGCGGTCATCCTCGACCGGGCCGCCGGGCGGGGCGAGCCCGTGCCGGAGCTGGAGAACGCCATGGACCGGCTGGTGGCGCCGATGATGTACCGCATCCTCTTCCGCCCGGGGCCGTTGACGGCCGAGTACGCACGCGGGTTGGTCGACACCGTACTGCCCCGGCCCTGAACCTGAGCCCGGCGCACCAGGACGGGACCAGGACAGGGCCGCAACAGGACCGGCGCGGGACCGGAACGGGACCAGCACTGAGCCCCGGCATCCGGGACCAGCGGCCGCTACAGCGGCGCCAGCACCCCGGCCGGCCGGTGCCCGCCCTCGTGGGCGGCGCCGATCCGGACGAGGGTCGCCTCGCCGAGCGGCCGGCCGATGAGCTGCATGCCGATGGGGAGCCCCTGCCCGTCGAGGCCGACCGGCAGGGCGAGCGCCGGCAGGCCGGTGAGGTTCGCCGGCGCGGAGAGCCGCACGTAGCTGTCGGAGACCGGCTCCCGCACACCGTCCGGCCACTCGATGACCTCCTGACCTGCCCGCGCGGCCGTGGACGTCACCGCGGGCGCGGCGATCACGTCGACCCGGTGGAACAGTTCGAGCCAGGCCGCCCGCATCAGGGTCCTCGCGCGCTGCGCCCGGATGTAGTCGGTCGCCGGGACGAACTCCCCCGCCTCCAGCA
This sequence comes from Saccharothrix sp. ST-888, assembly GCF_000955975.1. Lineage (GTDB taxonomy): Bacteria > Actinomycetota > Actinomycetes > Streptomycetales > Streptomycetaceae > Kitasatospora. The sequence goes on from NZ_JYJF01000005.1 coordinate 75,665, forward strand.
GCAGTCGGACGTCCTCGGTGTACAGCTCCGGCACCGCGCGCAGGGACGCCTGGTGGTAGGCGGTGGCCTCCGGTACCATCAGCCCCCACTGGGTGGGACGGACGTACTCCGCCATCGGGATCTCCACCGGAACGGCTTCGGCGCCGAGCGCGGTCAGGTCGTCGACAGCAGCCCGGACCGCCTCCTCCACGGCCGGCTGCACCCGGTCGAAGTAGTAGTTGACGGGCACCCCGACGCGCAGGCCCGTCAGGTCGCCGCCGGGCCCGCACCCGTAGTCCTCGGCCGGTCGGTCGATGCTCGCCGGATCGCGCGGGTCATGGCCGGCGAGTGCCCCCAGCACCAGACCGGCGTCCCGGACGGTCCGGGTGATCGGCCCGACGTGGTCGAGCGACCACGACAGCGAGGCCACCCCGTGCCGCGACACCAGGCCGTACGTCGGCTTCAGCCCGACCGTCCCGGTCAGCGCCGCGGGGATGCGGATGGAACCGCCGGTGTCGGTGCCGATCGCGAAGGTGGCCGTGCCGGAGGCCACCGCCGCCGCCGAACCGCCGCTGGAGCCGCCCGCCAGATGGCCGGTGGACCAGGGGTTGCGGGTCTGCGGGGTGGTCGTCCCGTACGCGAACTCGTGGGTGTGGGTCTTCCCGACGAGCACCGCACCGGCCGCGTGCAGCCTCGCGGTGACGGCGGCGTCGGCGGTGGGCACATGGTCGGCACGGACCAGGGAGCTCGCGGTGGTGGGCACACCGGCGGTGTCGACCAGGTCCTTCAGCCCGAAGGGGATGCCGTGCAGCGGCCCCCGGTACAGGCCGGCCGCGATCTCCCGTTCAGCCTCGCGGGCGGAGCGCAGCGCGGCGTCGGCGGTGACGGTCACATAGGCATTGACCTCGGGGTCCACGGCGGCGATGCGGTCCAGTACCGAGCGGGTGAGCTCCACCGGCGACAGGGATCGGTCGGCGAGGGCACGGGCGGCCTCGGTGAGGGAGAGTTCGTAGGGCTGGGTCACGGTGCTGTCCTAACCGGCGTCGAAGGCCGAGGCTGGGGCGGTGTCCCCGAGGGCCAGCCCGTCCAGGGTGCGGAGTACGTCGTGGATGGCGTTCACGGTCGCCGTCACGGCGGGCAGGCGGTCGGGCGGCAGCGGGAGTCCGGCGCGTTCTGCCAGCCGGGCGATGTCCGCGGGTGCCAGGTCGGTGGTGGCCACGGCAGGTCCCTTCCGAGCGCGCCGGGTGTGCGGCGGGATGCCTCGACGCCCAGCTAACGCTCAATCTTTGCGTTACTGGAGACCATAACAACCCCATCATCACTAACGCAAATTCTGAGCCTTTATGAACCCCGCAGAACAGCCCGACGCCCGTCGCCCGCATCCTCCCGGACGGCAGCAGCTCACCCTTCCCCCGTCTCGACAAGGCGCCGGCGAGGGAGCCCTGACGGGCGATCGGCCCGACGACGGAACACCTGGCGGCCGGCGCTCAGACCCGCTTCCCGCGCAGGAAGCCCTGCAAGCGCCGCAGCGGCCAGGTGTTGATCACCTCGTCCTTGCCGAGCCAACCCCGCTGAGCGGTGGCGATGCCGTAGCGCAGGTTCGCCAGGTGGACGGTCGAGTGTGCGTCGGTGTTCACCGCGAAGCGGACGCCGTGCCGACGGGCGGCCAGGATCTGCTCGTCGCCGAGGTCCAGGCGCTCGGGTGAGGCGTTGATCTCCAGCGCGGTGCCGGTACGGGCGCAGGCCGCGTAGACGGCGTCGAAGTCCGCGTCGATGGCGGGCCGGCGGCCCAGCAGCCGGGTGGTGGGGTGGCCGATGATGTGCACGTACGGGTTCTCGCAGGCCCGGATCAGCCGACGGGTCTGCGTCTCGCGGTCGGCGCCGAAGTGGGAGTGGATCGAGGCCACGCAGAGGTCGAAGCCGGCCAGGAACTCCGCCGGCCAGTCCACCCCGCCGTCCGGGCCGATGTTGAGCTCGGTGCCGTGCAGGACCCGCATTCCCCGGTAGTGGCGGTCCAGTTCGCGTATCCGCTGGCGCTGCACCAGCATCTTCTCGTCCGTCATCCGCTGCATCGCCAGGTCGGGGGCGTGGTCGGTGACGGCGCAGTACTTGTAGCCCCGGTCGGCGGCCGCCTCGAGCATCTGCTCCAGCGTGGCCAGGCCGTCGGTGAGGTCGGTGTGGGTGTGCAGGTCACCCCGGATGTCCTGCTCGGTGACCGGTTCGGGCAGCTCGCCGGCCGGCGCGGCGTCGATCTCGCCGCGGTCCTCCCGCAGGGTGGGCGGGATCCAGGGCAGCCCGAGCGCCCGGTACACCTCCTCCTCGGTCGCCGAGGCGACCTTGGCACCGCTGCCGGCCTTCGCGCCGCTGCCGACCTCGAACAGGCCGTACTCGGAGAGCCTGAGCCCGGCCTTGACGGCGCGGCTCCGGAGCCGGATGTTGTGCGCCTTGGAGCCGGTGAAGTAGACCATCGCCGCTCCCCAGTCCTCCGGCGGGACGACCCGCAGATCCACCTGCACGCCCTGCACCGTGCGGACCGAGGTCTTGGTGGCGCCCCGGACCAGCACCTCGGCGACGTCCGGGAGGCCGGCCACCGCCGCCATCAGCGGCGCCGAGTCCTCGGCAGCCGCCAGCACGTCGAGGTCGCCGATCGTCTCCCGCATCCGCCGCAGCGATCCGGCGTACGCACAGCGCAGGCAGCCGGGAACGTCGGCGAGTGCCGCGACGATCTCCTCGGCCTGCTCCAGCGCCACGTTGAGCAGCACCCGGCCGCCGCTCTGCCGCAGCACCTCGATGCCGTGCACGATGTTCTCGGCCGTGCGCTCGCCGAGCCCCCGCAGGCCGCCCAGGCGCTCGGCCTTCGCCGCCTCCAGCAGTTCCTCGACCGAGGAGATGCCGAGCTCCGCGTGCAGCAGTGCCGCGGTCTTGGGGCCGACGGTGGGGATGGCCATGATCTCCCGCACGCCGGGCGGGACCTTGGCGCGGAGCTTCTCGACGGCCGCCACCCGGCCGGTGCCCAGGTACTCGGTGATCTTCTCCGCGGTCGACTTCCCCACCCCGGGGATCTCCTGGAGCCCCTTGAGGTCCAGGCCGCCGATGTCCTTGTGGTAGCCGCCGACCGACCGTGCCGCCTTCTCGTAGGAGCGCGCTCTGAAGGCGTCCCCGCCGGTGAGCAGGATGAGGTCGGCGTACTCCTGGAGCAGCGCGGCGACCTCGTCGTTGAGCCGGGCCATGGGGCCAATTCTAGGAGCGCTTGACAGCACCGGGCATGCGGAATGAATATTCATTCCGTGACGTCCAGGAAGCCCGACCTCGCCCGACTCCTGATCGACAGCGCGATCGCACTGTTCGCCGAACGCACCTACGAGGGCACCCAGATGCCCGCCGTGGCGCAGCTCGCCGGAGTCGGCGTGGGCAGCATCTACCGGTACTTCCCGAGCAAGGAGGCGCTCGGCAACGCCGCCTTCCAGCACGCCAAGCGCGAACTGCTCGACCAGCTGGCCGAGGCGCTCGCCGAGGGCGGTCCCGCCGGGTCGACCCGCGAGGAGTTCGGCCGTTTCTGGCGCGGCTTCACGCGCTACGCGGGCGAGCACCCGGCCGCCTTCGTCTTCCTGGAGCACCAGCAGCACGACACCTTCCTGGCCCCCGAGAGCCAGGCCCTGGCCGCCGAGATCGACGCCCTCGCGGCCGACTTCATCGCGCGCGGCCAGCAGGCCGGCGAGATCCGCGACGGGGACGCCGGGCAGCTGGTCGCGCTCGCCGTGGGGGCGTTCACCGGCCTGGTGAAGCTCCACCGCACGGACGGGCTCGCCGGGCTGTCGGCCGAGGCTCTGGGCCGGGCGGAGGAGGCCGTCTGGGACCTGCTGCACCACACGGCCGGGGCGTGACCGCCGCACCAGGCCCACCCGCCCTTCGGCGCACCGACCGAGAACGACCGACCACCACCGACTGCCTCAGTTCACCCGGCCGGGCCGGGCTACCCACCTCCAGGAGTACGGGATGACAGACACCAGGACCGTTCTGATCACAGGCTGTTCCTCCGGCATGGGCCGGCAGGCCGCGCTCGCGCTGCACCGGCTCGGCCACCGCGTGTACGCCACCGCCCGCAGGCCCGAGACGCTCGCCGACCTGGCGGCCCAGGGCATCGAGACCCTGCCGCTGGACGTCACCGACGAGCGGTCGATGGCCGAGGCCGTCGCCCGGGTCGAGCAGGCGCACGGGAGCGTGGACGTGCTGATAAACAACGCCGCCTACGGGCTGCACCTCCCGGTGGAGTCGGCGACGCCGGAGGAGGTGCGGGCGCAGTTCGACACCAATGTCTTCGGCGTGGTGCGGATGGCCCAGTTGGTGCTGCCGGGGATGCGGCGGGCGGGACGCGGCCGGATCGTCAACATCTCCTCGATGGCCGGCCGCTTCTCCCCGCCCGGCGGCGCCTTCTACCACGCGAGCAAGCACGCGGTGGAGGCGATCAGCGACTCGCTGCGGCTGGAGGTGGCACCGTTCGGCGTCGAGGTGGTCGTGGTCCAACCCGGCCCGACCATCACGGAGTTCAGCAGCACGGCGGTCGGCACCATGCACGGCGGGGCGACCACCGGGGATCCGTACGGGAGCTTCCGCGCCGAACTCGCCGACATGTACGCCAACAAGTCCTTCACCCGCCGCAACGGCGCGGTGCCCGCGGAGACGGCGACCAGGGCCATCGTCCGCGCGGCCACCGTCCACCGGCCCCGGGCCCGCTACGCGATCGGTGCCCTCGCCCGCGCCACGATGATCGCCAAGCGCCTGCTGCCGGACGCCGCCTTCGACGCCCTCATGCGCCGCAGCTTCCCGCTGCCCTCGGCCGGCTGAACCGGCCCGCGTCGATCCCCCCGGGCGGCGGACCGGCCGTGAGCCGGGTTCTCCGTCAGCGTTTCAGGGCGACGGCCGCGTAGGCCGAGGCGTGTGCGTCGGCGACCAGCGGGTCGGGGCGTCCTCCGTCGGGTCGCCAGCGGTGGGTCGCCACGATGCCCGGGGGGAGGAGGTCCAGACCTTCGAGGAACAGGGCGAGTTCCGCCTTGGTCCGCATCTGGACGGCGGTCCCGGCTGCCGCATAGATCCGGGAGATCCGCTCGGCCTCCTCGGGAGCGAAGTCGGGACTGCCGTGGCTGATGACCAGCGCGCTCCCGGGCGCCAGGGCCGCCAGGAGCTGCCGGACGACCCCCAGGGCGCCCTGGCTGTCGGGGATGAAGTGCAGTATCGCGTTGAGGCTGAGGGCGACGGGCTGGTCCAGGTCGATGTTCTGCTGCACTTCCGGGGCCTTGAGGATGGACTCCGGATCGGTGATGTCGGCCTGGAGGTAGGCCGTTCGCCCCTCGGGCGTGCTGCGCAGCAGGGCCTGGGCGTGGGCGAGCACGATGGGGTCGTTGTCCGCGTAGACGACGCGGGCGCTGGGCTGGCACCGCTGGGCCACCTCGTGGAGGTTGGGTGAGGTGGGGATGCCGGTGCCGATGTCGAGGAACTGGCGGATGCCGGCTTCGGCCAGCCAGCGGGTGGAGCGGTGCATGAAGTCCCGGTTGACCCGCGCGGCCCGCTCCGCCCACGGGAAGACCGCCATGACCTGGCCGGCGGCTTCCCGGTCGGCGGCGAAGTTGGTCGTGCCGCCGAGGTAGTAGTCGTACATCCGGGCCGAGTGCGCGCGGTGCAGTTCGAGATTCACCTCGGTGTCGTCCCTGCCCATCAAGTCCCCCCAAGTCGTCGGGGCCGCCACGCCGGGCCGCGCCCCGCGCCGCCGGCGCGCACGCCGGTGGCGCGCCGGGGGCTGTGGCTTGCGCAGATCCTGCCCAGAGCCGGCGGGCGGTAATCGACCGCCCGGCCGACGGACGGGCAACCGGCCGCACAGCGCACCCCTTCGGGACCACTCTGCGTGGTCAAGTCGACTGCTCGATGGGCCAGATGACTACTCAACAGACCGATGAGTAGTCATACTACTACCGTCGGTTGCCACTTCTCTGGTCTGCTTGCACCGCAGGCCCCGGCGCGCGCTGCCATGGTCCCGTGGAACCACGGGTTCTCCGGCGCCGACGGCCACCGGCGGTGCGGCATCCGGTACGGGAGGGCAGGGGACATGGCGTTCGACAGCGATGCGCCGCCGGGGTCCGGCGGGCACCCGGCAGAGGAGGGCCTGAGCGGCGCCGACGAGGCGGCGCTGGAGGGCTTCCGGTTGCGGGTGACCTTCGAGGCGTTCTGCGTCACGCACCAGTGTGCGTGGACCGGGTTCGCCCGCACCCAGGTCGGCACCGAGCAGGACGCCGCCGCCGTGGTCGACGCGATGAAGGAGCACCTGGCGCGCAACTGGGCGCTCGCCCTGCGCCAGGAGATCCTCGCCGCCTATGCCTGGCGGCTGCTCAAGGAGCACATCGCGGACCGGCTCGCCGCAGCGGGCGACCTGCGCCCGGCTCTGGTCCAGGCCGCGGCCTTCGACGCCGTCGTCCGCCACTTCCGGCACCGGACCCGGATCCGCCTGGAGACCCTGCCCGAGCAGATCGGCCTGTTCGCCGCGATCCTGGAGCTCCCCGAACGCCAGCACGACGTCGTCGTCCTCAAGTACTGCCTGGACCTGGACGATGAGAAGATCGCCGAGTACCTCGGCACACCACTGGCGACGCTGCGGTCCAACCTCCGCCATGCCCGGCGGCGGCTGGCCCGGACCTTGGGCCGGCCGGAGCTCGCCGACATGAGGGGAGAGCAGTGAGCCCCCACTCCGGACGAGACCGCGACCTGGTCCAGTGGCTGCACGGCTACCGCTCGGCACTGGGCGGCGTCACTCCCCCGAGTCCCAGGACCGGCACCGGGGCTCGGGTGTTCACCGGACCGCCGAGCATGCCGCCGGCGGGGGCCGACCTCGTCACGGCGGCCCCCGCCCGGTTCCCCTCCGCGCACGAACAGGCGGCTCACGAACTCGCCCTCGCCACCGCGTTGATCCTCAACGCCCCGCAGGCCTCCCACACCCTCGGCCTGCTGGTCAACAGCAACCGGATCCATCCCGAGGGCGCCGTCGTCTTCGCCGGCCTGCTCTTCCTCACCGGGCGCGAGGACGCGGCCCAGTTCTGGTGGCAGTTCGCCGCCGGATCCGGCAACAACACCGCCGCCTACTGCCTGCACCTGTACCACCTGCAGCTGGGCGAGACCCGGGACGCCGCCTACTGGCGCGGCCAGGCCGAGCAGTTGGCCACCCGTCCCCCCGCCGTCCGGCGCCGCAGCGTGCACTCCCCCGTGCCGCTGCTCCCCGACGACGTCCGCCTGGACATCCTCGCCCGCTGCCACCAGGGCCTGTGCCCGCGCCTGCCGGTCGCACTGGAGTCGGTCATCAACCGCCTCGTCGTCGACAGTGACGACGACGACTTCGGCGAGATCCCGCAACCCTGCCGCCGCCTGGTCGACGAACTGGCCACCCCCCGCCCGAACTGACGCACCACAGAGCGGGTTCCGGGTACCCCGGGGTCGGGCGCGGCCCGGCGGGCCCGACCCCGGGTGCCCCGGCTCAGCCGGTCGGGGAGTCCGCCAGCTCCTGCCGGACCTGCCGGGCCGCAGCGACCAGGTGCTCCAGGGAGTTACGGGTCTCGGGCCAACCCCGGGTCTTCAGGCCGCAGTCGGGGTTGACCCACAACCGCCCGGCCGGGATCGCGCCGAGTCCCTTCCGCAGCAGTGCCACCGCCTCCGCCGTGCTCGGCACGCGCGGCGAGTGGATGTCGTACACCCCCGGGCCGACCTCGCGCGGATAGCCGGCCCCAGCCAGCTCGTGGGCGACCTGCATGTGCGAACGGGCCGCCTCCAGGGAGATCACGTCCGCGTCCAACTCGTCGATGGCGACCATGATCTCGCCGAACTCGGCGTAGCACATGTGGGTGTGGATCTGGGTGTCCGCGCGCACCCCGGAGGTGGAGAGGCGGAAGGACTCGGTGGCCCAGTCGAGGTAGCCGGGCCGGTCGGCGGCGCGCAGCGGCAGGGTCTCGCGCAGCGCCGGTTCGTCGACCTGGATCACGGCCGCGCCCGCCGCCTCCAGGTCGGTGACCTCGTCGCGCAGGGCGAGGGCGACCTGGCGGGCGGTGTCACCGATGGGCTGGTCGTCGCGGACGAAGGACCAGGCGAGCATGGTGACCGGGCCGGTGAGCATGCCCTTGACCGGACGGTCCGTCAGGTCCTGGGCGTAGCGGTACCAGTCCACGGTCATCGGGTGGGGCCGCGAGATGTCGCCCGCCAGCACCGGCGGGCGGACGTAGCGGGTGCCGTACGACTGCACCCAGCCGTGCTGGGTGGCCAGGTAGCCGGTGAGCTGCTCGGCGAAGTACTGGACCATGTCGTTGCGTTCGGGCTCGCCGTGGACCAGGACGTCCAGGCCCGCCTTCTCCTGGTAGGCGATGACCTCGCGGACCTCGGCGCGCATCCGGTCCTGGTAGGTGCCGTCGTCGATGCGTCCGGCCCGCAGGTCGGCGCGGGCGGTGCGCAGTTCGGTGGTCTGCGGGAAGGAGCCGATGGTGGTGGTCGGCAGCAGCGGCAGGTCGAGCCGGGCGCGCTGGGCGACGGCCCGCTCGGGGTAGGCCTGGGCCCGGCGGGCGTCCTCGGCGGCGGTGGCGGCGGCCCTGGCCCGGACGGCCGGGTCGTGGGTGAGCGCGGACGCGGCGCGGGAGGCCAGGCCCGCGCGGTTGGCGGCGAGTTCGGCGCCGATCGCGAAGGTGCCCTCGCGCAAGCCGCGGGCCAGGGTGGTGATCTCGGTGGTCTTCTGCCGGGCGAAGGCGAGCCAGCGGGCGACCTGCGGGTCGAGGTCGCGTTCGGCGGTGGCGTCGAGCGGGACGTGCAGCAGGGAGCAGGACGCGGCGACGTCGACCCGGCCGGCCAGACCGAGCAGGGTGGCGAGGGTGGCCAGCGACTTCTCCAGGTCGTTGATCCAGATGTTGCGGCCGTCCACCACCCCGGCCACCAGCCGCTTGCCGGGCAGCCCGCCGACCGAGGCGAGGTCGGCGAGATTCGCCGCCCCGGGGCCGGTGAAGTCCAGGCCGACGCCCTCGATCGGGGCCTTGGCCAGCACCGGGAGCGCCTCGCCGGCCCGGTCGAAGTAGGTGGCGACCAGGATCTTGGGCCGGTCGGTGAGCACGCCGAGTTCACGGTAGACCCGGGCGGCGGTGTTCAGTTCGGCCTGCGTGCGGTCCTGGACCAGGGCGGGCTCGTCCAGCTGGACCCACTCCGCGCCCGCCGCGCGCAGGTCGGAGAGGAGTTCCGCGTAGACGGGCAGCAGGCGGTCGAGCAGGGTGACCGGTTGGAAGTCGGCAGCCACGCCGGGGGCGGGCTTGGCCAGCAGCAGATAGGTGAGCGGGCCGAGCAGCACCGGACGGGCGGTGTGGCCGAGGGCGACGGCCTCGCGGAGCTCGCCGACCAGTTTGGCGGGATTGGCCGCGAACACCGTGTCAGGGCCCAACTCCGGCACCAGATAGTGGTAGTTGGTGTCGAACCACTTGGTCATCTCCAGCGGTGCGGCCTCCTGGGTGCCGCGGGCCATCGCGAAGTAGCCGTCCAGCGGGTCGGCTTCGACGGCGGCCCGGTGCCGGGCCGGGATCGCGCCGAGGGCCACGGTGGCGTCCAGCACGTGGTCGTACAGCGAGAAGTCCCCGGCAGGGACCTCCCGGATGCCCGCGTCGGCCAGCCGCCGCCAGGTGTCACGGCGCAGCCCTGCGGCGGTGGCGTGCAGGGACTCGGCAGTGACCCGGCCCGCCCAGTAGCCCTCGATCGCCTTCTTCAGCTCCCGGCCGGCGCCCTGCCTGGGGTAGCCGTAGACGGTGGCCTGCGGGGTGGTGGTGGAACTCGTTGCCACGGAACTCTCCTTCGCGAGTCGCGGTGCGATCCCGGGAGAGCACGGGGGCGCGAAGGAACGACAGTCGGGGCGCGGCACCATGCGTGTGCCCGCCCGCTCAGCCGACCTTCCCCCAGCCTTCGGCCGGGAGGTGCGCCCATCGAGGTCACCGAGATCACCGCATGCGGGGTGCACGCGGGCAGCGGCAGGTCTTCGGACTCATGGGCACGTCGGACACCCGATGGCTGTCCGGCACCTACTGGCCGTCGCTTCCCGGACCCTGGTCGGGTCCAGTGCATGTGACGGCGGTCGTTCCCACTCACCGCTGCGGGGCAGTCCCGGATTCCCACCGGGTTCCCTCTTGCGACGCACCTGCCTGGCTGGCAGGGCGAACCGACTGCGAGGCCCACCCTAGGCCCACGAGCACCCCGCTGTCAGTGATCGTCTGCAGATCGGACGGCGTTCCGGACGGACCGGTGGGACCGAGCGACCGCAGCTTTCCGGCCCACGGCGTCGACATGGGCCGGAAAGCCACTGCCCACGACCTTCACGACACGTTAGTAATACTTCTACACCCACCGGCGCATGATCTGAGAGGGAGTCACCGCCCATGACCCGTCTGCGTACCGCCTGTCTGGCCGTCGGCCTCGCCACCGCCGCCCTCGGCCTGGCGGTGTCCCCCGCCCAGGCTGCTCCCGGCGATGTCACCAATGTCTGCGCAAGCACGCTCACCCCGAGCGGATTCGTCGACGTCCAGTGGTGGAACAGCTCCGGCTGCGGCTCCGGCTTCGAACCGAACATGAAGCAGATCAAGCAGCTCACCGGCCTCCCGGTCGGCACCGTGGTGAACGCCTGCGCCTCGACCTACCAGCCTGCCGGCTGGGTCCAGGTGAGCTCGTACTACAGCAGCAGCTGCCGCTACTCGGCTGTCCCCAGCTTCAACAACAACGCCTGGCAGCTCAGGCGCGTCTCCTGAACCGGGCCCGCCCGGCCGGGGGGGCGGAGCGGTCCTAGCCGTCCCCCTTCAGCGGAGAGGGCTTCACGTTGGTGGCGGCGAGCGCGGGGCGGACCGCCTTGGCCAGCGTGACGGCATCGCCGACGGCCCAGATGTGGGTGAAGAACAGCCGCGGTTCGTCCGTCAACCCGTGGTTGTGGAGTTCGACGAGCTCGATCCCGCCTCGCCGCAGCGCCGTGAGCGCCTTCTGGACCTCGTCGGCGACCATGACGAGGTCTCCGCTCAGCGCGGCCCGCCCGCCTCCCAGCGGCTGGAAGTTGAAGGCCGAGGTGGCGCCCAGACCGGCGGGCAGGGCGTGGCCCTCGTCGATGATGGTCTCCCGGCGAACGAAGACACTGGTATAGACCTCACCGCTGTTCGCGCCACTGGCACCCAGCGCGGCGTCGATGCCGGCCGTGTCCAGATCGAGGGGCTTGATCGCAGCGGGCGCGACCGGAGGCGGGGTACCGGTGCGATCGAGCGCCGTGCGCAGACCCTGGGCCAGCGACCCGGCGTCGTGGCCGTGCGCGCAGACGTGGGTCCACCAGAGGTCGGGGCTCTGCGTCGGCAGGTGCTTGTGGATGGCGGTCTGCGCGATGCCCTGGGCCTGCAGGGCGTCGGTCATGCCCTGCAACTCGCTCTCGGTCACCACCAGATCACCCATCATCAGCGTGCCGCCGTCGCTGTACCGGGCGAAGGACACGTGCGAGCCCAGGGCCAGCCCCGGCGAGACGGTGACGCCGCGGGAGACGACGTTGAGGTCCCCGCGTGGGAACGGCGTGTGGTGGTAGGTCCCGCGGATCAGGGTGCCCGTCCGGCCCAGTGCCTGCACGACCTCCTTCCAGTCCGCCTCGCCGGTGGGCACCGGCTTGTACGGTTCCGCCTTGCCCACGTCGTCGGCCGTGGTCCGCGAGGAGCACGCGGTGGCCGCCCCGAGGCCGGCCAGCATCGGCACCAGCCCGGCCGCGCCCAACAGCCGCCGGCGCGCCACACCGGCCCGCGCACGGCCCTCCTGATACCCCTGTCCAGTCGTCACACGCACACCTCCAGGGCCCGATGCAAACACAGGAACGGGCTCCGGCGTCGTAGCCACGGCGCGCCGGGGACCGGTGATCAACCGGATCGGTCGGCAGGGTGCCGACCGGGCGTCGGCGGGCACCGCCGGGATCGGCCGCCGAGTGGGGCCGACCCCGGCTGTGCCCGCCGGTGTCCTGAGTGGTGCCTCGGTCGTCAGTCCTGTGGCGCCGTCCAGGTGCCCAGGGAGATCTCGGCGGTGATGCCCGGGCCGAAGCCGGCCATCAGCCCCTGGTGGCCGTCAAGGGCCGACTGTTCGTCGAACATCCGGGCCAGGGCGTCGAGCACGACCGCGCTGGCGATGTTGCCGTACTCGGTGAGCGTCGCCCGGCTGAACCGGAAGGCCTCGGGCGGCACTTCGAGGAAGTGGCTCAGGTCGTCCAGGATCCGAGGACCGCCCGCGTGGACGATGTAGAAGTCGAGCTTGCCCACGTTCCACTGGTGTTCCTCCGCCACCGCGCGCAGGGCCGGGCTGAGGGGCTCCATCGTCCCCGGGACCCGCTTGTCGAGCTGGAAGTGGAAACCGGTGGAGCGGACCGCGTAGGAGATCCAGTCCTCGGTGTGCGGGATGAGGTACGACGCGTTGCGCTCCAGCCGGATCCCGGTGCCGCCCTCCGCCCGGACCACCGCGGCGGCGATCCCGTCGCCGAACAGGCCGTTGGAGAGCAGCGATCCCACGCCCAGATCGGTGGGCTGGTAGCACAGCGAGCAGAACTCGCAGGCCACGATCAGTACGTTGGCGTCGGGGTACGCGGTGCAGAAGTCGTGGGCCCGGTTGACGGCGGCACCGCCCGCCGCACAGCCGAGTTGGGCGATCGGCAGCTGCCGGGTCTCCGACCGGAAACCCATCTCGTTGATCAGCCAGGCCGTCAGCGACGGCATCATGAAGCCGGTACAGGACACATATATGATCAAGTCGATCTGCTGCGGCTCCAGTTCGGCCTGGTCCAGTGCCCGGGACACCACCGCCGGGACGCGGGCCTTGGACTCCGCCTCGTAGACGGCGCTCCGGGCATCCAGCCCCGGGTGTTTCAGGACCGTCTCGATGGGTTGGATCAGATGCCGTTTCCGTACTCCGGTGTGCTCGATCAGACGCAGCGCCAGGTCCAGTTGCGGATGGTCGCGGTGCAGTCTCCGGGCCAGTTCGAGGGTGTCCTCGTTGGTGATGATGTGGTCGGGGACGGCTATCGCCGGTTTGCACAGAACTGCCATGGGATCTCCTCCTGACACACGGTGGTCCCGGTGCGACCCTGTCAGGGTCCGGGATTCACCAGTCGGCGGCAGCCGCTGCGGGCCGGACGCGCGGAGGTGGCGCGGCGGGGGTCTCGTGAGAGGGGAGCAGACGGGCAGACCGTTGAGGATCGGGTGCTCGCTGTGCGGGCGGACGCGCCGCTCGCGAGTCGGTTCTGGCCAGCTCAGCCCAATGTACGGGAGGCGGCCCACCCCCGCATGTCGACCCATGGCTCCCGGCTGCGCCGACCCGGCCGGGGCAACCGGCCGGGTCGGCGTCAGCTGCGGAGCGTCCTGTGCGCGGCGGCGGAGCCGACCGTCACCAGGCCACCGGCAGGGCGAGCGGATAGCGCCAGATCGACGAGGTGTTCCACTGCACCTCTTCGGCGGGCTTTGCCAGCGTGAGCCGGGGGAAGCGCTCCAGGAGCATGCCGAGGGCGACTTCGAGCTCGGTGGCGGCGAGCGGTGCGCCGAGACAGTGGTGCCCGCCCCAGCCGAAGGTCATGTGCGAGGGGGTGGTGCGGTCCAGATCCAGCTCGTCGGGCCGGTCGAACTTGCGGCCGTCGCGGTTGGCCGTCAGGTAGGAGACGTGCACGATGTCGCCCGCGCGGATCTTCACCCCGCTCAGCTCGACGTCCTCGGTGGCCACCCGCGGGATGCCGACACCCTTGCGGAAGGGGATGAAGCGCAGCAGCTCGTTGATCGCCTGCGGGAGCAGCTCGGGCGTCTCGCGCAGCCGGGCGAGCACGTCGGGCCGGGTGAGCAGGGTGTAGGCGAGGTTCCCGATCTCGTACGTCGTGGTGTCCTGACCGGTGATCAGCAGGACCATGGCCATCACGGTCAGTTCCTGCTCGTCGAGGATCTCCGCTCCGTCCCGGGCCGTCGCCAGTGCGCTGATCAGATCCTCACCGGGGTTCCTGCGCCGCTGCGCCGTCAGCTCGGCGAAGTACGCGCGCAGGTCGGCCTTGGCCCGTACCGCGTCGGCCCGGTTGTCCGCGCCGACGTCCATCATCGTCCGGGCGTGGGCGCGCAGCTGCGAGCGGTCGGCGTCGGGGATCTCCAGGACCTCGCAGATCGTGATCAGGGGCAGCGGTCCGGCCAGGTGCTCCATCAGATCGGCCGGGGTGCCGTGCTCCGCCATCCGGTCCAGCAGCTCGCCCACCACATGCCGGGTCCGCAGCTGCATACGCTCGATGTGGGCGGGTGCGAAGCCCTTGGACACCAGGCTCCGCAGCCGGCTGCTGGCCGGCGGGTCCATCACGTTGATCGCCTCGGCCTGGACGATCGGCTCGGGGGTCATCCGCGGGAAGTCGCGGCCGATGACGGCGCTCCGGCTGAAACGCCGGTCGGTCGTCACCGTGCGTACATCGTCGTAGCCGGTGACCAGCCAGGCCTCACCCTCGCCGTAGGGCAGACGGATGCGGGCGACTGGTTCGTCGTTCAGAAGCTGCCTGAGTGTCGGGTCGAAATCGAGGGCCTCCGCGAAGTCGAAGGGGCAGTTTCGAGCGCTGGAGCCGGTGGGCATACGGATCTCCGGGTCTGGGCGGTGGGGGCTGGATCGGAGCCCGGCGGGGTGGACGGGACACCGGTACCCGATCGGCCGTCGGCGCACACCGGACGGGGCCCGGATGCGCCGGTAATTCATCCGAGCCGATCAGTGCACCGGCGACCACCGCACCGCGCGGGTCGGACCGGGCGCCCGGGAGGGCGATGCGACGGTGGTACGCACAGGCGTGAGGTCGTCACGATGAGCCCCGGTCGACGGCGTGGAGCGGGCGCCCTGTCAACCCGTTCGAAATCTCCGCCCGCCGTCGGAAACCACCCCGAGGAGGGTTCGGCACGACCCCCAGACGGCGTGCCCCTGACGGACCCCATGCGCGCCCTCGTCGACCCTGGTACGGGCGCGGACCGGCGAACCGACAGCCCCGCCGGGAAGGTGATTTCGGCGGGGACGGGGGCAGGGCGGGTGGACCCGCCACCTCAGCCGGTGGTGAGCACCATCCGGAAGCGGGCGGCACCGGAGAGCATCTTCCGGTACGCCTCGGTGGTCTGGTCGAGCGGCATGATCTCGGTCATCGGGCGGATCCCGTGCAGGGCGCTGAACGCCAGGGTGTCCTGCACGTCCTGCGCGGTACCGGCCGGGTGGCCGCGGACGATCCTGCCGCGCATCAGCAGCGTGCCCGGGCTGATTGCCATCGGCTCGGCGGCCGCACCGATGACCACCAGCTCGCCGCGGTGGGACAGCCCGTCGACGGTCGCCGTGATGGCCTCGGAGTTGGCGGCGGTGGCCAGGACGACCTTGGCGCCGCCGAGGGCCTGCAACGCGTCCGCGACACCGGTGCCCGCCGTGCTGTCGATGTAGTGGTGCGCACCGAGCTCCCCGGCGAAGTCCGCCTTGTCGACGCCACGCGCGATGGCCACGGTCTCGAAGCCCATCGCGGCCGCGTACATCACCCCCAGGTGGCCCAGGCCACCGATACCGAGTACCGCGACCAGGTCGCCCGGCCGTGCGGAGCTGCGCCGCAGCCCGTTGAACACGGTCACCCCCGCGCAGGCCATCGGGCCCGCCTCGGTCGCGGCCAGCCCATCGGGGATCCGGGCCAGGGCACCGCTCGGCACGATCACCGCCTCGGCGAAGCCGCCGTCGTACGACCATCCGGGGACCTGGAGGTTCTCGCACACGATGAAGTCGCCCTGCCGGCAGGGCGTGCAGTGGCCGCAGCTTCCGCCGAACCAGCCGACCGCCACCCGGTCTCCCACCTGCCACACGTTCTGCGTTCCCTCACCGAGCTCCTCGATGCGCCCGGCGATCTCGTGCCCGGGAACCACGGGGAACCGGACGCCCGGCAGCGCGGCGTCGACGAAGAGGGAGTCACTGTGACAGATCCCGCAGGCCTCCACGGCAACCCGTACGTGGCCGGGGCCCGGCTGCGCCACCTCACGCTCGACGATCTCGAACGGCTCACCGGCAGCGGCCACCTGGGCAACTCGATAAGTGCTCATCTGGACTTCTCCCAAGTACTGGCGTGACGGGCTCCCGGCACCAGCAGACCAGCTCCGATCCGATCCCGCGCGCCGAGGCCGAACGCGCGAACCCCCGCTCTCGAAACCACGGCATCAGTGCCTCGGGCAAGGTCGTCAACGCCCGCCGCCCCTACGTCCCGGCCGCCTGACGGACCGTACAGACCCCAGCCGCCGGGGTGTCGCGGAGGTGGCATGCGGCCAGAATGAACCAGTTGTACGGCTTCCTGCTCCGCTCGCGGAACTGCGCCCGTTCTTCCCCGTCGAGGGCCTCGTACTGGTGCTCTTTCCAGGGGGTGTCGAGCCTTCCCTCGCCGAAGACCTGCTCGGGCCGGGCACCGGGGTAGTGGGCGAGGTCGTGAAGCTCGTTCGCCAGGCCCCGGTAGCCGTCGTCGATCTCGACTATCGCCTTGGGGTGGAGCCGGAGTTGCCCGGCGACGCCCTCGGTGCACATCGCGGTCTGGTCGTGCATCCGACCCGGCCCCCGCCTGACGTTGCCGCGCGCCACCGTGCCGCTCATCGAGCGCTGATTCCTGCCGAACCGGTCAGGAGTCTGCCAACTCTTCGATCAAATCGTCGAGATGTGCACGCGGGACGGCGCAGAAGCCAGGATGGGCCAAGGCCGCACGGGCCCATTTCTTGGTCACGCTCGAAGAACCTGTGCGGCCGTCGTCACGTCACGGCCCTGGCCGAGCGGCATCGTGGACCGCGTCCTGAACGTCGTCGCCTACCAGGGGATTGGGCCCGCCGCGTCGAAGTAGCCGCCGGTCGGGCCGTCCGGCCCCAGCTGAGCCATCCGAACGATGATCTCGGCGCCCTGCTCGACGGTCTGCGTGCCCTCGTGCCGGTTCAGGTCCGTCGCGGTGTAGCCGGGCTCCACGGCGTTGATCCGCATCCGCGGGAACGCCTTGGCGAACTGCACGGTGAGCATGTTGACCGCGGTCTTGGAGGCCGGGTAGGCGACCCCCGGGTACCCCTTGCCGGCCTGGGCCAGCGAGGCGGTGCCGCTGCTGACATTGACCACCACCGGGGCGGCGGAGCGTTCCAGCAGCGGCAGGAAGGCGTGGGTCGCCCGGACCAGGCCGAAGACGTTGGTCTCGAACACCTCCCGCATCACGTCGGCGGTCAGCTCCGCGGCGCCGATGATGTCGCCCCCCGGTGACCGCACCTCGATTCCGGCGTTGTTGACCAGGACGTCCAGGCCACCAGCGGCCTCAATGGTGGCGACCGCGGCGGCGACCGACGCGTCGTCGGTGACATCGAGGTGTACGAACCGGGCGCCGAGCTCGGACGCGGCAGCCGTGCCCCGGGCGGTGTTGCGCGCTCCCAGGTAGACGGTGTGCCCCTCGGCGAGCAGGCGGCGGGCGGTCTCGTGGCCGAGGCCCTTGTTGGCCCCGGTGATTAAGGTTGTCGTCATGGGGCACAGCTTCCCTCCGGAATGATGCGATCGGCCAGTGGTTTACGACGCGGTCCGCGATGCTGCTCGACCAGGGCGCCGAGGCCCATCGTGCGATCGCTTCACCGGTCTCGGACCGCTCCGCCCGTCGGCCGACCCGCCGTAAGCCGAGCGCCGAGCTGGTGCTCGCCTGGCAGACGGCCTTGCTGAGCACCCACCAGCCGACCCGTCAGGCCGGCACGTCCTGACCACAATCGCGGACCGAGTCGTCAGGGTGCGTACCGAATCGTGATCAATCTTCGGGTTTCCCCTCGCTCCGAGGCCTGACCACGGACCTCACCCGGACCACCACCTGATCACAGCCCGATACGTACTCTAGACCGAGCGAAGCGGCCGGACGTTCCGTGCGAGTGCGGCGGCCGGCAGCAGGATGTTCGGCTCGTCGCCCGGGTCCTCGGCCAGGACGACGCCGGCCGCCTGAAGGTCGAAGCCCGGCGGCCAGACCGTGAAGTCGCTTGCCAGCGCGCCCTGCAACTTCGCCTGTGCCAGGTCGGCACCGGTGAGGTCGGCTCCCCGAAGGTCGGCCAGCCGAAGGTCCGCGCCGGTGAACCTGGTCCCGTGGGCCCGTGCCTTGCGCAGGTTCGCCTCCCGCAGGTCGGCCTCGGAGAAATCGGCGTCGCGAAGGTCGGCCCTGACCATCCGGGCTCCGCGCAGGTCGGCTTCGATGCAGCGGCACCGGTGGAGAATCGACGTCCCGAGCTCCACATACCGCATGTTGGCCGCGATCAGCGATGCCCTGGTCAGGTTGGCCTGGTAGATGCTCGCTGCTTCCAGGCAGGCCCCATCGAAGTTGATGTTGTTCAGCCACAGTCCGTCGCAGTCGGCGCGGCGCAGGTCGGAGTAGCTGACGTTGAGCCAGTCGGGACGGCGGCCCTGACACAGGACGCCGAGGCCGGTGAGCGCCACCTGGGCATCCGCAGCGCGGGTCTCCAGCGGCGGCACGGAGTTGATGGAGACTTCGACAGACGGGGGCTCCGCCCCTTGTGGAGGCCATGGCAGATGGGTCCGAAGGAACGCGGCCATGATCGAGATGACCGCCTCCCGGTCGTGAGCCGAGTGGTCCGCTATCCGCCACAACGCGTAGAGACCACCGATCCGCACGTCCGGCTTCTCACTGCCGAGTTGGTCGATCGCCCGGCCGAAGCGGTCGGTGATGTGGCCCTCCCGGGTGGCGTTCAAGTTCTCCTGACCGACCCTCAACTGCCGCCAGGTGGCGTATGCACCGAAGAGGACGACGGCGCCACCGACCGCCTGCAGAAGCGTCGTTCGGACGCTGTTCACCGCCCCGAGCCGCTCGGAGACCTCGATCCGGGCACCCGCGAGATCGTGGTCGACCACCAGCCCCGGCAGCACCACGACCAGGACGACCAGCGCGGCGAGCAGGGCCAGCACCACCACCGCGATCAGAGCAGTACGGACCCGACGACTCCGAGGTCCGGCAGGTATGCGGCGTCCATGAGCAGATCCCCCCGTATCCATACCCAGATCATCGCAGGCGGGCCGGACCCGGTGCACCCATCCGGCAAGAGCATCAGCGCACCGGGCGATCGGGCACACCGGGATGGTCGGGCCGCTGCGAAACACCCTCTGACGGCCGGTCGGCAGCGGCACGGCATGGCCACCCGGTCGTTCTGCATCACGCCCGGGTGTTCACGTTCGACCCGAGCGCCGAAGAACTCACCTGCATATCCGGTGAGTTCGAGCACCTTTCCGAGGTCAAGGGTCTGAGCGTGCATCCCCGAGACGGACGGATCGCCGTGCTGAAGAACGGCGTCCCCGGCGGGATACACCCCTGACGTCATCCGACGTAGCCGCCTCGCTTGGGCCCCGCGGCCCGTTTCTGGCGAGGTCACCGGTGTCCCACCGCCGGAAGCTGCTCGACGGCCGGTTCGAACACCCTCAACGGCTGGCGGTGGTCGGCCGGTTCAGGGCCTGCGGTGAGCCGTCAGGACTGGTGGGCGTCCTCGGCTGGGCGCAGTTGGGCCAGCTCCGCCTCAAGTGCCTCGATCCGGGCCTCAAGTTGGTGCTTGTCCCGTACGGCGTCCGCGTAGCCCTCCTTGTGGCGCTTGGCGATGTGGCTGAGGGTGTCGACGCGGTCGGCGAAGGCGTCCCGTTCGGCGGCGATCGGTTGGACGATGTGCTCGGCTACGGTGGCCGCGATCCAGTCGGCCCAGTTGCTGATGTGCTGGGTGCCTCCGGGGCCGTGGAGTTGGGCGTCCTGCAGACCACTGAGCATGGCGGGGCGAATGGTGTCGGCGATCCGCTGGGCAAGGGCGGTCTGCTCGCTCACGGCGTCTCCTTCTTCAGTGGTCGGACGGGCCGGCCGTCACAGTCGACGGTCTCCTCCGCACCATTGTGAAGGCCGAGGCGGTCGTCGTGTCCGCCGGCTGCGGGCACGGGGCCCGGGTCCTCCGCGCGTACGACGGTCGCCGGGGACGCTCGCCGGGCGGCGGAGAAGGCGCAGACGGCGGGGAGCGGCCCGGCTCAGCTGCACCAGAAGATGAAGTGCGTGCAGGTCGGCGACGGCGACGGCGCGGGTTTCGTCGGGCGAGGGGACGTGGACGGCTTCGGTCCGGTCGTCGAGGAGGCGGTCGCTGCCGAGGCGGTGGGGACGGGTGCCGAGCTGGACGGGGAGCCACTCGGCCGTGGGTGGGCTCTGGACCTGGTCGCGCCGGCCGACGGCGAGGTACTGGGGGCGATCGGCGACGGAGTGGGCGGCGCCGTCTGGAGGGCCGCGTCCGGTCCGTGGTCCTCGGCGGCGGGCGTGGGGGCCGGTCCGGGCGGCCCGCCGGACTGCGGCGGGGTCAGCGCCAGCACGCCCGCGCCGCCGAGGACCAGGGCCACGGCCGTAGCGGCGAGCACCCGTCCGCGGCGCCGGGATCTGCGTCTGCTGCGCCGGTTGCGGCGGGCCCCGGCCGACCTGGGCGGCGGCCCGGTGACGGAGCCCGGGTAGTCGGCCGGTCCGGGCGTGGATCCGGCGAAGGGGGCCTCGGCGGAGGCCGGCGCACCGCAGCCCGGACAGGACAGCGCACCGTTGAGGTGGCGGCGGCAGGGTGCGCAGTAGTCCATCGTCGTCTTTCCGTGCTCTGTGCTCTGTTCGGTGCGTTTCGGCGCTCTGTTCGCCGCTCTGTCTCGCGCCTCGGACGCGATCGGCGTCCAGGAGACAGTAGGCACGCCACCCGATCGACCGACAGGTGCCAGATGTGAGGCTTTGGGAGAGACCCCATGGTGGTGGCAGCGCTCCCCGGTGAGGATCCGAGCGGACGAACACACGAAAAGCCGGTCGGGCACACCGGAGCAGCGGCCATGTGCTGGTTACGCTGCACGTAGTTCCCGACGATCTCGGCAGGGCCTTCGGACCGCCGTGACACCGGGAGCGCACGACGCCTGCCCACCGTCTCAGCAGAGAGACCAGTCTCATGGCGCACGACGAGATCCCGGGAATCGATCCCACCGCACAGCCGAGTGGCGACGGCTGCCTGGAGTGCCTGGCCGCCGACGGACCGGGGTGGTGGCTGCACCTGCGGCGCTGCGCCGCGTGCGGCCGGATCGGGTGCTGCGACTCCTCGCCCTCGCAGCACGCCACCAACCATGCCAGAACGGCCGGACACCCCCTCCTGGCCAGCTTCGAACCCGGCGAGGCCTGGTTCTGGAACGTGGAGACCGAGGAGTACTACGAGGGACCGCCGCCGGCCCCGCCCACGGCGCACCCGGCCTCGCAGCCGACCCCGGGCCCGCTCGGCAAGGTCCCCGCCGACTGGGAGCTGCGCCTGCACTGACCTGCCCTGGCCTGCTCGGCGCGGCCGGTCCTGCTCAGGGCGGCGGGGCCGCCAGACACGGGTCGGTGATTCCTCCGGGGCAGGCCGACGCGGCGACGTCCCAGCCTGCGCGGACGGCTCCGGCCTGGTACGCGCTCTCGTAGAAGGCGATCACGGCCGCTCGCGGGTCGGCCTCGGCGCGCGCCGCGTCGTACCGCAGCACCGCGAGGTGGCTGCCGTTGCGGACGAGCCACTCCGCGGACGCGGGCGTGAGAGGATCGTCGGCCAGTTTCGCCGGCTCGGGAGCCGTGTAGGAGTAGAAGGCCGGCTCGCCGAAGGCGGCGTCGCCGAACCAGAACCCGAAGCTGACCACCTCCCGGGAGTACGCCTCCCTGGTCACCGGGTCCACCTGCGGCGGCTGGTCGACGACGCGCGGGGAGAACCAGGTGCTGGCGATGTCGAAGGTGTGCCAGAAGTGGTGGACCGGGCTGACCTTCCCCGAGAAGCGCGCCGTGAACTCCTCCAGGACCAGCGCCACTTGGCTGAGCACCTGCCAGTAGCGGTTCGCCCAGGCGGGGTCGTAGCTCGCGTGCTCGAAGTCCTCGGCGAACGGCCGGTCGGCATCGGGCAGGTCGAAGGGCCTCGGGATGGCGATCTCGACCCGGACGCCCAGCGCTCCGAGCGCGTTCAGCAGCTCCCGGTGGAACGAGGCCACGGACTGGCCGAGCAGCGGGAAGGAGACCGTCCCGCCGTCCACCGTTGCGACGACCAGTCGGTGGGCGACGAAGTCGAAGTCGATGGTGAAGATCGGATTGCCGTCGACCTGGCCCATCGGCCGTGTGGTGATGCCGCGTCCGGTCAGGTGGAACGGGACGTTCCACCAGTGATTGCGCCGCACGCTCGCCGCGAGGCGGACCTTGCCCACGATCTGGGCGAAGCGGTGCAGCGTCTCCTTGGTGTCACGCCACTCGGCGAGCGGCATCGGCGGGAACAGCTCCACGGTGCCTCCCTATCCCGGCCGTCCGGTGCAGTCCCATGATGACCACGCGGGACGGGTACGGCACCTTCGCCGAAGCCCGGAACGGCGGTGCTCGGATCCGCAGCACCGGACGGACGCCTCCGCCGACTGCCCCGGCGGCGACACCTGCGGACGGCCAACACCCCTGCCACCGCAGCGCGTTCTCCCGTACGCTGGTTCCGGAGCGGTGGTTCGCCCCGGGCACTCGCACGCGGATCCGGGACCCGGGCGGGCCGGTCCTTCCAGCAGGGCTACGGCGGCGCCCCCGCGAGGATCAGCCCCGGAAACCCGGACTGCGGCAGCCGGGTTGCGAGGCGTGCGGGAGGTATTAGCGTGGCAGGCGGGACGTCGTCGCCCCAACGGGTGAGACGTCGCCCGGACGGGAGATGGGCCGATGGCCACGCTGATCGCCGTCAACGTCGGTCTGCCGAAGGACGTCGCCTGGCGGGGCAGGACCACGCACACCGGCGTCTGGAAGCAGCCCGTCACCGGCCCCCGGATGGTCCGGCGACTGAATGTGGAAGGCGACGGCCAGGGCGACCTGGCCGGGCACGGCGGTGAGCAGCGCGCCGTACTGGTCTACCAGCTCGACTCCTACCGCTACTGGCAGCAGCAACTCGGGCGGGACGACTTCGTGCTGGGCCAGTTCGGCGAGAACTTCACCGTGGACGGGCTGTCCGACGACGAGGTGTGCATCGGGGACCGCTATCGGATCGGGAGTGCGGTCTTCGAGGTGACTCAGCCGCGCGTGACCTGCTACCGCGTGGGCCTGCGGATGGGGGAACCGCAGATGGCCGCCCTGCTGGTGTCCCACGGCCGGCCGGGGTTCTACCTCCGCGTCATCGACGAAGGGCTGGTGGAGGCCGGCGAGGAGATCGTCAGGATCTCCTCCGGCCCGGAGAAGATGACCGTCGCCGAGATGGATGCGCTGCTCTACCGCCCTGGACGCTCCCGACCGCAACTCGAGCGTGCGCTGCGCATCCCGGCGCTCAGCCCCGGCTGGCAGACCTCGCTGCGGGCCCTGCTGGACAGCGAGATCCGTGCAGGCGGCGCGGCAGCCGGAAATGTCGGGCTGACCGCAGCGGCGGGCAGCCCGCCACCCGCGTGGCCCGGGTTCCGTCCGCTCAGGGTCACCCGGATCGGAGCCGAGAGCGCGGGCATCTTCTCGCTGAGTCTGGCCTCGACCGACGGCCGGCCCCTTCCACCGGGACTGGCCGGCCAGTTTCTCACGCTGCGGCTGCGGCCGGAGGCCGGGGGTGCGCCGTTGATCCGCAGCTACTCGCTGTCCGGGCGACCAGGCGCCGCGGAGTACCGGATCAGCGTGAAACAGGAGCCGCACGGCGCCGCCAGCACCCACCTGCACCAACACGTCAAGGTGGGTGACCTGCTCGAAGTCGCCGCGCCGCGGGGCACGTTCGTCCTGGCGGACGGCGATGCGCCGGTCGTCCTGCTGTCCGCCGGTGTCGGCGCCACCCCGGTACTGGCCATGCTGCACGCCCTCGCCGACGCGCGCTCCCCGCGTGAGGTGTGGTGGCTGCACGGAGCCCGGGACGGCGACAGCCATCCCTTCGCCGAGGAGGTACGTGGCCTGCTGGCCCGGCTGCCGGCCGGGCGGTCGCACATCGCGTTCAGCAGTCCCCGCAGCGATGACCGCCCGGGCGTCGACTACACGGCGGCGGAACGGCTCTCCGCGCAGCAGATCCACGACCTCGGCCTGCCCCGGGACGCGGACGCCTACATCTGCGGTCCGGCCGCGTTCATGCAGGACATGACGAGTGCCCTCCAGGCCCACGGCCTGGCATCCACCCGCATCCACACCGAGACCTTCGGGGCGGTGTCCGCCATCACGCCCGGTGTGCTCCCCACTCCGGTCCGACCGCCGCACCTGCCCGCCCACCCTCCCGGGGAGGAGCCGGGCCCGACCGTCTCGTTCGCCCGCAGCGGCCTCAGCCTGCCGTGGCATCCCGGCTACGGGACCCTGCTCGAACTCGCCGAGGCGTGCGACGTACCCAGCCGGTGGTCCTGTCGCACCGGCGTCTGTCACACCTGCGAGACCACCGTGCTGTCGGGACGGGTCGACTACGCCCCGGAGCCCGTCGATGCACCGGCCGAGGGCAACGCCCTCGTCTGCTGCTCACGGCCCTCGACGGACCTCGTGCTGGACATGTGACGACGGCCCGGCCCCGCTGCGGGACGGACGGCACAACCTTCGCAGCCTTCGCCGATTCGCAGGAAGCGGTTCGCAGAAGCTGGCATCCGTCCACCGGCGACGGCACGTCCGGAGCCTGTCAGAGTCGGTGACGCGGCCGGGCGACGTCCATCGGACAGCCCGAACCACCAGGCGGAGCGGCCCTGGTGGCCGGCTGTCCGGGCGCCGGTGGTGAAGTTGCCGACTTGTGCTCCCGCCCTGGCGTCCTGCTGACAGCCCATTACGTTCCTGACCACGCTGCACCGCGTCATCGGAGCAGTCGTTTTCGATGTCGGCGAGTGCCTGGTGGACGAGACCCGCGAGTACGGGACCTGGACGGACTGGCTCGGGGTGCCCCGGCACACGTTCGTTGCCCAGTTCGGCGCTGTGATCGCTGAGGGCCGCGACTACCGCGAGACGTCCCAGGTGTTCCGCCCCGGCTTCGACCTGTACGAGGAGCGGGAGAAGCGCGCCGCCGCCGGGCAGCCGGAGTGGTTCGGTGAGGACGACTTCCACCCGGACGTCCGGGAGCAATGCTCAGGACTTGTGGATCGGCTCCGGGAGGGCATGCGGAGGGCGTACCTTCCCGAATGATCCTTTGATGGCCTCCGAGTAGGCCCGCGTTGCAGCGCGGGTCGGGAAGGCACGCCCGTGCTCAGCGTAGTCACCGCCGCATCGATGAGGAGACCGGGGAGCATAAGCGGTTCTCCTCCGAGATCCTTCCGCCGTGGTGCCGCAAGTCGCCGAAGGTCAGCGAGGTACTCCCGCTGCTCTACCTGCACGGCCTGTCGTCCGGCGACTTCGTGCCCGCACCGGAGCAGTTCCTCGGCAGCGCGGCCGGCCTGCCGTCGGCGACCGTGACCCGGCTGACCAGGCAGTGGCAGGATGATCACGCCGTCTTCCAAGTCCGGGACCTGTCGGACCGCGACTTTGTCTACGTGTGGCCCGACGGGGTCACCAAGGTCACCCGCGGCGCCGGCAGCCCGGGCCGCGGCTCTTGCGATGGTGTTCAAGCTCGTCGAGTCCGCCCAGACCCGCTGGCGCGCAATTAGCGGCGCTCACCTGGTTCCTCTCGTCCGCGCGGGTACCCGGTTCGAGAACGGTGTCCTGATCGAGCGCCAGGAGCAGGCCGCATGTACGTCCACGACACCCTGCGAGAGCCGGACGAGCACGTCCGCTTCGCGGCCTACCTCGACGAGCTGCGACATGTCGCTGAAGCGGACGAGGTCGTCTTGCCTCAGTAACAGAAGGTGCGGCCTACGGCCGCGCAAACCTTGGCAGCTCGCTGCGCTCGCGCGCGACGGCGTTCGGGAGCTCCCGCCCGCCGCGTGCTTCCGGGCCGACTCGGACCTAGCGTGCCCGACGGGTCGGCACAGCCCCTGCGACTCTCCCGGCTACGCTCGCGCGAGAGCGCCCCACGGCGCGTGGCTGCGGGGCGCCTTGTGGGGTTTAGTCGACCGGCTGGCCGTCGTACGTACCGCCCACGCAGGGGTTGCCCGGCAAGTCGATCCGGGGCGTTCCGCCGCCCTTCTCGCACTGAGAAGGGGTGACGGAGGTTGGGGCACCCTGTGTGGCGGCGGTGGCGGCGGCGGCGCCTGTGAGGCCGAGTCCGGCCAGAGCTGCCGTGGCGATGACGGCGGCGAGGATTCGTCGAATGCGCATTTGGTTTCCCTTTCACGGATTACCTCGATTGGGGCACTAATCAGCTTGATCTTCATCCATGTGGGTGGCACGTCATGTTGCGCCATTCGGGTGACAGTGCTGTCGGGTGCGGAGTCGGTGACGCGACCCGTCGGACAGGCGATATGTAGGGCGTTTTGTCAAGCGGTGCAGGGGTGACCTGCCCCCAGCGCGTTGGCCTCGGCGACCTGCCCGCACGTGAGGTCACCGTAGGGGAACCGGAAGAACGGCAGCGGCGCGACCCCGGCAGCCGCATGGATCGCCCGGTCCGCCTGCTCGACCTCCGCCTTCCTCTCCTCGCCGGTCAGGGCGTCGCAAGGGGGGCCGTAGGAGTGGTTGGCGATACCGTGGCCGGCCACCGCCATCGCCCGCACCGCCGAAGGGTGGCGCTCGGCGAACTGACCGGTCGGGAAGAACGTCGCCGACGCGTCCTGCCTGCGCAGCACCTTCAGGACCGTGTCCAGTCCCGCCTCGTCCCACGCCGCGTTGAACGTCAGCGCGACCACCCGCTCCCGGGTGGGAATCCTGCGGATGTCCGAGCCGAACAGCTTCCCCACCGGCCTCGCCGTGACAGCCGGACGAGACGACGGCACGCTCGTACGGTCCGCCCCGGCAGCGGGAGCGGCGGCCGCTCCGGCGCACGCCACCAGCACGGCCGTCGCAACGGCGGCGGACAGCTGACGGACGAACCCTTCGGGCGCCGGACCCGGGCGGCACCGGCCGGCACGGACCACCCCGTCGTCGCCTCGGGACGCGCGAGCGCAGCAGCAGCAGCAGCGAGAGTGCGCATACCGGAACGTATCGGCATTCCCGGCCGTGGACTGAATGACCCGACGGGCGGGCCAGGCGGTACCGCAACGAGCCCACACGCACAAGGAATACAGGCGTATTGCCTGCCTTTATGACTTCTCACCTCAGAGGGGTGGTTTCCCCTCGGCTCCCCCTGATGCATCGCCCCTGCGGGAACTGCTCCAAGGCGTCGAGGCTGAAGTCGCCAGCCCTGCCCCGGTCCAGCCAGTCAAGGGAGACCCTGTGAAGTTCTCGCTCGCAAGCCGCCGTCCTGTGCAGCACGCTGTGCCTGCTCGGCGGCCTTTCCGTGGCCCCGTCGGCGGCTGCCCCGGTGGTCGACGACTGCGGCGGTCTGGTTCCGGACTACGTCGGACTGACGTCGCTCGACAAGCCGTTCGTGGGCACCCCGAAGTACCCGGGCGGCGACCGTCTCCTCACCATCACCCCCCTGAGCACGGACGGCAGGGTGAAGGTCGAGGCGGAGAACGGCGCAGCCGACCCACGCTACGCGATCAGCCACCTGGTCATCCGCGCCAACAGCAGCGGAAGAGGCGTGATCAGCTTCAGTTCCTACGCAGGCGACGGCTGGAGCACCGACCTGAAGTGCCCGGCCGGCAGCACCAGGGTCAGCCAGATCAACGGGAACATCGAGATCTTCAACGGGGTCGGGGCCAAGCTCGCGGTGGAGTTCGTCGTCAAGCGGTAGTCGACTCCACGCCCGCAGGCGCGACCGCGCCCCGCTCCGTAGCGGCAGCCGTCCGTGTGACGGCGATCCGTCCTGCTCGGGCCCCGGCCTCTGCCCGGCCGGGGCCCGAGCTCATCCCGCACCCCCGGGGCACCGTGCCGCTCCGGGCGGCCGCAGCCCAAGGTCCTTGGCCGGGGCCGGCGTTGGCGCTCCCGGCGCACGGCGTCGGGCGTCCGGCCTCCTCCGGTACGACGTGATGAGGAGAACAACCCGTGGAGTTCCTGGTCGACATGGTGACCACCGTTCCGGAGGGCACGTCCGAGCAGGCCGTGGCCGAGATCCGGACCCGGGAGGCAGCGCGGTCACGGGAGTTGGCGGCGCAGGGAAGCCTGCTGAGGCTGTGGCGCCCGCCGCTCGCCCCCGGCGAATGGCGTACCTGGGGCCTCTTCAGCGCCGACGACGCGGAGCAGCTGGAACAGGTACTCGCGTCGATGCCGCTGCGGGTGTGGCGGCACGACACGGTGACGCCGCTGTCCCCCCATCCGAACGACCCGGGCCGGTAACGGCGCCCGGCGCCGGGCCACGCGGCACCGGTGTCGCGCACTCGGCCCCACCCGACAGGAGAGCCCCCGATGAACAACGCCACGAACAACGCCACGGACAGCGAAGCGATCCTGCGCGGCGTGCTCGACCAGTGGAAGGCGGCCGTCGACGCGCACGAACCGCAGCGGGTCGCCGCCCACTTCACCGAGGACGCGATCTTCCAAGGACTGCACCCCTACAGCGTCGGACGGCAGGGCGTCGCCGACTACTACGCCTCCCAGCCCCTCGGGCTGACGGCCGCGTACCGGATCCTCGAAGCCAGGCGACCCGCCGCCGACCTCGTACTCGGCTACCTGAGCGTCGACTTCTCGTTCACCGACCGGCCCACGCTGGGCGTCTGGCTCGGCGTACTGCTGAAGCACCAGGAGGACGGCTGGTACATCAGCCACTACCAGGTCTCCCGCCTCGGCTAGCGAGGCCCAGGGCGTGACTGATGGACATACAACGAACTCCACACGGGATTTGTACCTTGTGCGTATAGCCGCCGGGGAGTACCGGCCCTCGGGCTACTGAGCGGCGAGTACGTCCCAGACCCCGGGGTTCTCGAACCCCAGGGCCCACAGGCCGCTGTTGCGCACGCCGTACTTCTTCATGACTGCCAGATGGGCGGCCGTGCCGTTCGCATCCTGGTACCAGACTTCGTGACGCTTCCCGCCGTCGGTGTAGCTGAAGTGCGGGGTGCCGGAGGCCGTGTCGAAGAGGTAGTCCGCCTTCCGATCCTGGCGCAGCGCCTCGGCCTCCCTGGAGGTCACGTGCTTGGCGCGGCCCGTGGAGCCGACGGTCCAGTCCCAGCCGTAGGCGGGCAGCGCGACTTCGAGCTTCTCGCGGGGGACGACGCCGGTGGCGTAGCCGAGGAACTCCTCGTACCAGGCGACCGACGAGAGCGGTCCCGGCTTGCCCAGCGCGTTGTGGAGGTTGTAGCCCATGATCCGCAGCCGGTCGGTGACCTTGCCCAACTGCGCGTAGTCGTAGGCGTGTCCGTCCAGGAGGGTGTGCGGCATGACCGTGACGACGCACTGCCTGTTCCTGGCGTGCAGCCGGGTGCACAGCTCGGCGGTCAGCGCGTTGTAGCCGACCCGGACCCGCTCACGCAGCTGTTCGTCGTCGGTCTCGGCCATCCGTTCGTAGTCCAGATCGAGGCCGTCGTACGTGGAGCTCTCGGCGATGTCCACCAGGGCGTCGGTGTGCGCCGTGCGGCGGGCCGGGTCGCCCAGGAGTTCCGCCATGGCCTTGGCGTCGAGGGTCTCGATGACGGTGGGCACCACCTTGATGCCCTTGGCGTGCAGCCCGTCGACCATCCGCCGATCCCCCGCGCCCGGGTAGCCGTTGACGGTGCTGGCGGACGTGGCCTCGTACCAGAACGGGCTCACGGTGTGGAGCTGGGAGGCGTGCTGGAGGGCGTCCGCGTAGGCGGCGTCGCTGCCCCAGTACGGCAGCCAGGCCGAGGTCGAACGGGCAGGGACGGGGGTGGGGGCGGAGCCGACGGCAGCGGGGCCGGCCGCCAGGAAAAGGGCGGTGAGCACGCCTGCGGTGCGTACGCGCGAAGTCAGTGCGGTCTTCATGCCCCGACCTTCGCGCAGACCCGGCGGGTCCGTCGTGATCGCCCCGCCGGACCTGTCCGGCGAGGTGACCGAATGGCGTATCGGGACGGCCACCGCCGTACCCCGTACCGCCGTTTCGGCGGCCCGTCGGACCGGCTTCCGTGATCTGTGGGGGGCGGGAGGGGGCCGGGGGGTCAGTGGATCCTGAAGCTGCACAGGGGGCCGTACTGCTCACCGCCGGGGGTCACGGTGTGGATCGCGTGGGTGCA
The DNA here is from genome assembly GCF_000955975.1 of Saccharothrix sp. ST-888. Taxonomy (GTDB): domain Bacteria; phylum Actinomycetota; class Actinomycetes; order Streptomycetales; family Streptomycetaceae; genus Kitasatospora. The sequence continues at coordinate 105,770 of NZ_JYJF01000005.1, forward strand.
GTCGCTCCGGTCGTGTCGACGTCCCACAGCACCAACGGGTGGCCGAAGTTGCGGACGGCGGCGCTGAAGGAGCCGTACGGCGGCCGGACCAGGAACGGCCGCCTGCCGGTGATCTCGGCGATCGCGTTCTCGCCGCCGGTGAGTTCGTCGTGCACCTGCGCGGGCGTCGACGCACCCGGGTACGGATGCGTAAGGCTGTGGTTGCCGATCACGTGGCCCTCGGCCGCCTCCCGCTTCAACTGCGCGGGCCACCAACGGGCTTGATCCCCGACGACGAAGAACGTCGCCCTGACCCGGGCGGCGGCGAGGTGGTCGAGCAGAGCGGAGGTCGCCTCGGACGGGCCGTCGTCGAACGTCGGCGCCACACACGCCAACTGCTCGCAGTCCGGCCCCGCCGACTGCGGAGCACCGTCACGCACCGGCCCGCGCGGCTGAGTCGCAGCGGCCGGTCCCGCCACCGGCGCCAGAAACGCGGCACACATGCCCAGGACCACCGGCCACACCCGCCACCCGCTTCGCATCCCGTCACCGTAACCACGCCAACCCGCTGGGCCGGTCAGCAGTCGGCGAGTCTCCACCCGTCCGGCCCTACTGCAGGATGTTCACCGCCCGGGCGACCACCAGCACCACGATCATCAGGGAAACCACCGTCTGGAACATCATCAGCATCTTCGCCCAGACTGAGAGCGGCATGGTGTCGGTCGGGCTGAAGGCCGTCGCATTGGTGAAGGCCACGTAGAGGTAGTCGAGGAAGGTCGGCTCCCACCGTGCGGGGGCGAGCTCGTGCGCCTGCATCTGCGGGAAGAGGAAGTCCGGGTAGTTCTTGTCCCCGCGCGCCCGGGCGGCCGGACCGCCGCGGTCCCACTCCCAGTACCACAGCGCGAACGCGATCACGTTGGTCGCCCAGATCGCCCCACCGGTACCCAGCAGTGCGGGAGCCGCGGTCCCCGAGGCGTGCAGGAGCTCACGGACCAGTTTCACGGCCGACCAGCCGTTGGCCAGGCTCATCGCCGCCACCAGGCACAGGCTCAGCGCGCGAAGCGACCGGGACGCGTGGTCGACCCTGCGGTGCGGGTTCAGGCCCGCCAGCGCCACCAGCAGCGCCAGTTCGAGCGCCGGCAGCATCCAGTGCGGGTGGATCGTCAACCGGGCCGGCAGGAAGAGCTGGAGACCGACCGCGACCAGGATCGCCACCGTCACCGCCCAGCGCTGCTCGCCCTCGGTGGCCCGGCGCCAGGCCGGCTCGATCGGCGCCTCGCCTTCGGGAGCACGCCAGGACACGAGCATGCCCTCGATCCGGTCCAGCCGCTGATGCAGCTCCTCCGCACCTTCGGACCTGTGACCCGCTGTCGCGGGCTCGCCCGAAGGCTTCGAAGGTTCCCCCGCACCGGAGTTGTTCTCGCTCATGGTGATCATTGTGCGGCACGGAGGCGCCTCCCGAGAGTCGGCGCAGCGGTGCCGGCGGCGGGTTTCAGCCGACACGGTCCCGCTCGATCGGCCGGCCCTCCTACTGGCCCGCCGGGCCCTTCAGTTCGACCGTGTTGCCCTGGGGGTCGTAGAGGTACACCGACGGTCCGGTGCCGAGGGCGCCCCTGCGGGTGCCGAGCGCTCCGATCCGGACGTCGTGCGCCCGCAGGTGCTCCAGGATCGCGGGTTCGTCGTAGTGGGCGACGCGCAGGCACAGGTGGTCCATGTTGTGGCCCTGCGCTTCGGGGGCCGGGCCGCCCTGCAGACCGAGCCTGCCGTCCACCCGGACCAGGTCGATCAGTGAGGCGCCGGCCCTGAGCTGGACCATGCCGAGGTCCTCGCGGCGGGTGTCGACGGTGCAGCCGAGTACGTCGCGGTAGAACCGTTCCATGGCCTCGGCGTCGATGACGCGGAGAACCACGTGGTCGATGGCGTCGATCTCGATCATTTCCGGCTGCGCTCCTTGTTGTTGCCCCGGTGACGGGTACCGCCGAAGGCGGCGGGGGGTGATGTCTTCCATGGTCCGCCCGGCGGTGCGGCCCATCAAGGCATGATCACGATAGGATCGTTGAGCTGGGCTGAACGATGGGGAACGGCATGTGGGAGCGGCACGAGGTCGAGGTGTTCCTGACGCTCGCCGAGGAACTGCACTTCGGTCGCACCGCGACGCGGTTGCGGCTCACCACCGGGCGGGTCAGCCAGACCGTCAAGAAGCTCGAACACCGCGTCGGGGCACCCCTGTTCGAACGGACCAGCCGGGTCGTCCGCCTGACGCCGATCGGCCGGCGGCTCGCCGAGGACCTGGCGCCGATCGTCGCCGACCTCCAGAAGGCGCTGGACCGGGCGACCGAGGCCGGGCGTGGCGTCACCGGGGTCCTGCGGGTCGGGTTCATGGGTGCGGGCACCGAGCAGCTGCTCCTGAAGGCCGTCGGCCTGTTCACCTCGCGCCACCCCGACTGCGAGGTCCGCATCCGCGCGGCCCAGATGGTCAACTCCCGGCCGTACCTGCTCGACGGCAGCATCGACCTCGTCATCGCCGGGTACCCCTACCCGGGCATGGCGTGCGGTCCCGCCCTGCTGTCCGAGCCGCGGATGCTCGCGGTGTCCGCCGACCACCCGTTGGCGCGGCAGGAGTCGGTGTCGCTCGAAGTCCTCGCCGACCACCCGGTGATCCAGCTCCCCGCGGACCTGGCCGAGGAGTTCCGGCAGGACCGTACGCCCAGCCGCACGCCGTCGGGAAGACCCGTCCGGCAGGGGCCGGTGGGCCACGGCTTCGCCGAGATCCTCACCCTGGTCGCGCTGGGCCGGGGCGCCTACCCCGTCGGTGAGAACGCCTCCCGGTACCACCCCCGCCCCGACATCGCCTACGTCCCGATCCACGACGCCCCGCCCGTCCGGTGGGGGCCGGTCTGGCTGGAGGCAAACTCCACCGCTCGCGTCCTGGAGTTCGTCAGTGCCGCCGTCGACGCCAACTGCGGCAGCGCGTAGCGGGAGCTCGGCGGATCCGGGCCGGAACGCCGTTCGGCAGGCCACCGGGCTCGCGCCCATCCGGGCCGGTCGTTCCGGCACCGGTCTGCGGCGGGGCGGTGCCCCCGGGCGGGCGTACCGGCATGCGGGCGGCACGCCCCGGGTGAGGATGACGTACGCCAGGACGTACCCGGCCTGCCGCCCTCCGCACCCCCCGTGACCCCGACACGGAATGCCTGACTGCCTGCTCTCCGCCACAACGTGACTGTCAGTCAGGTGTGATCGATGGTCGGACGAGGGTACGGACGGGTTGAGCGGTGCGGGAGTGGCGGGAGAGGTCAGGGGTGCAGCACGCGGTGCAGGCGGTGGAGGCGGTGGAGGCGGCCGACGCAGCATCAGGTGGCGAGCACCCCCTTCTCGCAGTGACGCGTACATGGCATCATCGGAATCCGACGGTACCGGCCGAGTCTCCCGAGCGAGTACCCCACGTGCTCCCGCGGTCGCCACCGTCCGGCAGCGCCGACTGCCGGGGCACCGCAGGGCCATGCGGCAGACCACGGCATCCGGCCCCGACCCGCGGGTGACCGCCGGGTCCCCGGCCCCCGCCCGCACCTGCCTCCGTCACCCCACCCCCACCCCCATCTCCGCCCCCACGGAAGGCCAACTCATGCCCCGGAAACGCCTGGCGGCCATGGCCGCCGGAGCGACGGTCCTGGCCGTCGCGGCCGTACTCCCGGCTGCCTCGGCCCTGGCCGGCCCCAGCGCCGGCCCCGGCACCCCGCAGACCGTCGGCCACGCCTCGCAGAACACCTCGGTCGTCTACCGGGTCCCCACCCGCCACCGGCAGGACGCGCAGACGCTGATCAGGGCCGGCTACGACCTCCTGGAGCGCCGTCAGGGTGACGACCTGTTCGTCCTGGGCGATCCGGCCACGGGCGCGGGCCTGCGCCGCCTCGGCTTCGCCCCGACGGCCGTCGAGACCTGGCAGAAGCCGACCCCCGGCAAGGCCCGCGCGGCGCACGGCACCGCAGGCGTGGACGACACGTACGACGGCGGCTACCACACCGTCGACGCCCAGTACGCGCACCTGGACCAAGTCGCCTCCCAGCACCCGGACATGGCCACGGTCGTCAGCTACGGGCAGTCCTGGCTCAAGCAGACCGGAGCCGGGGGCCGCGACCTCAAAGCCGTCTGCATCACCAAGATGCAGCCGGGCGACTGCCGGCTCAACCCGGACTCGGCAAAGCCCCGTTTCTTCCTGATGAGTCAGATCCACGCCCGTGAGCTCACCACCGGAGAGGTCTCCTGGCGCTGGATCGACGAGCTGACGAACGGCTACGGCAAGGACCCGGACATCACCCGGCTGATGGACTCCACCGAGATGTGGGTCGTACCGATCGCCAACCCGGACGGCGTGGACATCGTCGCCCAGGGCGGCGACAACCCCATCCTGCAGCGCAAGAACGCCGACGACTCCAACGGGTCCTCGTGCGACCTGGACGGCCAGCCCGGCGTCGACCTCAACCGCAACGCGGGCACCCACTGGGGCGGCCTCGGTACCTCGGAGCAGCCCTGCAGTGAGATCTACCTCGGTCCCGCCGCCGACTCCGAGGTGGAGAACACCGCGCTGGAGAACCTCTTCCGGCAGCTGTACCCGGCGGTTCGCACCGGCACCGGCGACAGCGATCCCGCACCGGCCGACGCCCGGGGCATGATGATCAGCCTGCACAGCGACGCCAGCATGGTCCTCTTCCCGTGGGAGTCCGACCACACCGTGCACACCGGGAACGACGCCGCACTGCGCGCCCTGGCCGGCCGGCTCGGCTCGATCACCGGCTACCAGTCCGGACAGGCCGGCGAGATCCTCTACGACGCGTCCGGCGGCACCGACGACTGGACCTACGACAAGCTCGGCCTGGCCAGCTTCACCATCGAGATCGGTGACAGCGACGGACGCGGCTGCGACGGGTTCACGCCGTCGTACTCCTGCCAGGACGGCTACTTCTGGCCCAAGCTGAAGCCCGCCCTGATGTACGCCGCACAGCAGGCCGCCGCACCGTACCGGGCGGCGTCCGACACCCCGGCGCGCCCGCACTGAACAGCCCGGCGCCCTCGGCTCCGGTCGGAGCCGAGGGCGCCGGGCGCAGGCGGCAGCGGCCGGCCAGCCGGCTGACGGTCAGTCGGCGGTGGCGATCAGCGGCTGGAGCAGGATGTCGGGCTTGGCGCGCTGGAACGCGTTCAGGTGCCACTTGTCGGCGAACAGGGCCAGCAGCACGTCGTCCGAGCGGCGGGTCATCACCTCGGCGTCGGTCAGCCGGGACTTGGCCAGCTCGGCGGCGCCGTCGGCGTCGGTGACCCGGGCCAGCTGGTAGGAGAGCCGGTCGAGGGTGATCGGGGAGGAGAACTCGTGCTCCATCCGGTGCAGCACGACGTCGAACTGCATCGGGCCGACCGCGGCCATCACCGGTGCCTGGTCACCACGCCGGTCGGAGACCAGCACCTGGACCACGCCCTCCTCGTCCAGCTGGGAGACACCCTTGCGGAACTGCTTGGAGCGGCTGATGTCCTTGGGCCGGGCCACCGCGAAGTACTCGGGGGCGAACGCCGGCAGCCCGGGGAACTCGGCCTTCTTGCCGGTGTAGAGGGTGTCGCCGACCCGCAGCGCGCTCGCGTTGATCAGGCCGACCACGTCGCCGGGGTACGCCTTGTCGACGACCGTGCGCTCCGCACCGAAGACGGTGTGCGCGTACTTGGTGGCGAAGGAGCGGCCGCTGGCCGCGCGGGTGACGTTCATGCCGCGCTCGAAGACCCCGGAGCAGACCCGGACGAAGGCGATCCGGTCGCGGTGCGCCGGGTCCATGTTCGCCTGGATCTTGAAGACCAGGCCGGAGAACTCCTCGCCGACCTCGCGGCTGCCGCCCCTGGCCAGCGGGCGGGGGCCGGGCGCCGGGGCCAGGTCGACCACGGCGTCCAGCAGCAGCTTCACGCCGATGTTGGTCAGCGCGGCGCCGAAGAAGACCGGGCTGATCTTGCCGGCTTCGAAGGCCTCCTGGTCGTAGCCGGGACCGGAGGAGAGCACCAGCTCAAGCTCCTCCAGCGCGGTCTCCCACTCCTCGCCCTCCTGCTCGGCGGCCTGCTCGGCGGTGAGCAGCTCCTCGATGGCGGCGTGCGTGCCGGCCGGCACCTTGGTGTAGCGCAGCATCTGCTCGGTGTTCTCGGCCTGGACCAGGCCGCGCAGGTTGCCCGCGTTGCCGACCGGCCAGACCACCGGGACGGGGGTGATGCCGAGGTGGGTCTCGATGTCCTCGAGCAGGGTGAGGGCCTCGCGGCCCCGGCGGTCCCACTTGTTGATGAACGTGATCACCGGGACGCCGCGGTGGCGGCAGACCGCGAAGAGCTTGCGGGTCTGCTCCTCCAGGCCCTTGGCCGCGTCGACCAGCATGATCGCGCAGTCGACGGCCGCCAGCACCCGGTAGGTGTCCTCGGAGAAGTCGGCGTGGCCGGGGGTGTCGACCAGGTTCATCACGTGGTCGCGGTGGTCGAACTGCAGCGCCGCCGAGGTCACCGAGATGCCGCGCTCGCGCTCCAGCTCCATCCAGTCGCTGGTCACACCGCGCCGGCCGCCCTTGGCGTGCACCGCGCCCGCCGAGGTGATCGCCCGCGCGTGCAGCGCCAGCGCCTCGGTCAGCGTGGACTTGCCCGCGTCCGGGTGGCTGATCACGGCGAAGGTCCGACGGCGGCCGGCCTCGTTGAGGATCTGGAGGACAGGGATGGACTGTTCGTTGCTCACGTGTTCCCTCGGGTGCGGGTAGACATCAGGCCGGTGGCACCTCTCCGTACCTGTCGAGCCGGGTGTCTGGTCCGCAGGCCCAAGGAGCGATTCTAGTCGGCCGGAGGGCATGACCCCCAACGGGCCCGATCGGCTTCGACGGACCTCCGTGGTCAGTACGCCTAAGCCGGGCGGTCCGGCTCGGGGGCGGCGGGCGTGAGCCGCTCGCGCAGGAAGTCGACCACGCGCCGGCGTGCGTCGAACGCGGGGTGGCCGGGCCGTTCGCGAACCTCGGCGGTGAGTGCGGAGTGGGCACGCCGGCCGAAGCCCGCCGGGTTTCCGGGGGACGAGTCGAGTTCGATCACCTCGAAGGCCGTACCAAGACGCTCGCGCAGGGTGTCGAAGCGGTCCTTGGGCGCGGTGCCGTCCTGGCTGAAGCGCAGGCCGAGGACGCACAGGTCCGAGGTGCTGGTGCGGGCGGCGACCCGGGCGAGCTCCGCCTCCGAGACCCCGGGGTCGCGGCGGCGGGCGGCACCGAGCGGCACCGGGAGGGAGGGCTGGCTGAGCACGGGGGCCAGGACCACGTCGTCCACGGCGGCCGCCAGCGCGAAGCCGCCGGTGAAGCACATGCCGATGACGCCGACGCCCGGTCCGGGAGTGCGCCCGGCGAGGTCACGGGCCAGCGCCCGCAGGTACTCGGCGAACGGGCGCCGGGCGTTGACCGCGAACGCACGGAACTCTGCGGCGACGCAGAGCCGCCCGATGACGCGGAGGCCGTAGCCCGCGGTGGCCGCCTTGCCCGGGACACCGAACGGGGACGGTACGACCACCGTGAACCCCTGGTCGACGAGGTGGTCGGCGAGCCCCAGGACCTCGGGGGTGAGACCGGGCACCTCGGGCACGAGGACCACCCCGGGCCCGGAGCCCTTCCGGTAGCAGTCGTAGGTCTGCCCGGCGGCACTGAACGGGGTACGGCCCCAGCCGGTGAGCCCGGACATCGGTGCGGAATCGGTCACGGCCGTCTCTCCTCAGTGCTCAGCGGCGGCCGGGGCGGCCGGTCAAGACGCAGTCACCGCAGAGCGCTCCCGCACGGCCGGGGGCGGCACGGTAGATCAGGCAGCAGCTCCGGCGGCGGAACGACCCGTCGACGACGGCGCCGGCGCCCGCGAGGGCCGGATGGCGCAGCACGCGGGCCAGGACGGCGCGTACCCGTGGGGCGTGCTCCGGGCGGGCGGCGGCGAGCACCGTGGCGGCACCGTTGAGACCGGAGGCGGCGTTGCCGCGCAGGATGTGCTCACTGACGCCGAACGCGGCTGTGGCGGTGGCGAGTTCGGCGATCGCTCCGTCGAACAGGCCGCTGCCCAGCGCATCGGCGACGTCGGCCTCGGTGCCGAGGGACCGGGTGACGGTGTCCCTGGCCCGGGAGAGCGGGAAGGCGCTTCCCAGCTGCGGCTGCCAGCGCAGTCCGGCCAGGGTGAGGGGTCCCGCGCAGCCGTCCAGTACGGCCAGGGCCAGCGCCGGGGAGAGGATCCGGGCGGCCAGGCCGAGGTGGACCACGGACGCGGCGACCCGGGTCTCCACGGCGTCCGCGGCCTGACCGCCGCCCGCGGCCAGGAAGGCCCGGACGGCCTCGATCCGGTCCGCGAGGACGGACGCGTCGGTGACGAGCTCACCCATCGGCCGCCACGGTGGCTGCGGCGGCTCGTCCGGGTCGTGCAGGTCCAGGGCGAAGTACGGTCCCAGCGCTTGGAGTTGCGCCGGGACCGGGTTCCCGTGGGAGGGGAGGGTCACGCGGCCACCGGGTCCGGCGAGCCGGCCGGGACGGGCGACTTGGCGGTCGGCTGGAGCAGGCGCTGCGCCATCGGGGCGAAGACCAGGCCGATGGTGGACCACATGATCAGCTGGGCCGCGACCGAGTAGAGGCGGAAGGAGAACAGCACGTCGGCCGGGAAGCCCGGGTAGACGATCGCCCCCTGGGAGTTCTCCAGCGGCAGCGGTGTCTCGGTGGGGTGGTTTCCGAAGGTGTGGACGTTGTCGGCGAGTTGGCCCAGCGAGGGCAGCAGGGCCATCACGATCCCGATCGCGACGGCATAGGCGCCCGCCGCGAGCAGGGTGGCGTTCCAGTTGCCGAACCGGGCCTGGAGCCGCTGGCCGAGCCAGACGGCCGCCACCAGGAACACGATCGAGCACAGCACCATCACCAGGTAGAGCGAACCGCGCTCCTTGATGGTGTCCGGGTGACCGATGGCCGGCGGGTTGGCCGGGTACTTCAGGAAGGGCACCAGGTAGAAGCCGGCGAACCCGCCGCCGGCGACCAGCAGGGACAGGCTGCGGGCCCGGAGCCGGCCGACCCGGCCCAGGCACAGCAGGTAGGCGACGGCGAACAGGGCGCCCATGGCCGCCCCGAACAGGATCATGCCGGTCCCGATGCCGACATTGGCCTGGACGGTCCGGCTGAAGAGGTCCGGTCCGGCGGCTTCCACCGGAAGGCCGGCGGCCTTGTCCAGCAGCTCCTGGGCGGCGTCACGGCCGCTCTCGTAGTCGATGGCCTGGTTGATCTGCGGCTCGGCGAAGATCCTCGCGAAGACGAAGGAGAGCAGGCCGGCCACTGCGCCGGCCAGCAGGCCGCGCAGGATGATTCTCTTTTCCATGATCAGCTGTTGTCCCGGCCCCGGTCAGTGGCAGGGGAAGCCGAGGAAGTGGCGGGAGTCGTGGACGAACTCGTGGATGTGCATGTCGTTCCCGAAGACGGAGACAGCACCCTGGTCGACGCCGATGAAGTAGTACACGAGGAGCGCGAGGAACGCGGTGCCGACCAGCCACAGGGCGGCCTTGGCATTGGGGACCACCACGGGCGTGGCGATGGTTCCGGGCGCGGACAGACTGCTCACTATGAGCCCTCCTAGCGGGATCGTGCGTCCCTGTTCGATGGAGCGGGCGTGATGGGGAGTGTCTGACTTGCCCACCGCCTGGCGGTGGTGGACTCACAGTGGCGCGACCGCGCCGGACTTGCACCGGCTTCCTCGAACCATCACTTGTAAGGGGAGGTTAAGGGCAGTCTGCACGAACGGTCAACGGCTTCGCGACGCCCCTGGCCGGGTCCCCGACCATGGCGAAGTCCCACACCGGGGCCGCGCCGGGCGGTGCGCCCCGGCGCACACCGGAAGCCGGCCCGGTGGCACTGTGGGCCGCCTCACCATCGGTTGACGGGGCGTCACTTCTGCGGCAGGGTCGCACCCGGGATGCGGTGAGCGTCCGAGACCACGGTGTGCAGGAACCCGGTGCGATTCCGGGGCGGTCCCGCCACTGTGACCGGGGAGCGACCCCGGCCGACGACCGCTGTGCAGCGGCCCAAGGCCCGGGGAAGCGCCGATCCGGGAGTCAGAACACTGACCCGTGGTTTCTCCGGAGGTTGGGGCGCGGACCCCACGAGGAGGTTCTGCGGTGTCACTGGCCAGGGCTGCCCGCACGGCGGCCGTCGACGTCCTCCTGTGCCGCGGCTGTTGCTGCGGCAGTGCCGCGAAACGGCCGGGCACCGACCACCCGGGCCAGCTGTCCGCACTCGCCGAGGCCGTCGAGGACCTCCCCGCCGCGAACCTGGTGGTCACCGACTGCCTGGGACCGTGCGAGCTGGCCAATGTCGTCGTCGTCCGCACCCGGGGGCGGCTTCCGGGCGAACGGCGGACCGCACCGGTCTGGTTCGGCAACGTGACCGACCCCTCCGACACGGCCGACCTCTGCGCCTGGGTCCGGCAGCTCGGGCTCGGCGTCGAGCGGGTCCCGCACGACGGACCGCTGCCGGCCGCACTGGAGTCGCTGCGCATCCCCACGCCCGGGCCCCGGCGGGCCGCCAGGACGAGGACGAGGGCGGCCACGGCATGACGGACGGGCTGACGGTCCACCGGGGCGACGCGGTGCCTGCCATGGCCGAGGGTCTCGCCCTGCTCCACCGGTCCGGCCTCGGGCGGCACACGCCGGAGACGGCCGCCGAGCTGACCCGTGCCTTCCTCGACCGGCTGGCCGGCGATGCCGCCGCGCCCGGCTTTCGCGCCGTCACGGCCCGGATCGACGGGCTGCGGTGCGGCTTCGGGGCCGCCGTGCGCACCGCCGTCCCGGCCCCGGCGGACCCGGTGGACCGTCAGCCGGTCGGGCGGATCCTCGGACGGCTCATCGGGGCGGCAGCCGGCCGGCGAGCCCGGGCGAGTGCCGGCGACGAACGCCCGGCCCCGGCGGACGGCCTGGGGGACGCCCGACGGCTACCGTGAACCGTGCAGGCGTGCTGGCACTCCGGGCGGTGTCCAGTGCAGCGAGTTCAAGGTCACACTCCTGGGCACTGATAGAGCCGGGCTGACGAGCATTAACCTTCCCCTATGACGGTCCTGCCCCAAGGGCTCCCTCTGGCCGCCGAGTTCCCGGACGCAAACCGTGAGCGGTGGCAGCGCCTGGTCGAAGGCGTGCTGCGCAAGTCCGGTGCACCGGACGCCACCGGTGTCCAGGCCGAGGAAGTCCTCTCCAGTGAACTCCAGGACGGACTACGAGTCCGTCCGCTGTACACCGCCGAGGACACCTCGGCCGCCGCCGGCTACCCGGGCTTCCCCCCGTTCGTCCGGGGCGGTCGGCCGCAGGGCGCGGCGGTCTCGGGCTGGGACGTGCGCCAGCGCCACGCCGATCCGGATCCCCGGCGGGCCAACGAGGCCGTGCTCGCCGACCTGGAGAACGGCGTGACCTCGCTCTGGCTGGAGGTCTCGGACGCCGGCCTGCCGGCGACGGCCCTGCCGGACGTCCTCCAGGGCGTCTACCTCGACCTGGCTGCGGTCGTACTCGACGCCGGTGCCGGATTCGGCTACGCGGCGGAGCAGTTGCTGCGACTGTACGAGGAGCGCGGGGTCGGCCCCGCGGCCGCCGCCGGCAACCTCGGCGCGGACCCGATCGGCCTGCTCGCCCGCACCGGCAAGGACGCCGGCACCGCCGCGCAGCTGGCCGAGGCCGCCGCGCTGGCGGTCCGCTGCGACCGCGACCACCCGGGCCTGCGCGCCCTCACCGTCGACGCCCTCCCGTACCACGACGCCGGTGCCTCCCCGGCCCAGGAACTCGGCTGTTCGCTCGCCACCGGCGTCGCCTACCTGCGCGAGCTCACCTCGGCCGGCCTGTCGGTCGACGCCGCCTGCGCGCAGCTGGAGTTCCGCTACGCCGCCGACGCCGACCAGTTCCTGACCATCGCCAAGTTCCGCGCCGCCCGGCGGCTGTGGGCCCGGGTGACCCAGCTGTCCGGGGCCTCGCCGCAGGCAGCGGCGCAGCGCCAGCACGCCGTCACCTCCGGCGTGATGATGACCGAGCGCGATCCGTGGGTGAACATGCTGCGCACCACCGTCGCGTGCCTGGCCGCCGGGGTCGGCGGAGCCGACGCGGTGAGTGTGCTGCCCTTCGACAGCGCGGTCGGGCTCCCGGACGCGTTCGCGCGCAGGATCGCCCGCAACACCCAGTCGATCCTGCTGGAGGAGTCCTACCTGGCCCGGGTCATCGACCCGGCCGGCGGCTCCTGGTACGTCGAGCAGCTCACCGACGAGCTGGCCCGGGCCGCCTGGGCGTGGTTCCAGGAGATCGAGCGGGCCGGCGGCCAGCGGGCCGCCCTCTCCTCCGGGCTGATCGGCGAGCGGACCGCCGCCACCTGGGCCAAGCGCTCCACCGCGCTGGCCAGGCGGCGCGAACCCATCACCGGCGTCAGCGAGTTCCCCAACCTCCAGGAGCAGCCGCTCCACCGCCCGGCGGCACCGGTGCCGCTCGGCGGCGGCCTGCCCAGGGTGCGGCGGGCCGAGGCGTACGAGGCGCTGCGGGACCGCTCCGACGCCCACCTGGCCGCCACCGGTGCCCGTCCCCGGCTGTTCCTGGCGGCCCTCGGGTCGGCGGCCGTCCACACGGCGCGGTCCTCGTTCGCCGCCAACCTCTTCCAGGCCGGTGGCATCGAGACCGGCACGGCCGAGGGCGTCGACGGCGCCGCGCTGGCCGAGGCGTTCGCCGCGAGCGGTGCGAGCGTGGCCTGTCTGTGCTCCGGCGACCAGCTGTACGCGGAGCACGCCGAGGAGGTCGCGGCCGCCCTGAAGGCCGCCGGCGCCCGACGGGTGCTGCTGGCCGGGCGTCCGGGCGAGGCACGTGAGGCGTACCAACGGGCCGGGGTGGACGAGTTCGTCTTCGCGGGCTGCGACGCGGTCGCGGTCCTGTCCTCGGTGCTCGACGAGATCGGAGTGGCGCGATGATCCCCGACTTCACCGGGATCGCTCTCGACGGGGAGAGCGGCCCGTCCGCCACCGGCGAGCAGTGGCGGACGGCCTGGCAGCAGGCGACCGGCAAGGAGGTCGAGGAACTGGTCTGGGAGACCCCGGAGGGCATCGGCGTCAAACCGCTGTACACCGCCGAGGACCTGGCCGGCCTGGACTTCCTCGGCACCTACCCGGGCATCGCCCCGTACCTGCGCGGCCCGTACCCGACGATGTACGTCAACCAGCCGTGGACGGTCCGCCAGTACGCCGGCTTCTCCACCGCGGAGGAGTCCAACGCCTTCTACCGGCGCAACCTGGCGGCGGGTCAGAAGGGCCTGTCGGTCGCCTTCGACCTGCCGACCCACCGCGGCTACGACAGCGACCACCCCCGGGTGACCGGCGACGTCGGCATGGCGGGCGTGGCCATCGACTCCATCTACGACATGCGCCAGCTCTTCGACGGCATCCCGCTGGACAGGATGTCGGTGTCGATGACGATGAACGGCGCGGTGCTGCCGGTGCTGGCGCTGTACATCGTGGCGGCCGAGGAGCAGGGGGTGCCGCCCGAGAAGCTGGCGGGGACCATCCAGAACGACATCCTCAAGGAGTTCATGGTCCGCAACACCTACATCTACCCGCCGCAGCCCTCGATGCGGATCATCTCGGACATCTTCGCCTACACCTCGCAGAAGATGCCGCGCTACAACTCGATCTCCATCTCCGGGTACCACATCCAGGAGGCCGGAGCCACGGCCGACCTGGAACTGGCCTACACCCTGGCCGACGGCGTGGAGTACCTGCGGGCCGGACTGGGCGCCGGACTGGACGTGGACGCCTTCGCGCCGCGGCTGTCGTTCTTCTGGGCGATCGGCATGAACTACTTCATGGAGATCGCCAAGCTGCGCGCCGCCCGGCTGCTCTGGGCGAAGCTGGTCAAGCAGTTCGACCCCAAGAACGCCAAGTCGCTGTCGCTGCGCACCCATTCGCAGACCTCCGGCTGGTCCCTCACCGCGCAGGACGTCTTCAACAACGTCACCCGCACCTGCGTGGAGGCGATGGCCGCCACCCAGGGCCACACCCAGTCGCTGCACACCAACGCCCTCGACGAGGCCCTCGCCCTGCCGACCGACTTCTCGGCCCGGATCGCCCGCAACACCCAGCTGATGCTCCAGCAGGAGTCAGGCACCTGCCGGGTGATCGACCCCTGGGGCGGCAGCGCGTACGTGGAGAAGCTCACCCACGACCTCGCGGCGCGGGCCTGGCAGCACATCCAGGAGGTCGAGGCGGCGGGCGGGATGGCCAAGGCCATCGACGCGGGCATCCCCAAGCTGCGGGTCGAGGAGGCCGCGGCCCGCACCCAGGCCCGGATCGACTCCGGCCGCCAGCCGGTGATCGGCGTCAACAAGTACCGGGTCGCCAACGACGAGGAGATCGACGTCCTCAAGGTCGACAACTCCTCGGTCCGCACCCAGCAGGTCGAGAAGCTGCGCCGGCTGCGCGCCGAACGCGACGAGGCCGTCTGCCAGGACGCGCTGCACGCGCTCACCCGGGCCGCCGAGGCGGGCGCCCAGCGCGGCGACAGCCTGGCGGGCAACCTGCTCGCCCTCGCGGTGAACGCCGCCCGGGCCAAGGCGACGGTCGGGGAGATCTCGGACGCACTGGAGAAGGTGTACGGACGCCACTCCGGCCAGATCCGTACCATCTCCGGTGTGTACCGAGACGAGGCAGGCCCCTCCACCGCCGTTCAGCGCACGCGCGACCTGGTCGACCGCTTCGAGGAGGCCGAGGGCCGCCGCCCGCGCATCCTGGTCGCCAAGATGGGCCAGGACGGACACGACCGGGGCCAGAAGGTGATCGCGACCGCCTTCGCGGACCTCGGCTTCACCGTGGACGTGGGCCCGCTGTTCCAGACCCCGGCCGAGGTCGCGCGCCAGGCGGTGGAGGCCGACGTGCACATCGTCGGCGTCTCCTCGCTGGCCGCCGGGCACCTGACGCTGGTCCCGGCACTCCGTGCCGAACTGGCCGAAGCCGGACGGGAGGACATCACCATCGTGGTCGGCGGGGTCATCCCCCCGCAGGACTTCGACGCCCTGTACGAGGCCGGCGCCGCCGCCGTCTTCCCGCCGGGCACGGTGATCCCGGACGCCGCCCACGACCTGCTGAAGTCGCTCGCCGCCGACCTCGGCCACGAGCTGTGAGCCGCTGAGCCGATGGCGCCTCGCACACTCGACCTCGACCAGTACCGGCAGGGTGTCCTGGACGGCTCGCGCGCCTGGATCGCGCGGGCCATCACCCTGGTGGAGTCCATCCGGCCCGACCACCGGGCGCTCGCCCAGCGGCTGCTGGTCGAGCTGCTGCCGCACTCGGGCCGGGCGGTCCGGGTCGGGATCACCGGTGTGCCCGGGGTGGGCAAGTCCACCTTCATCGAGGCCCTGGGCACGATGCTCACCGGGCTCGGCCACCGGGTCGCGGTGCTCGCCGTCGACCCGACCTCCAGCCGCACCGGCGGCTCCATCCTGGGTGACAAGACCCGGATGGAGAAGCTCTCGACCGACCCGAACGCCTTCGTCCGGCCCTCCCCCACCTCGGGCACGCTCGGCGGGGTCGCCCGCGCCACCCGCGAGAGCATGGTGGTGATGGAGGCCGCCGGGTACGACGTCGTGCTGGTCGAGACGGTCGGCGTCGGGCAGTCCGAGACCGCCGTCGCCGACATGGTCGACTCCTTCCTGCTGCTCACCCTGGCCCGTACCGGCGACCAGCTCCAGGGCATCAAGAAGGGCATCCTGGAGCTCGCCGACCTGGTCGCCGTCAACAAGGCCGACGGCCCGCACGAGACCGACGCCCGCGCCGCCGCACGGGAGTTGGCCGGTGCCCTGCGGCTGCTCCAGTCCCCCGACGCCGCCTGGACACCCCCCGTGCTCACCTGCAGCGGCCGGGACGGCAACGGCCTCGACACCCTCTGGGAGCGCCTCCAGCAGCACCGCAAGATCCTCGACACCACCGGCGCGCTCGCCGCCAAACGCCGCGACCAGCAGGTCGGCTGGACCTGGGCGATGGTCCACGACCAGCTGCTCTCCCAACTGCACGAGCACCCCGAGGTCCGCGGCATCTCCCCCGACCTGGAACAGCGGGTCCGCGAGGGCACGCTCACCGCGACGATGGCCGCCGAACGCATCATGGCCGCCTTCCGCCCGCTGCCCGTCGACCGCTGAGCCTCGATTGCTGAGCGTCGACCGCTGAGTGTCGACGGTCGACCGTCGACCGCTGGACGGTCGCGTTTCCGGCACCCCGCAGGGCGAGCAGGCGGCGGGCCCTGCGGAGTACCGGGTACCGGGCAGTGGCCCGGAGGGCATCCGGCCGTGGTGCGCCCCGGCTCTGTGTCCGGGGCATCCGGGTCACCGCAGTGGGATGCGCGCCTTCACCAGACCGGGAGTGCGACTCCCCGCTCGGCCTCGGGACGCGGCCCGAAGATCCGCCGCTCCGCCTCGGTGATGCGGACGTCGTTGATACTCGCCTCCCTGCGGCGCATCAGCCCGTCCGCGGTGAACTCCCACAGCTCGTTGCCGTAACTGCGCCACCACTGGCCGGCCTCGTCCCGGCACTCGTACTGGAACCGCACCGCGATCCGGTCCCCCAGGAAGCCCCAGAGCTCCTTGCGCAGGGCGTAGTCCAGCTCCCGGGACCACTTCTCGCGCAGAAAGGCCACGATCTCGTCCCGGCCGGTGAGGAACCGGTCCCGGTTCCTCCAGACCGAGTCCTCGGTGTAGGCGAGCGCGACGCGTTCGGGATCGCAGGTGTTCCACGCGTCCTCGGCGGCCTGGACCTTCTGGAGTGCGGTCTGCTCGTCGTACGGCGGGAACGGGGGTCGTGGCGCCATGACGGGCTCCTCTCATGGGAACAGTCGAGAGAACGGCCGTTCTCCCGATGTCGGCTAGTCTAGAGAATCATCGTTCTCAGTGGTAGCTGGAGGTGCTGTGGATCACGAAGAGGCCCGCTCGCGGTTGCTTGAGGCCGCCGAGCGGCTGTTCTACGAACGCGGCATCCAGACCGTGGCCATGGACGAGCTCCGCGCCTCCTCCGGCGTGTCGCTGAAGCGGCTGTACCAGTGCTTCCCGTCCAAAACCGAGCTGGTGGAGGAGTACCTGCGGCGCCGCGACGAGACCTGGCGCACCGACCTGTCCGAGTATGTCGACCGAAACGCCACCACGCCGGAAGGCAGGCTCGCGGCAGTCTTCGACTGGCTGTACGGATGGCTCGCCGGGCCCGGCTTCCGGGGCTGCGCCTTCATCAACTCCTTCGGCGAGCTGGGTGCCACCTCGGACGGCGTGGCCCGCGCTGCGCGCGATCACAAGCGCGCCGTCCGGGACCAGCTGACCGACCTCAC
>NZ_JYJF01000041.1 GCF_000955975.1 Saccharothrix sp. ST-888
TGGGCGAGCTTCGTGCGAGTACGGACTACTGGGCTGACGACCGGCTGCTGGGCGCTGGTGACCGACATGACGGACTTTCTCTCCGGGCAGGACACGGGCAGGACAGGGTGAAACAGGACAGGGTGAAAGGTGGCGACGAAGACAGGTGTGGGCGCGGGGCAGGGCCTCCGCTGCTCCCGGCGGGTGGTTCCGGGCGCCGCTACCGGCGCTCCCGGCTGCTGCCGGTGCTACTTCCGCGCGGCGATGGTGGCGAGCAGCTGCTCCACGGCGGCCGTCGGCTCCGCGAGCAGCTCGCGACACGCGCTCTCGGCACGCTCGGGGTCACCGCTCTCGATCGCGTCCACCAGGGCCTCGTGGGTCGCGACGACCACCTCGGGCATCTCGTGGTCACCGAAGGCCGTCCGCATCGACTCGTGCACCGAGGCTCCGAAGTAGCGGTACACCTCGGTGAGCGCGGGGTTGTGCGCGGCCTCCACCACGGCGGTGTGGAACTCGAGGTCGTGCTCGACCGTGGCCTGCCGGTCGGCCCGCTCCGGCTGGGAGGCGATCACCTCGGCCTCGCGGGCCAGCGCGGCCCGCATCCGCGCGATGTCCTCGGGGGTGTGCCGCAGGGCGGCGAGCCGTGCCGCCTCGGTCTCCAGTGCGGCACGGACCTCCAGGACGTCCCGCACACCGGAGCGCTGCACGCCGCGCAGCACGGCGGCCGGGTCGCTGGTGGACCGGACGAACGTCCCCTCGCCCTGGCGCGACACCAGCATCCCGGCGTGCACCAGCACCCGGATCGCCTCGCGCACGGTGTTCCGCCCGACCTGCAGGCGCTCGGCCAGCTCGTGCTCGGTCGGGATCTTTCCGCCGACCGGCCAGGTGCCCGCGCTCAGCTGCTCGCGCAGCTGCTCGATCGTGGCGTCGACGAGCGAGCGCCGCCCGGCAACCTGAAGACCGTCGTTGTTCGCAGTGGCCATGCCGGGCTCCCTCCGGGTCGGTGACGAGTCGTCCTACAACCTCTTGCCCGGTCATCCTACAAGTACTTGCCCGGTTGTCCTACAACTGCCTGTGTGACGTTTCCACTCCCGTTTCCGCTCCTGTTCCTGATCGCCTTTCTCTCCGGCCGGTCCGGGTCGGCCGGGGAACCGCTCCGCTGCGGTCCACGTTGATCCGTTCGCCTTCCCGGACCTTCTCTTCCTCTCTGGAGCGCGCCCGCATGGTGTTCAAGAAGCTGCTCGGTGCCCTCGGCGTCGGTGGCCCGGCCGTCGACACCGTCCTGTCCACGCCGACCGTCGTGCCCGGCGGGACGGTCCACGGCCAGGTCGAACTGACCGGTGGCAGTCGCGAGGCCGAGATCACCGGGATCACCCTGAGCCTGGTCGCGCGGGTGGAGATCGAGAGCGAGGAGGGTGAGCACGACGGCCTGTCGGTCTTCGCCCGCCACCCCATCGGCGGCCCGCTGAAGCTGGCCGCCGGTGAGCGGCGATCGATACCGTTCGCCCTCCCGGTGCCGTACGAGACGCCGGTGACCTCGGTGGCCGGGCAGCAGGTGCGCGGGATGGCCGTCGGGGTGCGGACCGAAGTGGAGATCGCCGGCGCCCGTGACAAGGGCGACGCGGACCCGCTGGGCGTCGAGCCGCTGCCGGTGCAGCGGCGGGTGCTGGAGGGCTTCGACGCGCTCGGGTTCCGCTTCCACAGCGCCGACCTCGAGGCGGGCCACATCCGGGACACCGGACAGAGCCTGCCGTTCTACCAGGAGATCGAGTACCTCGCGGCGCCGCAGTACGCCCATCGGTTCGGCGCGGTGGAGCTGACCTTCATCGCCTCGGCCGCCGGCGTCGAGGTGGTGCTGGAGCTGGACCGGCACGGCGGCGACCAGATCGAGCGCCACGCCCTCGACCACGCCGCAGCAGACCAGGACCTGACCGGCGCGGTGGACGGCTGGCTCCGGCAGGCACTCGCGAACCGCACGTCCTCCTCCGACCACGGCTCCGGCCACGACGGCCACCACGGCCACCACGGCTCGGGCCACGGCGGAGGCATCGGCGGGGCGCTGGCGGCCGGTGCCGCCGGTGCGGCGGGGGGCTTCGTCGGCGGCATGGCGGTGGAGGAGCTCGTGGACGAAGTGGTGGAGGAGGTCTTCGAAGACGTCTTCGAGGACGCCTTCGAGGACTGACCGGAAGTCGCTCATGAGGTGCCCGTTATGTGAGTGATCGTGCAATCCGGAGCCCGGGCAGTGACTTCGTCATGTGGCCTTTATATGCTCCGCAGAAGCTCTCTGCGGATATCTGTGCGAGAGCTGCGTACCACCGGGACGGTGGTACGGCACGTTCGGCAGAAGCCGGGCGTTGCTCCTGCGCATGGCGGGTCTGCCGTGTGCTGTGTTCCTGCCGTCTGGTGAAGGGTGTGGGTATGTCAGGCCAGAGGGCGGGAGCGTCCGGTCACGACGCCGATTGGTGGCGCGACGGCGAACAGGGTTCCGGCCCAGGTCAGGGTGCCGACGCCTCGTACGGTGTGCCCTCGCCGCGCCGCCGGTCCGCTGACTCCGACGCCCCGAGGCCGGGCGGCCGGGCGGCGGCCCGACGTGGCAACGGCGGCGGCAACGGCAACGGCAATGGTGACGGCGACGGCGGCGGTCGCGGTGGCCGGGGGACCGGCCGCGGTGCGCCGCGCGGCAAGCAGAAGCGCAGCAAGAAGAAGGTGATCGCCTGGGTGGCGGCCACCTCGCTGGCTCTGGTGGTCGCCGGTGGCGGCGCGATCTACCTGAAGCTCAACGGCAACATCAGCACCTTCGGCCAGGACGGCGTCAGCAAGGACCGCCCCGATCAGGGCGCCGCGGACGCCAACGGCAACCGGCCGGTCAACGTGCTGCTGATCGGCTCCGACTCGCGCAGCGGCGGCAACAAGGACCTGGGCGGCGGCGGGGACTCCGGCGCGCGCTCGGACACCACGATCCTGTTGCACATATACGCCGACCACAAGCACGCGGTGGGCATATCGTTCCCGCGCGACGCCCTGGTCACCCGGCCCGCCTGCAAGCTGCCGAACGGCAAGTGGACCAAGGAGGAGAACGGGGTCATGTTCAACTCCGCCTTCGCCGTGGGCGACAGCGAGCAGGGCAACCCGGCCTGCACCCAGAACACCGTCGAGAAGCTGACCAACCTGCGGGTCGACCACACCATGGTGGTCAACTTCGAGGGCTTCGCCGCGATGACCAGCGCCATCGGCGGTGTCACGGTCTGTCTGCCGAACGCCGTCTACGAGGGCGACCTCGACCCCAACCTCGGCCACAAGGGCAAGCAGATCTTCCCCAAGGGCGAGCAGACGGTCCAGGGCCAGCAGGCGCTGGACTACGTCCGGCTCCGGCACGGTGTCGGCGACGGCTCGGACATCGGCCGGATGAAGCGCCAGCAGGCGTTCCTCTCCGCGCTGATCAAGGATGTCAAGGGCAAGGGCATGAGCCCGACCAACCTGCTCCCGCTGGCGGACGCCGCGACCAAGTCGCTGACCGTCGACGAGGGGCTCGGGTCGGCGGACAAGCTGCTCTCCTTCGCGCTGTCGTTGAAGAACATCGATCTGCACAACATCAAGTTCATCACCACCCCCTGGAAGTTCGAGGGGGCCCGGGTCGGCCTGGTCCACCCGGACGTCGACCAGCTCTTCGCCGCGCTGAAGGCGGACCGCACGCTGGACGGCGAGGACGCGAGCGCCGGTGCGAGCGCAAGCGCGAGCCCGTCGGCCGACGCCTCCACGCCCCCGGCCGCCGACAGCCAGGACAAGGCCGCGCCCGCATCGGTCGACGGCGCCGGCATCCGGGTCGGCGTCTACAACGGCACCACCACGCCGGGGCTGGCCACCACGGCGGTGACCAAGCTGAAGGACTCCAAGTTCACCGTCACCGTGACGACGAACGCCTCCACGCAGAACCACGCCACCACCTCGGTCCAGTACGGCCCCGGCGACAAGGCCAAGGCCCAGACGGTCGCCTCGCTCTTCCCCGGTGCCACGCTGGAGCCGGTCGCCAAGGCGGGTATCAGCCTGGTCCTCGGCAAGGACTACGCGGCGGGCAACGGCGGTTCGGGCGCGGGTGCCGCCTCCGGCGGGGCGAGCGTGCCCCCGGGCCCGCTGCCGACCAGCGTCAGCGGCGACGCCCGCTCGGCCGACGACGACCCGTGCAGCAACGTCTCGTACGGCAGCTGAACACGCGGCAGCTGAACACACGGACGGTGCCCCTCCTCAGAGCCCTGCGGCTCTGAGGAGGGGCACCGTCCGTCTCCGTTCAGGAAGCCGAAAGCCCGAAAGCCGGCCGAGTACCGGTCAGCCGAGTTCCGGTCAGCCGGCGGCCGGGAAGAGCCGCTCCAGGACGAGGGCGACGCCGTCCTCGTCATTGCTGACGGTGACCTCGTCGGCGACCGCCAGCAGCTGCTCGTGGGCGTTGGCCATGGCCACCCCGTGGGCGGCCCAGGCGAACATCGGCACGTCGTTGGGCATGTCGCCGAACGCGATGGTCTGCCGGGACTTCACCCCGAGCCGGTTGGCGGCGACCGCCAGGCCGGTGGCCTTGCTGAGGCCGACCGGCAGCAGCTCCACCACGCCCGCCCCGGCCATGGTGACGCCGACCAGGTCGCCCGCCACCTGCTGGGCGATCTGCGCCAGCGCGTCGTCGTCGAAGTCCGGGTGCTGGATGTAGAGCTTGCTGATCGGCGTACTGAGCAGCTCGGCGGCGTCCACCCGGACGATCGGCAGGTCGCTGCCGATCTGCAGCCGGTACCCGGGACCGGCCAGTACGGCGCCGTCCAGGCCGTCCTGGTTGGCGGCCACCGCGAGCGGGCCGACCTCGGCCTCGATCTTGCCGAGCGCCAGAGCGGCGAGCTTCCGGTCCAGGGTGAGCGAGGTGAGCAGCCGGTGCTCGCCCGCGTGGTAGACCTGGGCGCCCTGCCCGCAGACGGCTATCCCGGTGTAGCCGATCGCGTCGAAGACCGGGCGGGCCCAGGTGGCCGAGCGGCCGGTGACGATGATGTGCAGCGCCCCGGCGGCGACGGTGGCCGCCAGCGCGGCGCGGGTCCGCTCGGAGACGGTCTCGGCCGAGGTCAGCAGGGTGCCGTCGAGGTCGGTGGCGACCAGCCGGTAGGGCAGGTCGCCACCGGGGGAGACGTCGGGTCGGTGGCTTGCAGTGCTCATCTGCCGTACGTCTCCCGGGAGTTACTTGCGTACGTCCGGCCGGTACGTTCCAACTGCCGGACGGTGGTGCCTACTTGATGGGCTCCAGCACGGTGCGTCCGCCGAGGAAGGGGCGGAGCGCCGCGGGGACGACGACCGAGCCGTCGGCCTGCTGGTGGTTCTCCAGGATCGCCACGATGGTGCGCGGGACGGCGACCAGGGTGCCGTTCAGCGTGGCCAGCGGGCGGACCTTGTTGCCCTCCTCGCGCAGCCGGATGGAGAGGCGGCGGGCCTGGTACTCGGTGGTGTTCGAGGTGGAGGTGACCTCGCGGTACTTGCCCTGGGTCGGGATCCAGGCCTCGATGTCGAACTTGCGCGCCGCCGAGGTGCCGAGGTCGCCGGAGGCGACGTCGATCACCCGGTACGGGAGTTCGAGGGCGTCGAGGAAGTCCTTCTCCCACTGGAGCAGGCGGCGGTGCTCGGCCTCCGCGTCCTCCGGCGTGGTGTAGACGAACATCTCCACCTTCTCGAACTGGTGGACGCGGATGATGCCGCGGGTGT
The DNA here is from genome assembly GCF_000955975.1 of Saccharothrix sp. ST-888. GTDB lineage: Bacteria > Actinomycetota > Actinomycetes > Streptomycetales > Streptomycetaceae > Kitasatospora. The sequence goes on from NZ_JYJF01000041.1 coordinate 5,707, forward strand.
CCTTGCCATAGGTGCCCGCCTCGCGGCGGAAGCAGGAGGAGAACCCGGCGTAGCGCAGCGGGAGCTTCTCGGCGTCGAGGATCTCGTCCATGTGGTACGCGGCCAGCGGGACCTCGCTGGTGCCGACCAGGTACCGGTCCTCCTCGGGGAGGTGGTAGACGTTCTCCGCGGCCTGGCCGAGGAAGCCGGTGCCGTCCATGGCGGCCGGGCGGACCAGGGCCGGGGTGATCATCGGGATGAAGCCGGCCTCGGTGGCCTGCGCCATCGCCATGTTGACCAGGGCGAGCTCCAGCAGCGCGCCGACACCGGTCAGGTAGTAGGAGCGGGCGCCGGCGACCTTGGCGCCGCGCTCGGTGTCGATCGCGCCGAGGATCTGGCCCAGCTCGACGTGGTCCTTGGGCTCGAAGCCCTCGGCCGCGAAGTCGCGCGGGGTGCCGATCTCCTCGAGGGTGACGAAGTCCTCCTCGCCGCCCACCGGGGCGGCGGGGTCGATCAGGTTGGCGAGCGAGCGGACCAGGCGGTCGGCCTCTTCCTTGGCCTCGCTCTGCTCGGCGTCGGCGGCCTTGACCGCAGCGGCCAGCTCACCGGCGCGTGCCAGCAGCGCGGCCTTCTCGTCGCCCTGGGCCTTGGGGATCTGCTTGCCGAGCGTCTTCTGCTCGTTGCGCAGTTCGTCGAAGCGACTGCCCGAGGACCGGCGCCGTTCGTCGGCGGAGAGGAGGGCGTCGACCAGGTCGACGTCCTCGCCACGGACGCGCTGCGAGGCGCGTACTCGGTCAGGGTCCTCACGAAGCAGGCGAAGGTCAATCACGGGGCCAGCCTACCGGGGAGGGGAGCGCTCTCAGGAACCGGTTTTGGCGCGTCGTGACCGTCGGCTGCCGGGCCGCCGCGCGCTGTCGGCCGGGTCGCCGTCCGTCCGGTTGTCTGGGATCCTGCCTCCGGCCAGGCGGCGGGCGGTTCCGGAGCGCGGCCCGGCATCGCCGGAGCCGGTGGATCGGCCTGGGGATAACGTACGCCGACCTGTGGATAACTACTGTGGACGGCGGGCTCGAACCCGGCTTCGGACGCTCTGTCCACAGGCTCGCCACTGGGCCTGTGGATGGTTGGCTGGTGAAGGTTCTCGGTGCAATCGACCGGGGAATTGAGGTTTCAAACCTCGGTTCGCCTTCTCGGGTGAGGGAATTCGCTCACTCGGACAGGTGATTTGATGGAAGAAGGGTGACTCTGGGCCGATTAGTCACTCCTGGTCACCTAGCCGATGATCTGACCGGCTCTGGAGATGGATATGCCGGTTTGTCGATTCATCCCCAGCTCTGTGGATAACTGTGGATAACTCGGCGGCCCTTCGGTCTGTGGATGAACGGTCAAGCCTGTGGATGATGCCGACCGGTCCGGCTCCCGGCCGCAGCAGCGCTCGACCGACTGTGTGCGCCCGCGTGCGCCCGCGCGGGTGAAGTGTCCGGCAGGTCGAAAAATGACCGAATTGGACTGAACCACATCGGATATGTCCGAATTTTTCGTGAAAACGATCGCAACTGGCCAGTGGTTGCGGTGCTCGCGGAGCGGACGCCGCCGAGTGGATCACGCCGAATGGATCTTCGTCAGCCAGGCCGGGTCGGCAGACTGTGCGAGCCGGCCCATGGGTGGGTCCAGCGGGTGGGTCAGAGCTCGCCCCGGCCGTCGAGGCAGCGCGAGAGCCAGTCGGCGGCCTCGCTGAAGTCCTCGTCCCGGGTGCCGGGCCGCTGCAGCGTCGCGGCACCGTGGTCGGCCCTGGGGTACGAACCGAGGAACCGTACCTGCGGGCAGATCCGCCGCAGGCCCATCAGGGCCTCGCTCACCCGCCGCTCGCTCAGGTGGCCCTCGCAGTCGATCAGGAAGCAGTAGTTGCCCAGCCCCTCGCCGGTCGGCCGGGACTCGATCCGCATCAGGTTCACCCCGCGCACCGCGAACTCCTGCAGCAGCTCCAGCAGCGCACCCGGGTGGTCGTCCGGCAGCCAGACCACCATCGAGGTCTTGTCCGCACCGGTCGGTGAGGAGACCCGCCCGGGGCGGCCGACCAGCACGAAGCGGGTGGTCGCGTTCTCGGCGTCGTGGATGTCGTTGACCAGGACGTCCAGGCCGTAGATCGGGGCGGCGAACTCGCCTGCGAAGGCGCCGTCGTGGCGGCCCTCCTGGACCAGCCGGGCGCCGTCGGCGTTGGACGCCGCCGACTCCCAGCGCGCGTCCGGCAGGTTGGCCGCGAGCCAGCGGCGGACCTGGGGCTGCGCCACCGGGTGGCTGGTGACGGTCTTGACGTCCGCCAGCGTGGTGCCGGGGCGGACCAGCAGCGCGAACGCGATCGGCAGCAGCACCTCGCGGTAGATCATCAGCGGCTTACCGGAGGCCAGCTCGTCACTGGTCGCGGTCACCGCGCCCTCGACCGAGTTCTCCACCGGGACGAAGGCCCCGGCAGCCTCCCCGGCCCGGACGGCGTCCAGCGCGGCCGGCACCGAGGCGACCGGCACCAGCTCCCGGGTGCCCGCCTCGGGCAGCGTGCGCAGGGCGGCCTCCGTGAAGGTGCCCGCGGGCCCGAGATAGGTGTAGCGGGTGGCCGACATTGCCGCCTCCGTACGAAAGGGGTGGTGCGTGATCGTGCTCGACGTGCCACCTTAGCCAGTCCGGCCGGAAAGCCGCGCCGGATTCCGGTCCGTGAACAACCCCGCGGGGAGCGGGCATCCCGGGGGGATCAGCCCTCCAGGAGGGCCTGCCCCACGTAGCCGCCTTCCGGGGCGCCCGGCAGCACGGCGTACAGGCCGCTCGCCTCGTGCCGCAGGAAGCGGGAGAGGCTGTCCCCCCGGGAGAGCCGCCGCTGCACGGGTATGAAGCCGTGCGCCGGGTCGGCCTGGAAGGCGATGAACAGCAGTCCGGCGTCGAGCGAACCGTCCGGCAGCAGCCCGTCCTGGTAGGAGAACCCCCGGCGCAGCATGGCGGCCCCGCCGTTGGAGGCGGGCGCGGCGACCCTGATGTGGGCGTCCACGGGTATCGCGAGCAGCCCGTCGTCGTTCTGCTTCGCCAGGTCGACGGGGGTGGCCTCGGTCCCGCCCGAGAGCGGCGCGCCGTCCGCCTTCCGGCGGCCGATCACCCGTTCCTGACGGTCCGTCGGCAGGTTCTCCCAGTTGTCCAGGAGCATCCGGATCCGCCGGAAGACCACGTACGTGCCGCCGGCCAGCCAGTCGGGGCCGGCGGCGAAGACCTTGGCGGCGAAGTCGGGCTCGGCGGGCTTCGGGTTGTTGGTGCCGTCCACCTGCCCCATCAGGTTGCGGGCGGTCATCGGGCGGTCGGTGGCGCCCGGCGTCCGGCTGAAGCCGGACATCTGCCAGCGGAGCGTGGCCAGACCGGCGGCCTGCTGCTGGAGGACCCGCAGGGCGTGGAAGGCGACCAGTGCGTCGTCCGCGCCGATCTGCACCCACAGGTCGCCGTCGCTGCGGGAGCGGTCGATGGCGTCCTCGGGGAAGTCCGGCAGCGGGTCGAGCTGGGGCGGGCGCCGGGCGGTCAGGCCGGCCTTGTCGAAGAGCGAGGATCCGAAGCCGAAGGTGACGGTCAGCGCGCAGGGGCCCGCGTCCAGCGCTATCTGGTTCTCGTGCGCCCCAGCCTGCTCCCCGCGCGCCAGCAGCGCGGCGGTCTCGGACCAGCTCTTCAGCAGGCGGCGCAGCCCGTCCCGCCCCGCGCCGGGCGCCAGGTCGAACCCGGCCAGCTGGGCGCGCGCCTGGCCGGGCTGAACGATCCCGGCCTGGTGCGCTCCGTGGAACGGGACAGCCGCCCGGCCGAGCTGCCGGGCGCTCGCCGCGTCGCCCGCGCCGCGCGGTGCGGCAAGCGCCCGGCCGCCGAGTGCGCCCGCTCCGGCGCCGACCGCGAGCCCGGCACCCGCACCGCCCAGCAGGGCACGGCGGGAGAAGCCCGCGGCGGCGGGTGCGTCCGCCGGGACGGCCACGGGCTCGTCCGTCCCTGCGGGAGGTGAGATCTGTTCGGTCATCCGGTTCACCCGATCTTGAGCGACTTGACCTCGGTCGACTGGTCGATGTCCGAGGAGCGGACCGTCACCGACACCACCCAGTCGCCCGTGAGCGGCAGTTGGGCGGTCCCGGACCAGCGGCCCGGACCTTCGGCGTTGAGCGACGCGGGCAGCGGGCCGAGGTCCCGGTCGGGCAGGGTGAAGGCCAGTTGCAGCTCGGGCACCTCCGCGGGCTTACCCGAGGAGTCGTCCAGGCTGAGCTTCACGGTGTTGGGACCGGCCGAGGCCGGGCTGAGGGTCACCGTCGCGGTCCCCCTGGCGTTCGGGGTCCTGCCGCCGGTGTCGTACGAGATCTTGAGCTCGACCGTCTTCCCGGGGGCGGTGGACGCTCCCGTGGCGCCGCTGTTCGGGGGCGCCGTCGCGCTGCCGCCGGTGGCGGCCTGGGCGACCCGGCCGGGCGGGGAGTTGGTCAGCAGGGTGGTGACCACCAGGACGACCACCGCGACGGCGCTCTCGACCAGCACCGAACGGCGCAGCCCCGCTCGGGCCGGCGGCCCGTCCTGAGCCCGCTGGACGCTGGCCGTCCTGCGAGCCGCCTGCTGACGGGCCAACTGCGCCTGCCGTACGGGGTCGTCGGCCTCGTCGGCCGTACCCGGGTCCACGGGGGAACCGTCGGCGCCGTCGGCCCCGGCGCTCGCACCCACGCCGACGGGGGCCGTGACCTCGGCGGTGCCCTCGGCCTCGGCGAAGTCCTCGGTGGCGCCCTCGGCGGCTGCCCCCGTGCGCAGGCGGGCGACCCAGGCGCGGGAGATCCAGGCGACGCCGACCATCGCGACCACACAGCCGATCTTCACCAGCAGCAGCCGCCCGTACTCGGTGTCGACCAGCGCGCCCCAGGAGCCGACGCCGCGCCAGGACTGGTAGAGACCGGTGGCGGCGAGGGCCGAGACGGCGCCGAGGGCGAGCTTGGAGAAGCGTTCGACGGCGGCGACCGGCAGGCCGTTGCGCAGTCCGACGACCAGGGTGGCCAGCCCGCCCAGCCAGAACGCCATGGCCAGCAGGTGCAGGATCCCGAGGGGCAGGGCCAGCCAGACCTGGATGCCGACCGCGGCGTGGTCGGCGGCGGCCCAGGTGGCGGCCAGTGCCGTGGCGAGGACCAGGCCCGCGATGCCGAGGCCGAGCCGGGCGTCCCGCTGCGGCCGGTCGGCGGCCAGCCGCTCCAGCCGGCGCAGCTCGTCCTCCTCCGCGTCCCCGGTCGGTCCGGCCGCCCCGGTGCGAGCAGCGGCACCTTCGGTGGCCTCGGTGCCTTCGGCGTCGTCCGGCGCCGATGCGTCGGACTGCCCCAGCTGCCCGACCAGCAGCGAGAGGAACACCCCGCCCGCCGCGAGCAGCAGCAGCCGCGAGGAGAGCGCGGTGCCGATCCGCTCCTCCAGGGTGCTGCGCACCAGGGAGAGGTCGAAGGCCACGCTGATGCCGCTGCCGCGCTCGTAGGGGCCGCGCAGCAGCAGGACCGCCACGGTGGCGGCGAGCAGTCCGATCCAGCCGGTCATCAGCAGCCGCTGCACCGACCGCACCGCCGCGCCCTTGGGCCAGCAGATCAGGACGAAGGCGGCCACACCGGCGAGCAGCGCGAACGAGGCGTACGCGACCACCCGGCCGAGCCCGTAGACGGCGGCGACCAGGCTGTCGGCCCGGGCGTTCTGCAGTGCCCCGGTGGAGACCGAGGTGGCGGAGGGGGCGCCGATCGAGAAGGTGAAGGCACCGCCGACCGGGTGCGAGTCCTCCGAGACCGCGCGCCAGGCGACGGTGTAGGTCCCGTTGGGGAGGCCGCTGTTGAGCGAGACCCGGGCGGTGTCGGTCCTGCCGTCCAGGTGGCCCGGGTCACCGGCGTCGACCTGCTTCCCGGCCGGGCTGAGCACCCGGACCGAGTCGGAGGAGAGCGAGACTCCCTCGCTGAAGGTCAGCGTCACCGCGGCGGGCGCCTGCGGGAGCACCGAGTTCTGGGCGGGGTCGGTGGTGACCAGCGCCGCGTGGGCGGCGGCCGGCCCGGCCGTGCCCAGCAGCAGCACGAGCGCGGCACCGAGGGCCGTCACCAGCGCACCGAGTCTCTTCAACATGTCGCGGTCAGCTTCCCGGTCGGTAGGTGAGGGGTTTGACCGGCACCTGGACGGAGATGGTGTTCCCCTTGGCGAAGGTCAGGTCGAGTTCCAGGCGGTCGCCGAGGGCCGGGGCCTTCTCCCAGCCCATGATCATGAGGTGGTTGCCGCCCCGGTCCAGCGCGAGCGTGCCGTGCGCGGGCACGTCGAGGGAGTCGACCTCCTGCATGGTGCTGTCGGTGGAGCGGTGCATGGTCACCGAGGTGGCGGCCGGGCTGGACACCTTGACCAGTTGGTCGGCGGCTCCGCCGGTGTTCTTGACGGTCAGGTACCCGGCGGCCATCCCGCCGGGGGTGGCCGGGAGCGGGATGTAGGAGTCGGCGACGGTCAGCACGGACTTCTGGACGCCTGCGCCGCCGCTGCCGCAGGCGACGAGTATGGTCCCGGCGGTGAGCACGGTGGCCACCCCGGCGCCGATCAGCGCGCTGCGGCGGAACTGGCTGCTCATCGGGCCGCCCCGGATCGCCCGGTCGGCCCACCGCAGCCGGTCACCCCACCGCACTCGGCCGCCCTGCTGCGCCCGGTCATGCGGGCACCCCCTTGGCGAGCAGCGGCAGGTCGTGCTTGTAGGTGTCGACCGAGCTGTTGCTCAGGTAGAGCACATGGGCCTTGTCGTCGGAGGGCATGAAGGCGAGCACCTGGGCGCCGTGGCTGGAGGTGACGCTGCCGTCCTTGTTGACGATCGGGTCCTCGACCATCACGCCGAGCGTCTTGGCGGCGGCCTTGACCTTGTTCAGGTCGCCGGTCAGCCCGATGAAGTTCTTGCCCATCGAGTCCAGCCAGGTCCGCAGCACCTTGGGGGTGTCGCGCTCGGGGTCGGTGGAGACGAAGACCACGTCGATCTTCTTCTGCTCCTCGGGGGACAGCGCGGCCATCGCGACGCCGATGTCGCCCATGGTGGTCGGGCAGACGTCGGGGCAGCTGGTGTAGCCGAAGAAGAGCAGCGTGGAGTGCCCGGCGGTCTGCTTGCGCAGGTCGAAGGGCTGGCCCGAGGTGTCGTCGAGCACCAGCTCGGGCTTCTCGAACTGCTTGGCCAGCACGGTGCCCTGGTACGGGGAGTTGCTGGTCTCCTTGACGACCTTGGCGGCGCCGTCGGTGCTGCCGCCGCCGGAGCCGCAGGCGGTCAGGGCGAGGGTGGCGGCTAGCCCGAGGGCGGCGGCGCCGAACGCCCGGCGGGTGGTGCCCCGGGAGCTGGTCGCGGCGGTGGTGGTTCCGGTGGTGGGACGTGGCATGGCGGTGGGTCCGATCATCTGCGTGGTGCTGCCGGGCGAGGGGCCGCGCCGCGGTGTGCGCGGCCCCTCGCCCGGCCGGTCTCAGGAGGCGGTGCCGCTGCTCTTGCGGCGCAGGCCCGCAACACCGAGGGCGGCGCCGATCACGCCGACCACGATGCCCACCACACCGAGCGTACGGGCGGTGGAGTCCGAGGACTTGGCGGCCTGGTTGTCGGCCTTGTCGTCCTGCGAGGCGCCTGCGGAGGCAGCACCGACGGCGCCGCCGTGGTGGTCCCCGGCGGCGGCGGGGGCCTTGGTGAGGGTCAGCGTCGGGGCCGGGTGGGCCGGCTCGGCCTGGCCCTCCTTGGCCTCGTCGATCCAGCGGACGATGTCGCCGTTGTCGTACGTCTGGAGCGCCTTGAAGGTCAGCTTGTCGGTGTCGGCCGGCAGGGCGCCGAGCGAGACCTTGAACTCCTGGAACTGGCCAGGGGCGATCTTGGCACTGCCGTCGGCGGTCCAGGTGATCTTGGAGACGGCCTCGGTGATGTCCTGGCCGTGCGACTTCAGCGGCTTGTCGAGCTTCGACTTCTCCAGGACGGCGGTCCAGCCCGGCAGCGGCAGGACGCGCACCGAGGCCATCGGGTGGTCCATCGGCAGGTTGACCTCCAGCTTCACGGTGGAGGCGGTGTCACTCTCGTCCGGCACCCGGAAGGCGACGGCGGTGTAGTCGCCCTGCTGGGCGGTGCCCGGCTGCACGGTGACGTGCGCGAAGGCCGGGACGGCGAAGGCGATCACGGCGGTGGCGGCGGCAGCGGTGACACCGGCGATCCGGCGAGCAGGAGTGATACGCATCGGGATGATCTCCAACGGAGAGGGGCGCGTGCGCGGGCCGCAGCGGCGGCGCACGGGCGCGGGGGCTGTGGTGACGACGCCGTGACGCCCTGGTGGCGTACGGCCGCGCCGCTGGTGACGTACCGAGTGCGTACGGTCCGGGACTCGGACGGCGGGCTCGTACGGGTTCGTACGGCTCGTACCGGTCGGGACTCGTGGCGTTGCACGGGACGTGGCGGCGCGCGGGCGCGCCCGGAGCTCCCCGCCGGTCCCAAGACCGCAGCCGCAGCCGCGGCGGCAGGAGGAGGGAGGACTCAGTGCGCGAAGGCCGCCACCGGCGGACCCCGCCGGATCACGCTGTGCCGCAGCGCGGTGGTGACCGGCAGCCGCCAGTCCTCGGCCCGGCCACGGGCGCCCCGGACCGGCCGCCGCTCGGCGGCGGCACCCAGCAGCACCGCCGTGAGCAGCGCGAACGCCGTCCGCAGCGGTGCGGCGCACTCCTGCGCCGCCGTGGCCGTCACCCGGAGCAGCTGCCACAGCGCGGCCTCGCCGCGCCGCAGCCACCAGCCCGCCACCACGGCGGCGGCGAGGTGGCCCAGCAGCATCGAGGGCGTCAGCCCGAGCAGTGCCTCGTGCGGCGCGGCCGGGTACGCCTGCGGGTCGAGCCCCGCGGCGCTGACCAGCTGTTCGGGGGAGTAGTCCAACGGGACGACGGTGAGCCCGGCGCGCCCGGAGTCGTCGCAGATCAGCCGCCCGGCCACCTGCGGCAGCGTCAGCGGGCCGCCGGCACCGGCACCGGTGTGCATAGCGGCCATCGCGGCAGGCGAACCGACGCTGTGGAAGAGGAGGTGCAGTCCGAGCTGTCCGGCGCCGAGCGCGGCGGCGATGGCGGGCAGCGAGCGCTCGCGTCCACCGAGCAGGGCCGCCGGCAGGCAGACCGCGGCGAAGCCGAGCGCGAGCGCGGGCAGGGCGACGTCCCCGCCGCCGACCATGGCGTGCCCGGCCGCCGCGATCAGCGTGCAGACCAGGGCGAACGGAACCGCCCGTGCCACCCGCAGGTCCCAGGCCGCGGCCGGTTCCCGGACATCCGGGGCGGCGGCGCCTGCGCGCGGGGCGGCGTGGTGGTCGGTCATGGCCGGGACATCATCTCACCGCCTACAACGACGGCCCAGAGAGGGGCCGCCAATGCGTCAGATTGGCCCGTTCGGCCCCGGCGCGCGACCCGCGCAGTGCGCCGCCCGGCACAGGCTGCTGCCCCCGTCCATCCGCCGAACGGGCGGTCCCGGACGCAGCCCACGGTTCGTCGTGGGATCGTCCGGAGATACCTAGTTCTATGTGGAGCCGCAGCCAGGAGGGACCTCCCGTGGACATCTGGTGGACTCTGCACCTCAAGCGCGACCCGGCCAGCGTCCCGCTCGCCCGGCGCATCCTGCTCAGCGCGATGGACACGGCCGACGTCGATCCCCAGGTCGCGCACGACCTCGGGGTCGCCCTCACCGAGGCCTGCGCCAACGCCGTCGAGCACGCGGTGGGCGGACGGCCCGACGACGGGTTCCAGGTGACCGCCTCGATCACCGGGGACCGGCTGCGGGTCGAGGTGGTGGACTCCGGTCCCGGACTGCCTGGGTCGGCCCTGCCGCCCGCGCTGCCCGCTGCTCCGGTGCTGCCCGCGCTGCCGGCCGCCCCGGCTGCCGGGCCGGCCCTGGGGGCGGGAGCGGCGCCGTCCCGGCCCGCGCTGCCGAGAGCCGTGCCCGTGCTGCGCCGGGCCGGTGCGTCGCCCGCCAGGGCCGTCCGGCCGGCCGTCGGACACCGGCGCGGCCGCCGGGGGCGGGCCGCCCTCTCGGTGCCGGTGCTGACCGCGCACCGTCCCCGGCGCACCGACCGGCCCGCGCCGTACGACACGCACGTCCTGCCCTGTCCGCCGCTCCGCCCGTCCGGCGGGCCGACGGACGGGCTGTTCGGACTCCAGGACGCCGCAGGCCCTCCCAGGGCGTCCGGGCCCGCGGACCTGGCCGGGGCGGCGGCAGCGCTGTCGGAGGCCGGCGCACCCGAGCAGTCCGGGTCTGACCAGTCCCCGCTCGATCAGTCCGCGCTCGACCAGCCCGGGCCCGAACTGCCCGCGCTCGACGCGGAGAGCGGGCGCGGACTGTTTCTGATCCATGCGCTCACGGACCACGTCCAGCTGCGGAACCACCCGCTGCGCGGAGCGATCGTCAGCTTCGACAAGATCCTCAAACGGCGCGACGGGTCGCTGCTGCGGGCGGTCTCCTGAGTGCTCGCGCTCCCGCCTGCGGCGGGAGCGAGGGCCGGTGGCCGGGATTTCTGCAAAGGCTCGTACGAATCCTAAAAACAAACCGCCTGACTGGTATTATCTGCGCGATCGGCCCACCGTGGTTGCAGGAAGGAGCCACGCCGTGCAGCTCCAGCAGTTGCGCGCGTTCTGCGAGGTAGCGGCCCAGCTGAGTTTCACCAGGGCGGCGCGGAACCTCCACTACGCGCAGTCGAGCGTCACCGCCCAGATCCAGCGACTGGAGGAGGCGCTGGGGGCTCAGCTCTTCGACCGGAGCTGTCGCCAGATCGTCCTCACTCCGGCGGGCCGCTGCCTGCTGCCGTACGCCGCGCAGATACTCCGGACGGCCGATGCCGCGCAAGAGCAGGTGGCGGCCGCTGCGGGGACCCGTCCGTAGCCGACCGCCGGAGGGCATCGAAGCTTCCGATCCGAAGAGTAAACAGCTCGGCGGGTATGTTTATCTCTTGGCGAAGGAGTCAGGACGGTTCCCCCGTCGGCCGACGCGACCACCACACCCAGAGGCGAGCGCCCATGACCGACACCGCCACCGCGGAGCTCGTAAGACCGGATCTCGGCACCCTGGGTGAGGCGCTGGTCCGCGCATCGCGGATCGGGAACCCGGAGGGCCTCACCTTCATCCGCCCGGACGGCACCGAACTGCGGCAGACCTACCTCCAGTTGCTGATGGAGGCGTCCCGGGTGCTCGCCGGTCTGCGGGCGGCAGGGGTCCGGCCCGGGGAACGGATCATCCTCCAGATCGCCCGGGAGCCCGAGCTCCTCGCCGCGTACTGGGCCTGCCTCCTCGGCGGCTGCGTCGCAGTGCCGATCGACGCGTCCGGTGGCGGTGCGTCCGGTGGCGGTGCGTCCGGCGGTGGTGCGTCCGGTGGTGGTGCGTCCGGTGGCGGTGCGTCCGGTGGTGGTGCGTCCGGTGGCGGCGGTGCGGCAGATGCGGGAGGCGCGGCAGCGGCCGAGCTGCTGCACCGCCTCTGGCAGGCCCACGGCGCTCCGCGCGTGATCACCGGCGGCTGCCAGGAGATCGCCCCCGAGGCCGCCGCCGACCCGCGCTGGCGTCACGCCTGGCTCGGCGACACCCGGCGGTTGCTCGCCAACGTTCCCGACCAGGACTGGCACCGGTCCGACCCGGACGACCCCGCCGTCCTGCTGTCCGCCCCGGGCGGTGCCGACGGGTCCGGGACGGTGCCGCTCAGCCACCGTGAGGTGCTCGACCGCGCCGCCGCCGCCGCTCGGGCCCGCGGCCTCGGCCGGAGCAGCCGGACCTTCAACCGGCAACCGCTGGACCGGATCGGCGGCTTGGTCGACTTCCACACCAGGGACGTCGTCCTCGGCTGCCACCAGATCCATGCCGATCCCGCATGGGTCCGCGCCGACGCCGCCGCCGGGCCGGCCGGCGCGCGGGGCGCGTACGTCACCGGGCGGAGCTTGCCGCCGGGTTCCCTGCGCCGCGCTGCGAACGAGGCGTCGAGCGCGGGTGGTCGGGAGGCCGGCCGGGTCCTGGAGCTGCCGGAGCCGCTCGGCCGTCCGCAGGACGTGCCGCGTCCGCGCCGGGTCCGTACCCTGGCCGGATGACCGACTGGGATCTCCGCAGGCTCCGGGTGCTGCAGGCGTTGGACGAGTGCGGCACCGTGACCGCGGCGGCCGAGCGGCTCCGGTTGACCCCCTCGGCGGTGTCCCGGCAACTTGCCTCGCTCGCACGCCAGTTGGGTGAACCGATGCTACCGCGGCGCCGAGTCCGCCTTCACCGATCTGGTCGACCTGGCTGACCGCCGGCTCGGCGGTTCGGTGGTGGCCGCCGGCGACGAGCTGTTCGCCGAGCGGGAGAACCTGCTGCTGCCCGAGCGGCCCGAGTTCCGTCCGCACACCTTCGGCAACAAGGGCCAGCTGATGGACGGTTGGGAGACCCGGCGTCGGCGCGGCACCGGCGCCGCCCGCCCGCACCCGGGCCGCGACGAGCACGACCGGGCGCTGATCCGGCTGGGAGCGCCGGGAGTTGTGCACGGTGTGATCGTGGACACCGCGCACTTCCGGGGCAACTACCCGCCGCACGTCAGCATCGACGCCGCCGAACTTCCCGGCACCCCGGGCCCCGAGGAGCTCGCCGAGGCCGACTGGCGCCCGTTGGTGCCGCGTTCGCCGGTGCGCGGCCACGCCGCAAACGGCTTTGCGGTGGCGGACCGTTCACGCTGGACGCACCTGCGCCTGCGGCAGTACCCGGACGGCGGCATCGCCCGGCCGCGGGTCCACGGCAGCCTGGTGCCTCCGAAGGCGTAGCCCGCATTGCCCGGTTCCGCAGGGCTTCGCACCATGGTGATCATGATGCATCTGATGCGAGCCGAGTACGGTCCCGGCGGTCGGCCGGACGGCGTGAAGACCTGGCACATCGTGGCCGAGGGCGAGGCCACGGCGATGTGCGGGCGCGAGCTGGACCCAGGGGCGGAGAGCAAGGACAGCACCCACTGGAGTGACAACCCCTCGCTCTCCTGCCACACCTGCGGTGCGCTCCACCTCCGCGAGTCCCCGTACCTGCCAGCCGAGCACGAGGTGCGCGAGCAGCCGGAGTAGCCCCGGGCCCCGTAGCGTGGAGCCATGGAGCCACCGATCCCGCTGGTGCCCGCGGCAGCCGCTCTGCGCGCCGGCGGCTCGGCCCCGGCCGTCGAGGCCGAGCGGCTGTGCGACCGCATCGACCGGACCGACCCCGTCGTCCGGGCCTTCACACCCGAGCCCGGCAGGCGCCGGCGGCTGGCCGCGGAGGCCCGCGCGGTCGAGTCCCGCTACCGGTCCCGTGAGCGGCCTCCGCTGTACGGCGTTCCGGTCGGGGTCAAGGACGTGATCCAGGTGGACGGGCTGGCCACCCATGCCGGGTCCGTGCTGCCGCCGGGGGTGCTCGCCGGGCCGCAGGCCGAGGTGGTGGACCGGCTGCGGGCGGCGGGCGCGCTGGTGGCGGGCAAGACCGTCACCGCCGAGTTCGCGATCGACGCGCCGGGGCCGACCAGGAATCCGCACGACCAGGGCCACACGCCCGGGGGCTCCAGCAGCGGTTCGGCGGCGGCGGTCGCGGCGGGCCTGGTGCCACTGGCCGTCGGCACCCAGACGATCGGTTCGGTGATCCGTCCGGCGGCCTACTGCGGGGTGGTGGGTTTCCGCCCGACCTACGGCCGGATCCCGACCGGCGGGGTGCTCGCCAACGCGCCGACCCTGGACACCATCGGCACCTTCACCACCGACGTGGCGGGCGCGGCGCTGGCGGCGGCCGTCCTGTGCGACGGCTGGCCGGCCGAGGCCGAGGGGGCGTTGCCGGGGACGGCGGAGGGGGCCGGGCCGCCCGTCCTCGGCGTCCCGGTGGGCCCGTACCTCGACCAGGCCGGGCCGCTCGCACGGGCCGCCTTCGCCGGGCAGCTGGACGCGCTGCGCGAGCGCGGTCTGGTGGTCCGGGAGGTGGCGCTGCTGCCCGACTTCGACGACGTGGTGCGGATCTTCCGGACCGTCAACGGCTACGAACTGGCCCGGGTGCACGCCGAGCTGTTCCCCCGCTTCTCGGCGCTCTACCGGCCCGAGACGGCCGCGGCGATCCGGCGCGGGCACGAGATCGACGGGGTGGCGTACGCGGCGGCGCTCCAGGCCCGGAGTTCCTGGCGGCGGCGGATCGCCGACACCATGGCGGTCCAGGCCGTCGACCTGTGGGTGACCCCGGCGGCCACCGGTCCGGCGCCGCTCGGGCTGGGCAGCACGGGGGACGCGGTCATGTCGCTGCCGTGGAGTCACGCGGGGCTGCCCGCGATCACGCTCCCGGCCGGGTACGCACCCGGCGGGCTGCCGCTGGGGCTGCAACTGGTCGGCGCGGAGAGTGCGGACGAGCGGCTGCTGGTCTGGGCGGCGGAGGTCGAGACGGCGCTGCGCGGCACTCCGGCGCAGCACGGGCATCGGTAGGGGGCGGGCATTCGCAGGGACGCGGGCATCCTCAGGGGCGCGGGGCAGAGCCCCGCGCCCCTGAGGATGCTGCCGCGGTGTGCTCAGCCGCCGCTCTTGCGGCGGAAGTTGCGCTTGCCGCCGGCCGCCGAGTGGGTGCCGTGGATCTTCGAGCCCTCGGCACCCGGGCCGCTGACTCCGCCCCGGCCGCCGTGCTTGTGCTGGAGGGCGGCGAGGAACTTGGCCTTCACGTCGTCAGGGTCGGCCGGGGCATCGGGTGCGACCTCCGGCGCCTGCGGTTCGACGGGTTCGGCTGCGTCGCTGCTCATGCGTGACCTCCTGGACGAGAACTGATCTGCAAGCCACACCATCCCATGCCGGACGGGCTCCGACGGCCTGATTATCCGTGCCGGGGCAGGTCAGCGGCGAGGCCGGCGGAAGTTGGGCCCGCCGATCAGGAAGAGCAGCGCGGCGGTCGGGAAGCCGATGGCGGCGATCACGAGGATGACGAACTGAAGAACCATCACGGCGGGCTCCAGGCATGGTCGATGGTCGGCGGCGGCAGTGGACAGCATTGACGGTATGTCCATATTTGCCGGTTTGTCATTCACCGCCTCACCCGTGCCCCCTTCGAGGGATCATGGACCGTCCTCTGTCCCGGGCCCCGCCCGCCCGCCACACTGGCGGCATGCAGGTAGAGCTCGCGGGGGAACCGCAGAGGCCGGGCCAGGAGAACGAGGACTTCGCCGCCGCCTCGCCCGAAGCGCTGGTACTGCTGGACGGCTCCAGCTCGCCGGCCGGGATGGAGTCGGGGTGCCGGCACGGAACCTCCTGGTACGTGCGCCGCCTCGGGGTGCACCTGCTCGCCCGGCTCACCGACCGCTCCGACCGGTCGATCGCCGAGTGCCTCGCCGACGCGATCGTGGAGACGGCGGCCCTGCACGGCGGCCGCTGCGACCTGGGCCACCCGAACACCCCGGCTGCGATGGTGGTTGCCGCCCGCCTGCACGGCAGTTCGCTGGAGTACCTGGTCCTCGGCGACTCGCTGCTGATCCTGCACCTCAAGGACGGCCCGCCCCGGGTGATCGGCGACAACCAGCGCTTCCCGGGCGGCGAGGAGCTGCGGCGCCAGGTCTGGGCGACCGTCCCGGGCTCGGTCGAGCGCAAGGCCCTGCACCTGCGGTACGCGCTGGCGGTCCGCGCCGCCAGGAACACCGGCCGCGGCCCGTGGATCGCCGCCGCCACCCCGAAGGCCGCCGCGCAGGCGGAGACCGGGTTCGTCCGGCTGTCCGCGCTGCACGCGGTGGCCGCCGTGACCGACGGCGCCTCGCGCTTCACCGATCGCTTCGGGCTCGGGAGTTGGTCGGACGCGCTGCGGCTGCTCGCGGAGTCGGGCCCCGCCGAGCTGATCGCCCGGGTCCGCGCGGTGGAGCGGGCCGACGCCGGCTGTGAGCGCTGGCCCCGGGGCAAGGCCCACGACGACGCCTCGGCCCTGTACGCGCGGATCTGACCGCAGCCGCGGGCGCGCGATCTGCCATGCGCCCGTCACCGATCGGCCCCGAGCCGTTCACTGCCCGACGGTGGTTCAGTGCTGCTGTGGCTCAGCAGACTTGTCCAGCCAACTCGTGGAAAGTTGTCTGGCCAAGAGAGGCCCATGTGACCCCCGTTTCACGGCGCACGTTCATCGGTATGGCCGGTGCTGCCGCAGCCGTCGGCACCGCGCTCTCCGTCCTCCCCGAGTCCTTGCAGCAGGCGCTCGCCGCCCCGGCCGTCTCCGGCACGATCAACGACGTCCAGCACGTCGTGATCTTCATGCAGGAGAACCGGGCCTTCGACCACTACTACGGCACGATGAAGGGCGTCCGGGGCTTCGGCGACCGCAACGCGATCAAGCTCGCGAGCGGCAAGTCGGCGCTCTACCAGCCGTATTCGAACTCCGACGGCTACATCCTGCCGTTCCACATGGACACCGCGACCACCAGCGCGATCTGCGCCGACGCGCCCGCGATGAGCTACCCGGTGGACACCGCGATCTGGAACAACGGCAAGTACAACGCCTGGAACACCGCCCGCACCCCGGGGCTCGGCATGGGCTACTTCACCCGCGCCGACCTGCCGTTCTACTACGCGCTGGCCGAGAACTTCACCATCTGCGACCACTACTTCTGCTCCACGCTGACCCAGACCAACCCCAACCGGCTGCACCTGTTCACCGGTTCCAACGGCCTGTCGGTCGGGCAGTCCGCGGTCCTCGACAACACCGAGCCGAGCGCCGGGTTCGGCTGGACCACGTACGCCGAGCGACTGGAGGCCGCCGGGGTCAGCTGGAAGGTCTACCAGCAGAGCGACAACTTCGACGACAACGCCCTGGCCTGGTTCGCCAAGTTCAAGCAGGCGAAGCCCGGTTCAGCGCTCCACGACAAGGGCATGGCCACCGTTCCCGACCTGGTCTCGGCGTTCAAGGCGGACATCGACAACGGCACCCTGCCGCAGGTCTCCTGGATCATCGCCCCGGCCGCGCTCTCCGAGCACGCCAACTACAAGCCGGCCGCCGGGGAGGACCTGAGCGCCCGGCTGCTGTCGGTGCTGGCGGCGAACCGGCAGGTCTGGTCGCAGACCGCGTTCATCCTCACGCCTACGGCACCGGCGGACCGTGGACCTACCCGGTGCCGGCCGGCGGCAGCGTCAGCGCCTCCTTCGCCACCGTGCAGGGCTGGTACGACCTGACCGTCACCGCCGACAGCTCGGACGGCTTCCTGCGCCGCCTGGCCGGGCACCTGGAGAACGGTTCGGACAGCATCACCGACCCGGCGCAGTGACGCGGCCGGGGGCCGGGACCGCGGTCCCGGCCCCCGGAGTGCGGGGTCAGTCGGTCGGCTGCCCGAAGGAGCCGGACTGGAAGTCCCGCATGGCCTGCTCCAGCTCGCGGTGGCTGTTCATCACGAACGGCCCGTACCAGGCGACCGGTTCGCGGATCGGCTGCCCGCCCAGGATGATCACGTCCAGGTTGGGGTGCCTGGACTCCTGCCGGGTGTCGGCGCCGATGGTGAGGGTGTCGCCCTCGCCGAAGACCGCCGCCTGGCCGGAGCGGATCGGGCGGCCCTCGGCGCCCACCGTGCCGTCGCCGTTCAGGACGTACGCCAGCGCGTTGAAGTCCTTGCGCCAGGGGATGGTGAGCCGGGCGCCCGGGGTGACGGTGGCGTGCAGCAGGGTGATCGGGGTGTGCGTGACGCCCGGCCCCCGGTGGCCGTCCAGCTCGCCCGCGATCAGGCGCAGCACCGCGCCGCCGTCCGGGGTGGTGAGCAGCTTGACGTGCCCGCCGTGGATGTCCTGGTAGCGCGGGGAGGTCATCTTGTCGGCGGCCGGGAGGTTGACCCAGAGCTGGATGCCGTGGAACAGGCCACCGGTGGCCACCAGGGACTCCGGCGGGGTCTCGATGTGCAGGATGCCCGAGCCGGCCGTCATCCACTGGGTGTCGCCGCCGCCGAGGTGGCCGCCGCCGCCGTGCGAGTCCTTGTGGATGAACTCGCCGTCGATCAGGTAGGTCACCGTCTCGAAGCCGCGGTGCGGGTGCCACGGGGTGCCCTTGGGCTCGCCCGCCGCGTAGTCCACCTCACCCATCTGGTCCATCATGATGAACGGGTCGAGGTACTTGGTGTTGATCTTGGCGAAGGCGCGGCGGACGGGGAAGCCCTCGCCCTCGTAGCCCTCGGGGGCGGTGACCACCGTGAGGACCGGACGAGCGGGGTTCGCGGCGGGGTCGGGGGTGGCGACGCGCGGGAGGGTCAGCGGGTTCTCGACGGTCACGGCGGGCATGTCGGCCTCCTTCGGGGTTCTGTGGCCTACGTCCAGGAGATTAGTTCAATTCTCAACTAGAAGCAAGTTGAAAATTGAACCATTGGGTTGTGGCCACGCCCCGCAAGGGGGGAACGGGCGGACGGCCGTCCGCGCGGCGGCGGTGGCCGGTCGGGGCGGGGCGGCGGCTAGCCGTACATCCGGCGCATGGTGAAGTCGACCATCTGCTCGACCGCCTTGGCGTCGAAGACCATCCGGTGCTCGCCCTCCATGTCGAGGGCGAAGCCGTACCCGGTCGGCAGCAGGTCGAGGACCTCGGCGCCGGTCACGCTGAAGTGCTTGGACTCCTTGCCCGCGTAGCGGCGCAGCTCCTTGAGCGAGCTGAACATCGGGATCACCGGGGTGGGCGTGTTGTGCAGCGCCAGGAACCCGGGGCGCTCACCGCGCGGGCAGTGCACCTTGGAGGTGATGAAGATGGCCTGGAAGTCCTCGACGGTCATCGATCCGGTGGTGAAGGCCCGGACGGCGTCCGCGAGCGAGGGTGGCGAGGGCTCGGGGTAGAGCGACTGCTGGGGCGTGGCCTGCTGCTGCTCCCCGTACGGGCCGGGGCCGGGCATGCCGTTCATCCCCGCCTGCTGCTGCGCCTGCTGGTAGGGGTCGCCCTGGTAGGTGCTCTGGTCGTAGCCGTACACGGGGACAGGCTATCGGGATCAAGGGTCCTCGTGGGGCGGCCGATCCGGACAACTCGTGATGGCATCGGGTTGTGGGGTGCGGCGGTGGGACGTGACCACGTTCATAGGACTTTCGCAGCGGAAGAGGCCGCGGGGGGCTTGAACAAGTTACCAACCGGTAGCATCATGAGCTCTACTGGCGGGTAAGTGGGGCGCTCGTAGCGGCGGACCCCGGAAGCGACGAACCGGAGAAAACGGCCATGGGTCACTACAAGTCCAACCTGCGGGACGTGGAGTTCAACCTCTTCGAGGTGTTCGGCCGCGACCAGGTGTACGGCACCGGTCCGTTCGCCGACATGGACGTCGACACCGCGAAGAACATCCTGAGCGAGATCTCGCGCCTCGCCGAGAACGACCTCGCCGCGTCGTTCGTCGACACCGACCGCAACCCGCCGGTCTTCGACCCCGAGACCAACACCGCGCCGATCCCGGCCTCCTTCAAGAAGAGCTACCAGGCGTACATGGACGCCGAGTGGTGGCGCCTGGGCATCCCGGAGGAGATCGGCGGCCAGGTCACCCCGTCCTCCCTCATCTGGGCCTACGCCGAGCAGATCCTCGGCTCCAACCCGGCGATCTGGATGTACTCCTCCGGTCCGGCCTTCGCCGGCGTCGTCTTCGACGAGGGCACCGAGGAGCAGAAGAAGGTCGCCCAGCGCATGATCGACGGCCTCTGGGGCGCCACCATGGTGCTGACCGAGCCGGACGCGGGCTCGGACGTCGGCGCCGGCCGCACCAAGGCCGTCAAGCAGGAGGACGGCTCCTGGCACATCGAGGGTGTGAAGCGCTTCATCACCTCGGGCGAGCACGACATGTCCGACAACATCATCCACCTGGTGCTGGCCCGCCCCGAGGGCGGCAAGCCGGGCACCAAGGGCCTCGGGCTCTACATCGTGCCGAAGTTCGACTTCGACTGGGAGACCGGCGAGCTCGGCGAGCGCAACGGCGTCTACGCCACCAACGTCGAGCACAAGATGGGCCTCAAGGCCTCCAACACCTGCGAGATGACCTTCGGCGCCAAGCACCCGGCCAAGGGCTGGCTGCTCGGCGAGACCGTCGACGGCATCCGCCAGATGTTCAAGATCATCGAGTTCGCCCGGATGATGGTCGGTACGAAGGCCATCGCCACCCTCTCCACCGGCTACCTCAACGCCCTGGAGTACGCCAAGGAGCGCGTGCAGGGTGCGGACATCTCCAACTTCCTGGACAAGGCCGCCCCGCGCGTCACCATCACCAACCACCCGGACGTGCGCCGCTCGCTGATGACCCAGAAGGCGTACGCGGAGGGCATGCGCGCCCTGGTCCTCTACACCGCCTCGGTCCAGGACGACATGATCGCCGCCCGCCTGCGCGGCGAGGGCGACGAGGCCGCCGAGCGCCTGAACGACCTGCTGCTGCCGATCGTCAAGGGCTACGGCTCCGAGAAGTCCTACGAGCAGCTCGCCCAGTCCCTGCAGACCTTCGGTGGCTCCGGCTACCTGCAGGAGTACCCGATCGAGCAGTACATCCGGGACGCCAAGATCGACACCCTCTACGAGGGCACCACGGCGATCCAGGGCCTGGACTTCTTCTTCCGCAAGATCGTCAAGGACGGCGGCCAGGCGCTGACCTCGGTCTCCGAGCAGATCCAGAAGTTCCTCGGCGCGGGCGAGGGCGGCGACGCGCTGGCCACCGAGCGCGAGCACCTGGCCAAGGCCGCCGGCGACCTGGAGGCGATCGTCGGCAAGATGCTCGCCGACCTCTCCTCGGTCGAGCAGGACGTCAAGAACATGTACACGGTGGGCCTCAACGCCACCCGCCTGCTGATGGTCTCCGGCGACGTCGTGATCGGCTGGCTGCTGCTCCGCCAGGCCGTCGTCGCACAGGCCAAGCTGGAGGCCGGCGCCTCCGGCAAGGACGTGGCCTTCTACCAGGGCAAGGTCGCGTCCGCCCGCTTCTTCGCCCGCAACATCCTGCCGACCGTCGCCGCCCAGCGCCAGGTCGCCGAGGGCGTCGACAACGAGATCATGGAGCTCGCGGAGGAGTCCTTCTGAGGAAGGCCCAGGTGACTGCCTGACACACCCTCACGCTGCGGGGCCCGGTCGTACTGCGCCGGGCCCCGCAGCATTTCGCCGTCCGGCAACTTCCCACGTCAGCCCGGTAGTCCGCGCGCCCCGGCGGTGCTGCGGCCCGCCGCCGAGCGGCTGCCGGGCTGTCGTCGCGCTGCGGCCGGTCCGCACCGGAGGCCGTCGACCTTCACCATTCCGTCACTCTTCCCGGGTTCTCCGTGCCGTGTCCGTGTACGGGCATATGCTCAAGGGCGAAGCCGGTCCCCCATCCGGCTTCCGCCCTCCCTCGACTCAGGAGCAGCATGTCAACCGCCGCCCGTCAGGCCGCCTTCGACCGAACGCACACCGACGACCTGATCGCCTACCTGAGCTCTTCGCCGTCGCCGTTCCACGCCGTGGCCAGCGCTGCGGAGCGGCTGGAGAAGGCCGGGTTCCGCCGGGTCCAGGAGACCGACGCCTGGGACGCGGCGGCCGGCGGCCGGTACCTCATCAGGGGCGGCGCGCTGATCGCCTGGTACGTGCCCGAGGGTGTCGGCCCCGAGACGCCGTTCCGCGTGGTCGGCACGCACACCGACTCGCCGAACCTGCGGGTCAAGCCGCTGCCGGACACCGGCTCGGCCGGCTGGCGGCAGGTCGCCGTGGAGATCTACGGCGGGGTTCCGCTGAACACCTGGCTGGACCGCGACCTCGGCCTGTCCGGGCGGCTCGCGCTGCGGGACGGCAGCGCCGTCCTGGTCCAGATCGACGAACCGCTGCTGCGGGTACCGCAGTTGGCGATCCACCTGGACCGGCAGGTCAACGAGGGCCTCAAGCTGGACAAGCAGCGCCACCTCACGCCGATCTGGGGGCTCGGTGCGGTCACCGAGGGGTCGCTGATCGAGTTCGTCGCGGAGCGGGCCGGGGTGGCCGCGGCGGACGTCGTCGGCTGGGACTTGATGACCCACGACGTGCAGCCGCCGTCCTACCTGGGCAAGGACCGCGAGCTGCTGGCCGGCCCCCGGCTGGACAACCTGCTGTCGGTGCACGCCGCGACGGCCGCGCTGGCCGCGGTCGCGGGCGCCGAGCTGCCGTACATCCCGGTGCTGGCCGCCTTCGACCACGAGGAGACCGGCAGCGAGTCCGACACCGGCGCGCAGAGCCCGCTGCTCGGCAACGTGCTGGACCGCAGCGTGTACGCGCGCGGCGGCACCCCCGAGGACCGCGCCCGGGCGCTGGCCGGCACCGTCTGCCTCTCCTCCGACATGGGCCACGCCGTCCACCCCAACTACAGCGAGCGGCACGAGCCGGGGCACCACCCGATGCCCAACGGCGGGCCGATCCTCAAGGTCAACGTCAACAACCGGTACGCCACCGACGCGGTCGGCCGGGCGGTGTTCGCCGCCGCCTGCGAGAAGGCCGGTGTGCCGTGGCAGACCTTCGTCTCCAACAACGCCATGCCCTGCGGCACGACGATCGGCCCGATCACCGCGGCCCGGCTCGGCATCACCACCGTGGACTGCGGGATCGCCGCGCTCTCCATGCACTCGGCCCGCGAGCTGTGCGGCGCGGACGACCCGTTCCTGCTGGCGAGCGCCATCAAGGCCTTCCTGGAGGGCTGACGCCTCCCGACTGCGCCCTTCCAGGGGCAAGGGTGAGCCGGTCAGGGGCGCGGGGAACTGCGCGAGACGGAAGGCACCGGGCCGCACCGATCTCCGGTGGCCAGGTTGCACCGCCCCACCGAGGGCCTCGGGGTGCAACCGGCCGACCGGGCCCGGCAGCATGTCGATGCCTTCCGCTGCGCGCAGTTCCCCGTGCCCCTAACGGCATGCCCGACTGCTGCCGGGGCCTGCGGCGGGTTACTCCAGGCCCGCCAGGACGAGCGGGAGGCGGGTGGCCCCGTCGGCGGTGAGCTTCACCGGGACGCCCCAGTCCTGCTGGTGGACGTGGCAGGCGGGGAACTCGATCTCCGGGTCGTCGTCGCAGGAGGCGGCCATCGCCGAGACGTGCAGCACGCCCTCGGCCACCTCGGCGGAGAGCACGAGCTCACGGGAGAGCGCGCTGTCCGCACCGGCACCGGAGACCAGCAGCTCGGGCGGGGTCGAGCTGACCAGCAGCCGGGTGGACGGGCCGTAGCGCTCGTCCAGCTTCTGGCCGGTGGGCGCGGAGAAGACCACGTCCAGCCGGAGCTTGCCCGGGGCGACCTCGGTGGCCGCCCGCTGGGTGCGGTGCGCGACCGACTCGACCTGGACGGCTTCCTCGGGCAGCCGCAGCCGGGTCAGCCGGTGCCGGGCCGACTCGACCACCACGATGTCGTCGTCCACCAGCACCGCGCCCGAGGGCTCGCGCAGGTCGGTGGCGAGCGTGCTGACCTCGCCGCTCACCGGCTCGTACCGGCGCAGCGCGTGGTTATAGGTGTCGGCGATCGCCACCGAGCCGTCGGGCAGCACGGTCACCCCGAGCGGATGCTGCAGCAGTGCCTGGTCGGCGGCACCGTCGCGGTGCCCGAAGTCGAACAGGCCGGTACCGACGGCGGTGTGCACGGTCGCGGGCCCGGTTTCGGTTTCACGTGAAACCCAGCGCACCGCCGACGTCTCCGAGTCGGCCACCCAGAGCCGCTCGCCGTCGGCCGAGACCGCGAGCCCGGACGGCTGGGCGAACCACGCCTCGGCCACCGGGCCGTCCACCAGGCCCTCGTTGGTGGTCCCGGCGGCGACCCCGACGGTGTCCGCCACCGGGTCGTACGCCCACAGCTGGTGCACCCCGGCCATCGCGAGCCAGAACCGGCCGTCGAAGTACGCGACGTCCCACGGCGAGGAGAGGTCCACCTCGCGAGCCGGGCCCTCGGTCGGCGAGCCCTGCCACCACTGCCGTCCGGTGCCCGCCAGCGTGGTGACACCGCCGTCGGCCAGCCGTACGCCGCGCAGCGCGTGGTTCACCGTGTCGGCGACGATCACGTCGTAGTCCAGGCCCAGGTCGGCCGGGACGAGCGCCAGACCCTGCGGCTCGCTGAACCTGGGCGCGGTGCCGTCCACCAGGCCGCGCTCGCCGTCGCCGATCCGCCGGAGCACGCTCTCGCCGTCCTCGGCGAGCTCGACCAGCGAGTGGTGGCCGGAGTCGGCGACCAGGAAGGTGCCGCCGGGCAGCCGGACGGCCTTTCCGGGGAAGCGCAGGTCGCCCGCCTCCGGCTCGGGCGCCACGTACGGGCCGTCGCCGCGCCGCAGCGTGCCCTTGGCCTCGTGCTCGGCCTCCAGCTCCGCGACCAGCTTGGCGATCGCGTGCGCATGCCCCTCGCCCGCGTGCTGTGCGACCACGTACCCCTCGGGGTCGATCACCACCAGCGTCGGCCAGGCCCGGACGGCGTACTGCTTCCAGGTCGCCAGCTCCGGGTCGTCCAGCACCGGGTGGTGCACCTCGTAACGCGCGACGGCGTCGAGGACGGCCTGGTGGTCGGCCTCGTGCACGAACTTGGGCGAGTGCACACCGACGATCACCACGGTGTCGCGGTGCTGCTCCTCCAACTCCCTCAGCTCGTCGAGGACGTGGAGGCAGTTGATGCAGCAGAACGTCCAGAAGTCCAGGACGGTGATCTTGCCCCGGAGGTCGGCGAGGGTCAGTTCCCTGCCGCCGGTGTTGAGCCATCCGCCCTTGCCGACGAGTTCAGGGGCGCGTACGCGTGCACGAGAAGCCATGCCCACATCCAACCGCACCACGGGTGTCCGCATTCCGGGCGGGCGTCTCGGTTCGGTGGACCGGCATGCGGGCGGCGCTGGTCTCCACGATCTCCCGGGCGGCCAGTAGCGGGGTGTCCGCCCATCCGAGCAGGGCCTTGGTGATGGCGACTGCCGGAACGATGCTCATCCCTCGCTCGACCAGCAGGGCTTGCACCACCTCCATGCCGTCTCTCATGAGTACGGGTCGGCACTCTTCGACCAGCGCGGTCCACCGCGCAGCGACCTCGGGCTGGAGCCCGGCGACGTTCTCGAACATGGTGTCTGCTCCCTCTGCGAACACACGACCTCACCGACGACCGGGTTGGTTGATCACCATGGGACGTTCATTCCATGTGCCGCACAGGCAACTCTGTACCGCTCAAGACGCCCATCGAGCTCTTCCAAGGTGTAGGCGAGCGCCTCCAAGGCGTCGGCTGTCTCCCCGTTCACGCAGAGTTCCTGGACCTCCGCCAAGCTCTCACGGAGGATCATCAGCGAGTCGCCCTGGATCAGAACTCCCGGAAATCGGCGTCCCGGGAGCCGGACGATGGCGTCATTGCCACCCGCGTCGAAGAGTTCGGCGTCGATACGTTCCATGCGGAGATCCTGGCAGGCCGCGCATCGCGGCGCTGATCATTTCCCGGCCCTGAACAGCTCGCTCCAGCATCAGCTGCGCTGGGTCAGACCCTGCACAACTCGCCTTGCAGGTAGCCAAGTTCAGTGTCAGAACATCCAGAAGTCCAGGACAGTGATCTTGTCCCGGAGGTCGGCGAGGGTCGGTTCCCTGCGCTGGTGCTCGGCCGTCCGCCCTTGCCGGCGGGTCCAAGGGCGCGCTCGCGAGCACGAGAAGCCCGGCCGGGTGGCGGAGGTCAGACGATGATGTGGGGCAGGAAGCGGGCGCCCTGGTGGGTGATCAGGCTGTCCTCGGTTTCGCGGATGCCCAGGCCGGCGGCCTCGCCGTCGACCACCCAGGCGCCGAGTACGGGGCGGTTGCCGTCGAACTCCGTTAGTGGGCAGAGCTGTTGGTAGCAGTGCCCCTCGGCACCGTAGCGGTCCGGGTCGCCGGCCCAGTCCGCCAGGCGGCTCTGCGAGCCGTCCGGGGCGACGATCCGCACGCCCGCGCCCTCGCGGCCGAGCAGCGGCTTCGCCGCGTAGCCGGGGCCGCCGGGCTCGGCCAGCTCGCGCGGGCCGTCGAGGTAGGCGGGCAGCAGGTTGGGGTGGCCGGGGAAGAGCTCCCACAGCACCGAGAGCAGGGCCTTGTTGGAGAGCAGCATCTTCCAGGCGGGTTCGATCCACAGCGTGTTCCCGGTGCCGCCGCCCTGGTCCATCCCGCTGAGCAGCTGCTCGCCGAACTCGTCCTCGGTCAGCCACTCCCACGGGTAGAGCTTGAAGACGGACCGGATGTAGCGCTGCTCCAGGTCCACGAAGCGGCCGGAGAGCCCGTCCCAGCCGATGTCCTCCACCGCGATGCCGACCGTCGCCAGCCCGGCCTGCTCGGCGGTCTCCTGGAGGTAGAGGGTGGTCATCCAGTCCTCGCCCTCGGTGTCCCCGCGCGAGTGCGCGAAGTGCACCGGGCCGGGCGGCAGCAGGTGCTTCTGCCGGGACCAGGCGTCGACCAGCCGCTCGTGCAGCGAGTTCCACTGGTCGGCGCCGGGGAAGCGCTCCTCCATCCAGAACCACTGCGGGCCGGCCGCCTCGATCAGCGAGGTCGGGGTGTCGGCGTTGTACTCGAAGAGCTTGGCCGGGCCGCTCCCGTCGTACGCGAGGTCGAACCGCCCGTACACGGACGGCTGTTCCGCGCGCCGCCGCCAGGACTCGGCGACGACCTCGGCCAGCCGGGGGTCGGTGATGCCGTACTCGGCGAACCGGCGCTCGCGCACCACGTGGTCGGCGGCCGCCAGGCAGAGCTCGTGCAGCTCCTCGACCACCTCCTCCAGCTGCTCGACCTCGGGCAGCGAGAACTCGTAGTACGCGCTCTCGTCCCAGTAGGCGTACTCCGCGCCGGGGGTACGGGGGTCGTCGCAGACGGCGTAGAGCAGGCCCTGGCTCTCCACGGTCTGCTGCCAGCCGGGCCGCGGTTCGATGGTGCGGCGGCGCACGGCCGGTCAGCCCCCGCCCGTGCCGGTGGTGGAGCCCTTGGGGCACCCGAAGCCGCCGCGCTTGGTGGCGGCCTTGTCGAACGTGCCGCCGGCGGCGGTCAGCGAGCCCGAGCCGCAGTAGTACCAGCGGCCGGTGGACTTGCTGTCGGTGCAGGAGTGGTTGTCCAGGACCTTGAGGGTGCCCGGGTCCACGCAGCGCCGCGGTGGGTTGCTGCCGGACGAGCAGCTGGTCAGTGCCAGCGCGAGCGTGCCGACCATGCCCAGGGCGACAAAGCCTGAGCGGCGTCTGCCGGAGGGTGCGGCATCGGACTGCGTCATAGCCGGGATGCTACTCGGCGACTGTGACGGCGGCCCCGAGGGATCCTCCCGGGGAGATGCCCCGGGCGCGGACCGTCTTCGGAGCCCCTCCGGCCGCCCCTCGGAGGAGATCGACTGACGGGGCACCGTTCGCGAGCGGAGCGACGGTGACGGCCTTCCGGACGTACGAGCAGGGGCAGTGCAAGCGCACCCGGATCGTCCGCGAGGTACGGCCGGCCCGGCCGGCGGCGGTGCGGCACGCCTGGCCGGTTGCCCGGTCAGCCGGTCGGCGGCTGGCCCGCTGCCAGGCGCTCGGTCAGCCGGAGCTTCGCCGCCGGCCACTCCTCGCGCAGCATCGAGAAGTACACGGTGTCCCGGAACGTCCCGTCCGCCCGGCGCTTCTCCCGCCGGTGGGTGCCCTCGTACTGGGCGCCGAGACGGCGGATGGCGTTCTGCGAGCGCTCGTTGAGGCGGTCGGTCTTCCAGCAGACCCGGCCCATGCCGAGCTCCTCGAAGGCATGGGTGAGCAGCAGCAGCTTGGACTCCGTGTTGACCGCGGTGCGCCAGACCGAGCGGGCGTAGAAGGTGCCGCCGATCTCCAGCCGCTCGTCCTGGACGCTGACGTCCAGGTAGCAGGTCAGTCCGATGACGCGGCCGGTCTGCCGGCCGATCACGGCGAAGGGCAGGAACCCCTTGGCCTGCCAGGAGCGGACGAGGTCGGCGAGCTGCTGCTCGCTCTGCGGCACGGCCACCGGGACCCACCGCCAGACCTCCTCGTCCCGGCCGGCGGCCTCGAAGAGGTCGGCCAGGTGGGCCGGGTCGAAGGGCTCCA
The DNA here is from genome assembly GCF_000955975.1 of Saccharothrix sp. ST-888. GTDB lineage: Bacteria > Actinomycetota > Actinomycetes > Streptomycetales > Streptomycetaceae > Kitasatospora. The sequence goes on from NZ_JYJF01000041.1 coordinate 33,595, forward strand.
GGCGGACGTGGGTGCCGGTGAGGGTGACGGGGGCGGGCGGCTTCGCGGTCATGGGCGCCACGCTAGCCCCAAGTTGAACTAGGTGCAATGCAATTACGCACTAGTTCAAAACTTCCCACGCATCCACTCATGCGAAAGGGCCCCGCACCGTTCGGTGCGGGGCCCTTTCGGAGCCGGCCGGCGTCAGCCGGACCGGGCTCGGGTGGATCAGATGAAGGAGTTGATCTGGATGGTCTCGGTCCGGCCGGGGCCGACGCCGATCGCGGAGATCGGGGCGCCCGACATCTCCTCCAGCGCCTTCACGTACGCCTGCGCGTTCTTCGGCAGGTCGGCGAAGGTCTGCGCCTTGCTGATGTCTTCGGTCCAGCCGGGCAGCGTCTCGTAGATCGGCTTGGCGTGGTGGAAGTCGGACTGGTTGTACGGGAGTTCCTCGACGCGCTTGCCGTCGATCTCGTACGCCACGCAGACCGGGATCTGCTCCCAGCCGGTCAGCACGTCCAGCTTGGTGAGGAAGAAGTCGGTCAGGCCGTTGACGCGGGTGGCGTAGCGGGCGATCACCGCGTCGAACCAGCCGCAGCGGCGGTCACGGCCGGTGGTGACACCGCGCTCGCCGCCGATCCGGCGCAGCGCCTCGCCGTCGGCGTCCAGCAGCTCGGTCGGGAACGGGCCCGAGCCGACGCGGGTGGTGTACGCCTTCAGGATGCCGATGACCCGGTCGATCTTGGTGGGGCCGATGCCCGCGCCGGTGCAGGCACCGCCGGAGGTCGGGTTGGACGAGGTCACGAAGGGGTATGTGCCGTGGTCGACGTCCAGCAGGGTGCCCTGGCCGCCCTCCAGCAGGACGACCTTGTCGGCCTTCAGCGCCTCGTCCAGGACGAGGGTGGTGTCGGCCAGGAAGGGCTTGATCTTGTCGGCGTAGCCCAGGTACTCCTGCAGCACCAGGTCGGCCGGGATGGCCCGGCGGTTGTAGAGCTTGACCAGGATCTGGTTCTTGTCGTGCAGGGCCGCTTCGATCTTCTGCTGCAGGATCGATTCGTCGAAGAGGTCCTGGACCCGGATGCCGACGCGGTTGATCTTGTCCGCGTAGGTCGGGCCGATGCCGCGCCCGGTGGTGCCGATCCGGCGCTTGCCGAGGAAGCGCTCGGTGACCTTGTCCAGGGTGCGGTGGTACGGCGTGATCAGGTGGGCGTTGCCCGAGATCAGCAGCTTGGAGGTGTCGATGCCGCGCTCGTTCAGCCCGCTGAGCTCGGAGAGCAGCACGCCCGGGTCGATGACGACGCCGTTGCCGATCACCGGCGTCACATTCGGGCTGAGGATGCCGGAAGGCAGCAGGTGCAGGGCGTACTTCTGGTCGCCGATGACCACCGTGTGACCGGCGTTGTTGCCGCCCTGGTAGCGGACGACGTAGTCGACGGAGCCGCCGAGGAGGTCGGTGGCCTTCCCCTTGCCCTCGTCTCCCCACTGAGCGCCAACGAGCACGAGTGCCGGCACAGGCGTACACCCCTTCCGGTTGGGGCATCCTGCGTAGGCCGCAGTCTGCCCCGAGATAGACGAAGCCCCTGGCGCAATAGCGCAAGGGGCTCTTGCACCGAGAGATTACCTGAGGAAGGACCGGTCGTGTCGTCCCTGTCCGCGCCCGAATCCCGACCCGTGGACCAGGCCGGTCCCGACCCGCTCCTGGTTCTCCTCGACCCGGCGGCCCGGCAGAGCGACGGGGAGTCGGTGCGGATTGCCCGGGATGTCCTGTGCGGCGGTGCGGACGTCAAGGTGGTGCTGCCCGAAAGCCCGTCCGAACTCGATCGGGCCCTGGCACGCCGTGGTCGTCGGCGACCGGTCGTGATCGGTTCGGACCTGGCCGTGCAGCGAGCCCTTCAGGCCCTGCACCGGCACCGCGAGTTGGGTGCCGACGTGCTCGGCGTGGTGCCGGTGGGGCACCCCCGGTCGGTGGCCGCGATACGGGCGCTGGGTGTCCCGCCCGAGCCCGTCGCGGCGGCCCGCGCGGTGATCCGCGGCAGCTCGCGGAAGCTGGACCTGCTGATCGACGACGGCGGCGGGGTGGTGCTCGGCGGCCTGCGGATCCACCCCTACCGGCAGGGCCGCACGGGTGGCTGGCGTTCGCTATGGGCGAAACTCGCTGCGGCCGAGCAGGCGACGGCACCCGCCGGGCACCCCCGGCTGCGGATCGAGGCGGACGGCTGCCTGCTCGCCGACGTCCACCAGCCGCCGTGCCGGCTCGACATCACCGTCCCGGCCGACGAGGGCGTGCTGGAACTGCTGCTGCGCACCGGCGGCGAACCGCGGCGGCTCCGGGCGGGCAGCCTCACCGTGTCCGGCCGCGGCTTCGGGTGCGAGGCGGACGGGCACCCGATCGGGCCGGTCGGCGCCCGTACCTGGACGGTGCACGCCGGGGCGTGGGAGCTGCTGCTGCCCGCCGGGTGAGCAGCGTCACGTCGACACCCCGCCCTCGACGGGCCGGCAGCCGCCCGATATCCCCCCGAAGGCGCGCGGCACAAGGAAACTCCCGGCCCCGGCGAATTGCCGTGCCGGAATTGCGCTCGCGGTAAGGGGTTTTGTCTACGCGCGTTGCTATTCGATCGGCCAATAACCGGGGGCTCCCGCGTTCGGGAAGGCGTACGGAACTGCCCTAGACTCGAAGACGTGCCACGTGGTGACGGAAGACTCAACCACGATCTTCTTCCCGGCGAGAAAGGCCCCCAGGACGCTTGTGGCGTCTTCGGTGTCTGGGCTCCCGGCGAGGAGGTCGCAAAGCTCACGTACTTCGGCCTCTATGCCCTGCAGCACCGCGGACAGGAATCCGCGGGCATCGCAGTGAGCAACGGCTCCCAGATTCTCGTCTTCAAGGACATGGGACTCGTCTCCCAGGTCTTCGACGAGGCCGCTCTGGGGTCCTTGCACGGGCATATCGCGGTCGGACATGCCCGCTACTCGACAACAGGTTCGTCGGTCTGGGAGAACGCCCAGCCGACCTTCCGGGCGACCGTCAACGGTTCGCTGGCCCTGGGCCACAACGGAAACCTGGTGAACACCGCCGAACTGGCGGCCATGGTCGCCGAGCTGCCCGGCGAGGAGCACGTCTCCCGCTCGGGGCGCACGGCCGCCACCAACGACACCGACCTGGTGACCGCGCTGCTGGCCGGCCACCCGGACCTCTCCATCGAGGAGACCGCCCGGCAGATCCTGCCCAGGGTCAAGGGCGCCTTCTCGCTCGTCTTCATGGACGAGCACACCCTCTACGCCGCCCGCGACCCGCAGGGCATCCGCCCGCTGGTCCTCGGCCGGCTGGAGCGCGGCTGGGTGGTCGCCTCCGAGACGGCGGCCCTCGACATCTGCGGAGCCTCCTTCATCCGCGAGGTCGAGCCCGGCGAGCTGATCGCCATCGACGAGAACGGCATGCGCAGCAGCCGCTTCGCCGAGGCCAAGCCCAAGGGCTGCGTCTTCGAGTACGTCTACCTGGCCCGCCCCGACACCTCCATCGCCGGTCGTAACGTCCACCTCTCCCGCGTGGAGATGGGCCGCCGCCTGGCCAAGGAGGCCCCGGTCGAGGCCGACCTGGTGATAGCGACCCCCGAGTCCGGCACCCCCGCCGCGATCGGCTACGCCGAGGCCAGCGGTATCCCGTACGGCTCGGGACTGGTGAAGAACGCCTACGTCGGGCGCACCTTCATCCAGCCCAGCCAGACCATCCGCCAGCTCGGCATCCGGCTCAAGCTCAACCCGCTGCGCGAGGTCATCGCGGGCAAGCGCCTGGTGGTCGTGGACGACTCCATCGTCCGCGGCAACACCCAGCGCGCGCTGGTCCGGATGCTCCGCGAGGCGGGTGCCGCCGAGGTGCACATCCGGATCTCCTCCCCGCCGGTCAAGTGGCCCTGCTTCTTCGGCATCGACTTCGCCACCCGCGCGGAGCTGATCGCCAACGGGATGACCGTGGAGGAGATCGGCCGCACCCTCGGTGCCGACTCCCTCGCCTACATCTCGATCGACGGCATGATCGAGGCCACCAAGCAGCCCAAGGACCGGCTCTGCCGGGCCTGCTTCGACGGGGAGTACCCGATGGAGCTGCCCGACCCGGCGCTGCTCGGCAAGCTCCTGCTGGAGGCCGAGATCGCCGGTGGCAAGCAGCAGCCGCCGGTCCGCGGCAAGCCGACCGGCGACCTGGACGGAGTCCAGTCGCTGCTCGGTGGCGCAGGCGCGGGCGACGCGCTGCGGCGGCCCTGAGCGAGTCCTCCAGGGGCAAGCGGGCAGCCCTCAGGGGCGTGGGGAACTGCGCGCGGCGGAAGGCGACCGCGGTCAGTGGCCGCGTTGGGCCAGTTGCACCCGAAGCGCACGGTGGGGCGGTGCACCTTGCCGTCCCGGAGGACAGTGCGGACTGGCGTCTTCCGGTTCGCGCGGTTCCCCGCGCCCCTGTCGGCTCACCCGTTTGCCCCAGACGATTTCCCCGCGTTCCGAACCCCCTTCGACCCGAGAGGGCCGCACAGCAGTGACCAGCAACGAGAGCGGTGCCACCTACGCCGCCGCAGGTGTCGACATCGAGGCCGGCGACCGTGCCGTCGAGCTCATGAAGCAGTGGGTGAAGAAGACCGACCGCCCCGAGGTGGTGGGCGGCCTCGGCGGCTTCGCCGGGCTCTTCGACGCCTCCGCGTTCAAGCGCTACGAGCGTCCGCTGCTGGCCTCGGCCACCGACGGTGTGGGGACGAAGGTCGCCATCGCCCAGGCCATGGACAAGCACGACACCATCGGCCACGACCTGGTCGGCATGGTCGTCGACGACCTGGTGGTCTGCGGCGCCGAGCCGCTGTTCATGACCGACTACATCTGCGTCGGCAAGGTCGTGCCCGAGCGGGTCGCCGCGATCGTCAAGGGCATCGCCGAGGGCTGCACGCTGGCCGGCTGTGCGCTGGTCGGCGGCGAGACCGCCGAGCACCCCGGTCTGCTGGGCCCGGACGAGTACGACGTCGCGGGCGCCGGTACGGGCGTGGTGGAGGCCGACGCGCTGCTGGGCGCCGACCGGGTCCGCGCGGGTGACGTGGTGATCGCGATGTCCGCGTCGGGGCTGCACTCCAACGGCTACTCGCTGGTGCGCCACGTCCTGCTCAACCAGGCCGGCTGGTCGCTGGACCGCCAGGTCGAGGAGTTCGGCCGCACTCTGGGCGAGGAGCTGCTGGAGCCCACCCGGATCTACTCGCTGGACTGCCTGGCGCTGACCCGGGCCACCGAGATCCACGCCTTCTCGCACGTCACCGGCGGCGGCCTGGCGGCCAACCTGGCCCGGGTCATCCCGGACGGCCTGCACGCCCGCCTGGACCGCGGCACCTGGTCCCCGCTGCCGGTCTTCCAGACCGTCGCCCAGGTCGGGAAGATGGCCACCCTGGAGATCGAGAAGACCCTGAACATGGGCGTCGGCATGGTCGCCGTCGTGCCGCCGTCCTCGGTCGACGTGGTGCTCGCCGTGCTGGAGGACCGCGGCGTCGAGGCCTGGCTGCTCGGTGACGTCGTCGACCGTGTGGACGAGCACGACGGCGGTGCGGCGCTCTACAACGCCTACGAGGGCTTCCAGCTCTGACAGCTGCCGCAGCCGGACAACGGACGGAGGGGCCCCTGGTGGGCCCCTTCTCCGCGTTCCGGGGCGGTCTCCTACCGGAGCGCGGGCGGCCGCGCCTCCGGCCGTCCACTCCTGCCCCTGCGCGGGAACGCCGAAGACCGGCCCGGCGCTCGGGAGCGTCGGGCCGGTCCGGTCAGGCTCTTACGCGCGACGGCGGGACTGGCTGCTGCCCGCGTCCGCCTCCGCGTCGTCATCCTCGTCGGCGTAGAGATCTGCATACGCCGCGTAGGGATCGTCGTCCTCTTCCTCGATCGGCTCTGGCTTGATCGAAGCGGTAGAGGGCGATACGCCCAGCTCGCTGGACAGACGGTTAGCGTCGAAGCCGCCGCTGTTGTACTTCAGCTCGCGGGCGACCTTCGTCTGCTTGGCCTTGGCCCGGCCGCGCCCCATGGGTCGACCCCCTCAACGATGGGGCTCACGGCCCCGAGTCTGACACGTGTTCATGATCAGGACCGGTGCGCCCGAAGTGGGAGAACCGTCCCTTGGAGCATTAACGGTACCTGTTTCCGCCGCCGAACGGTACGTCGCCGGTGTGACGTGGCGCGCACAGTCTGCCCCCGAAACCGGTTCTTTCCTGGTCACGTGGGGATTTCTGGGCTGTCGCAGGCTGTTCGGAGCCTGCCCTGGTTCCGTCGTTCCGGGACTGATTATCCCTCGCCCAGGGCCCAGGATCGCCCGTTCGGGCTACGAAGTGAGAATCCGGTTCCACATTGTGATGCGGGCGGGGTGGGGGCTGCGGGCTCCGGAGCCCCCACCCGGGGCCGGTCAGCCCTTGCGGGCGCCCGGCAGCAGGATCGTGCGCAGAGCGCTGATCTCCCGCATCCGCTTCTCGGCCAGGCGGTCGGCGGCCACGGCCGGCGGGATGCCGTCGCCGGCGGCCCGGGTGAAGATCTCCAGGGTGGTGTCGAAGATCTTGGTGGCCTTGTTCTTGGCCCGCTCGAAGTTGAAGCCGTCGATCTCGTCGGCGACCTGGATGACGCCGCCGGAGTTCACCAGGTAGTCGGGCGCGTAGAGGATGCCGCGGTCGGCCAGGTCCTTCTCGACGCCCGGGTGGGCCAGCTGGTTGTTGGCCGCGCCGCAGACCACCGAGGTGCCGGCCGCGCCGAGCGCGCCCACCGTCAGGTCGTCGAGCGCGCCGCCCAGGGCGCAGGGGGCGTAGACGTCCAGGTCGGCCTGGAGCAGGGCCTTGGTGTCGGCCACCACCTCGACCTCGGGGTGCGCGGCGCGGACCCGGTTCAGGGCGGTCTCGGAGACGTCCGTGATGACGACCGTGGCGCCGTCGGCGACCAGGTGGCCGACCAGGTAGTGGCCGACCTTGCCGACGCCCGCGACGCCGACCCGGCGGCCGCGCAGGGTGGGCTGGCCCCAGCGGGCCTGGGCGGAGGCGCGCATGCCCTGGAAGACGCCGAACGCGGTCAGGATGGAGGAGTCGCCGGCACCGCCGTGCTCGGGCGAGCGGCCGGTCACGAACTCGGTCTCGCGGGCGATCACGTCCATGTCCTGGACGTAGGTGCCCACGTCGCAGGCGGTGATGTAGCGGCCGCGCAGGGACTGCACGAAGCGGCCGTAGGCGCGGAGCATCGCCTCGTTCTTCGCCTTGTCGGGGTCGCCGATGATGACGGCCTTGCCACCGCCGAGGTCGAGGCCGGCGAGCGCGTTCTTGTAGCTCATGCCACGGGACAGGCGCAGCGCGTCCTCCAGGGCCTCCTCCTCGGAGCCGTACTGGTGGAAGCGGGTGCCGCCGAGGGCCGGGCCCAGCGCGGTGGAGTGAATGGCGATGATCGCCTTCAGGCCGCTGCTGCGGTCGTGGCAGAGGACGACCTGCTCGTGCCCGTCGCCGGGGACGCCGTCCTGCTCGGTACGGAAGATCCTGCTCAGCACGCCGGGTGCGGGGTGCGTCGCGGAGGTCTGTACGTCGGTCACTGTGGTGACTCCAGTATCTGTGGCCCACTGCTGTGGTGTGGGCGACTGAGGGAAGCGTAGCCCTGGGGTGAGCGGCGGATCTGCCCTTGTGCACAAGGAAAGGGCGGTGGCATCGCCAACGAGGCAGGTGCCCCGCGGGCAACGCGCGGACACCGTCGCAAACAGGCCCGGAACACCCTCCCGGCCGGTGGGGGCAGCGTGCGACGATGCCAGGCGTGACCACCGTGCGCACCTCGGTTCTCCCGCCGTACGCAGCCCATCTGCGGGTCTACGAGCCGCTCGCCGCCTACCCGGAGCCCGAGCGGGCCCGCTGGCAGGCGTACCTCGCCGCGCACGGTCCGGACGCGACCTCGGCCGAGCACTCCGTGGCACCGGCCGCGCTCGCCGAGCAGCGCCGGGCGCTCGCCGAGGTGGTCGGCCGCACCCCGCGCGACCTTCCGGACCGGGAGAGCGAGCGGGCCTTCGTGCGGCAGCTGGACGGGGTGGCGTACGTCTGCCCGTGGGCGACCCGGCTGCGCTGCTGGCAGGCGCTGGAGGAGCTGCGCGGCGCGCTGCCGGCGGCGCTGCTGGACACCGTGCTGCCGCCGACCGCGCGGGCCGCGGCGCTGGCCGACCAGGAGCGGTGGCAGGCGGGCCACCCGGACGCCCGGCCGTGGATTCTGACCAGCCGTTGGGAGGTGCCGGTGCGCTGGTTCCTGCCGTTCGGGGCGGAGGACCGCTGTTTCGTCCCCGGCAGCGACGCCGGGCTGGCGGGGCCGGTCCCGGCGGCCCTGTTCTATCTGACGCCGATGGCGCAGGCGCGCCGCCGGGTGGCGCGTGCCTACCGGGCGCTGCGCGAGCAGCAGGGGCAGGGGCAGGGGCAGGGGCGCGGGCAGGGCGGGAGCGCGGGCCGGGGTGGGCCGCTGGTGCAGGGGGTGGAGCAGGTCGGGCGCTGGCTGGAGGAGTTCCACCCGAGGTCGCTGGTGGAGCTGGACTACGGGGGCCTGGTGCACCTGCTCGGGCCCGAGCGGCTGGCGGTGGAGGATTCGGTGGCCGAGATCGAGTCCGGGCTGCTGGCGCTGCGCTCCGGTGACGGCGCGGGCGCGGTGCGGGCATACGAGTCGGTGACGGCGCGTTGGCGGCAGGTGCAGGCCCTGCGGTACGCCAGCTGACCGGGGTTGAGGTCGACCGGCGGCCGGCAGGCCGCTGACGGGCCCTCAGCGGGCCGCCAGGGGGGAAGTGTCAGTGGTCCGGGTAAGGATGGTTGGGTCCATCGGGCCTGATGCCCGGGGCCCAAGGTCCCGGTTCGGGTCAATACCCCGCGAACGTGACACTACTCACCGTTGACGCGAACTTACACCTATATGCAAAAATGGGACAACCAGCCCAAGTTCACTCAGGTGTGTCCACTTTTGGGTGGATCTGACGGTGGTGCGTGCTTTGCGGGGAAACTAAGGGTCTGGTCCGCCCCTGACCGATGGTTACCGTACGGTGACTGTCCGCTATGAGGTGGTCCATGGCCATCCGTCGTGCTTGAACCCGTGAGGGGTCAATTTTGGCGGTTTGGCCGATGGGGCTGGACGAATGGTGTAGTTGTAGACACCAGGACAAGCCGTTCGTCCTATAACCGACTCGGCCCGTCTGTGCCATTTCGGGCATCGCGGGCCAAGGTGCAGAATTTGAAGGATAGAACCGCCCTGGTTCGGTTCTCCCGAGGAGGCCGCTCATGACCGCTCGTACCCCTGACGCTGAGCCCCTGCTGACACCGGCAGAGGTCGCCACCATGTTCCGCGTGGACCCTAAGACGGTCACTCGCTGGGCCAAGGCCGGCAAGCTCACGTCCATCCGCACTCTCGGCGGTCACCGCCGTTACCGCGAGGCGGAGGTGCGCGCACTGCTGGCCGGTATTCCGGCGCAGCGTACAGAGGCCTGAGAGGCCCGCTGACACATTTCAGAAGGGGCCGTATCCCTGACTCCGCCGGGTCTGGGGTACGGCCCCTTCCGTGTGTCCGGAATCTGATATTCCTATTGGTGCTGTTGTGGTGAGGGAATTCATGGGAAATACATGTACAATTTTATATATTAAATTACGAGGTGTGCGAGAGGTGTCTGGAGTGTCCGGTCTCAAGGAAATATAAGTGACGACCATCACAGGGTCGTTACCTTGTGGTCTAGACCTACGCCGGGGTGGAGGAAACTGACACCCGGTCAGCACAAAGCGAGAGGCCCGGAACCTTTCGGCTCCGGGCCTCTCGTCTACTGCGATCCCGACGGGACTTGAACCCGCGACCTCCACCTTGACAGGGTGGCGAGCTAACCAACTGCTCCACGGGACCAGAGTGTTCTGATCTCTCGTGTTCTTCCGCTTGGCGCTTCCGAACAAGACAGATCGTACTGCATGTCTGGCCCCCAGGTCGAACCGGCTCTAGAGCGTCCCGGTGGCCGCCTCCATCGCCTTGAGGATGCGCTTCTCCGAGACCGGGGTCGGGGTGCCCAGGCCCTGGGCGAAGAAGCTCACCCGCAGCTCCTCGATCATCCAGCGGATCGCCCGTACCTCCGGCGAGGGCTCCCGTCCGGCCGGGACCTTGGCGAGCAGCTCGCCGTAGGCGTCCTGCACCTGCTGGACCTTGTGCAGGTGGAGCAGGTCGCGCTGGGGGTGGTTGGGCAGCGCCTCCAGGCGGCGGTCCACCGCGAGCAGATAGCGCTTCAGGTCGGGCAGCCGCTGCCAGCCGGTGGCGGTGACGAAGCCCGGGCTGTCCTTGGCCGGCGGGTGGATCAGCGAGGCGAGGTGCAGCCGGATGTCGTTGACGGCCGAGAGCAGGACCGGGCTGGAGACCGACTTCAGGCGGGTGGACGCCTTGTGGAAGGCGATCAGCGCGGTGGCCGTCTTCAGCGTGGTGTCCGCCGACAGGTCGTAGAGGTCGGTCCGCACCTTGTCGTACAGCTTGGTGAAGGCCGCCTCGTCCCAGGCCGGACCGCCGCCCAGGGCCATCAGCCGGTCGGTGGCCGCCGCCACGATGTCCTCGAACAGGGCCGTGATCGACCCGTGCGGGTTGTGCGAGAGGGCGAGCTTGGCCTGGTTGCCCAGCCGGCCCTGGATCGACTTGGCGGGCGAGGGGATGGTGAGCATCAGCAGCCGCCTGGTGCCCGCCCACATCGCCTGGGCCTGCGCCTCGGGGGTGTCGAAGAGCCGGATGCCCACCGTCCCGCCCTCGTCCACCAGCGCCGGGTAGGCGCGCAGCGCGTGCCCGCGCGAGCGCTGCTCGAAGGTGCGCTGAAGCACCGGCAGGTCGGCCGGCCAGGCGGTCAGGCCGCCGCGCTCGATGCCCTGGCCGGAGGCGGCGCTGGAGAGCGTCTCCTTCAGCTTGGGCTTCAGCCGCAGCCGCAGGTCCTCCAGGTCCTTGGACTCGGCCAGCTTCCGCTTGCCGTCCACCACCCGGAAGGTCACCTTCAGGTGGTCGGGGATCCGCTCGTCGTCCCAGGCCTCCGGCGGGATGGGGATCGCGGACATCCGGTGCAGGATCCGCTCCAGGGTCGGCAGCAGCGGCTCCTGGCGGTCCTTCACCTGCCGCAGCGCCGCCGCCGCGAAGTCCGGGGCGGGGACGAAGTTGCGCCGGATCGCCTTGGGCAGCGAGCGGATGTACGCGGTGACCAGTTCGGCCCGCAGACCCGGGATCTGCCAGTCGAAGCCCTCCGAGGTGACCTGGTTGAGGACGGGCAGCGGGACGTGGACGGTCACGCCGTCCGCGTCGCTGCCAGGCTCGAACTGGTACGTCAGCTTGAAGCGCAGCTTGCCCTGCTGCCAGTAGTCCGGGTAGTCATCCTCGGTGACGCCGCCCGCCGCGTCGTTGATCAGCATCGACTTCTCGAAGTTGAGCAGGTCGGGCTGCTCGTGCCGGGTCTTCTTCCACCAGGAGTCGAAGTGCCGGGTGGAGACGATCTCCTCGGGCAGCCGGGAGTCGTAGAAGTCGAACAGGGTCTGGTCGTCCACCATGATGTCCCGGCGGCGGGCCCGGTTCTCCAGCTCCTCCACCTCGGAGAGCAGCTTGCGGTTCTCGCCGAAGAACTTGTGGTGGGTCTCCCAGTCGCCCTCCACCAGCGCGTTGCGGATGAAGAGTTCACGGCAGAGCTCGGGGTCGATCCGGCCGTAGTTGATCTTGCGCTGGGCGACGATCGGGACGCCGTAGAGGGTGACCTTCTCGTACGCCAGCACCGCGCCGGACTTCTTCTCCCAGTGCGGCTCGCTGTAGGTCTGCTTGACCAGGTGGCCGGCCAGCGGCTCGACCCACTCCGGCTCGATCTTCGCGTTGATCCGGGCCCAGAGCCGGGAGGTCTCGACGAGTTCGGCCGACATCACCCAGCGCGGCGGCTTCTTGAACAGCCCCGACCCCGGGAAGACGGCGAACCGGGCACCGCGCGCACCGCCGTACTCGCGCTTCTCCACGTCGAACAGGCCGATGTGCGAGAGCAGTCCGGAGAGCAGCGCCTGGTGGATCCGGTCGGCGTCCGGCTCCGGCTCCTCGCCGGTGTGCGGGCCCTCCTCGATGGTGACGCCCAACTGCTTCGCCACCGTACGGAGTTGGGTGCAGATGTCCTGCCACTCGCGTATCCGCAGGTAGTTCAGGAACTCCGACTTGCACATCCGGCGGAAGGCCGAGGAGGAGAGCTCGCGCTGCTGCTCCTTCACGTACCGCCACATCGCCAGGAAGGAGAGGAAGTCGGAGGTCTCGGAGCTGAAGCGGCGGTGCCGCTCGTCGGCGGCCTGGCGCTTCTCGGCGGGCCGTTCGCGCGGGTCCTGGATGGAGAGCGCGGCGGCGATCACCATCACGTCCCGGACGCAGCCGAGCCGGTCGGCCTCCAGCACCATCCGGGCCATCCTGGGGTCCACCGGGAGCTGGGCCAGCTTGCGGCCGAGGCCGGTGAGCCGCTTGCGGGGGTCCTTCTCGGCCGGGTCGAGGGCGCCGAGTTCGTGCAGGAGGTTGACGCCGTCCTTGATGTTGCGGGAGTCCGGCGGGTCCAGGAACGGGAAGGCGGAGATGTCGCCGAGCCCGGCGGCCGTCATCTGGAGGATGACCGAGGCCAGGTTGGTGCGCAGGATCTCGGCGTCGGTGAACTCCGGGCGGGAGAGGAAGTCCTCCTCCGAGTACAGCCGGATGCAGATGCCGTCCGAGGTCCGGCCGCAGCGGCCCTTGCGCTGGTTGGCGCTGGCCTGGCTGACCGCCTCGATCGGCAGCCGCTGGACCTTGGTGCGGTGGCTGTAGCGGGAGATCCGGGCGGTGCCCGGGTCGATCACGTACTTGATGCCGGGGACGGTGAGCGAGGTCTCCGCGACGTTGGTCGCCAGCACGATCCGGCGGCTGCCGGAGCGCTGGAAGACCCGGTGCTGCTCGGCCGAGCTCAGCCGGGCGTAGAGCGGCAGGACCTCGGTGAACTTCAGGTTGAGCTTGTTCAGCGCGTCGGCGGTGTCGCGGATCTCCCGCTCGCCGGAGAGGAAGACCAGGATGTCGCCCGGCCCCTCGGCCTGGAGCTCCTGGGCCGCCTCGCAGATCGCCTGGACCTGGTCGCGGTCCCGGTCGATGTCCTCCTCGCTCTCGCCCTCCTCCAGGATCGGGCGGTAGCGGACCTCGACCGGGTAGGTACGGCCGGAGACCTCGACGATCGGGGCGTCGCCGAAGTGCGCGGCGAAGCGCTCGGGGTCGATGGTCGCGGAGGTGATCACGACCTTGAGGTCGGGGCGGCGCGGCAGCAGCTGCTTGACGTAGCCGAGGATGAAGTCGATGTTGAGGCTGCGCTCGTGCGCCTCGTCGATGATCAGGGTGTCGTACTGGCGCAGCTCGCGGTCGGTCTGGATCTCCGCGAGCAGGATGCCGTCCGTCATCAGCTTGACCAGGGTGTCCTGGCCGACCTGGTCGGTGAACCTGACCTTCCAGCCGACCGCCTCGCCCAGCGGGGTGTTCAGCTCCTCGGCGACCCGCTCGGCCACCGTGCGGGCGGCGATCCGGCGCGGCTGGGTGTGGCCGACCAGGCCCTTGACGCCGCGGCCCAGCTCCAGACAGATCTTCGGGATCTGGGTGGTCTTGCCGGAGCCGGTCTCGCCCGCGACGATCACCACCTGGTGGTCCCGGATCGCGGCGAGGATCTCGTCCTTCTTCTGGCTGACCGGCAGCTCTTCCGGATAGCTGATCGCGGGCACCGCCTCGCGGCGCTGCCGGATCCGGAGCTCGGCCTTCTCGACCTCCGCCGCGAGCTCCTCGGCGATCTTCTGCCGGGCCTCCGGCTTGCGGACCCGCCGCGCACCGTCCAGCCGTCGGCCGATCCGCTGCTGATCGCGGATCGTGAGCTCGGTCAGGCGGGCTGCCAGCCCCCCGATGGTGGGCGCATCGGCGGGCTGGGCTACGGGAGAACTCACTGCGGACATCCCTCTAGGTTCGCAAGGAGGCGCAGGCAGGCGCACCTCGGTTTTCGAGCCCCTCCAGTGTCACAGACCGCTCGCCGGTACGGCCGCGCGGCAAGCGGGCACGCCGTCCGTCGGGCAGGCGGGTGGGCAAATGCGGGGCCGGGGCCCGCCGTCAGGAAGGCGTGTCGGCTCGACGGTTTCGGCGACAAGGGAGATGATCATGGTTCGCCGACCGGGGGAGATGATCATGGCGGGGGAATTCGACGCGCACGAGCGGGAGCTGTGGGCCGGGCGTGCGGTGGCGTACCAGGGCAGTTTCGCCCGGCTGTGTGCGCACGCGGTGCCCGCGCTGCTGGACGCGGCGGGCGTGGCCGAAGGCGTACGGCTGCTGGACGTGGGCACCGGCCCCGGCACGGTGGCGGCGGCGGCCCGGGAGCGCGGGGCGCGGGTCACCGCGGTGGACGCCGAGCCCGGGATGGTCGAGCTGGCGGCAGCCAACGTGCCGGAGGCCGAGGTCGGGGTCGCCGTCCTGCCCCGGCTCCCGTTCGCGGACGGCGAGTTCGACGCCGTGACGGCCAACTTCGTGGTCAACCACGTCGAGGACCCGATCGCCGCGCTCGCCGAGCTGCGCCGGGTCACCCGGCCGGGAGGGCGGATCGCCGCGACCATCTGGCCCGCTGGACCCAACCCGGGCATGAGTCTGTTCGACCGGGCGCTCACCGAGGGCGGGGCCGAGCGGCCCGAGCCGCCGAGAGTCCCGGTGGAGTTCGAGCGGGACCCGGACGGCTTCGCCGGGCTGCTGGTCCGGGCCGGCTGGCCGGGGGCGCGGTGCCGGGAGGTGCGCTGGACGCACCGGCCGGCACCCGAGGAGTGGTGGTCCGGCGTGGCGGGCGGGGTCGCCAACGTCGGGCGTGTGCTGACCAGCCAGTCGCCGGACACGGTGGCCCGGGTCAAGGCGGCGTACGACCGGTTGGCGGGTGAGCGGCTCGGGCCGGGTGGGTTGCTCGGGTTCGAGGTGACCGCGCTGCTGGCTTCGGCGGAGCGGGTGGTGGAGGGTGGGGAGGAGTCGACGGGGGAGCCCTCCCCAGCGGGTGGGCGGTCGGCTAGCCTCGTGACGGTTCAACAGAGTGCGCACGTGTGTACGGGGGAGCGGGAATGAACTTCTTCAGTGAGGCGTGGGACGACACCAAGGACCTGGTCGGCGACGTCGCCAAGGTGGGCAAGGACATCATCATGGCGCCCGCCGAGATCGCGCACTGGGCGCTGGGCGAGATGTTCGGCGGGGGCGATCTGGAGAAGATCGCGGCCGAGCTGGCGGATCTCGGCAAGCAGGTCGACACGCTCGGCAAGGACATCAACACCGCGCTGGGCCAGCTCACCTGGCACGGCCCGGCGTCCGACGCCTTCGTCGACCACGCGCACGGCCGGGTCCGGGAGCTCGCGAACGTCGCCGATCAGCTGGACGGTCTGAGCAAGGCCGTCACGAATCTCAACAACGTGTACTGATCCCGGGGTGTCGGGCGCGGAGGGAAGTCGAACACATGGGTAGCGACCAGTTCGGGGTGCAGCTACAGGACCTGGCGAAGATCCAGCGGGACTGGCAGCAGCTCAGCCAGAAGCTGGCGGAGTTGAACGCGAAGCTGTCGAGCATTCAGTCGGAGATCGAGCGGGCTGCGGCGATCGACCTGGCGGCCAGCCCGCTGGCCGGTATCGCCGGGTTCGGTATCGCCTACGACGTGGTGAAGGACGCCAAGGAGATCTCGCAGCGGGCCAAGGCGCTGGGGCAGCTCAAGGAGCAGCTCACCAAGGAGCTGGCCGCCGACGCGAAGAACATCCAGCTGGTGATCAAGGAGTACGAACAGGCCGAGCAGAAGATCAAGGAAGGGCTGGGCAAGATCAAGCACCCGTCCGACCCGGCACCTCCCGCGCCGAAGCCGAGCGGCGGCGGTGGGGGCGGTGGCAGCCACGGTGGTGGCAGCGGTGGCGGCGGCGGTGGCAGCCACGGCGGCGGCGGTGGTGGCGGCGGTGGCGGTCACGGTCACGGCGGTGGTGGTGGCGGTGGTGAAGGCGGCGGCGGTGGTGGCGGCAACGGCAGCTACCCCTCCGGGCACGGCACCGGCGACTGGAAGACCACGGGTAACTGGGACGCCTGGTCCCCGGGCAAGCACCACACCACCACAGGCGCCGGTGTCGAGACCGAGCCCAAGACGGACGGCCTCTCGCAGGACCGCAAGGACGCCCTGGAGCGCGCCCTCGACCGGGTCCGCCACAACATCGGCTACAGCCAGTCGGCCTTCACCAACGGCTACCGGGACGACTGCTCCGGCTTCGTCTCGGCCGCCTGGGGGCTGGAGACCCCGGGGCTCAACACCTGGGGCCTGATGGGGTCGGGCGTGGCGCACCGGATCACCAAGGACGATCTGCAGCCCGGCGACGCCCTGATAGCCGGCGACCACACGGTCCTGTTCGGCGGCTGGGCCGACGCGGCCCACACCAAGTACATCGCACTGGAGGACAACGGGTCCCAGGGCACGGTCTCGCACGTGATCCCGTATCCGTACTACTCCGGTGACGCGGGCTCGGAGGCGGCGGCCGGGCACCCGTACGTGCCGTACCGGCGCAACGGCATGAACTGATCCAAGGCCGGTGGAGCGCCCAGGGTGCTCCACCGGCCGGGGCGGATCAGGCCGGGGTGATCGACTGGGGGTGGCGGAAGATGCCGCGCGGGTCGTAGGCGGCCTTGATGCGTTGCAGGCGTGGGTAGTTGGCGCCGTAGTAGAGGGTGTACCAGGGGATTCCCGAGCGGTTGTGGGCCGGGTCGGTGATGTCGGTGTCGGCGTAGTTGATGTAGCAGCCGTCGGTCTGGTCGCCGGGGACGGGGTAGCCGCCGGTGGCGGCGAAGACGTCGCGGTAGATCTCGCGGGTCCAGGCGATGTTGGCGTCGTCGTCGGCCTGGTCGGGCCACAGGCTCTGGAAGAGCGCCTTGAACGTGGAGTCGCGCTGGACCGACGCGGTCTCGTCGGGCCGGACCGAGTTGATCCGGCCGCCGTAGGAGAGCAGGGAGACCGTCGAGGTGGGGTTGTGGTGGTCCGTGCGGGTCAGGTTCCGGTAGAGCGCCGCGATCTGCTCGTCGGTGAAGCCCTGCCGCAGGTAGACGGACTTGTGGGCGCCGCGCAGCGTGGGGTTGGCGAGTGCGGCGTTGTTGGAGCCGAGGTACTTGGTGGCGGTGAGCCACGGGAGCCTGCGCGGGGTGAAGAGCTGCGGCATCGCACGGTCCTCGCCGGCCGGCCGGGTGAGCGGCTGGAGGGTGATCCGGCTGCCGCCGGTGAGCTCCGCGAGGTAGTCGGCGAGCAGCCGTTCGGCGTCGGGCAGGGTGCCGTCGATCTGGGTCAGCAGGCTCACGGTGCCGTTGGACTGGTGACAGAGCGTCAGAAAGCTGCACAGGGTGGCGTACGGCGAGTCGGGCGAGCTGTTGCGCTCGTGCCAGCGGCCGTAGTTGCGCACCAGGGCGGCGAAGTTGGCGGAGTCCAGGGAGGCCCACGGCAGCGCCGCCGCGTTGATCAGCACCTCCTTCGGCGGGCGCACCAGCAACTCGGCCGGGTCCTCGCCCTCGGCGCCCGGGGTGCGGAACCAGAACCGGGTCACCACACCGAAGTTGCCGCCGCCGGCCCCGGTGTGCGCCCACCACAGGTCGCGGTGCGGGTCGTCGGGCTCGCGGGTGGCCACCACGCTGCGCGCCCGTCCGTCGGCACCGACCACCACCACCTCCAGCGCGTACAGGTGGTCGGAGGTGAGGCCGTGCTTGCGGGAGAGGAAGCCGTACCCGCCGCCGGTGACGTGTCCGCCGGCGCCCACCGAGTAGCAGCGGCCGCCCGGGATGGTCACGCCCCAGGTCTTGTACAGCTCCTCGTACGCCTGGAGCAGGGTCGCCCCGGCCTCGACGACGAAGGCTCGCCGCTGCTCGTCGAAGTGGACGGCGTGCATCGGCGTGGTGTCGATGACCAGCTGGACTTCGGAGTTGAAGACGAAGTCGGCGTAGCAGTGGCCGCCGCTGCGCACCGAGATCCGCTTGCCGCCGTCCACCGCCTCCTGCACGGCCCGGACCACCTGCTCGGTGCTGGCCACCAGCCGGACGGACTCGGGACGGCCCACCCAGCGCGCGTTGTTGCCCACCACCAGGGCCTCGTAGCGGGGGTCGCCGGGGAGCACGGTGACGGCATCACCGCCGGCCGGACGCGGGCTGCGTCTGCCGGCCGGGGCCTCGGGCGCGCCGGGCTGCTCGGGGGCGGCCTGGTCGGCCGCGGGCGCCGGTATGGATCCGCCCGCCGCCAGCGCCACGGTGCCGGTCAGCAGGGAGCGTCGGTTCATGTCGGTCATCGCGATGTCCTTGGGGTCGTGGTCCCGCCGGTGTCCTCGGGTCAGCCGACGGGGGGCAGCCAGACGGGGGCCGAGGAGCCGCGCGGGACGAGGATGTGGCGGTAGCGGCCGGGGGTGGCCGACATCCGGACCTGGTCGGTGACGCCCTGGTAGTGCCCGAGCGGGGTGTCGGCCGTGAAGGTCTCGGGGTCGAGGTAGGCGTGCTCGACCCCGGTCCCGGCGATCGACCGGGCGTAGCCCTGGTCGAAGACGCCCATGCTGAGGATCCACAGGGCGGCCCGGACCAGGGAGACGTGCACCCGGTAACTGCCGCCCTCGCGGGCCCGCCGGGACAGTGCCTCCACGATCCCGGCCGTGGTCAGCCAGGAGGTGATGTAGTCGTTGACCACCATGACCGGCGGGAGGGCGGGGACGCCGTTCTCCCCTTCGAGGTTCATGATGCCGACCAGGCTGCCCGCGGTCTGGTCGAAGCCGATCCGCCCGGCCCACGGCCCCTGCTCGCCGGCCAGCGAGTTGGTCGCGTACACGATGCCGGGGCGGACGGCGGCGGCCTCCTCGGCGGAGAGGCCGATCTTCGCCAGGTAGCCGGGGCGCCGGTTGGCGTAGAACACGTCGGCGTCCCGCAGCAGCCGGCGGACCAGCGTCCGGCCCTCGGCCTGGTACGGGTCCAGGAAGGTCGAGCGGACCCCGACGTTGGCGCTGATGTAGCTGCGCTCGTGCTCCAGTTCGTCCGGGCGCCAGAGGTTGAGGACGTCGGCGCCGTGCAGGGCGAGCGCCCGGCCCACCCCGGCACCGGCGATGACGTGGCCCATGCCGAGCGCCCGGATGCCGTCCAGCGGGTTCTCCAGGCCGGCGGGCGTCGGCGGCAGGGGCTCGGGCTCGCTGTCGCCGATCTTCTCGATCTCGACCAGCGGCAGCCGCGCCAGCACGTCGCGGTACTGCGGCTCGGCCAGGAACTCCTCGGTGTCGCGGAGCATCGCCATCACGACCCCGGCCCGGTTGCCGGCCTCCTCCAGTTCGCGGCCGTCCCAGCGGGCGATCGCGGCGGCGACCGCGTCCGAGTCGTCGGGGGTGCCCAGCAGCTTCTGGGCGGCCACCTTGATCTTGGGGTACATGTTCTGCGGCATCATCCACCGGCCGTCGCGGCTGCGGTAGAAGGACCAGCCGAGCGCGTTGCTGGGGTTGGAGGACTCGCTCAGCGGGGCGCCGTTGACCAGCTCCCACTTGCGGTCGTAGAACGGGCAGAGCCGGTGCGGCGCGACCCGCAGGTCCACCGCGATGTCCTGGCCCGAACCCCCGCGCACCCGGCGGAGCCCGGCCACCGCCGCCGACTTGGCGACCAGCGCGATCCCGGCGGCGGCGCCCAGCCGGAGCGTGCTGGGCACCACCGGGTCGGCGCCGTGGAAGGTGACGGTGCCGCCGGTGTCGGCGGCGGTCATGCCGATGTCCCCCAGGACACCGTCCAGTTCGGCATGGACGTCGAAGGCGTCGCCGGTGGCGGGCTCGGCGATCGCCGCCTTGAGCCGGTCGGTGAGGCTCATGACCGGCCGCCCGCCGCCGGTGCGGACGCTGCCGCCGGCTGGTGGCCGGTCGACTCGGCCAGCTCGCGCCAGACCTCGATCTCCCCTGCGACATGGGCGAGTTTGGCCTCGATCCGGTCCAGGCTGTCCTGGCCCAGCGGCAGCCGCAGCGGCGGGCGTTCGGCGTGCACCAGGGCGACGACCGCCTGCCCGGCCTTCGCCGGATCACCGAGCTGGCGGCCGTTGACCTCGGCGAACTGGCTGCGGCGGGCGCCGGCGGAGTCGGCGTAGTCGGCGATGGTCCGGCCGGCCTGGCGCAGGCTGGCCGGGTCGAGGAAGTCGGTCCGGAACTGGCCCGGTTCGACCACCGTGACCGCGATGCCCAGGCCGGACAGCTCGGCGTGCAGGGCCTCGGTGATGCCCTCCACCGCGAACTTGCTGGCGCCGTAGATCCCGGAGCCGGCGCCCTGGCTGAACCCGCCCACCGAACCGATGTTGACGATGTGTCCGGCGCGCTGCGCCCGCAGGGTCGGCAGCACCGCCCGGGTGACGTTGAGCAGTCCGAACACATTGGTGTCGAACAGGGCCCTGGCCTCCTCGTCCGAGGTCTCCTCGACGGCCCCGGCCACGCCGTAGCCGGCGTTGTTGACCAGGACGTCGATCCGGCCGAACTCCTCGACGGCACGGGCCGCGGCCGCCCGGGCCTGGGCCTGGTCGGTCACCTCCAGCGGCAGTACCAGCAGGCCGTCCCCGTCCTGGGGCAGGGCGCGCCGCGCCGCCTCGACGTCCCTGGCCGTGGCGACGACCCGGTCTCCGGCCGCCAGGGCGGCCCGCGCGATCTCCAGGCCGAGGCCGCGGGACGCCCCGGTGATGAACCACACCATCATCTTGCTCTGCTCTTCCGGTCGCGGTGGGCGGGTCATGGGCGGATCGGGGGCAGGCTCAGAGGTTGCCCCGGCGGGCCTGCTCGCGCTCGATCGCCTCGAACAGGGCCTTGAAGTTGCCCTTGCCGAAGCCCTTGGAGCCGCGCCGCTCGATGATCTCGAAGAACACGGTCGGGCGGTCGACCACCGGCTTGGTGAAGATCTGCAGCAGGTAGCCGTCCTCGTCGCGGTCGGCCAGCACGCTCAGCTCCCGCAGCTCCTCGATCGGCACCCGGGTCGGGCCGACCCGCTCGGCGAGGGCGTCGTAGTAGGCGTCCGGCGTGGTCAGGAACTCCACCCCGTGCGCCGCCATGCCGC